>CATNCF010000004.1 GCA_950097145.1 uncultured Lachnospiraceae bacterium
CAGGAGGTATTTTTTGCCACTTTCGTGAAAAAGAGCGAAAGTATAATAAAATCATCTGCCCTTATGAGAGCCTTAAAATACCTTGTTCAGCAAAAGGAGCGCTATTTATAATAGTTGTAAACTGGTGGATAAATAAAGTATAATAATATCAGGCAGTCATCACCAAAAATTAAAACCTGTGGAGGTTACTATATGAAATATTTACCAATATTAGATGAACTGTTTTCATCTAACAGTATATTCATTCTACTTCTATCATTGGCAATCACCTTAATTTTAAGTATGAAACTGAAAGACGCCAGAAAATATCTAATTGGAATCGTTGCAAGTTTTGTTGTCTACGCTGTATGTGAAGCTCTTTCTAATATTAGAATAAACAATTTAATTGAAATTACTGTTCTTTTCGCAGGAACAATTGCGATGGGCAGCTTTGCGGGTTTCTTGATTGGCCTGGTAATTTCCAAAATCAGAAAACAGCAAATAGCCCACGGGAATCAAATACCCCGCTGCAAGTAATGGGGTATTTGACCCTCGCGGCATTCGTCAAATATCCATGTAAACATGGCTATTTTCCTAAGTGCCCTGCGGGTACATTGCTCGCGGGAATAAAACAACATAGAAAGGACTTCCACCATGAAACAGAAAAAAGGTATTCTGCTGGTGAGCTTCGGCACCAGTTATTTAGAGAGCAAGCAAAAAACTATCGATCAGATTTATGCCGAAGTCATAGAAACATTTCCAGAATATCAGGTATATCAGGCATGGACCAGTAAAATGATCCTCTCCCTTTTAAAATCCCGGGATAACCTCTATATTCCTTCCGTAGAAGAAGCCATGGCTGAAATTACCGCCGATCACATAGACAAGCTCATTGTTCAGCCCACACACTTCATAAACGGGCTGGAACATGAGGCCATGACGCGCACGATTTTAGAACATGCACAGCCGCATCTTCAGGTCCGGTTTGGTTCTCCCCTGCTGACCTCCACAGAAGATCACAGGGATGTCTTAAACTGCCTGTTGTCAGAATATTCTATGTTATCCCAGGAAGAAACCCTTATACTTATGGGACATGGTACCAGCCACCATGCCAATTCTGTCTATGCCGCCTTGGACTATATGCTGAAAGAGATGGAACATCCTAACGTTTTTATGGGCACTGTGGAAGCCTACCCTGATTTAAATACGCTGATTCGCCAGGTAAAAAAAACCTCTGCAAAACGGGTACATCTCTGCCCTTTTATGCTGGTAGCCGGCGACCATGCCAACAATGATATGGCTGGAGAACAAGAAGGCTCCTGGAAATCCCTTTTTGAAGCGGCAGGATATGAAGTGGTTTGTCACCTCAAAGGCTTGGGAGAATATAAAAGCATTCGGAATATTTATCTTGAACATTTAAAAAAAGCTGTGGCAGATTAATCTGCCGCAGCTTTTTCAGTTCCTAATACAGGAACACTGCCACCCCATATGCAGGGATTGGATATGCAAAAGAAAACGGACGGTTGTCACATTCCTTCTTTGTTGCCTTATAAAGCAAGGGACGCTTCTTGCCTTCTCCGCCATATTTCTTATCGTCACTGTTAAAAATCAGTTTGTACTGTTTCTTCAGAGGTACGCCGACCCGGTAATCTTCCCACTCCATGGGCGTAAAATTACAGATAAATAACAGATTGTTCTTTCCATTCTTACTCTTGCGGACAAAGCTGAACACACTGTGATAATTGTCATCCGCATTGATCCATTCAAAACTATTCCAATCACTGTCAGCTTCATACATAGCCGGATATTTCCGATACAAATGCAGCAAATCTTTGAAATATGTCTGCAATTGCAGGTGTTCTGGTTCCTGCAGGAGGAACCAATCCAGTTCCCGTTCCTCACTCCATTCCCGAAGCTGGCCAAACTCCTGTCCCATAAATAACAGTTTCTTGCCAGGATGGCCCATCATAAATCCATAAGCCGCTTTTAAATTGGAAAACTTATCTTTTCCAAGCCCCGGCATTTTATTAATCATGGAACATTTCAAATGCACAACCTCATCATGAGAAAGTACTAAAATATACTGCTCACTGCTGTTATAACTCATAGCAAAGGTCATACGGTTATGGTTATCCTTCCTGAAATAAGGATCTAATTTCATATAATCCAGGAAATCATGCATCCATCCCATGTTCCACTTATAGCTGAAATTCAGTCCGTCGTCTTCTACTGCTCCAGTAACCTTCGGCCATGCTGTTGATTCCTCTGCAATCATCATAGCGCCCGGATTCCTGCCCAAAATCAAAGTGTTAATATGTTTAAAGAATTCAATTGCCTCCAGGTTCTTGTTGCCGCCATAGATATTTGCAACCCACTGTCCATCCTGTTTTCCATAATCCAGATACAGCATAGAAGCCACCGCATCCACCCGCAGGCCGTCAATATGATAATGCTCAATCCACATCAATGCACTGCCAATCAGGAAATTCTTCACTTCGGTCTTGCCATAATCAAAAATTTTGGTTCCCCAATCCGGATGTTCTCCCTTCTTAGGATCTGCATATTCATACAAACAGCTTCCGTCAAACTCCGCAAGGCCGTGGGCATCCCTTGGGAAATGCGCTGGAACCCAGTCCAGAATGACTCCTATGTTATTCTTATGCATATAATCTACCAGGTACGCAAAGTCCTCCGGCGTGCCATATCTGGAAGTGGGGGCATAATATCCAGTAACCTGATAGCCCCAGGAACCGTCAAAAGGATATTCTGAAATTCCCATTAATTCCACATGCGTGTAACCCATTTCCTTTACATACTCGGTAAGTCTCTCAGCAAGTTCCCGATACGTATAAAATCCCTCATCCTCTCTTCCGGGATGGCGCATCCAGGAGCCAGGATGCACTTCATAAATTGCCATGGGCTGGGTATGGATATCTTTACATGCCTGACGTTTTTCCATCCACTTGGCGTCAGTCCATTTAAAATCACTGATGTCCGCCACACGAGATGCCGTCCCCGGGCGGAGTTCTGCATAATTTGCATATGGATCTGCCTTATAAAGCTGTCTGCCGTCTGGTGTTTCAATATAAAATTTATATAAGTCACCCACAGCGGCTCCTGGCACAAACAGCTCGTAAATCCCCATAGGCTCAAGCCGTTCCATTTCATCAGCATCTTCTTTCCAGTCATTAAATTCTCCAATCACTGACACCTTTTGGGCATTAGGCGCCCACACTGCAAAGTATACCCCTTCCTTGCCTTTTTCCTTGGTGGGATGCGCTCCTAATTTCTTATAAATGTCATAATGGGTCCCCTGACCCAGATAATACATATCCAAATCTGAAAAATGTTCCATACCTTTCACTCCTGTTTCCTTAATCTTCAAAATCCTTTTCCCTTAGATAAAGATATCCTTCGGGACTAAACTTCTTGCCTCCAAAAAACTTTTTCAAACCGCCGCGATCTGCCCTGTAGATTGCCTCGTCCATGATTTCCTTTACCTCGGTAAGCGTCGTTGCCTCATCCAGTTTCTGGATGTTGCTGATACGGTTATAAAGTGCCAGTATCCCCATATCATCAATCTCACATTCATGTTCTAAAGCATATGCCTTTGCAAATTCCACCAGTTCATCACTGGTAAATACCGGAATTTTGACCCGCTCTGTAAACTTACGGGCAAAATTTGCGTCTTGGCTTAAAACCTTATCAATCCCTTTTCTGGTATCTTCCATAATTACCAGAAGCCCGTCTGTATTCTGTTCCATCAAAAGAGCTAAGCCTGTTGCAGTCTGCTTTGAAATATCACCTGCTTTCTCTATAATCAAATACCCGCCGGCTACTTTGCGGATTAACTGGGTCAAATCCTTTTGATTCAAAGACTCTCCCGTAATTTTTCCAACCTTTCCGCCTGGATGCCTGCCGCTTTTTTGTATCGCCTTGATAAAATCAGTTGCCAGCACTGTTTTACCACTGCCCCGCCCGCCAGTAATCAGAATATTTCCACTGGAAGAGGTATTGTCTTTTCCTTTTCTGTGCAGGGCGCCTTCCAGCACCTGGCAGAGCTGCTGCTCCATACCGGTAATGGGGACAAAATAAGAAAAAATTTCCTTCTGTTCCTGGGTTAATTTACGAATATGCTTCTCAGGCTCCTCAATCTGAATTTTCGGAACGCTGACTTTCTCCTCCCGGGATTCCCGGGCCGCCTGAAATACGGAACGCAGATAATTTCCGGCATCCTTTTCTTCCTCTTCGTCCGGCTTTTCAGCTTCCTGCTCAATCAATTCCTCCAAAGAAGCCTCCGGCTGTGGCACATTCTTTGGTTCCTCAAGAAGATGTTTTCTTTCCTGCTCCTCTTCCTTTACAGGTCTGTCCATTCTTCCTGTACCTTTTTGTTTCATCTTCTCCAGATATTCTTTGGGAATAGGCTCTCCCAAAATTCTGGCGGCTTCTTCCCAGCTTGAAATCTCATCAGAAGATGACTTCGGCTGTCTGACAGTTCCTGGAGACTGCAGTTCTTGCTGTACCAAAAGTTCCTCGGAATCCTGGATTCCCTCTGGCATCTTTGCTTTGCCGGATACAGGCTCCTCCTCTGTTCTCTGCACTTCTTCCGGGAGCGGAAGTTCCTCTGGCATCGGGATTTCTGCAGGGAACGAAATATTTTCTGGCATTTGTGCTTCTTCTGGGAACGGAATAGCTTCTGGGGACTGCAGTTCTTCCGGTATTGCAGCATACTCCGGATTCTGTGGTTCCCCCGGCGTCTGCATTCCTTCCGGCATCCCATCATAATCCAGATTCTTCACATTTTGAAGGTTCTGGCCTTCTTCTGGTTTATAGGATTCCACGGCCATCTGAGCAGCTTCCATCTCCTGCATTCCCTCTGAAACAGCCGTGTCTTTTTCCAAATCTGGCCGCTGTTTCGCTTCCTCTTCCAATTCTTCTAATGGAAGATTATGAAGATAACGTTCTGCAAGAAGTTCCTGAGGGGTAATCCCAGCCTCCAGCTTGGGAATAATCTCATTTAAACGTGTCAGAAGTTCCTGTGCCTCCTGCAGGGCGCGGGCTTTTGCAGACACCAGCCTTCTCTCCTGGGCTGTTGCCATAGCAGCCTCCGCAGCCTGCCTGGTTCTCTCCCATTCTGCCAGTACATCATCAATATCCATCTGTCCATTTACCTGGGATTCCCAGACATTCCCGCCCTGCACGGTCATACGCACCTGGCCGTCCCAGTCTTCTGCCAGAAGTTCTTCGAAATCATTCTTCAGAGAATCGTCGATCTCTTCCTCTGTCTCAATATATCCAAACTGCTCTTCCTCTGCAGCAGCCTCTTCTTCCTCCGGCGGCACCTGCAGATAGGGAATCTCCTCCACCATTTTCTTGATATTATCCATGGTGTCGCTTACAATCTCTTTGGTATTGGCATCCATAATCTGCTGCATACTCTTAGCAATTTCTGCCTGCAGATTCGATGTGTTAAACCGTGCGCTGCCGGAAGCAATATCTGGTATCTTCACAGTTTCCTGGATGATTTCCCCGGATTCCAGCAGATCCGTCGGACGTACCTCTACAATTCCATCCCTAAATTGTTTAAACTGCCGGTATTTGTCTTCCTGTTCCCGGCTTAAAGGCTGATAGAGCATCTTAAGTTCCAGAGCCTTTTCCACATATTTCCCATCGCCAATCCAAAGTACCAGCTCGTCACAGACTTCCACACACCGCTCCCCGTTTCCGGCACGGTGGTAAAGATAGGCAAGTTCAAAAGCCCACTCCTCAATATACTCCCGATCTTTAAACTCCTCCAGAATATCAATAAGTTCCTGCAGATCTGCCCCGCTCAGCTTGGCAATCTGATACCGCAGTATATATTTCTGATTATCGTAGGGCGCAACCTCAAGAAATTCTTCATAATATTCTTTTGCTTCATCCAGATTTCCCATTTTCAAAGCAACCAGGGTCAGACGGTACAGTATATTTCTCCCCACTGCCGCACGGTCATATGCCATTAGCAGAATCTCATGGCTGTCATCATATCGTTTTACTCTGTCATAAATTTCTCCCACCATGCACAGCGTCGCTGAACTCTTTACTTTCCTCCAGTTAACAGAATCTGCAATCTCTGCCGCTCTTTCATAGTCTTTCTCTTCCACCAGATTCTTTAACTGTTCCAGTTTTAGCTTATATTCGTATCTATCCAACTGTTTCACCTCAGAATTATGTTAAAAGGTATATTTCCCCTGATTATCGTCCATATAATCCATAGTTTAACATATTCTCCCTGTAGATGTCAAAAAATCTATTTCTTCTTTCTGTTTTTTTTCAAGTTTTTCGGCAAATCCCAATTTTTTTTCTTCTTTGCGGCCTGCTTTGGTCTATCCTTTTCCTCCTGGTAATCCACCAGTTTGTTGCTCTCAATATCCAGCTTCTCTGTCTTGATATAATCTCCGCTGTCCAAAGGCAGACGTTTCTTTTGAATCGTATAATTCAAGATCCTGCGCAAAATATAGAAAATCACTGCAAAAAGCGGAACTCCGATGATCATGCCGGGGATCCCAAATATTCCTCCTCCCACAAGAATAGCAAATACCACCCAAAAAGAAGACAAGCCTGTGGAGTCTCCTAAAATCTTAGGTCCAATTATATTTCCGTCAACCTGCTGCAGCACCAGAATAAAAATCACAAAATAGAATCCCTGGATTGGATTTGCCAGCATAATCAGAATCGTGCTTGGCACTGCTCCCAGATACGGTCCAAAAAAAGGAATTACATTTGTCACTCCCACAATCACACTAACCAGTACAGAATAGGGCATTTTCATAAAATACAGGCAGATAAAGCATAAAATTCCAATAATAAGAGAATCCAGGATTTTTCCAGAAATAAACCCGCCAAAAATTTCATTGCTTTTATGGACGGTATGAATAATAGCGTTGGCTTTTTTCCCAGAAAACAGGGCATATACTACTTTCTTGCTCTGTCCAATAAAAATTTCTTTGCTCATCAGTACATAAATAGAAATAATAATTCCGATGACTACATTAAACAGAATTTTGACCACTCCTATCACTCCTGTGGTTACTCCGGCCACAATGTTCTTGGTCTGAGGCAGAAATTCTGTCTGGGCCCAGTTTTCAAAAAATTCTGTGCCCTTGGTAAGCCCGATTTCCAGATAACCAGACAGTTCACTGTCATTGTCCACATAATCACTGATCCAGTCCATAAAACTGTTTACCTGTTTTGGCAGCGTGTCAATCATGCCATTAATGCTTTTATACAATTCAGGGACCACCATCTGCAGCAATATTCCAATCACCAATGCCAAAAACAACAGCGCCCCTGCCACACTGATTCCTCTGACCACCTTTTGTGCCTGTTCCGGATTTTTCATTTTCTGCTTTGCATAAGGCAGCAGGCAGCGCTCTTCAAAATTCACCACTGGATTTACCAAATACGCAAGAATAAGCCCGATGGTAATGGGCTGCAGAATTACCATGATCTTATCCAGAGTTTTGGCAAATCCATGATAACGGTATATCAGGAAAAAGAAAGCAATGGAACCTATAATTACCAGAAACGAAATCAATCCGACAGCCAGATAAGGCCTGATATTCCAGTCTGCTTTTTCTTCTGTCTGTTTTCTCTCTTGTTCTTCCACAATCACTGCAACCTCCTATTACTGATTCAGGGTATCACAGACTGTGCGGTGCACAATCTGCAATACCCTGCTGCATAGTGTATCGGCGAAATATCAGCAATACCGTACACTTGTCAACCCTTATAATAATTAATCAGGCAGCCTTTCAATATAATTGTGCGCTCATCTTCTGTCAGTTCTCCCATTCCAAGGGTAAACGCCTCCAGCGCTCCATCCTTTACCACGTAAGCATTAATCTCTGTCCTGCATTCTTCCACCGTTTTGCGGATATCTGGAACAAAAATATAATCTCCATTTGCAAAAGGAAGTTCACCTTCTGGAATCAGGAACGGCAGCATTCCCCAGTTAATCAGATTCGAACGGTAACGCTTTGTTGCATACTCGTTAGCTATATTCGCCCAGCCCCCAAGCACCTTCTGGCAGGAAGCCGCCTGTTCTCTCGCAGAACCATCCCCAGGTTTCACCGCAAAAATTGTACTTCCGAATCCTAAATGACTGGTTTCACGGTTCTCGCCAAAAGCCTTTTCTGGAAATGCCTGGTTGATTGCCGCCATCACTGGCTTTAACTCTTCCACGGCATCCAGCGGGCAGTTTCCTTCCTCCACGGCCTTCTGTGCTTTCTGAATCTCCTTAGCGCGTCCCACATAAGCCGGATCTTTCCGGGACAATGTAAATTCTGCAAGCCCCAGCGGATTGGAGCGGTAAGAAGAAGTCTCCCCGGAAGGAATCAGCTCATCCGTAGTGGTAACCGGATCATGAATCTCAGAAACAACCTTTAACACCATGTGTTCCGGCAGAGCGCTCATAGCAGGCCAGTCCTTGATATTAGGCCCAAACTTGATTTCCTGGGAAGGATCTGCCTTGCCTTTGCTGTCAAATACCCGGTTTGCATAGATCCTGCTGTCAAAGTGGTATTTCGGATTGGTGTAATACACATCCATGTCGGTGGCAGGCGTCAGATATCCCTTATTTGCAGCAGTAGCAGCAATGGAACGCGCATCCATCAGTGCAACAGAGGCAATCTGCCCGTTCTGCAGCTTGCTGCCCTCACGGTTGGGGAAGTTTCTGGTAGAATGGCGTATGGAAAATCCATTGTTGCCAGGGGTATCCCCTGCTCCAAAGCATGGACCGCAGAACGCCGTCTTTAATATGGCCCCAGTCTCCATCAGCGTCTCTGCCGCGCCCGTTTTCATCAATTCCATATAAATTGGCATACTGGCAGGATAAATGCTTAACGTAAATTCATCAGAACCAATGCTTGCGCCCTCCATAATGTCTGCCGCCGCAGAAATATTTTCAAATCCGCCGCCTGCACATCCGGCGATGATTCCCTGATCTACATAGAGTCTGCCGTCTCTCACCTTATCCTTCAGAGTAAAATCTACTGCCTCGTCCAGGCTGACTTTTGCTTTTTTCTCACAGTCGTCCAGAATATCCATAAGATTTGCATTTAATTCCTCAATAGTATAGGTATTACTGGGATGGAACGGCATGGCAATCATAGGCTTAATCTTGTTTAAATTTATTTCAATCATTCCGTCATAATATGCTGTCTGGCCAGGATTTAATTCTTCGTAATCTCCTCTTCTTCCATGAATCTTGTAAAATTCACGGATGGTTTCGTCTGTTCTCCAGATAGAAGACAGACAGGTGGTTTCTGTGGTCATAACATCAATCCCGATTCTGAAATCTGCACTGAGACTGGATACCCCAGGTCCCACAAATTCCATAACTTTATTATTCACATAGCCATTGGCAAACACTGCTCCAATAATAGCAAGGGCCACGTCCTGGGGTCCTACCCCTTTTTCTGGTTTTCCAGTGAGATAGACGCCCACCACCTTCGGCATATTGATATCGTATGTTTTTCCAAGAAGCTGCTTCACCAGCTCCGGTCCTCCCTCCCCCATTGCCATAGTGCCCAGCGCGCCATAACGGGTATGGGAATCGGAACCCAGAATCATTTTTCCGCTGCCTGCCAGCATTTCTCTTGCATATTGATGGATTACTGCCTGATGAGGCGGGACATAGACGCCGCCATATCTCTTGGCGCAGCTTAATCCAAACATATGATCATCTTCATTGATGGTTCCCCCTACGGCACACAGAGAATTGTGGCAGTTAGTAAGCACATATGGAACAGGAAATTTCTCCAGCCCTGATGCCCTTGCTGTCTGGATAATACCCACAAACGTAATATCGTGAGATGTCAGCTTGTCAAATTTAATTTTCAGTTTCTCCATATTTCCAGAGGTGTTGTGTTCTGAAAGAATCCCATAGGCAATCGTATTACGCTTTGCCTCATCTTTGCTGACTGCCGAGCCAGTCTCCGCCTGAATGGCTGCCTCCGCCTGTCCATCATCTGGGATCAAGGTTTGTCCATTTATCAAATACACACCACTGTCATGTAATTTTATCATAATCTGTCCTCCTGATTTAGTGATATAGATAAGGGGCTGCCGCATTAAGAAATAACAAGACATAGTTTCGTTCAAAAGGTTTACATTGCAGAACAATGCAAACAACATGCACAAAAATCTTAGCGCGACAGCCCCTTACTTTTCCTTATTCAAATATTATAGTGTTCCAGCAAGGGAAATGCAAGAGCTAAAATGTGAAACTGCCTCCAAGTTTCATCCTTCCGAATTCTCCGTCTGTTTCGGCTCCTGTTTAAATCCAATCATAACTTTAAACAAATCTCCATCCAGATAAATCTGGAACGTGCCTCCCATCAAATTCATGAGATTTTTTGCAATAGACAGACCAAGTCCGCTTCCTTCTGTACTTCGGGAGATATCCCCCCGGATAAATCGCTCTGTCAGCTCATCTGCATCAATATTCAGAGGACTCTCCGAGATATTTTTAATAGAAAATAATACCTGTCCTCCGTCAGCATACATATCTACATAAACCCTTGTATGTTCCATAGCATATTTTGCCACATTATTATAAATATTTTCCAGCACCCGCCAAATCCGCCTGCCGTCGGCAAGAATCACAACAGATTCTTTGGGAAGATTGGAAATAACATGTAATCCCCGTTCTTCAAATCTCTCTGCAAACTCTCCTTCGGTCTGATGCACCAGCTCCACCAAATTAATCCGTTCCATTTCCAGCTTAATATTTCCGGAACTGATTCTGGATGCCTCCACCAGATCCTCTGCAAGCTGTTTCAGCCTCTGAGACTTCGTATCTAATACGGCGATATAACTGCGTGCACGCTCATTTTCAAGCTTCTCCCGTTTCAGCAAATCTACATAATTGATAATAGAAGTCAGGGGCGTTTTGATATCATGGGATACATTGGTAATCAAGTCTGCCTGGAGGCGTTCATTTTTCATGCTGTCATCCACCGCATGATACAGCCCCTCCCCAATATCATTCACCGCATGTGCAAGCCTGCGGTTATCACCTTTTAACTCTTCTTCCGCAATCTTATATTCCAGATCTCCGCTGGCAATCTTACCAATCCCATCCAGTACCTTGTTGCGCTGAGCTCCTTCCCGGATAATCAGAACCGCTTCTATGCCGCAGAGTATACTGAACATTGCCACTCCTGCAATAAATGCTTCTGGGTCATAATACATGGAAATCATTGGAAGAATCACCACGCAGGCCAGAAGATGAAGCCCAAACCACATCACCATTTTTGTAAGTGATTTCCGGCTGGTAAATAACAGTCCAATTCCATGGAAAAACCAGTTTAAAATACTCCCGGACCATAACACTCCCGCACGGATCCGCCTCACGAAGCTTAAATAGAATATCTGCATATATGCCATTGCCGCAAAAGTGACTCCTCCTACAATTACCATCAAGCTGGTATACCCTCCTGCATCGGAGTTGGAAAGCAGGCTGCCTGTTCCCCAGATAATCACAAATATTCCTGCCATTACGGTCAAAAACAAAATCTCAGTGGGAATCCGATCAAGAATATTTAAATGCACCTGTCCGGAATCATCCCGTTTTCCTGCTGCAATACTCAGATATATGACACAAATAAGCCATAGCAAAATGCTGAGCACCGCTCCCCACAGGCAGATACGGATCCACGGATACATCTGATTATATTCCTGCTTTGCTTCCTGGAACTGGTCTGTATAAGGGAAATCTGTATTAACCCCCACAAACAATACGCTTCCTTTTTTCCCGTATACTGGTTCAATATGGCGGTAAAAATATTCCTCCATACCCATAATATTTGTTTCCAGATGAATGTCGCTCTCCTGATAAAACATGTATTTTCCAAGCTTCTTTCCATAAGTTGGAAGATCGGTAATCTTGATATTCGCGTAAATGTTACCTTCTTTGCCTCCGTTTACCCAATAACATACGTTACTTTGCCCGGAAGGATGATGGTAGTTATTTAAACATTTTCGATACTGGGTAAGTTCATCGCCAATCTGCTTTAACGTAAAATCCAGTGCATGAAAGGAATTCTGCATATGTTCCAGGGAATCTTTCCCATTAATAAACTTTTCCCAGATTCCAACTCCCCCCTTGGGAAGGTAATCCTCATCCGGAAATTCATATGCAGCAGACATACTAAGAAAGGATGTGCTGTTCATACTGGTCAACAGCCATGTGAGTTCTGTTTCTGTCAGTTCATAAAGCTGCCCCTGGATCACTTTATCAATAATACCCTGATGATCTTCCACATCTTTCGGGATTTCTTGGATGACTGTTTCTGTTGTACACTCATCCTCATAAGAATCTGACAAATCAGACACTTCCTGTTCCTGAGAACTCTCCTCTGAAGTACTGTAGAAACCTCCATAGTAATGTTCCACCTGCTCAATAACATTGTCCCGCAGTTCCGGAGCCATTTCTTTCAGGCTGGTAATAGGTTTTTCCTCGCCATAGATACTTTCACCATTTTTAAATATTGTCGTTCTCTGCTGAATGCCGCTGTCCACCTCATATTCCAGCATAAATTCAAAAGAAGAGGTGGTGTAAGATCTGGACCACTCTGCCAGATCTCCCAGCTTATATATTTCCGCATTTTTCGTCCTTTTTTTATCTGCATTGCCTGAAATTTCCTGCCGCTCATAGTAATGCCAAATATCCACTTCCTTCTCAGGATCATAGCTTCCGTCTGTCTCGAACTTTCTGCGCAGCTTTACAAATTCCAGTAATTCCTGTACCGTCATCTCAAACTGATCTGTAAAAAAACTGGATGACTCAAAGGGAGTATTTCTTTTATCACTAAAATTCAGTATATTTTTCTGAAACAGCACTACCAAAATCATGAGACAGATTACAAAAATTACAGCAAGAATCTGGCTTGCCGCCGCCGCCGCTGCCTTCAATCCAATGGAATACCGCCATTTTTTCACTTTATCACCGCCTTTATTTTGCTGATTTCTCTATTTTGTAGCCCACCCCCCAGACCACCTTAAGATATCTTGGCTCCTTGGGATTTATCTCAATTTTTTCCCGGATATGGCGGATATGTACGGCAACCGTATTATCCGCGCCGATGGCATCTTCATTCCAGATACTCTCATAAATCTGATTGATGGAAAATACCTTTCCCTGGTTTTTTACCAGAAGCAGGAGAATATTGTATTCAATAGGCGTAAGCTTCACCAGTTCATCGTCCACAGTTACTTCCTTCAGATCATCGTTGATCACCAGGCCTCCCACCTGATAAATTCGTTTACTGCTCTCTGCCACATTTCCAAGCTGAGTATAACGTCTGAGCTGGGATTTTACTCTGGCCACCAATTCCAAAGGATTAAAAGGCTTTGTCACATAATCATCCGCGCCAATGTTGAGTCCCAAAATTTTATCTGCATCTTCTGATTTTGCTGATAAAATAATAATTGGAATACTGCTGTCTTCACGGATTTTTAAAGTGGCCCGGATTCCGTCCATTTTAGGCATCATCACATCAATAATCAGAAGATGCACCTCCTGCTCTTTTAGAATCTGCAGGGCCTGCTCTCCATCATATGCCTTTAGAATATTATAACCCTCCTGCTGCAGATATATCTCTATGGCGTCTACAATTTCTCTGTCATCATCACAAACCAAAATACTTTTCATGATTTTCACCTCTCTTTTTTTAGGGACCTGTCCGCCCTCTTATTTGCTATTATACATGAAATCAGGAAGTCTGCAAAAGCCATTTTCGCATATATTCTGCATTATTTATAATCTGATTATATCAGCTTCTTCTTAATTAACAGCATGGTATTTTATTAAGATTTTTTAAATATGGCGTCATACTTTCCCTCATCTTAGGGCATACTGAGAAAAAAAGGAGACGTTCATATGAAAATTGCATTTTACACTACTAAACCTTATGACCGAATCTGGTTTGAACCAATGGCTGAAAAATACCAGATGGAAATTCTTTTTCTGGAGGCTTCCTGCCGGCCCAATACCCTGAATCTTGCCGCAGGCTGTGACGCCATCTGTATCTTTATCAACGATCAGATCACAGCCCCCATGATTGACCGCCTCTGTGAAATGAAAGTGAAAGCAATCCTGCTCCGGTCTGCGGGATTTAATCATGTGGATATTGAGGCGGCCCGGGGAAAAATCCATGTGCTCCGTGTACCCAGCTATTCTCCGGAGGCAGTTGCCGAATACGCTGCCGCAATGCTTCTGACTGTAAATCGCTTCACCCACCGTGCATATACCCGGACACGGGATTTCAATATGAGCATTAATGGATTGATGGGCACGGATCTGCATGAAAAAACAGCCGGAATCATCGGGACAGGAAAAATCGGCCAGTCCATGATCCGCATCTTGAAAGGCTTCGATATGAAAGTTTATGCCTTTGACCTTTATCCAGATAAAAATCTTGACGTAGAATATGTCGATTTGCCAGATCTGTTTGCGAAATCCCATGTAATTTCCCTCCACTGTCCTCTGACCAAAGACACCTATCACATTATTGACAAAAATGCCATCTTACAGATGCAGCGGGGCGTCTATCTTATTAATACCTCCAGAGGCGCACTGATCGACACAAACGCACTGATTGACGGGCTGCTTGAGAAAAAAATTGCCGGGGTTGGCCTGGATGTCTATGAGGAGGAAAGCGGAGTATTTTACGAAGACCTCTCCGATGAAATTATCCAGGATAACACCCTGGCAAGGCTTATGACCTTTCCTAATGTACTGGTTACCTCCCATATGGGATTTTTCACTTCTGAAGCAATGCAGGCGATTGCAGTTGAGACTATGGAAAATGCCTCTGCATTAGAAAAGGGCCAGGGACTGGCAAATGAGGTATAACTCCATTTGCCAGTCCCCGCCCCTGTATGTTCTTCTGACAGAGCTTTATTGATGTCCTGACTTTCTTCCAAATAAAAATTTCCGTTCCTTCTTCCCTGAAGCAGGCGCCTCTTCCGTCTGGGCGCCTTCTTTCCATTTAAAGTACTCGGCATCCAAATCCACATGTATTTCCGGCTGTTCTGCCAAACGCGCTTCCTCATACATTTCCTCTGCATTCTCTAAAATTCCCTGAGAAATGTCATTCAGTCCCTGGGACGTTTCAAGCCCGGAAAAACCGGGTTCCGACTCCCATGACGAACTTCCAATCCCCGAAAATGCATCTTTCAGTCCTTGGGACGCATCTTCTGTCTCCTGGGACATATCTTCAATATTTAACGTCTGCTCCCGGTTTCTTGCCGCCCTGCGGCGCAGGCTTTCAGCAAATTCCCTGCCTGTTACCCGTGCCAGACTCTCTTCTTCTTCTTTCCGTGGATTAATCTCCGGCTGCGTCAGTCCATAACTTTTCCCAGTACGCTCAAAGTATGCCTGATTTACCTGAATCTCCGGCTGAACCGCCGAATAAGATTTTCCTTCATTCTGTATGCGTTTTTCTTTCCGTTCTTTAACCTCTTCTAAACGCTCCCGTTCCAGCTTTTTATTGATTTCCTCAATGATCTTTATGTATTTCTGGGTATCTGCAAAATCCTGAAGCTGCCCTGTCAGTTCCAATTGATTATGGCGCACCCGTTCCCGTTCCTCCTCCATCTCTGTATTTACTTTGCGGAAGATTTTCTGGACAGACTCATTGGCATCCTCCATGATATGGCAGATTCGGTTAATCGCGTCGTCTGTGTACATAATAGACGCCGCATAGATATCGTCTGCATGGCTGTTTGCTTTCTGGATAATTTCTTCTCCCTGCTTCTCGCAGCGCCTCTTTGCAAGCTCATGTTTCTGTCTGGTCACCTCATACTGGTCCATAACCTCATAGACAGCCAAATTTAATTGTTCCAGCAGCCCAAACACCTGGGCTTTCTCCACGATGATCCAATTTCCTTCCTGGTCATACGGCTTGCTCCCTGAAAACAGAAGGTGGATATTTTTTAAAATATGTTCTACTTTATCCTGTACGCTCATGGTTTTTCATTCCTCTGGTCTGTTTCTCTCTCTATTATCTTATGCCAAAGTATGTATTATAAATCTAAGATTTTTCTAAAAGGCTTCTTACTATTATATCCAATGGGCGCTGACATGGCAAGAGCCAAATATCCGCGGAACTGCAGGCAGCCGTACTGTCAGCTCTGAACGAAAACTTCCAGAACCATATGTACTATTTATGTCCTCAAAGGAATCACAGAAATATCTACTTCAATATCCCGCATCCAATATTTTGTCTTCACATATTCTTCAATGCTGCATTTCATCAGCTCCGCATCCTTACTGGGACCCACAATGACCCGTCTGATGGGAAGATGTCCGTCACACCAGATTTTGAAATCGCGAATAGGAGGCGTCTGCTGCCACATCATTAACCGCAGTTTCACACACACCTTTTCTTGAAATTTTCCATTTGAAATCACAATCTCGTTTTTATCCATTGGATATTTTATTTCATCTTTGACTAACGTAATATCTATCCTCTCCGATTTTAAATCTTGTTTCAGTTTTTCTAAAAGACGCGTCCAGTCCTCATTTGCATAGTACACCTTAATTGTCTCTTCTTCTGCTTGGAGCTGATTGCCAAATTTTACTCTTATATTTGGTTTTTTGATCCCGTCCACATCCAAATATACATATTTTTGATGCAATAAGTGCTGCTGGGTTTCCGGAACTAGCTGTTTCATGTCAAATATCAAACGGTACTCTTTTTCTTCATAAAATTTGTTATTCTTAATATAAGGTATCATTCCCACAGCATACTGCTGCCTGCTGTCTTCCGGCGCCGTCATAATTTTTTGCATCCGGCCTTTGAGTTTCTGATTACTTCTGCCCGTATTTCCAATATAGATGACAGAATATGGAGATACAATAGCTCCTACAAAAATTTCATCATCTGACATCAAATCCTTGGATAAATACTTATTTTCTTCCTTATTATTCATAACTGTGTAACAGTAATAAGAAGAAAATCCATCCTTGAAACCATATAATCCTTTGGAAAAATCAAATTCCAGGGACACGCCTTCCTTTGCGTATCCTCTCCACTGGCTGAGCAAATCTCCCTGTTTGCAGAAGCATACCATGAAGGGCAGTGCATCTGTTTCTTTCGGCTGTATTCCAACACTTTTCATGGCTTGCGCTATTTTATTCGTGCCAATCATATTTTCTTCACAGTCATTGGAAAACATAATATGCCTTGCCAGTAAAGTTTCACTCTCCATGATCAGCCAAAATACCTCTCTCGACGTATAGTGGAACAGCGATTTATCGGGCAACTGAAAAATTCCAAGCTGTTCAAGTTCATCATTGGCCATTTTCTGCGCATTTTCTGAATATGTCCATTTATTCATACACAATCCCCTATGTTTTTTATTCAAAGTATTGTTTATAGTATAAGAACAATTTGTCAATTTCACTTTCTAATTTATATCTCAACAATGCATTTTTTGCAATAAACTGGTTGGATAAATCTATCCCCATTATGACATCACTGCGCGTTGCAAAAGTTGCCGTCCCAGTTATCATGTAAATTGGAATTCTATCACAAAATTTAAAGTAAATTTTCTTGGCCAAATCCGCTTGAGGATAATAACTGGACAATGTATTTTCAATATCTTCTTTTGTGAGAAGGACATCTAAAAGCAGCCCGATCTGCTCCTCATGATCGTCATTTAAAAATTTTTCTATCTGCTTCATTACACCTGACTCATAATATTTATGCCCATTCTCCCCATCCTCAATGGTACCCTCTAATGCTTCAAAATGAAACGTATATTTACTGTCATTTTTTTGTTCTGCCCTCTCATTTAGCCGCGCAACAATCTCTTTCGCTTCTTTCTGGCAGTCTTCAATCAGCAAAATTTTAAGATTCCTCATTTCCCACCCTTCCTTTCTATGATTGGCAGTTTCACTACATAATACCATTCTCTGTTTCCATTTTTCTCCTCACTCCTAATTGCAAACAACTCATTGTAATGCACATTTTGATACCAGCTCTGGCAGGTATCAAAAATAACAGCCTGTGAAATTCCTTCCCCGCTCCTGTAAGCCTCCGGCATAACTTCTTTTTCGATTTTTTCTTTCATTTTCTCATTTACACAATTTTCAATACACAGATTATTATCTTTCAAAGAGATTGTAATAATTTTATATCCTTCTTCCGTACTTACGCCATGCTTTTTCGCATTCTGAAAAACCGCCAGAAACAGTGTCCGCAGCATATCCGGATCTGGTATTTTATCTGGCTGCTCTGTGCCTTTTCTTAATTTCTGTTCCATCAGTTCTTCCTGATTTTTAAATTCGATTTTCAAATTCCATATTGTACAAGCGGCTTCAAAACATTCTTTTTCTCCTTCCCAAAACTGCATAAGATTCATATCACTTAATGACATTAAATATTTTCCTTTATCTCCTAAAACCTGTGAATTCATATATCCAATCATACTATTAACTATAAGGTCAAAGTACTTTTTATAAAAACATTTCTCTTGTTCTTCTTTTTCCTGATACGTCTGGCTGCATATCCATTCCACCAATTCCTGAAATTGTTTTACCAAAAATTCAATTTCCGTATGTCCCACTGCCCTGGATTTAAGCATCTGCTGTTTATAGAACAGACTGTCCGTCCAGTTTTGCAGTAAAGTACTTCCAGATAAGTTCAAAATCTTCCAGATTTTATTCCGAAAAATCAAAATATTCTTTAATGCGTGTAATATCTCCTTTTCTTCTGTTGTATTAAAAGGAAACAGCATATATATAATTGGAATATCATCTCTCCCGCCGCTAATTCCATCATAAAACTTCAGTAATATCCACTTCTGTTTATTCTGCCAATTACAAATTGTATATGTATCCCCCTCAAAGCTGTCATTCTTCTTCATAAATTCAAGGACATACTGCTCTTTATTTTCCATTCTCCGTATTTCAGCGCTTTCACCCAGCTCCAAGGCAATGTATTTGTCCGCCTGTCCCTTTTTTGTTTTATAGGGAACGATAATTTCCCCATCAATAGCCCCGCTGGCCGCCTTCAAATATCCCAGCATTTCTGTAAATTTATTTTTCAGTTCTTCTAAGCTTTCCTTTTCTTCTCTAAACTCCATGCCCGGAGTTTTCCATTCTTGAAAAATTTTTTGATATAATAATTGGAATTTCACCATACCCTCAAGCTTTTTCACGTCGCTGGCCGAAGAAAATTCTATAATTTTCCCTCCGTCGTCCACTTTTACCATCTTATGAAAGGAAAGATATTGTATGAAATTATCAAAATAATAATTTTCATTCAGCATCTCTTTTAAATTATCTTCTGTACATTCCATACCATTTGCAAAACAGTCTGCGAGATATTCAATCCCATAATCCGCCAGTTTTGTATTTTCCAGATAAGCTTTTCTTTTAAACGCTGTAAAACTGTCTTTACCAGCCAAAGATACAATTTCTTTTTCTGCAAAATTATCCTGATATTCTTCATCATATAACAGGAGATATTCCAGAAACAGCCCTTTTGCAAAATCATTACTCTGGCCAACAAGCTGTTTCACCCTGTTCAGATAATTATCTACAAAAGCTTTGCGTTCCCTCTCATCTCCAATATGATTCATGCAATACTCCATAATCCGGTTCATACTGCGCTTTCTTATGATATAGTTTGACTCTAATTCTGCAAGTCTATTCAATAACATTGTTATAATTTTTGTTCTATTGGCTGTATTATTCCATAACTGTTCCAAAATACAATATAAGTTTTCCTGGCCCACAGGTTCAGCATCCTGTATTAAGATATTCAGCATAATCAGCATGAGTTCAAAAACTGCCTCTTTTTCTTCTTTGCGAAAAGTCAGAAACGGACGCCCTAAAACTTTTAACATTGCCACCAATTCTTCAAAATTCTCTTCTGAATCCACAGGGAATAAATGATCCACAATTTCCTGTCCCAACACCATTTTATCCACAGAACCGCATAAAACATCCATGAGATTCTTTGCCTTATGTGACGCAATCATATATTGTTTTGCCCTGGCCTGGCGCTTTACAGAGTTCTTTTCTTTTTTCCATTCCAGCCTCTCAATTGATTTGCACTCAATTTTCCTGCTTTTTTGTTTCCAATAACCATAAACTTCATTTAAGGAGGCCTGTTCCGCCAATTTGTTCCACTCATTATATTTTTTACATAAAACACAGGCGTCTGAATTAACTCTCATAGAAGAAATATTCAAATTAAAATAAGCCATAAAATATTTTGTATCTTCTATATAATTTTTTATGGAAGACTTAGACATTCTATTTAACAGCAGAACGATACTTTTAAATATGTTAATTGTAACTTTCCTCGTGGTTTTCACATCAATCAAAGAACGAATCAGACTTCTCATGCGCAAAAAGGTATGACCTGAAATGATGGTATCGTCCACATAGTGAAAGTTGATGACAGATTCCTCATCATCCAGGCATAAATTATCATATAATTGCTGGACAGAACTATATTTTGTTTTAACATTCATTCGAAATTCTTTTTCAGCAGCAAAATGAAGAACAAGCGCCGCATTACGAAACAGATACCCGTTTACTTCTTCCACAAATGCGGTATTGCTAAAATGAAGGGGCGCAACAATAATATCATAAACTTTACGCTCTTCCTTAGGAAATAAACTCTTCTGCCCTTCAAGCCATATCTGGACATTCTTCCTTATATCTGGAAAATCCCATAATTTTTCCGTAGAAAAATAGTAATTAAAATGATTTCCATTGCGCTCTACATGATCGTACACCAAGAACTTTGACAACTCTTGTAATCGTTCCGTTTCTTCATCCAAACCATTGTAAACCTGCCGTTTGAGTCTGTCTCCCTGCTTTTTTATTCCGATTGCCTGCATAGGAACAACTGACTCCTTATTGGTTTCTACTAATGGAAGTTCTTCTGTATATGTTTCTTCTGGAAAACATGCCTTACATTTCAATGGATGAGCCCATTCTGCTTTTACTTCTACATAAAACTTCATTCTGCTTTTATCTATCTTAGATATAATGGTGTTCTCTTCCGTTCTGCTCTTTTCCCAATACGGATTTTCATCAAGATCAGAAATTAATATAAATCCATAATTCAGTACTTTATAAAGCTGAAAGTCTTCATAAGCAGAATATTTTTCTGTTTTTAATGCTTCTCTTATGGTTTTCACCAAAAATCCAGAAGTCTTAATATGGGTTGTCATTGTGGAATTAATGGGGACAATTATAACAAACTGATGATCCTTATATCTTGCAAAAGAACCAAGCCCTCTGAATTTGCCTACTGATTTCTGCTCATAAATCAAATATTCCGTGTGAATATCCATCTGTTCAAACATATTGCATAATTCACTCAATAACATCTCAGAATAATTTTCGTACCCCACCAGCGTAAACGGTTTATTCAGATCAAGGTCGTTATTATTATTCAGCTCATTAAAGAGCCAATATGCAAAACGTGAGGTATAATAGTTATTATGGAATAATAACTCTGCTTCATAAAAGGACCGCACATGGATTTTAGACCCGACCCTGACGTGCAGTTTTTCTAATTTACAGCCAAATTTTTCTGACTGGACATCCTGATTCAACACATTTAAAAGGCTTCGTTCAAACAGAGTTTGTTCCACACTTCCATATTTTATCATGTCAAAGGGTACGATGCTCACAACTTCATTTGGGGCTGTTCCCATCTTATGGTTTTTAAGCATTTTCTTAAGAATCTTGAGACAGTCAGGATGAATGCAGCGGGCAAAAGCAAGCTTTTCCGTACTGCCAATTGCTTCACCCAAATTCACGCCTGAAATCAAAAATTCTTCCCCTTCCTTCTGGCCGCTCATGAACACCTGGGTGCCTTTCATCAATTGATTAACACCCTGTTTGTCATAAAATAATGCCATCATTCTGGTTATTTCGATAAAATGAGACTGTGAACATTCCGTTATCATGATATAGCAGTTCTGATCCCGCGGCTTCTGCGCAATATAGAGCATAACAGCCTTACAAAACATTTCTATCATGGTAAGCGCTATCTTTTCCGCTGAAAAATGAAGAATCAGATTTTCACCTGTGTTTTGCATGATGCTTTCTTTTAATTTCACTGCCAGTTTTTGGATCGTTCTTTCTTTTATCTCTTGATAGTGAAGCTCTTGATTTTCGCCACGTACTTCTTGAAACATAGCCGTACAGTAATTTGACGTAAAATCAATCGTCTCACAAACGCTATATTTTCTCAAGAGACAGTTTGTATAATTAATATTGACATTCAA
This sequence comes from uncultured Lachnospiraceae bacterium, assembly GCA_950097145.1. Lineage (GTDB taxonomy): Bacteria > Bacillota > Clostridia > Lachnospirales > Lachnospiraceae > Petralouisia. Next base: position 22,288 of record CATNCF010000004.1, read on the forward strand.
AGAAATATTCTGCATTTCTTTTTTTGCTCTAAAGGGCATAAGGATATCATACTGGGTTCCAGGTATTCCAGCAGACCGAGATGCGGCTCTATCATTCTTGATGGAACTATAGAACTCCCGGTCCTGCTGAATCAGATAGTCCCTCTGGCTCCGTACTCGAAAATACCCCTCATAGCAAGAAACCAGTGATTCAAAAATCTGCAGTCCATAATGGTGCACTATATTTTCAGAGATTCCATTATATTCATGCCAAAAACTTGAATTCTCAAAAAAATCTGAAACTTTTAAATTTGAGGCTTGTCCTAAAATCTGTTGATAAATCCCTTTTTCCTCTTGGTTTGCACATTCCATTCTCACTTGAAAACTGTGAAAAAACTGATTCGGTATTGTGCAGTGCGAAAAATCAACAACTTTTATTTCCATATAGTTGACAGAAATCCCTGCTCCCGTTCGTTCCTCCATATAATTATGATACTGTGTTTTAAGATAAGCTCCGCTTCGTCCTTCACTATCATTATGGACACGAAAGCAAAAATATCCTCTTCGGTTTTCTGAATGATACACATTTTCAAGAATCTGAAGCAATCCATCTGCCATATCTCTTGCATCAAATATCTCTTGTTCTATTTGTTCCATAGAATCTGTATCTTCATTCTTCAAAAAATAATCTGAAATGCAAAAAATATACATTGCAAGCAATGGCATATCTTTCACAAGTTCAAACAATTCTTTTGACTTCCAGATTTCATATCTCTTTTGGACAAAACCTATGTTTTCATTTTCTTTGGTGCAAAAACATTCTGAAAAAATATTCATCAGTCTTACATCTGAGTCCTTAGAATTCACAATAACTTCTTTTGGATATCTTTTCTTTAACGCCATTGGACATATATGGGGTAAAAAGTAGTCCTTCGTATATTCATATCCACTAGCTCCAATTGATATTCTCCGATATAACTTTAGTAAAAATGATTGTACTGACTGGTGCCAATATTCCGCTGTCTTTTCATCTTCTCCAATATAAAAAATAGGTGAAAAACGCCGGATAATCCGCATTTTATTAAAATTCACTTTATGGTAACGCTGATGTTCCAGGGCATAACATTCTCCTATCTTTTCCGTAAATTCAAGATTAGATAACAAATCCTTGATATTTGCAGTAATTTTCCGCTGATTGTCAGCCCTGACACATAAGATGCTTTTTCCATTTAATTTATCATTTGCCAAACAATAATAAATTAAATTTACCATTTCATTTTCATTCGAGCAGTCCACAAAGAACACACACTTTATCATATCTCCCTGAACAAATTTCGGTGGTTCTTCCCTAAAGCTTTTCCGTGTTTTTCTTATAATCTCTTCAAATGACAATTCCTGTTCCGAAGAAAAGTAGGTAACCTTATTCAGAAACTCCATATGGCTATTTATTGCTCCATTGAAAAACCCGTCCACTGCCTGCAGGCAGTTTGCATATTCCTCCTGCTTGTTTAAGATATCAAATATCATTGTCCAATACATTAATTTTCCCCCTATTATCCTTTTATACTCTGCAAATATGCTATATCCCAGCATTAGGCTGTCCTATTTTATGTATATAATTCTTCAGCTTTTTATCCGATAGTTCATTAATATTTTACCATGCAGAAAAATAATTCACAAGTAAAAGGAACTATAAAATTGTTTATGAACAAAGTGGGTGTCAAAAGCGCCATGCGCCCTCAACACCCAAAATATATACATTCTTATTGAAAAAGCTGTTCGCTGGAAAAGAAATTGTCCGCCTCTTTTGAAATATTCACCAAAAGTTTCCGGCGTTCCTTCTTTTCAGCATCTTCCTCTTCTTTCAGAATATCCCTGGCTTTCAGCCCTTTATAAACCATAAACCACAGTCCCCAGTATTCTTTACCTGAAATCTGCATGAAATTACGCAGCTCTTCATTCATCTGGTCATAATATCCCACCAGATACTGCTCGTCCCCAGTATCGTTCTTCACTTCCTGGATGAACATATCAAGCATGTTTTGCAGTTCTATTTTCAGCCTTCCTTTATCCTCTGAGAAAATAGTATCTTTCATTTCCTCAGAGAATGAATATTCAGCCTTCGTGCCGGTCCCAGTATTACCTAATTGGTTTACCAGCGCTTCCATTTCATCATCTGCAGACAAGATTCCAGATTCAAAGGCTTTTGTTTCTTCTCCGTGTTCTGCAGAATGCTCTTTATAAGGCTCGTCTGTCAGGCTTTTTTCCGCATGATGGTAAAATAATGCTTTCGTCAGCCCATTCATTTCATCCAGGCGGAACCTGTCCAGAGAATCAAAGTATTCTTTTAGCTCTTCAAAATGACTGCTGCGGCCAAACAATTCCTCTCCCATTCTTCGAAAGAAATCATCATCCTGTACTTTCAGATGCATGATACAGTCTCCCATTTTGTCCAGATCAATGGGTACGCACTTGACAAACAGTTCTGCTGTTTTCTCCTTATAACCTTTTTCTATCATTCTGCTCTTCTGAGGGAAAAGTCGCTATCCTTCTCACCGCTTTTTTCAGGGACTCTATGGATATCTGCCTTGCCTTTGCAATCCCAGAGGCATATTTGCAGGAATCTTCCACAATCTTTTCCAATTCTATTCCTTTTTTCAGTTCCCTGACCATATCAATCCGCTGCTGCAGAAATGATTTACCTTGCTTTTCCCTGCTTTTTGACATGATGGCAGAGCTATAATTTTTCAACTCTGCCAGACGATTCAGCATATGATTCTCCACCATGGAATACAGGTAATCGTCTGACTGCTGCTGCGACAGATTCACTCTCACAGTTCCAAGCTTCTGTTTCAGCCTGCTTCTCTGTATCTTTGCCTGTTCAAGGAGGCTGTCAGATTCTTTCTCAAGATGATCATCTATAGACTGCAGATGCCGCGCCATCTGGTCCAAAAATCCCTCCAGCATGGATTTTACTTCCTCATGGCTGCTCACATCAATCACTTTCCGGTATGAAATTCCTTCTTCTTTTTTAAATATATCATAAGCGCTGCTTTCCAATACTTTAAGATAATCTTCCGAACAGTTCCGTGGAATATCCTTCAAATGGTTCTGCAGGAATACCATCCAGTACCGGGCGTCTGATTCCTGGTGCTCCAGGAAAATTTCATTCAGTGTTTCGAAGAGGTGTTTGTCTTCCTCGTCCGGTCCTGACTCTGGATATCTGATGCGGTATGGGCAGATAAATATTACGCCGTCGCTTTCATTTCTGGCGGCGTCCTGTACCTGTTTTATGGTATCTGCAGAGGGATCTCCGATTCCCACGGTATCCACCAGACGAATCCTCCCATCCACTCCCTGGATATTGGTTTTAATAACAGCATTTTTGACTGCAATATACCAGCAGTGATTCTGCTTAGACACAAACAGCTTGATATCTTCCGATTTTGAAAGCATATACTGCAATTTTCCGCTTCCCATTTCCAGAAGCTCCAGATCTTCCAACCCCTGTCTCCCTGCTCCCAGTTCTGAGATTCCAAGATAAGGCTCCCATTCCTTTCTGCTCTGTTCCTCCGTATAGGCTTCCATCAAACGCCCTATCTCTTTTATGCATGTCTTCACATCATCTTTTTTCCCTACCTCCAGATCGGGATAGTTTTTTTCCAGCTCTCCCGCCAGGTTTTTCAGATGTTCCAGGCTCTGCCTGATTTGCCCCGCAGTTAAATCTGGAACTTCCTGGGCATAAATCTGTTCCTTTGGAAAAATTTTCTGGAGCTTTTTTACCCTGTATTTCAACTCACTGTTGATATCCTGCCTTACCTCTTCCGCCGTCTTGAAGGTAAAATACGCCTTGGTATCGTTTCCTTCCATATTCTCAATGACAGAACGTACGCCTGTGCACGATGTGCCCGGCAGTGAGGGAATACAGTCGTCTCCCTTGCCCGTAGCAGACTGAAGGAACTGGCTCTTTCCCGATCCCACCTTTCCAATCACAACCAGATCAATGGTAGGCCTTCGGAACCGGGTCTGTAATCTCTCCAGAGAATCCATTACGCACTGGCAGGTTTCCCGGCTTTCTTCTGCTAATTTTTTTGCTTCCTGAAGATTTCTCGCCGTCTGTTTACCAAAAAGATTTTCTTGTTCTTCCAAGGTTAATGGTTCAATTTACTTGTATACTTCTAAAAAACGTTCCATCTCCCCGTTCCATTTTGATGTTTTACTTTTCTGCTGCTGCCTATTCTCTGCCTTTTCCGTCCGTTTTATAATAATTTCATCGGACACGAATGAAATTATAAATTAAAAATACAGGAGAGTAAAATATGGGTAAAAACATCGAAGATATTTTGTAAGTATGTGCTAGTACAGTTTCATATAAGAAATATTATAATATATGAAAACTTCAGATTCAAGGAAAGAAATTTTGCCTCCCCAAAAATGAATATACCGTTAATTCTTCGTGCAAAATATTGTATTTTACGTGCCGATAACGAATACTGTAATTATCAGCAGGAGATGGTTATATGGCTGGCTCTACTACAAACATCAGCATCCGCATGGATTCAGACCTGAAAACACAGGCTGACAGACTGTTTGGGGAACTCGTCATGAACCTGACAACAGCATTCAGTATTTTTGTCCGCCAATCCCTCCGTGAGGGGCGGATTCCCTTTGACATCTCTCAACCAGCCAGGCAGCGAAACAGTTGCCGCCATGCTGGAAGCAGAAAGGATTGCGAAAGATCCAGCAGTAAAAAGGTATACTGATCTGGACGAACTGTTCGCAGACCTGAAAGCATGAGAAACGCAAAATATACCGTCAAGCACACCACACAGTTCAAGAAAGATTACAAGCTTACTATGAGGCGTGGGCAATTTCTGATAGCTGGTTATCATCCTTCTTTTTGGTTCTGCTATAACCATTGCGGGAAACACTGAAAAAAAGAAATATCTAGACTTACAAATTGCTAAAAGATTACCATGTCAGCCGGGAAATGCTGGATAATTTGAAACAGTACCGAAGCATTACCATGACAACGCTGAATGAGCTCTGTAATATGCCAGACTGTGATGTAACGGATATGATCAAATATACAAAAGATTCAAACTCTCTACGCATAACATTACATAAAAATTCAGGGTAATTGCTCTGGATTGAACAATTACCCCAACTATCCTCCCTACAGACGGATATCAATGGGTGTATAAACTTCTGGCTGTACGTCTTCTTCTGGAGATTCTGGAACTTTTGTCTCCTGCTCCTCCTTTGCTTTATCCGGCTCTTCTCGTTCTTCTGTATTCTCTGTCTTGCCAGTTTCCTTAGACGCCTGTTCCATGCTCTTATTCGCCTCTGCCAAATCAGATATCTGGGAAGCCGCCGCCTTCTCTGCTTTCACCTGCACATCTGCCAGCTCCTCCTGTTTCTGCTCCACATTGCCGCCTCTGGCTGCATCCAGCTTAATTTCTACCTCCAGCACCCCTGCTCTTCCATTCATTTCTGACGCCACACTGCCTTGCACCTTCGCCTGGCTCATTGCTGAATCCGCTGTCATCATAGCTTTCATATTTGCCTGGGAAAGACCTGCACTTTTTGTACCATTTGTTCCACCCTTTAAGGTCTCTGGCTTTCTGTTTCCTCCCAGCATATCGTCCATGGAAGCGCCTTTCTCCTGCTGCTTTTCTTTTCTCTGCTCCATCTGATGCTGGCGGAGCTGACTGTTCAAATCTGTGATCTCCTTCTGTATCTCCTGACGCTTTTTCATCTTCTCTTCCACACTCATTTCTTCATTGGAAGATAATTCCTGGAGCTGCTTTTGCTTCTGCGAAATCTGATTCTGGAGGTTTTTACTCTCCTGATCCATTGCCTGCATACCGCCAATTGGACTCATCTGTCCGCCGATTCCACTAATTCTCATTTTCAAATCCTCCTTTTCCTGTTTCAATACAATGATTGTCTATCAGTTCTATCGGTCGCCAAAACTTACAGAATTAGAAAAAATACATGGAAGGACTTTTTTTCGTTGTAAAACGTTTCTTACCACAGCCTTACATTAGCTTACAATTCCCTGTCTTTCCTTTCATCCTTACAATAAATATGATACGATAACTAAAATGTGTTTTTAGAAAGGACTGCTCTTATGAAATTTGAAAAATTAAACAAAAACGCTTTGAAATGCATGTATACTGCAGCCGGTCTGGGCGTTCTGGTTTCCATGGCTGGATTCACCTTTATTATGTTGTATTTTTCTCTGTTTTCTAATGTGCTGGCAGTTGGCATTTATACCTTCCTGATGATTCTGCTGGCAATCAACGGAATTATTTCCCCGCCGCTGCGCTGCAAACGGTACCGCTACGCCATTGACGATGAATGCATTGATATCCGGGAAGGCTGGTTATGGATAGAAGAGCATGTGGTTCCATTAAACCGTCTTCACCAGATTTCTATGAACCAGGGACCTATTGACCGTATCTATGGGCTGACCAAGGTTGTTGTCACCACTGCCGGAGGTGAAGTGACCATCCGCTTTCTGGAATACAGCAAGGCACAGCAGATCGCAGATAGATTAAAAGTAAAAATAAACGAACTTGCCCTTGTAACACAGAATGGAGGCCGCCATGAATAAACAGCCTTTCCACTGCCATCCCTCCATCATTTTAGAAAAAGCCGGCGGCTTCCTCGTTGCCTGGCTGCTGATTCTGCTTTCTCAGGCAGATGAAATCCTGCCAGCTCTCATCTATGGAACATTTGATGCAGCCACCCTGAAAACGGCCCTTTTCTTTTTGATTTTTATGCTGACGCTTCCAGTACTCATTGCGGGATATCAATTTCTGGTATGGAAAAAAACCTGGATTTCTTTGGATGAAAATACATTAATCATTGAGCGGAATACTTTGATGCATAGAAAAAATACCTACAGTATTCCCCATATTGCCAATATTAATACAGAACAGAACCTTTTTGAACTTGTCCTTCATACCTGCCGGGTAAAAATTGACCTGGAAAATGCCACAGATGCAGAATCCACAGATATTTCCATTATACTTTCCTGCAGGAAAGCCCAGGAATTAAAAAACCTGATTCTTTCCCTCCGGGAAAATAGTTCCTGCCAGACATGGACAGAAAGCAGTTCAAAGGCCGGCAGTTCCGTCCCCTGCGCATCCTTCCCGGAAATTTTAAGACATTGTATCTGCAGCCTTTCCGGTGGATTCCTGATAATCATTATCGTAGTTCTGGCCGTGAGTATTTTTTTGCTTTTTGACGGAGACATATATCTGGGCGAATTGTTATGGGAAGACAAAAATGCAGACTTCTCTATGAAAGTACTTGCCATAGGGTTTATCGTCATAAGTTACGGCTGGCAGATTGTGCGAAAGCTTCTCGCCTTTTATCATTTTACTGTATTCCGGCTGGAGCATGACCTAAGTATCCGCTATGGTTTTTTCCGAAAACAGGATTACACCATTCCTGTAAAAAATATTCAGGCCGTACGTGTAGTCCAGGCTCCTATTGCCCGGCTCCTTGGCCTTTATGAGGCGCAGTTAGTCTGTATTGGCATTGGCGACAGCAGCGAGGAACTGGCACAGCTAACCCTGTGCTGCAAAAAATCTATCCTTTATCAACAGATGTCAGAGATTCTCCCGGAATTTTCCACAGTTACCATGGAACATATGCACAAACCTGTACGGAAAACACGGATTATTTATTGTGCTTCCCTGATCTTCCAGTTGATATGTTTCTGCCTGCTTCCTGGGTGCCTGCTGGCATGCTATGCAGAAAGCATAGGCCCGTTCCTTCCTGGAATCTTTTGTGCCGCTCTGTTTCTTATTCTGCATCAATTGCTGAGATTCCATTGCCAGGGTTTTTATCTGGGAAATACTATGGCGCTGTTTTCCAACGGCAGTCTTACAAAGACTATCATGTTCCTTCCATTCCAGAATATCCAGCACCTGTGCTTAAAGCAAGACCCCCTCTCCCGCCTGTTCCATCTGCAGCGCGGTTCTGTCTATATCCTTGCTTCTATGCTCTCCCGGGAGATTTCCTTTCCCTATCTGGAGGCAGAAGAAGTGGAACGGCTAAAAAAGAACATGATGCCCTGGAAAAACTGACATCATGTTCTTTCATACAAAATATATGCTGATACAAAGAAATTTAAGTTACTGATGCATTCACTTAATATTCATTGTACTAAAAGCGGAAATCCCGCTGTCCGTTATGGATATTGGCAAGATAATCAACTACTTTTTCCTTTACCTTAGGATTGGTGATAACATCCAGTTCTTTCTCAATCAGTTTATCTCCCACCGCTCTGGTTTCTTCTGATGCATAATCCTCCAGATACTCTTTCAGGGTCATCAGGGCATTGGGATGACAGCAGTTTACAATCTGCCCGCTTTTTAACAATGTCATAAAACGGTCTCCGGTTCTGCCCTCCCGGTAACAAGCCGTACAAAAACTGGGAACATAATCCATTTCCATCAGCCATCTCACCACCTCATCTAAGGTACGGTTATCGCTTACGTCAAACTGTGCAGAATTTTCTTCCTCCGGCTCCGGCTGCGCATAACCGCCCACACTGGTTCTGGAAGCGCCGCTGATCTGTGAAATTCCAAGATGAAGCACTTTTTCCCGGCATGACTGGCTTTCTCTGGTAGAAACAATCATTCCTGTGTAAGGTACTGCAATCCTGATACAGGCCACAATCTTAGCAAAAGTTTCATCTGAAATCCCATTATCAAACACATCGGGATCAATATCATCGGCACGGCGCAGGCGGGGAACGCTGATGGTGTGAGGCCCTACTCCCTTATATGTCTCTAAATGTTCCGCGTGCATCAAGATCCCTGTAAAATCATATTGATAATTATTCAGTCCAAACAATACGCCCAGCCCCACATCATCAATACCACCGTCCATGGCGCGGTCCATGGCTTCTGTATGATAAGCATAATCATGTTTCGGACCTGTGGGATGCAGCTTCTCATAAGATTCTTTGTTATAAGTCTCCTGAAACAGAATATAGGTACCGATTCCCGCTTCTTTTAATTTTCGGTAATTTTCCACAGTAGTGGCGGCAATATTCACATTGACACGGCGGATCGCTCCATTTTTATGTTTAATGCCATATATGGTTTTGATACACTCCAAAATATATTCAATGGGATTATTTACCGGATCTTCTCCTGCCTCTAAGGCCAGGCGTTTATGGCCCATATCCTGAAGGGCTGTAACTTCTCTTATAATCTCTTCCTGGGTCAGTTTTTTTCTGGCAATATGCTTATTTTTCAGATGATACGGACAATATTCACATCCATTGATGCAGTAATTCGACAGATAAAGCGGCGCAAACATTACAATACGGTTTCCATAGAAATCCTTTTTGATCTGTTCTGCAAGGGCATAGATTTCCTGATTTTTATCCTCCAGTTCACAGTCTAACAGCACTGCCGCCTCGCGGTGCGGCAATCCTTTTCGTTCTCTTGCCTTTGCCAGAATTTTGTCAATAAGCTCCCTGTCATTCTTATGTTCCCGGGCATACTCCAGTGAAGCCAAAATCTCCTCATGGCTGATAAACTCTTCTGCTTTTGGTGACATTACGTTGTACATAATTCTCCTCCTTTATCTCTGCGGGAATAATCTCCGCGATCAACAACCAGTTGATATCCAATTTTCTCCATTCTCCGATTCAGACAGTTCCTGCACTCTGCTGCCTCATCTCCCGTACAGATTTTATTGTCATAAAGTTCATATTTTTTCCGCACGGAAGTTGGGGAAAGATTTGGCATAACTACGTTTGCCCCTGCCTGAACGCCTTTTTCTCTGCCCAAGGGATCAATGGTTCCCAGAGCCGTTGTGGCAGGAAGCAGAAGATCCGGCAGCATCACCCGCAGCAGACCAATCATGAATAAAGTCAATTCCACGGTTCCTCCGGCTTCCTGGGCAAAGGGCGTGTCATGATGGGGCACAAAGGGCCCAATCCCAACCATCTGCGGTTCCAGTTCCCGGATAAACAACATATCTTCCGCCAGATGTTCCGGGGTCTGCCCAGGACTTCCCACCATAAACCCTGTACCAGTCTGATACCCGATTTCTTTTAAATTCCATAGACATTCCTTGCGGCGGTCTGCTGACAGCTTAGCCGGATGGAGGTCACGGTAATGCTTTTCATTCGCCGTCTCATGCCTCAGGAGATATCGGTCCGCCCCTGCGCGGAACAATCCTTCATAGCTCTCTTTGGACCGTTCTCCCAGAGACAGAGTAACTGCGCAGTCGTTATAGCTGCTTTTCACCACACGGATTATGTTCTCCAGTTTCTCTTGGGTAAACCATCCGTCTTCGCCTCCCTGAAGCACAAAAGTCCGAAATCCCAGTTCATACCCGTTCTGGCAGCATTCCAAAATCTGTTCCTGTGCCAGACGGTAACGTTCTGCATTTTTATTACTTTTTCGGATTCCACAATAATAACAGTCATTTTTGCAATAATTGGTAAATTCTATCAATCCCCTGGTGTATATCCGGTTTCCAAAGTATTTGTGCTGCCAGTATCTGGCTTTCTCAAAAAGATATTCTGCAATTTCCTGGTTCCTGCCCTGAATCAGAGCCGTCCATTCTTCTTTTGCAAGCCTGGAAGTTTCCTCCAGTTTATCAATCAACTGTTTTGGTTTTTCCATAAATCCTCCATAGAGTTTTATCGTCAAATACCCCTTGGCTCATTGTCCACGGGAATAAAAAACCTGTACCAAAGGGTACAGGTTCAGCTAAAAAGCATATCTTAAGGATATACTTTTTCATATCGTTCTATGCTGCTCCGTTCCCTTCAGGAGAACCTTGTGGTCTGGTCTGCATTTGATTATTTCAGGTTTGCCGTCAGAATTTCTTCCTGCTTACCTGTCATATATCGTAGCATAATTTTTTTCACAATTCAAGAAAAAACCGTTATATTACTTACATGAAACTATAAGGGTCCACAACACCACAGCTCTCTAACATTTTATGCATCTTCCGTTTTGCCCTCATAGAAATATGACGGATATTATCTTGTGTCTCACCTAAAATTTCTGCAATTTCCGCATTACTTTTATCATGGTAATATTGCAGAAGCAGTACTTCCTGATAAGAAGTTTTCATGTCTCTGATCAATTTCATCACCAATTCTTTTTTTTCCATTCTTTCCATGCGCTCATCCAGTTTTTCCATGGTACTTTCCAAAATACTTTCCAATTCTTCTTTTTTTTCAAATTCTTTCTTCTTCTTTTTTAAAAGATTATAACATTTGTGCTTTAGGATAGTGAGAATAAAGTTCCAATTCTTCTTGGGCGGATTTTCTATCATCCCCATGAGATGTTCTGTCAGTGTTAAAAACGTCTCATGAACCATATCTTCCGCGTCTGATTCATTCTTTACGATTTTTAAAGCCATATAATACATTTGGTTTCTATGTTCACGATAGAGTTTTTGGAAGAACTCTCTTTCCTGCTCTGTATCCAGCAGCAGCAGATATTGATACATTTTCGTATTCCTCAAAAAAGCAAGGTGTAAAGTTTCAAGCCATATCCTCCGCAGGAACTAGAAATCTTTTACACCTTGTCTATCTTTCGTAAAATATTTAAAATATATTATAACACCGGCCTTTAAAAACTGCAAGTGCCTAAAATTTATTAATTTACCTTCACTTTCGTCACAAACGTCTTCTTCAAGCCGCTTTTTAAAGTTACTTTTACAGTCACTTTCGTATCTCCCTTTTTCTTTCCCTGGATCGTACCAGAGGACTTTGCGCTGGCAATCTTAGGATTCTTCACTTTGTAAGATACGCCTTTAATATAGTTTTTACTGGTTCCGTCCGTACACTTCACAGCCAGATTTTTCTTCTTCCCTGTTTTTACAGAGACAGATTTTTTTACAGAAAGATTTTCAGGAAGAGGCTGTTTCTTCATATTGATGGTAATAGGTTTGGTATAACCGCTGTTTCGCCTGCTTCCTCCTAAACCTTTATCATACGCATTCATACGCAGCTTATATGTGGCTGTTGGAGAAAGATTTTTTATCACAAACTTTGCTTTTTTAGACGCTTTTACTGTCTTTATTTTCTGATATGTTCCATTCCCCTTTTTCAGATATATTTCATAATTACAGGATGAGGCAGGTTTCTTCCAGGTTAACGTAATTGCCTTTTGCCCTGTTTTATAAGCTTTTACAGAAACTGGCTGTGGCGCTTCCGGAACTTCCACATAATCCGATGGAAGGTCTGCTGGTTTTAACATAGCCTAGAGGATGTTAACGGAACGTATTCCCCATTCCCCTGCAGCGCTTCCATATAGCCCGCTCTCGCCGTTTACTTTGTAATCAGATACTGGGGATATTTTAAAATAAATATCATCATAAAGCATCATATCCCAATCATAATCAATAATTTCACCCGTTCGTTTATTCTCTATTTTGTCGTGCAGGTATATGTTTTCATATGGAATTGAGATATTCACGATACTTTTCTTAAATACTGTGCCCGTACTATTTGGAACAGAGATTGTTCCAAGATCTGTCCCAAGAGTATTAAAATCATTCCATGTCTTCTTCTGATCGATACTATAGGATATTTTATAATCCCTGGGTCCGTCCTCCGACGCCCCCATCTCTAACTCAAGGCCAGACATGGCGCCTACAAGATCCTCCACCCTTATCACGATACTGGACTCTTCTTTCCAGGGATGTTCCTGGTCTGCTTTCAATACGGCAATATATTCTGATTCTCCCTGCTGGTTCTGATAAGGGTTTTCTGAATAATACATGCTGCTCTCTGTTTTTCCGTCCAAACTGGCAGATACTGATACAGAAACATTGCTTATTGCATCCAGGTACTCTTCAAAGTTTGAAATATTGCGGTCTGCCGTTCCGACGCTTAGCTGGCTGACTTTTTTTCCAGGCTCACTGCCAGTCAATTCCAGGACGGTGTGATTCCCCATCCAATCTTCCTCCATATCTTGGTCCACAGCATAGACTGCCTGCGGGTGCGACTTGAAGTCGCATAGATAATTGTTTAACAACGAAATATTGATTAAACCCGCTATTCCGTTAGCGGTAGCCTAGTGCCACCTGCATCAGAAGTAATGACGGTGTTGGGAAGCTGGCATGACAAAGTAGCCCTCCACGTAAGTGGTAAAGCCGAAGCCGTGAGGCAGAAGCGAATCTGCGAGCATCAATGCGGTTAGGGAGCAAGGCTTGAGTAGTATGGCTAACATACGTGAACTGTTAATTAAACATCGTAAAGTCCAAAGAGCCAAAGATGCTGACAGGCTCCAGCCCAAAATGGGAAGCGGTCAGTTAATCCTCTCCATGGTAGGATTACACGGATAGAAGCACCGCCGGTGGATGAGACAGAGCCTAACCTACTCGTTGTTATCTATGTGAAACAAGGTAAGCCTGTATTTCTCCTGTTTCTTTACAGGAAAGTTTTCCGTAAGGAAAACCGATAGGAGTGCAGGTATGGGATTGTAGAAAAAGCGAATGCCATTCTGTAATGGAATGGATAGGGGTTCAAGATTTGCCCTAACCCGAAAGGGTGCAGACTTCTACGGTAGGTAATTCTTTACAAGAAACTTATAGAACTTTTGAAAGGAGCAAAGCAAATGAACGTTAATCAAACAACATGTGCGGCTGCTGACCATGAGTTTGCATGGAAATCCATTGACTGGAAGAAATGTGAAGCACAGGTTAAAAAGCTACAAGAACGTATTGTAAAGGCTAGAAAAGAAGGCAGACACGGCAAAGTACAGGCTTTGCAGTGGACGCTGACACATTCTTTTGCGGCGAAAGCGATTGCTGTAAAAAGAGTGACAACTAACGAAGGTAAGAAAACATCTGGAGTAGACGGAGTTTTATGGTCTACAGACAAAGCAAAGTATGAAGCTGTTCTGGATTTAAAGAGGAACGGCTATAAGCCACAGCCATTACGCAGGGTATTTATTAAGAAAGCGAATGGAAAGTTGCGTCCATTAGGGATACCAACAATGAAAGATAGAGCAATGCAGGCGTTATATTTGATGGCACTTGAACCGCTTGCAGAAATGACAGCGGATGCACATTCTTATGGATTCAGAAAAGAAAGATGCTGTCAGGATGCAATTCAGCAATGCCATACGGTTCTATCACATGGATATTCTCCGCAATGGATTTTAGAAGGAGATATTAAAGGGTGTTTTGACCATATCAGCCACGAATGGCTGCTTGCAAATATCCCAACTGACAAAAAGGTATTGAAGAAATGGTTGAAATGCGGAGTTATCTTCAAAGGGGAATTATATAGAACCGAAGAAGGTACGATGCAGGGTGGAATCATTTCACCAACACTTGCAAACATGACATTGGACGGTATTCAGCCGATTCTTGCACAGAAATACAAACACATCTGCCGTAAAGGAAAGCATTATTCTCCTATGGTAAATCTGGTGCGTTATGCAGATGACTTCATCATCACAAGTGCAAAAAAAGAAGTTTTGGAAAGAGAAATTAAACCAATGCTGGTTGAATTTCTTGCGGAAAGAGGACTGGAATTATCGGATGAAAAAACGGTTATCACACACATTGATGACGGATTTGATTTTCTTGGCTTTAACATCAGAAAGTTTAAAGGCGTTCTGCTGACACAACCGTCAAAGAAATGTGTAAAGAAATTTTTAGATGGAATCCGCTATACGATAGACAGTAATAAATCTTGCAAGCAGGAAACATTGATAAGGCTCTTAAATCCAAAGATTACAGGCTGGGCGAATTATTACAGGTGCGGAGCATCATCAAAGACATTCCAAAGAGTAGATGACCAGATATTCCGTAAATTGTGGCAGTGGGCGAAAAGACGACATCCGAAAAAGGGAAAACCTTGGGTTTTAAAGAAATATTTCCATCATTATAAGAACAGGAATTGGCGATTTTTAGTTGTCTTAAACAAAAACGGAAAAGAAGATATTTTTCCATTAAAGCTGGCACTTGAGACGAAAATTATGCGACATAAAAAGATTGTCAGTGAAGCCAATCCTTTTGATAGAGAATGGAAGGAGTATTTTGAAGAACGGATGACGTATAAGATGTTAATATCCCTCAAGGGGAGAAAGTCTTTGCTTTATATGTGGAATAAGCAGGAGAGGAAATGTCCGATATGTGGGCAAGAGATTACTGCTGAAACACAATGGAATGTACGAGAAAAGAAAGTAAGCGGTCAGACTGTCCGTTATCTTGTGCATGATAAATGTTACAAACAAAATCGTTAGTTGACTAGCCGGCATCTATATTGGTAGATGCTTTGAATTGCTTGAGCCGTGTGAGGGGAAACTCTCATGCACGGTTCTTAGAGGGAAAGGCGGTAGTAATACCGCTGACCTACTCGACAATAAGCATTACCAACGTAAGCAGAATACTTAGTGCAGTTACCATTTTCTTCATAAGACTCCTCCTTTGCTAATTCCTTATTGAAACTTTTTGTATTTCATTTTATTAGAGTCCTATTTTCTTAAGAATGTTGCATTTTTTTCCAGATTTTATAAATAATCAACATAATAAAAAGCATGAAAACTATTATCAGCACGGCTGCAATGGAAAAAATTGTTCTTGCTGTCTGATTGGGGTTTTTCAAAAAAGCTACGATACTTCCGTCATTTTTGATGATTTTCCGATTATGCCTTGTATGATAATACTCTGGTATCCGGGATACACCGCCGGCCTTTTTAAAGGAATCCAGGTATTCTGCCACACAGGCCCAGGCTTTCATCTCCCGGCCATTTTCATAAACCACATACTGTTCCAGTTCTTCCGTTGGAATTTCTCTTCCCTGGACATCTCTTGGCACCACAGAAAGAATCCCATAAGACTGCTTCTCCACTGCTCCCAGCATCTGCCCGGTATACAAATCCGCCACCACCCTGTAAAGCCTGTCATCCTCTATATTTTCTGTATTTCCTTCCATATCCTGCATCTTAATATCTATAACCCGATTTAAAATCAGACGGCTGGGATTAATGGTATAAGTAAGTCCGCTTATATAAAGCTGAGCTGTGGTCATCATTGGCGAAATGGATGCGTCTATTTCCGCCATGGTTTTAATATCAGCTCCAGTCAGATATACGCTTACCAAAGGATATCCCGGAATACCGTCTGTTCCAATGCCAAGGGACAAAGACTGAAACGCGTCTGCTGCCGTAATGTTCCTGTCCCTGTGAAAGGTACCGCGAATACAACCGCTGGGGACAACTGCAATCCTTGCCGGGGTATTATCCCCGGTATCACTGCTATTTACAGTATACAAATAAGAGTCAGCAAGTAGATTTCCAAGAGGTTCTTCCTGCAAGACTTCGCCCAATCCATTAATTTTTGTAAATTCCCAGGGATTGTATACAAGTATCTGATCTCTGGTATATCCAAACTTTGACAGATATTCCTGATTAATGCTTTTTCCCAGTTCCTTGATCTTCTCCTCAACTGCAGAATCCTTGTCATAACGATCATCCAAAAGTGTAAGATGATAATCCTCCAATTCCCAGCGCCCATTTTTCTTTTGCTTCATCTTCATGGAACCAATTCGGGCGCCGTATTCTCCTGTCGAAACAATGGCCGTCTCTCCATATATGATAGGCTTCTCCAGAATACTGTGGGTATGACCGCTGATAATCAGATCAAGCTCCGGCACCGCCTTTGCAAGAAGTTCATCCTCAGATTTCTTTTCCTCCTCCCAGGTACCACTGTGAGAAACACATACAATCATGTCCGCCTGTTCCTGAGCCTGTATTGTCTCTACTGTTTCTTTTACTGCATCCACCGGATCACGGAATGACAAGGCGCAGGTGGGCGCACATTCCAGGGAATCTTTGCCAAACACGCCAATCACAGCAATTCTGAACCCGTTTTTTTCCACCATAACGTAGGGTTTTACCCCAAAGTCGGCAAAAGATTCCTTTAGTAAAGCCCCCTCCTTGGCATGTTCCCCTTCAAGAGTCTCCTCCCAGTCCAGATTACACACTGCCAATTTCGGCAGAGAATCGCCGCTGGCCTTTGCGGAAGCCAGCATATGTGCAAGCCCGCTGCTGCGGTAATCAAACTCGTGGTTTCCCAGGGTCGTGACATCTACGCCAAGCATCCCCAGCATCCGAATCTCTGCCGCCTGTGTTTCAAATACCGTCTGGTACAACGTCCCCATGGAAAAATCACCGCCGTCCAGAACAAGAAGTTCTTCCCTGGGTTCCGGCTGCTGTTTCAGAAAGGTTTCTATTCTTCCAAATCCCCCCACGCTTTGTTCCTCTCCATCTTCTTCTAAGTCAAAAGCTTCCAAATGTGAATGAAGATCGTGGGTAAAAACTACTTTGATTTTTCTTTCTTCTGCCGATACATCCATCTGCACAAAAAACAGGCATAAAAAGCACAGCAGCAACGTATTCCAGATTCTATTTGCGGTTTTCATAGCTTTCCCTTCTATCTATTATCCTTGTGAATATTATGTTAAATCTCTACCAGCTCATAATTCTGGCTGCCAATTCCAATTTTCTCAGCGTGCTCCAGGCAGGACTTCCAGTTGGTATCTGGATGTACCATATGAAAATGATCATGGCCGCTCTTTGCAGCGTGTTCCCCATTTTCACACAGTACGCTTCCGGCAATCACCGGCTGACGGTTACAAGCGTCAGCGCAGGCCATATCCAGCGCTACCGGATCAAAGGAAGCAAACATTCCCACATCTGGAATAATTGGAATATCATTTTCTGCGTGACAATCACAATTTGGGGACACATCACATACAAGAGAAATATGAAAATGCGGGCGGTCCTGCAGCACCGCCTTACTGTACTCTGCCATTTTATAATTCAGCATATCCACAGATTCTCCAAAGGAAGGCTCTATGGCATCTTTGGGGCAAACGCCAATACAGCGTCCGCATCCCACACAGTTATCATGATTGATAAACGCTTTTTTATCTGTAACGGCTGTCCCCTGGTGAGCACACACTTTGGTGCACATCCCGCAGCCAATACATTTCTCCTGATTTACATAAGGCTTTCCTTCACTGTGCATCTCCATTTTTCCAGCCCTGGAACCGCAGCCCATGCCGATATTTTTCAATGCGCCTCCAAAGCCTGCCATCTCATGCCCTTTAAAATGATTCAGTGAGATAAACACATCTGCGTCCATCACTGCCCTGCCTATTTTAGCTTCTTTTACATATTCCCCGTTTACGGGCACCAGCTCTTCATCTGTCCCTTTGAGGCCGTCTGCAATGATCACATGACATCCTGTGGAAAATGGGGTAAATCCATTCTCATAAGCAGTATCCAGGTGATCCAGGGCGTTTTTCCTGCTTCCCACATATAGCGTATTGCAGTCTGTCAGAAACGCTTTTCCACCCAGTTCTTTTACAATATCCACTACTACTTTTGCATAATTGGGGCGCAAAAACGCAAGATTTCCCAATTCTCCAAAATGAATTTTAATGGCTGCATACTTATCTGTAAAGTCTATGCCGCGGATTCCCGCAGTGAGTATCAGCCGTCTCAGCTTTGCCGGAATGTTTTCCGTGTACGAGGTTTTGAACGTGGTAAAAAACACTTTTGATGTTCCCATATGTATCCTCCTTCTTTGCTAACGTTTCTTTTACCGTTTCTTCATAATTTCTTTCGAATTCTTTATGCTTCTTTTAGAAATTGTCCACAGTTTGCACACATTTATGTCCTATACTTGATTTATCAAATGAAGTTGATGACATACATAAATAAGCGCGCACCGTTATCAGCTTCGACTAACAACTAGTAACTTTATTTTTAAAGTTGTTTACATATAGAGCTGGCGGTGCCACCGCCCAAGATGTGGCACCCCATGAAACATTTCATAAATTTACTCCCCCAAAAGCGTTGCCGAAAGGCAGCGCTTTCCTTCCGTTTATGTCCTTTCCTGCCCCTGCCGGGAAAAGGTAATTCTGCCGTCAATGATAACATACTCAATTTTGGTATCTGATATGAGAGGATTCCAAGATGCAACGACAAAATCTGCATCTTTCCCCACTTCCAAAGACCCCACACGATGTTCCACACCGATATGTTTCGCTGCATGGATGGTGATGGCTTTCAACGCTTCAAATTCATCCATGCCGGATTTCACCGCCAGTCCCGCACAGAGGGGCAGATACTCCTGGGGAATCACCGGGGAATCTGTGATAATAGAAACCTGGCAGCCTGCCCGGGCAAGAACGCCGGGAGTAGCAAAGCTCTTATTTTTTAATTCAAACTTGGTGGCATGGCCCAATGACGGGCCAACTGCCACGGGATACCCCTCCTTTGCCAAATCTTCTGCAATCAGGGAACCGTCTGTACAGTGATCCAGGGCCAATTTCACACCAAATTCTCTGGCAATACGGATTGCCGTATAAATATCGTTCGCCTGATGAACATGGGCCTTTAAAGGCAGTTTTCCTTCTATTACGGGGATCAGCGCCTCCAGTTTAGGATCATAAGGAGGACGCTTCAAGATATCTTCCCCAGCCGCCTTCTTTCTTGCCATATAGTCCCTGGTCCGTTCCAGCATAATTCTAAGTTTTGAAGCTGTGCTCATCCTGGAATAATTATCTTTGTCCTTATAACAAATCTTTGGATTTTCACCAAAAGCACATTTCATAGCCGCTCTCTCTTTTATCACCATATCGTCGATCCGTTTCCCCACGGTCTTATATACGGTAAAAGTTCCTCCCAGTACATTGGAACTGCCCGGCCCTGCCGCCACACAGGTAACGCCGCTCTCCATGGCAAGCCGAATGCTCTCATCCTGCGGATTCAATCCATCAATTGCTGACAATTGAGGAGTAATGGAATCTGTCACTTCATTATAATCTGCACCCTCAAACCCGATTCCATATCCATCCAGCCCCAGATGGCAGTGCGCCTCTACAAATCCTGGATAGACCTGTAATTCTGCTGCATCCACAACCTGTGCCTGCTCTGTATTCCTCAGGGCTTTCGCAATCTCTATTATTTTTCCGTGTTTGACTAAAATGTCCGCACGGTACGGTTCGCTGTGGACTGCATCATGAATCAAACCCTGTTTTATGATCAACATTTCTTTCATACTGTACTTCCTTCTTTCATACGGATCTTCTTCCTATTTTTCCAAATTTCCCGAAAAAAATCCGTGAAAAGCATATTCAGAAATCTGTTGTTTCATGATCATAATTTACCTGATACTATTACGCCTCTTGATTACTGTATCTCATTATAACATGCTGTTTTAAAAAAGAGAATACAAAAAGAACCGTATTATCTCTTTAAATAATACAGTCCTCTCTGCAGACTTTCCAACCTCAGTCTTAATCAGACTGATTGTGCAGTTTTATTTCTTTAAATACTCCCTTACGCAGTCCATGCTGCCTCATCATGAATCTGGCACTTTCTCTTTTGTAAATTATATATTCTTTCGTATGTAAACCTTCTTTTGTAATTATGCTTATCTGTAATTAATTCGTCGCTTACAGATTCTTTCTCTTTGGTACTGTAATTATATACTGTGGTTTTATCCTACCATCCAAAAAGTCTCTTCAGTAACTCCCACAATGTCTCGCCACTTTCATAAAACATGTTCCCACCTCCGCTTCCTGCTATTCGGTATCTGCAAAATCATCTGCCTGCAATATCGGAAAGTCTGGTAGCGCAGCAATCTTACAAGTCCTACTGCCATTCTACTAACCTTTTGCCATACAATGCAAGAATTCGGGAGTAAACGGTCGGATTTTGGAGAGAACGGTTAATTTTTTACCATTGTAAGATTATACATGCCAAAAAGACCCCTTCCTGTTTCTCAAAAAGCAATTCCCCATGATATTTCGCAACGGCTGATCTTACATTTGCAATTCCATATCCATGATTTTTAGTATCTTCTTTCATCGTAATATTACCTAACTTGTCCAGATCAATAGATTCTGAAACAGGATTTGTAATCTCTATCACCAAATGATTCGAAAGCTGGCGTATTTCCAGACCAATATATCTCTGCTCACTTGGTAATTTTTCACATGCCTCTACACTATTTGCCAGCAAGTTGGAAAATATAGTGCACAAATCAAAATCTCCGATTGGCAGATTGGGCGGCAGAAGTCCTGCTACTTTCCATTTTATCTGCAATTTTTCTGATCGAATCTGCATCTCCTGAAGTACTGCGTCCACAATCTCGTGATTCACTGATATCATTTTGCGGACCATTTTATCTGTATGATTTTGCATTGCGGATAAATATTCTTCTGCTTTATCATACTCCCTTTGTTCCAAATAATACCGCAGACTAAAAATATGCGCCTGCAGGTCATGATGCATCTTCCGGGTTTCCCTGGCATTCTCCTTTACCTCACGAACATATTCTCTGGTAATCTGCAGATACTCATCCTTTAATCTGCTTTCCGCCTGATACTTCTTACGCAGCATATCTAATACCACAACACCTACGCCAAGTGCATAAAACATAGCGCTGACAATTATCATACATACTGAAATGCAGATAATCTGACCAATTTTGCCATAAATTGATGCACTCATATCTTCTATATAGTACTGTACCAATGAAGCCGCCATACAGCAAACACTTCCCATAAGAAAATATTTTGTCTTAAGACGACTTAACATATTCTCATACCAAGAAATCTTCTTTAATCCATATACTAATATCACTGCCACTGCAACCGTAAGTACACCTCTCATAATACGATACAAAGGATATGATTCCAAAATTACCATGGACCTTCCATAAACCCCAGAAAATACCAAATCAATACATAAATACGGCATATGGAGATACATAATACTACAGATATAAATTGCTAATCTTCGAAATAATTTTCCACTGGTCCATAATAAAATAATTGCGGGATTCGAACATGACCTTACTATTAACATTACAAAATGGTCATAACCCAGGAGAATCTCCCCAAAACATGAAACCGCCAGAAGAATTCCTCCATATACAAAGTACCTTTTATTTTTTGACAATGGAACACAAAAAATACCGCATACCATTAACATATTCTGTAAAATAGAAATAAGATCCAGCAATATACCCTCTACTCCGTTCATTTACCTTGCCTTTCTGATAATATATTCCAGATAAGCATCGTTTAATTCTTTCCTTTTTCTCCTGCTTACAGGAATTTTCTGCCCATTATTCATATTGATTTGTTCATCTATTGTACTAATATTTCGGAAATTTACCAGATAACGTTTATGGCAGCGGAAGAAGAAATGATTTGTCAATTCATTCTCCCACTGCCCCAGACTTTTATCACAGAACTGTTTATTGTCAGTGGTAATTACACGGCTGTACTTATCCTCCGACATAAAATATAAGATATCCTTAATCCTTATTACAAACTCCTGGTCTACTCCCTTGATCACCAGATAACTATAGAATTCATCTGTATCTTCAGCCATTCGGTTCAGATAGTTTATAAACTCTTCCCATTCTACGGGCTTGTTCAAAAACCCATACACATTTTTCCCAAACGCTTCCGGCATCTTCTCCATATGGTTCGTAACAAACAATATCTTAACATCTCCATCATTTTTACCCAGCCAATCTTTTAACTGAATGCCAGTAATCCCTTCCATCTCTATATCCAAAATTAAAATATCTGTAGCTTCATTTTGTTTCATAAAGGCATTTCCCGACTCATATTCTTTGAGTTGGTACTCTATTTCATTCCCCGTAAAATACCGTTCCAACATGTTTCCAATGTCTTTTCTGCATATGGCTTCATCCTCGCAAATTCCAACTCTTATCATTTGTATACACTCCTCGTATGTACTTCTTCTCATTATATTTTACCGCTAATTTTCTGTCCATACGAATTTCCTAAATTTTCTAGTTTTAATTCACGATTAAGTATTACTCCGGCATTTTTTTAGAATGAAAACAACACCCCCCTGCAACACGATTGTTTCAGGAAATTTTTTCCTCTATTTTCTCCAGATAATGACGGATTTCTTCATCAGAAGGATAGCGTAAATCTGTAATCTCTCCCTGTTTTCCAGATAACCCCTTCAAATATTCTGCACATTGCTCATAAGCTTTCAGGCCTGTATAACATTTAAAATAATACCCGCACAGATAAGTATCATACGCACCCTCCGCCTTTAACTCATCACAAATCAATAAAGCGGCATAATAATTCTCCTCTTCCAGCAGACGGTTCATAGATTCATATTTTTCAATATAGGCGTCACAGGTTTTCAGGCAGTTCTGGTACAAATCCAAAGAATCTGTAAGGGAATCCTGCGGAATTTCTTTTAATGCTAGATACAACTGGTTCTGGTTCTTTGTGATGTTCTGAACCCCAAAATCATTTTTTAGCACATCTGTCAGCATTCTAACTGCATCATCATTCCTGCCCATTTGTACATATAACTCCGCATAGGTAATATATAGAAAATATCCCTGGGGGTATTTTACAAGAGCTTCTTTTAAAATCTCCTCCGCCTTATCATAATCCCCAGAATCCATTGCCGTTTCTGCCTGCCGTACCGGGGAATCTTCATAATAAGCCTCCATTTCCTGATCCAGCGTAGATCTCTCTTCTTTCCCAAAGAGCAGACCCGCCAGCATCAATACGATGATCCACAATAAAAAAGCCGCGCATATTCCCCATAAAATATAACCTAAGATCCGAAATGTTTTTTTCCTCTGTTTTTTCCTGTAAGAAATCCCCAATTTCACTAATACTTCATTTTTCAAAACAGGATCCTGGAGTACATGTTTTTCCTGAATATCCCAAATCTCAGAAAGAGACGCCCGCTTCACAGCCTCATATTCCTGCTGCCGCCTTATAATCATTTTCATTTCTTTCTTCATAGCCCCATTCCCAGCCCTGCGCATATTAACATGAACATAAATAAACTGAAACCTACAAGAAATTTCACAATATATTTCAGCGGAGGAAAGGCAGCTCTGTATTCCATGTATTTTTTTGACAAACGCCCCAAATGAAACACGTCAAACACAAGCATTATCTCCCCAAAACAGCAGATCAGAAAAAAGAGAGAAAGGAAAAGATTCTGTCTGTCAGTTACCGCCGCTATAATAAAGCACAGAAACAAATAAAGATAAACGCCACAGGAAACAGCCATTTTCCAATACCTCCGGCTCCGAAAACCCGGGATATAGGATAAGACAGGCGACTTTTTCCACCCATTCATACGTAACTGACGCATAATCTCCTTTTGCAGTCTGGCTGCAAAAGGATAACGCATCGTATATCCCGCCGTACATCCTTCAATTATATGTAAAACTCCCTGGCTGATCTTTTTACCGCCGCCGTCTGACTCCTTTGGCGATTCTCCAGTAAGCATATAGTACAAGACGCAGCCAAGCCCATAAATATCCACCCGGTCGGAGGGAAAACGATAATCCAGAATCTCTGGCGCCGCAAAAGATTTTGTTCCTAAAACGGTGGTAACTCTATGGCCGCTGCCCTTCTGCTGTTTGGAAATGTCAAAATCAATCAGTTTCACAGACATCCTGCTGGAACCAGCGGGCAGAGGCTGAAAAAGACTGTCCCATTCATGAGCATTTGTAAGCAAAATATTCCCAGGGGCAATATCCCCATGTGTCAAATGTAACTTTTCGAGAGTTTTCATCCCTTCACAAAGCTGCCAGAGAAAAATCAGCGCATCCCTCTCCGTCAGACAGCCAAACTCTGAGATATATTCCTCCAAATTCAGGGAACGGTTTCCACATTCCAAACATGCAGGAGCTTCCACAAATTCCTGAACAGAAATGTATTTGTTGTCTCTCTCTAATACACCATAAATCATTTCCAGATAAGGATTCCACACAGAACTTAGTTTCCGGTAATTATCTGCCTGGGTTTGAGACAATTCCTTGATAATTACACTTCCATTGGAATAAAAATTCATATATTCTTTCTTAATATTGGTTAAATAGACGCTGCGGCTGCAGCCGTCCGCCTTTATTCCTGCTGAAATTTTATCGAATGATTCATGAAAATCAAAGTACTGCTCCAGTTCCCTTCCAAAAACATCTGTCAATTTTCCTTCTGTCATGGTTTACTTCCCCTTCCGGCATTTGGAAGGTGTTTCGCAGATTTTCCCTGGCTTATCAATGGGGCAATACCCTTCTCACATAAAACTTCTTCTATTTCATCTAAACTTTTTCCTTCCTGAATCCCCACTGCAATCTGATAATCCCGCTTATTCCTCACATAAAGCTCTGGCATCTCCAAACGATGAAGAATGGTCTGGGTTTTCTCAAAATCATAGTGCAGATTGATACATACCGTAAGCAGCTTATCCCTGCCAAGCTTCTTGCCATTGTTAAAAAAATCACTGAGATGAGAAGTGTGGATGCCGCACTCATTTGCAAATTTTGTCAGGCTGCCATACATTTCCTCAATGTCAAACCTTAACTGCCGCCGTGTCTCAGATATTTGCAGAAAATCCACCTTGTTTTCATCACGGATTCCCTTTCTTATATCACTTAAAATTTCATCCGTCCGATTTCCCATAACCTTACCCCCTGTATTAGAGATATTACTCTGGCGGTTAAATGCAGATGAATTTTACCGCCTGAGTAATATGATACTGATTCTGCCTGCGCAGTGCAAGCAAAATATCATTCACTGTCAGTTAATGATATTTAACAGTGACTATTCTATAATAAAGATAAGCTCTCTTGGGTTGGGTTAATGATCCATGCTTTCCAAAAATCTCAAAAGCGATTTCCTTTGCATGGAAGATAACTGATATATCTTGGAAATTAATGGATCCTTTGAAAAATCTATCTGGTTTTGGTCATCAAAAAATTCTTTCAGAGAAATATCCAGGGCAGCGCACAAAATGGACAAAATTTCTACTGTTGGATTTTTATTTCCCAGTTCCACATCCCTTAAATAGCTCTGGGAAATGCCTGCGAGAGTTGCCAGCCTGTTTACACTGTATCCTTTTAATTCTCTAAAATGTTTCACTCTTTTACCAATATCCATAGAGACGCCCCTTTCCGCATATAGAGATAGAATATCAAAGAAAATTAAAAAATATTACATTTATAAATATTGACACTTATCTCTATAGATGTAATAATGAAAGCAAACTATACAAGGAGGTACTTTATGAAAAAAATCAAACGAAGACAATTACTATTTCATATGGCATTGGCAGTAATTCTGGCATTGGCATTCATTCCACTATCATCTTTTTCTATAATAGCGGCGGATAATGGGAACACAATAACAGAAGTTCCATACGGCTATACGGCCATTTATACAATTGAAGATTTATATGCTATTCGCAATAATTTGGGCGGAAACTATTTTTTAATGAATGATATTGACATGTCAGAAGCAACGGCAACGGGCGGCGATTATGACTGTGGGACAGGCTGGAACCCCATCGGAACTACAGAAGAAGGATTTCACGGAACATTCGACGGCAATGGGCACAAGATTATTGGAATGCATATTTTTGGAGAATTTATCCCTGAAAACCAGTATGACGCAGGCGTACATCTTGGACTCTTTCGTGATATTTATGGCGACGGTTCTGTGAAAAACCTTGGCATGACAGACTGCAGCATTAACGTTGCAGCAGCACAAAATATGAATATTGATATTGGATGCATTGCCGGAAGCGCTTATCCAGATACTGACGACACTTGTATACAAAACTGCTATACAGACGGAATGATCCAGGCGCAGGCAGATGAAGGAGGAATTTATGCAGGCGGCCTGCTGGGAAATGCATTCATCTATAGCGGCGGAGACAGAATCTATATCAGCGATAATTATAATATGTGTGATATTACATGCGGCGGAAAAAATGAAACAAAGCTATTTGCCGGAGGCATACTGGGAGCCGGGGAAGTCTATGCAAAATTAGAACGTTGTTACAATACCGGAAAAATCAGGAATGGCAGTACGGCAGGCGCTATCTGCGGACAGGGCGATGAATTTACGGAACTCCCTAATTGTTTCTATTTAAAAGGAACTGCAAATCAGGGCATAGCAGGGGTCTCAGATCGGCTGACAGCTTGCACCGCTTTAACGGATGCCCAGATGAAAAGCGACAAATCTTTCACAAAATATAATTTCACGGAAACATGGGAAATTGATCCCAACTGCAGTTACAAATATCCGCAGCTAAAAAATAACCGAATGGTAAAGATCCTGTCCATTAAGCTTCTATCTCCGCCTGAAAAAACTATTTATAATCAGGGAGAACGTTTAAACGCAGACGGCGCGCTGCTGGAAATTGTTTATGAAGATGGTTTGAAACCTACTGTTCCAGTTACATTAAATATGCTAAGCAGTTATGATATGAACGTTATCGGAAATCAAAAAGTTATGATAAATTATGGGGGATGCAAAAGCTTCTTTTGATATTGAAGTCAAAGAAATTCCAGTAGAACAAATCAAGCTTCCGGAAAAGCTGACTCTTAACTGTTCAGAACAAAAGAAACTGGATCTTAAAATGATACCAGAAAATGCAACAAACAAATCTGTCTCATGGAGATCCAGCCATCCAAAAACTGCCCGTATAGAGAGTGACGGCACCGTGAAAGCCATATCATCTGGAACAGCCGTGATAACAGCCGTTTCCGCAAACGGCCGGAAAGCATCCTGTACGGTAACTGTTTTAGATCCCAAAAAAATCATCAAAAAAACTCTTTCTACAAAGGCTAAAATTAAAAGTACGAAAAATATCAAAGGAAAACAATTAAAGCTGAAATTAACTGGAGGCGGTCAATGCGACGGTTATAAAGTGCAGTACGGACTTAAAAAAAATTTTAAAGGGGCAAAAACTCTAAACATTAAATCTGGAACAGCCAACATTAAAAAACTGAGATTGAAAAAAACTTACTATATCCGTGCAAGAGTATATAAAAAAATTTCAGGAAAAACTTATTACAGAACATGGAGTATCACAAAATCAGTGAAAATAAAAAAGTAAAGAAAGGAAGGCCATTCTCTGCAGAGATACGATAGGGAAGGTGCAAAGCGGGTAATACATATGAAAATAATTGGAAAAATAGCGGCATGGATTGTCAGCGTTGTTCTCATTCTTACAGGGTTATTGCTATTAATAGATTCTGTGGTTACAGGATTGTTATGGATCGGGGCAGGAATCTTGGCGCTTCCGCCAGTCCGTAAGAAAATACCTGAGTTTAAATACAGAAAAGCGGCGCTTCCAGTATGTTGTATTTTTTTGCTGCTGGCAGGAATCGGTTTGATACCAGGAATAGACGAACCAGTGGAGGAAACAGCAAAAAACCAGACCGACTCTAAAGAATCTTCCAATGAGGAAAAAGAGCCGAAAAAAGAAGGAAAAGAACCGAAAAAAGAAGAGGTAAAAAAGTCTGATAATAAGAAGGAAACGGATAAGAAGAAAGAAGAGAACGATACTTCTCAGGAAGCAGATCTTTTAAAATGGATTGCAGATACGCTTTATGGAGAACATACGGAAGGAGAAACCCTTGAGATTGCAGATTCTGACAAGGAAACATGGAGCAAAGTTTCTGAAGATGATTTCCTTGCCGCGTGGAAGAAAGCAGTTTTAAGTCAGCTTGACACCAGAAACGGGGAATATGGCCTGATAGAATCGGATCTGGAGCGGGCAGTAATTTTATATCAATCCGTCCGGAAATCAACTGATCCAATCAGCAGCATACAGCAGAACCTGGACGCATTGTCACAGGCAATCCTTGCAAACACTGAAATAGAAAAGAAATACAGTTTTGATTTTATGAATGCATATGAATCCTATAAGACGGGAGATTTCTATATCAGCGGAATCATAGAGACTGCTTATGATGACAATGTGGCCGGAAAAATCCAGAAGGAAATTGACAGTTATAGTGAACAAGAGACTACAAATTGGCAAGCATATAATGTAGAATATATTCTGGATTCCCCTATACCTGGGGACAATGACATGATTATCCAGGCAGACAGCACATTTAAATTTCCCAAATCCGGCGTCTATACCCTGGCATATTTCGACACAGGAGATACCACCAAAATAATCCGCGCAGGAGGTTTTGAAGAAGACGTCCCCCTGCTCTATCTCATAGAAGACGGCTCACAGTTTTCAGAAGACGCCAATACTTACGCCTATAATCAAACTACCTGTTCCGACAGTTTCCAGAACATCCGGCAGGAGCTTGGGGAAACTGCCAGTTCCAGGCAGCAGACTGAGGGCGGTGCAACATCCAGGGTAATGCTGGCTGATTCTTACTCCCGCAGTATTGGACCAAAATGCAGCATGGCAATTTGGTCTACAGACGAGAAGGGCATATCCTTTTCCATATGCATTGGCAGTTCTGGATATAAGGCATATGTGGACATTCGAAACTGTACGGCTGAGTGGACAGGAGACAATACGGCTGTCTATACAGACACATACGGAGACAGAAATTACACTCTTACCTTTTCATTAGCTGAAGATCATCTTACCTTAAGTGAAAATGTTCCATTCGATGAAAATTTTTCACTTGCAGGAGACTATATCGCAGACAACACTGCAGAAGACCATTGTGAATTTGTATTTCCGGAAGACAACGTTTTTCCCATCGAAGCTTCTGCATTGGAAGGAAAAACGGCTGCTGAGTGTAAAATTGCAAGAAATGAAATTTATGCCAGACATGGCAGAAGATTTCATGATGAGCAGCTTCAGGGCTACTTTGACGTATGTTCCTGGTATGAAGGGACAATAAATCCTGAAGAATTTTCAGATGATGTATTGAGTGAGGTGGAAAAATCCAACTTACAGATGATTGCAGATTATGAGGCAAAAATGGGCTTTTAGAAATGAGGATGGATCATTAGAGTTCTGAAAGGGGACTGTCGGTTCATACCGATTTTTCCCCTTTCCTCCCTTGCCCCCGGAAGGGGCGCCCGCCCTTTTCCAGGAGCAGGCATTCTATTTTACTTTTACTGTAATGGTTTTATAAACCCCGTTCTGAGCATAAACGTATACCTTACAGGTTCCTTTCTTCTTCCCCTTAATTACCCCCTTCTTCGTCACGGTTGCCACCTTCTTATTGGATGACTCATAGCAGATAATGCGGTGTTTACGCAGGCGTTTCTTTGGCTTTATGTTGCTTGCCTTAATGCGGAAGGTTTTGCCTTTCTTGACTGTGACTTTCTTCTTGTTCACCTTTACGCCCTTAGGATTGCCGTACTTACTGCCTGCCGTATGCAAATGTACTCTCTTTGACACGGCAATCGTTACCTTCTTGCCGCCAATCTTTTTGTAAGCACGAACCGTGAATTTATAAGACTTTCCTTTTTTCGCCTTTTTGTAAGTAAAAGACGAGCTATTCTTCTTCACGGTCTTTATCAGTTTCGGCTTCTGGTTGCATGGGCTGCCATAGACCATATAGCCGTCCGCGCCCTTTACCTTTTTCCACTTTAGGGTCACACTCTTCGTTTTCACCTTCACTGCCTTCAGCAGCAGCTTGGAGAACGTAGAGCCCTTGGTGTCCGCTTCCGTTTTAGATGCCGTGAGCTGCTTGTCCGTAACCAGCAGGGTCTCCACCTCCACGCCCAGTTCTTCCGCCACCTTCTGGATCTGCTTCGCGGTTTCCTTGCTAACTCCCAGCTTATCCGCTATGTTGTCGATCTGCTGCTGATTCTGGGATGGTTTTTCGTTTAGCTTGGCATACTTTGCCTCAGCGTCCGTCAGCTTCTTTAGGATGTCCTTAGGGAACAGCTTCTTCTGGTTCTCCGTGAGCATGCTGTAAGCAGCGCGCGCATCCTTGATTTTCTTCCCACACTGGTCGGTGTTTACTACCGTCCCGATGGCATTGATCTTATTCATCACGTTCTGCACGGCAGACTCATCTTCGGCGCTGACCTGCCTGCGGTATTCTCTTTCTGCATCTTCCAGCTTCTTCCGGGAAGCTTCTGGCACCATGTCCTTCTGCATCCCAGTCAGTCCGTCATATGCCTTCCGGGCTTCCTCAATTTTTTTCTTGGTATCCCAGTCTACAGTCACAGGCGTAGGAATCTGATCGATCTTCTCCTTCACTGCATTTGCTGCTGCCTGGTTCTTCCCTCCGGCCGCATCATCATAAGTCTTTTCCGCATCTGTAAGCTTCTTCTTGTCCTCCGGCGTGATGTACTTTTTCTGCACTTCTGTGAGTCCATCGTAGGTCTTGCGGGCTTCCTCTATCTGCTCCTTCTTGCCTGAAACATTCTCTGGGGTTACTTCGCCGATGGCGTCAATTTTTTTCTTCACCTCTTCGGCTGCCTGCTTATCTGTTTCTTCCTGCTTCTTATATTCTTCTTCTGCATCTTCCAGTTTCTTCTTAGATGCTTCTGGTACCATATCCTTCTGCGTTGTTGTTAGATCCTCATACGACTTCTTCGCATCTTCCAGCCTCTGTTTCGTTTCCTCATCTGTGGTTATCTGGCTCGGAATTTGGTCTATCTTCTCTTTCACCGTATCTGCCGCTTCCTGATTTTTTCCTCCGGTCGCATCATCATAAGTCTTTTCCGCATCTGTAAGCTTCTTCTTATCCTCCGGCATAATGTACTTTTTCTGTACCTCTGTGAGAGCATCGTAGGCCTTGCGGGCTTCCTCTATCTGCTCCTTCTTGCCTGAAACGTTTTCTAAGGTTACTTCGCCGATAGCGTCAATTTTTTTCTTCACCTCTTCGGCTGCCTGCTTATCTGTTTCTTCCTGCTTCTTATATTCTTCTTCTGCATCTTCCAGTTTCTTCTTGGATGCTTCTGGTACCATATCCTTCTGCGTTGTTGTTAAATCCTCATACGCCTTCTTCGCATCTTCTAACTTCTGCTTCGTTTCCTCATCTGTGGTTATCTGGCTCGGAATTTGGTCTATCTTCTCTTTCACCGCATCTGCCGCTTCCTGATTTTTTCCTCCGGTCGCATCATCATAAGCCTTTTCCGCATCTGTAAGCTTCTTCTTATCCTCCGGCGTGATAAGTTTCTTCTGTTCTTCTGTCAGCCTGTCGTACGCCTCACGCGCTTCTTCGATCTTCTTCCCTGTTTCCTGGTCTGACGTCACCGGGCTTGGAATCTGATCAATCTTTTCTTTCACTGCGTCCACCACTTCCTGGTTGTTCCCTCCGGTGGCGTCATCATAGACTTTCTCTGCATCTGTAAGCTTTTTCTGTTCTTCCGGCGTGATCAGTTTCTTCTGTTCTTCCGTCAGTCTGTCATACCACTCGCGCGCTTCTTTGATCAGTTCTTTCTTGCTGACTACTGTCTCTGGCGTCACGCTGCCGATTGCCTCAATCTTCTTTCTGACTTCATCAGCCGCCAACTTGTTATAATCCTCCACGGCTTCCTCAAGCTTCTTGATGTTCTCCTCCGGCAGCATATCTTTCTGCATCCCAGTCAGATTCTCATACGATTCTTTCGCATCCTCGATCTTTTTTCCAGTCTCCTGGTCTAACGTCACCGGGCTCGGTATCTGATCGATCTTCTCCTTCACTGCGTCCGCAGCTGCCTGGTTTTTTCCTCCGGCTGCATTATCATACATTTTCTCTGCATCCGTCAGCTTCTTTTTCTCCTCTGAAGTGATAAGATCTTTCTGTCCGTCTGTCAGCTTATCATAAGTGTCCCGGGCAGCCTCAATGAGTTCTTTTTTCTCGAGTGCGTTCTCAAGCGTTATCTCGCCGATGGCTTCTATCTTCTTCCTGACTTCATCAGCCGCCAGTTTGTTATAGTCCTCCACGGCTTCCTCAAGCTTCTTGACGCTCTCCTCCGGCAGCATATCCTTCTGCATCCCAGTCAGATTCTCATACGATTCCTTCGCGTCCTCGATCTTCTTCCCGGTCTCCTCATCTGACGTCACCGGGCTCGGGATCTGATCAATCTTCTCTTTCACTGCGTCCGCAGCTTCCTGGTTCTTTCCTCCGGTTGCGTTATCATACATTTTCTCTGCATCCGTCAGTTTTTTCTTTTCTTCCGGCGTGATCAGTTTCTTCTGTTCTTCCGTCAGTCTGTCGTACCACTCGCGCGCTTCTTCGATCAGTTCTTTCTTGCTGGCTGCTGTCTCCGGCGTCACTTCTCCGATGGCTTCTATCTTCTTCCTGACTTCATCAGCCGCCAGCTTGTTATAGTCCTCCACGGCTTCTTCAAGCTTCTTGATGCTCTTCTCAGGCAGCATATCCTTCTGCATCCCAGTCAGATTCTCATACGATTCCTTCGCATCCTCGATCTTCTTCCCGATCTCCTGGTCTGACGTCACTGGGCTCGGAATCTGATCGATCTTCTCCTTCACTGCGTCCGCAGCTTCCTGGTTCTTTCCTCCGGTTGCGTTATCATACATTTTCTCTGCATCTGTCAGTTTTTTCTTATCCTCCGGTGTAATTAATTTTTTCTGTTCCTCCGTAAGACTGTCGTACGCTTCGCGGGCTGACTCAATTTGCTCCTTTTTGCCAGATGCGTTCCCCGCCGTCACCTCTCCTATTGCCTCAATCTGATTTTTTACCTCTTGTGCCACCATCCAGTTGTCATATTTTTTCTTGGCATCCTCAAGATCCTGCTTCAATTCTGCCGAAACCTTGGCTTTTTCTTCTTCCTCTAAATCATTATAAGCTTTCTGTGCAGCCTCCACCTTTTGCGCCCATTCCTGGGTGTATTCCGTTTCGGATGCGATTGCCGTAATTTTGTTTTCTACATCTTCTATAGCTGTCGGGCCAGCGCCCTCCATATAGCCGCAGACGCTGCATACCTGAGTCCCAACGCTGTCGCTTTCAAATGTATGCGCCTCTGCCTGAGACTTGTTCTTTCCACATATGCACTGATGCCAATGGGTATCCTTATCATATTTCCAGACCGATTCCTCCAAAGCACAGCCGGTCGCCTCCTTGTAAGGCGGCTGAGCAATTTCCGTCTTGTCGTTATCTTCGGCAAATAATTTGCCACAGCCATTCTCACCCTCGCACTGCCAGTATTCCCCTGTGCCAGACTCCGTACAGGTCGCTGTGGATTCATGCTTGATCCTTGTATGCGTATGCACATACGCGTTATCACTATCGCCAATGGCGACATATTTATAATTATTCAAAGAGGTGCTTTTGTCCCAATCATTGGCTGAATCCGCGCTCTCTCCTACGACTACTTTTTGTGTCTTTGTGGTTATATTTCCACTGTATGCTGCAATGCCTCCAAGAAATTCGCCGCCCTGCACTGTAAGGGCTCCCTGTCCAGTACTGCTCATCAGGGCATATTGGCTTCCCTCATACTTACCTCCGCGAACATCAATCGTGCCATAGTTGACCCTGGCCGCAATTTTACCCTTGAACACACCTCCGGCAATTATAATCTTACTTCTTGTATTGCCTGGATCCCTTCCTGAACAAACTGCGCCTACTTGCTCTCCGGTAAAGGTTCCGCCGTAGATTTCTGTAGTTCCGGCATATCTACTCTCATTCCCCTGCGTATAAACTGCATATTCATTTGCCGATGCTGTTACTGTTCCGCCAGTTATATTCAAATTGCCGAACCAATTCCAGACAACTCCCAGGTTCTCATTATTAACGGTATTCCCTTCAATGCGTCCGCCCTCTATGTTGACTTCCGCGGTAATTGGCATGGAAGAACCCCCATCATCCGTCTGATATAGGGAGATAATCCCGCTCTCACACTTATTTCCCGTAATGAATGCGCCTTCCTTAATATTCAAAACACCTTTGTCACAGACTGCGATGACGCCTTTATGTCCTGGCACTGCATTTGACGTGGTACCTGAATAAAAGTTTTGAATCGTCGTCCCCTCTCCGAATTCCACCGTCCCTCTAAACAGTAATGCAGAGTATCTAAAGTAGTTCTCATCTCCATTAAGTGTCACATTTTCAAATACAGCACTGGCTCCTTCTGCCACCTCAAGGGCATTATCGCTCCCCGTCGATGCCCACTTAAGGACTCCGCCTCCAGTAAACTTCACATGCCCGGAAATAGTAATCTCCCCTGTTACCGTTACGTTCCCAGTTACAGTAATCACTACTGGATCTGATTCTGTCCCGCCGGAAATCGTCCTGTATGATATCGTACTTCCTTCCTCCCATGTCTCGTTATCATTTGTCCGCGCTGCAGCAGAAAAATTCCCCTGTGAACCGATGTCCTCCTGCGCAAAAACCCAGCCTGGGACGCCCCCCTGCGCCATTCCCACAGCCAACGCTGCTGATAGTGCCACTGCCGTTATCTTCTGCAATATTCTTCTATTCTGTCTTCTCACAATAATATTCCTCCTCTTCCATGCTAAATTTTTATTATTATATCACGAATAAATCTGTAAATATGTTCTTGGGATAATCTGTATTGATTTTGGGATCAATTGTAAATTTGGAAGGAAAAGAGCGTAAACCGATAGACAAAGCATATTATATTTGCCAGACTTATAACCATTTAGGGAAAAATGCCTGTACAAACCAAAAAATTGAAGCGAGGGATTTGTACAACCTTGTGTTTGTAGATATACAGGAAATTGCGGCTATGGCATTAAAAGACAAAGAAGCGTTTGTGAGGACGCAGGAAGTAAAAATTGTTTATAATTTTGTCGGGAAACTGTAAGTAGGATGATCGAAAGTTTCAAGTTGTTGGGCAGACCTCTTACAGACGAAGAAGCAGAAAAATTTAGGATAAGATAATAAAAACATCAACAAAAAAGCATTTGGATTGTTGCGTTCCAAATGCTTTTTCATACTAATAAATTTTTTTGAATTGATTATGAAATAAAATTGCAGATTATAAGGCAAAAATAGGCTTTTCGTAATGAGGATGCTTCATTGGCTTTATTTTTCATACACTTCACGCCAATCCGCCGACGTGCTCCGCCCCATACTGTGATAGTACGCCAGCACCAAAAAGATCAGTCCAAGGGCAAGCATTCTTTTTATCCTTCCTCCCTCTTTCGCCCAATTTACCAGGCGCAGAACCAGTTCTTCCTTCTTCTCTTTTGTCATCCCGTGCTCTTTAAAGTACAGAAGCAAATAGGAAAAGCCCGCTATCATGGAGGCGGTGGCATACAGTTCCACATGGCTTCCCTCCCCGGTCTTTGGTTCCGTGCCCAGCGGTTCTGTGCCTTTGCCGGGGATTTCCACGGTTATCCTCCGGCTGCTTTTGTTCCCGGCATTGTCTTTTGCCTTTATCGTAAGGGCATGGCTTCCCGCGCCGGACAGCTCCACAGTAAAATGATAATTTTCCACTATCCCCTTCTGGAATCTTTTCTCTTCCACAGAGTTTTCCTTCTGGCTGTCCACTTGATAAGTAATCTGGGCAATTCCCCCGCTGATTTCCTCTCCAGCGCTGTCCTTTACTTCCACTCTTACCACTGCGGTTCCGACTCTCTGTTCCTCCTCTTTTTCCGTAAATGCAATTTTGGGGGCATTATCTTCCACAATCACGCCCTTTCCATCCGCTGACAGCGCCTTTTCCGCCGACAGGTTGCCCGCGCGGTCACTGCTGGTCATTACAATAGTACCTTTAAAGTCCGCGTCAATGGTAAATTCTGCCTGGGTTCTTCCCTTCCGGGTCCTGACTGCCGCCTTCTTTTTTATAATCCGTCCTGTTCTTCCTCTGGCTGTTCCGATGGGCAGCCCTATGGTTCCGTATGCCTGCACGCCCAGACTGCCGAACTTGACATTCCCTTCCTTGTCGGGTATCAAGCGGTATTCCGCCCGGTGCACGCCACTTCCTTCTTCTGTAATAGGAACGGTGATTTTCAAGCTGTCTTTTTTGATGATCCAGTGAAACAGATCCTTATGCCCTTTCCCGTATTCTGCTTCCCCAAGCTCAGGCGGAATATCATCCTCCCAGCCTGCATACAAAACCACATTCCGGCTGGCTGTGTTATCCTCCACGGGACGGGTAAAATCCCACAGGCTTCCTGCGCTCCCCTTCTGGTCCAGCCGCCAGCCCGTAAAGCTGTAGCCCCTGCGCTTTGGCGCTTCCACCGCCTGCAGCAGCCCTCCATAACGCACGCTCTGGGGATCCGGTTCCATCCCTTCCCCGCCGTTTAAATCAAAATCCACATAATATGTGTCCCGGTCATAGAAGAAACGCAGGATCAAACTTCCGTCTGCTTTCACCGTCCCGGAGGCTCGCCGCAGCCTGTGGGACATATTTTCCGCAAATCCCGGATACTCCTTAGGCTGTGCTTCCACGGCGGTATCTATCACATCGGAAAACTCTTCCGTCTCTTCCCGAACATAACTGTCTCCTTCCAGCTCCTGGAGGTAATGCTCGACCCGGTAGGGAAGAACCTGAGGCTCCCAGAACGCATAGAGAACCATGTCCTCTTCAAATTTCTGCACACTGCCCGCCGCGTACATGTCCCCGCTTCCGTCCGGCTCTGTGTTCCAGCCAAGGAAGCTATAGCCTTCCCGCTCTGGTGCAGGCAGTAAGTTGAATTCCGCTGGAGCATATGAGATTCCCCCGTTATGTACATTGGCCCGGCACACTCCGGTTTCTCCGTCTCCTCCCCCGTCATAGGATAGAATGACGTCTTTTTCATATATGCCGCAGTATTCTTTGTCCCGCTCCAGGGTGATTTCATTCCCGACAGCGGCCTGTACTTCATAGTCAGAGCTGCCACCGCTCCATCCAGCTTTTCGGAACCCTTCCAGATCCTGAAGCTCCGGCGCCTGCACATTCCCTGTGACAGCTTCCCCAGTGATGGATACCGACCTCACATCTGCACGCCCCTCACTGCCGGAATAGAATGTGGCTGACAAAGTCTTTTGGAACATGGCATACAGCACAGTATTTTCCCCGGTCTGAAACATGTCTCCTTCCTGATACATGTCACCACTTCCGTCCGGCTCCGTATTCCAGCCTGCAAAGGCAGAGCCTGGACGTACAGGTCCCGGCGCAATGGTGAACTCTGCGGGAGCATACAGAATATCATCCTCCTGCACGCTGGCAAAAGCCTGCATCACTTCCTGCCCTGGCCCTTGTCCAGCTCCTCTGGCATCATAGGTTAAGGTAATGTCTCTACAGTAGATGCCGTAATAAACGGTATCTTCTGACAGGACCGTTTCCTCCCCGGCCTTTCGTTCCCCGGCAAAGCTGAGACGCACCTCATCCCAGCCCACAGGCGTATAACCTGCCAGTTCTTTCAGCTCCGGCGTTGTAATTCTGCCGCCTTCTTCCCCCGCTTTCACATCCACAGACCTTGTTTCCCTGCTCCTGTTGTTCCCGGAATAAAAATCTGCTTTCAGAGTCTTTTGGAACATAGCATACAGTACTGTGTCTTCCTGAGCCTGGTATGCAGACCCTGGCTGGTACATGTCGCCACTTCCATCCGGGCTGGTATTCCAGCCTTGAAAATCCCAGTTCGGATGCTCTGGAGCATCTGCAATGGTAAACTCTGCCGGAGCATACGTTACATCTTCTTCCAGAACCTTTGCATAGGCGGGTCTCCTATCGGCTTCCGGCCCCTGTTCTGCCCCTCCCAGATCATAGGTTAAAGTAATGTCTTTCTGATAAACGCCGTAATAAGCTTTGTCTTTCGCCAGGGTGATTTCGTCTCCTGCCTTTAGTTCCCCGGCATAGCCTTCTGATACCGCATCCCAGCCCACCGGGACATATCCTTTCAACTCCTGAAGCTCTGGTACTTTGACTGTTCCGTTTTCTTCCCCTTCTTCCAGAGCTATGGTTTTTGTCTCTTTCTGGCCTGCGTTGCCGGAATAAAAGCTGGCTGTTAATTCCTTCTGGAACACGGCATACAAAACCATATCTTCCTGCTTCCCTCCCGGCATCACTGCCACTGAGATTTCAGGCAGTTCCACCCCTTCCGCCAGGGTATATCCCAATGGAAGCACCGGAGTAAAGGTATAAATTCCCTTTTTCTCTTTGTCATACTCCGGCTGGCTTTTCCAGGTAATGCCCTCAATTGTAATGGTTTCCGTCTGATTCTCTTCCTGCACCGGTTCTTCTTCTGGCGGTAACGGTTCTGGCTCTTCTGGAGAAGATTCCGTGTTTTCCCCTGGGGGTTCTGTTCCCGACGTATCTCCTGGAGCCTCCGGGTCTGGCTCTCCCGGAGCAGCTTCCGTACCGTCTGCTGGAAGTTCTTCCCCAGACTCATCCATTGGAGGTTCTGGCCCTTCAGATTCTCCCGATGGTTCCTGCCCTCCTGATTCCTCCAAATTTTCCAATTCTTCTGACTCTGGTGATGCCTCCTCCTCTGCCTTCTCCAGCTCTGGAACCTGCGCCGGCTCCGCAGCCTTTACCTCCAGAATCCCTCTCCGCAGCCCGTGAAAAGTATCTTCCTGCGGCGGACGGCAGACTGCCGTCAATGTTTCTGGCAGCTCCAGTTCCTCGATCTCTGTCCCAATTGAAACCGTCTGCAGTCTTACTTCCTGAGAAATTGCTGGAAACACCACGATTTCCTTTCTCTCTGCAGCCCAAGCCAGACCGCCATAATTTTTCATTGGCAGTGACACCAGCAATAAACAGATGCAGAGCAGCCCAGCAATCAAACGCTGCCCTATGGGATGTTTCCGGTATTTTCTGCTGTTCTTTCCATGAATGCCTTTTGTCTTCTTCATTTCACAACCACACTCCTTGTGTTAAAACCTACGTCCTGTAGTTTACTCCCCCGTCCCGATTTTGTGCAGCAAATCATAATTTACTGACATATTTATAAATCAATGATTTATGGTAAAATAT
Organism: uncultured Lachnospiraceae bacterium; assembly: GCA_950097145.1. GTDB lineage: Bacteria > Bacillota > Clostridia > Lachnospirales > Lachnospiraceae > Petralouisia. Next base: position 61,916 of record CATNCF010000004.1, read on the forward strand.
TTCAACTAAATCACAATATGGATAGAGAGAAATATCAAAACGACATTTCTCTCTATTTCATAATCCTTGATTATCCTTTTAAATTGAAATCTCTATATTTTCCTACTTTACATGCAGACGAACTAAGGCTTTTTTCAAAGCCATCTCCGCACGGGCCACATCTATTTGTGCACTATGGCTGCGCAAACGCTCCTCTGCACGGGCTTTCGCTGCTTCTGCACGGCCCACATCAATTTCATCCGGCCATTCCGCAATTTCTGCAAGAAAAGTTACCTTCTCTCCAAGAATCTGCACGAACCCCGCGTGAACTGCGGCTTCCTTCTTCCCACCTGGTTCTGTAATGGTCACAATGCCAGGCGCCAGTACAGTGGTCAATGGAATATGGTGCTTATAGACACCCATCTCTCCATCCACGGAAGTAAACTCCACCATGGAAGCTTCCCCTTCATAAAAAATCCTGTCGGGCGTAATAATCTGCAACTGAAAATTTTCTGCCATGTATCCACCCCCTATTTCATGCGGGCGCGAACATCATCAATGGAACCTGCATTCAGGAAATAGCTTTCTGGAACATCGTCATGCTTCCCTTCCAGAATCTCTTTAAAGCCCCGAAGTGTCTCTGTAATGGGCACATATTTTCCATCCAGTCCAGTAAACTGCGTCGCTACAAAGAATGGCTGAGACAGGAATCTCTGCACCTTTCTGGCACGGTTTACAATCAGCTTATCATCTTCTGACAGCTCATCCATACCAAGAATAGCAATAATATCCTGTAACTCCTTATATCTCTGCAAAATCTCCTGCACGCCTCGGGCCACTTCAAAATGTTCCTGTCCCACCACGCGCGGATCCAGAATACGTGACGTGGAATCCAGCGGGTCTACTGCCGGATAAATACCAAGCTCCGCGATAGAACGCGCCAGTGTCGTAGTTGCATCCAAATGGGCAAATGTTGTTGCCGGAGCCGGGTCCGTCAAATCGTCCGCAGGCACATAGACAGCCTGCACAGAAGTAATGGAACCATTCTTTGTAGATGTAATACGCTCCTGGAGAGCGCCCATTTCTGTCTGCAGGGTGGGCTGATATCCTACCGCAGAAGGCATCCGGCCCAGCAACGCGGATACCTCAGAACCCGCCTGGGTAAACCGGAAAATATTATCAATAAACAGCAGCACGTCTTTTCCGCCCTTGTCACGGAAATACTCAGCCATAGTAAGTCCAGTCAGTCCCACACGCATACGTGCTCCCGGCGGCTCGTTCATCTGCCCGAAAACCATACACGTTTTATCTATAACGCCTGATTCTTTCATTTCATAGTAAAGGTCGTTTCCCTCACGGGTACGCTCACCTACGCCAGTAAATACAGAATAGCCAGAATGCTCTGTGGCAATGTTATGAATCAATTCCTGAATCAATACCGTTTTACCTACTCCGGCTCCGCCGAACAGGCCAATCTTACCACCCTTTTGATAGGGACACAGAAGATCAACGACCTTAATGCCAGTTTCCAGCATTTCCGTGGAAGTTGCCTGCTCCTCAAAGGCGGGAGCCTTTCTGTGAATGGGCATCTTTTCAACCTTTTTGGGCGGTGGAAGTTCGTCAATCGGTTCTCCCAATACATTGAACATACGCCCCAGGGTCTGTTCGCCAACCGGAATGGTAATGGCAGCTCCGGTTGCCTCTGCGTCCATCCCGCGGACCAGCCCGTCTGTAGAACCCATGGCAATACATCTCACCGTATCATCACCCAGATGCTGGGAAACCTCCACCACCAATTTCTTCCCGTCTTTCAGCGGAATATTGATGGCTTCATTGATTTCCGGCAGACTGCCTTCAGAAAACTTGATATCCAGGACAGCTCCGATAATCTGAGTGATTTTACCTATATTCTTTTCTGCCATAATTTCACTCCTTATAATTCTAAATTCTTATAAACAGAAGAATCATAGGACTCTTCTGTACGGCTGCTCTGCCGCACAAATGTCTTTTCTCCGGGAGCAGCCTGATAACAGGCGGTGTTCTAAAATGCCAGGCATTTAAGATATCGCCTCCGCGCCAGCAATAATTTCCGTAAGCTCCTGTGTAATAGAGCCCTGGCGCGCTCTGTTATATTTCAATGTCAAATCACTAATCATTTCATCCGCATTGCTTGTGGCTGAGTCCATTGCCTGCATTCTGGCTCCGTTCTCACTTGCCACCGCCTCCACCAGCGCTCCGTAAAAAAGGCTGGTCATATACTTGGGAATGATCAGATCTAACGCTTCTTCTTCATTGGGTTCGTAATTCATCAGCACATTGCTGTCCGCCTCTTTCAGCTCCGCTTCGTCAAATTCCACTGGAAGCAGTTTCATCAGTGTAGGCTGATGGCTTACCGTATTCTTGAAATGTGTATAGGCAAGATAAATTTCTCCTATCTCACCTTTGCTGAATGCCTCCAAAACCTCTTTGCAGATCATGGAAGCGTCATCATAGGAGGGACTCTCAATCACGTCAGAATAATCTGCCTTAATCTCATAGCCCTTCCGCACCAGAAGCTCCTTTGCCTTGCGTCCGATCATGTAAACCTGGACATCTTCCTTTGCCATGCCGCTTCCTGTAATTAATTTTACCACGTTGGCATTATAGCCGCCTGCAAGCCCCCGGTTGGAGGCAATGGTAATAACAGCCTTTTTCTGTGAGTTTCCCGGCTTTAAATAAGGGTGGTTCAGGCTGCCGCTCCTGGCAAGCATGGAAGTTACTGTCTGGTACATATGGTTAAAATATGGATTGGACTGCTCTGCACGGTTCCGCGCCTTCTGCAGTTTCACCGTAGAAACAAGCTTCATGGCTTTTGTGATCTGCTGCGTACTCTGTATGCTGCCTTTTCTTCGTTTAATGTCCCTCATGGACGCCATAATGATTCACCACCTGTTCTACTTAAACTGCGCTTTGCACTCCTCAATGGCTTTGATAAGCTTCTGTTCCATATCTTCCTTGATTTCCCTGCTGCTGCGGATTGATTCCGGAATCTCAGGATATTTGGTATCCACAAATTCAAACAATTCCTGCTCAAACCGCAGAATATCATCCACAGGAACATCCAGAAGATATTTATTGGTTGCCGCATAAATGATCATAACCTGATATTCTACCGGCATGGGCTTATACTGAGGCTGTTTCAGCATCTCACGGATACGTTCCCCCTGGGCCAGCTTCTCTGTGGTATCTGCATCCAATTCAGAACCAAACTGCGCAAACGCGGCAAGCTCACGGTACTGCGCCAGCTCAACACGAATAGGGGCTGCGATTTTCTTCATCGCTTTAATCTGTGCGGAGCCTCCTACTCGTGATACTGACAATCCTGCGTTAATTGCAGGACGGAATCCCGCATTAAACATTTCTGTCTCCAGATAAATCTGGCCGTCTGTAATAGAAATAACATTGGTTGGGATATATGCGGAAACATCTCCCGCCTGTGTCTCTATGATTGGAAGTGCTGTCAAAGACCCTCCGCCCAGTTTTTCTGACAATCTTGCCGCACGCTCCAACAGTCTGGAATGCAGATAGAATACATCTCCGGGATATGCCTCACGTCCTGGCGGACGGCGCAGCAGCAAAGACAGGGTACGATATGCCGTCGCATGTTTGCTCAGGTCATCATAAACTACCAGCACATCTTCTCCCTTTTCCATCCATTCTTCCCCAATTGCACAGCCTGCATAAGGCGCAATATACTGTAAGGGAGCCAGCTCACTTGCCGTGGATGCCACAACGGTAGTATAATCCATTGCGCCGAACTCTTCTAACGTCTTTACAATCGTTGCTATCGTAGAAGCTTTCTGTCCGATGGCAACATAGATACATTTCACGCCCTGCCCCTTTTGATTGATAATGGTATCAATGGCAATGGCCGTCTTACCTGTCTGTCTGTCGCCGATAATCAGCTCACGCTGTCCTCTGCCAATAGGCACCATGGAGTCAATGGCCTTGATACCTGTCTGTAATGGTGTGTCTACAGATTTTCTTGAAATAACACCGGAAGCCACACGTTCAATCTGCCTGAACTTTGTCGTCTCAATGGGTCCTTTTCCATCAATAGGCTGTCCCAATGCATTTACCACGCGTCCGGTCATGGCATCGCCTACCGGAACTTCTACCACTCTTCCCGTAGTCTTAACGGTATCCCCTTCGTTGATATTTTTCTGATCGCCTAATAGTACGGCGCCCACATTATCTTCTTCCAGGTTCAATACCATTCCATAGACTTCCCCGGGAAATTCCAAAAGCTCGCCCTGCATGGCATTTTCCAGGCCGTGAATACGGGCAATTCCGTCCGCCACCTGGATAACTGTTCCAACGTCAGATACCTCAAGCTGTGCGGCATACCGTTTCACCTGCTCTTTAATAACGGAACTTATTTCCTCTGGTTTTAAATTCATGGAATTATTCACCTACTTTCAACTGTATTTTTGATAATTCCCGGGTCAAAGCCGTCAGCCTGTTCTTCACGCTGCTGTCTATCACTCTGTCTCCAATCCGAATTACCATGCCGCCAATCAAACTTTCATCCACATCATAGTGCATTTCAAATTCCACATATTTGGTGGTTTCCAGCAATTTTTTCTTTACCTGCTCCTTTTGACTGTCCGAAAGCGGCATAGGCGCAGTCACATAAGCAGTTCCTATATTTTTATACTCTTTTACCTGGTCAATGAAATATGTGAATACAGATTCCATTTCACCGTAATGGTTTTTGGAAACAAGCATACGCATCAGTCCGGTTATCTCATCCCGGACCCTGCCTTTGAAAATCTGTTCCAAAATTCCTATCTTTTCCTCTTTTACGATTTTCGGGTGATTCATCAGTTTGGAAAGCTCGTCGTTCTCATGAAGAATCCCCTGGATTCCCCTGGCTTCTTTTAGCATTTCATCCATCTGACCAGATTCCACGGCAAGCTCAAACAATGCATCCCCATATGTTTTGGATACTAGCTTTGCCATGTACTCTCACCTATTTCTTTCAATGTCTCTTCTACCAGCGTATCCTGGATAGACGTATCAATAGAAGCTGCAACTACTTTGCCAGCCATCATGGAGGCAATGGCAACCATTTCCTGTTTTGCCTCGTCCATCACGCGCTTTTTCTCCAACAAGGCTTCCTCATTGGCACGCTTGATGATTCTGGCTGCCTCTTCTTTCGCCTCATCTACAATCCGGGCTTCGTTTTTCAAAGCCTTCTGGCGGGCCTCACTTAAAATTTCCTCAGCTTCTTTCTCAATGCCCTTAAGCTTTTGATCGTATTCTTCCTTAACGGCAGAAGCTTCCTCTCTGTCCTTACGGGCCGTATCAATATCATTTTTGATGCGTTCCTGTCTGTCCTTTAACATCTTCTTTGCTGGATTAAACAGAAAATAGGACATTAAAGTAAACAGAAACAGTATGGCAAGCACAGCAAGAATGGTGTCCTGCAGCAACTGAGGGTTTAAGCCAAATAACTGTTCCAAGGCCGGACCTCCTTTCTAGAGATTATTAAGTTATGTCCTGCGCCTTATTTCAACGGCTGTACGAACATTAAAAGGATTGCTACCAGCAAACCATACAGACCTGTGGTCTCTGCTACCGCCTGACCTAAAAGCATGGTAGAAGTAATGTCAGACTTTGCACCAGGATTTCTTCCCACTGCTGATGCTGCATGACCTGCCGCAATACCCTGTCCAATACCAGGTCCGATACCTGCGATAACCGCAAGACCTGCGCCAATTGCTGAACAAGCTCTGATTAATTCTGCTCCTGTAATGTTATCCATAAGAATTTCCTCCTTGCATTTTCATAAAATATTTTCTTATTTTCTTAAAAATTCCTAATGCATCATACCGCTCATTTTCAAACTAAGTAAACGATATATACATTAGTCTTCCCCACCAATGGCATTACTGATATATGTCATGGTCAGCATACAGAACACATAGGTCTGGATACATCCAGAAAATACATCAAAATACGCGTGTAATGCGCCTGGCCAGAAATACGCAATCTTTGCCAAAAGGGAATAAATCAGCGCCATGATAATTGTTCCCGACAAAATATTTGCGAATAGACGCAACGATAGGGAAATTGGCACTGCAAGTTCGCTGATTACGTTGATTGGAAACCATATCGGCAGCCATGGCGGCAGCGGGGAACACATATCTGTCCAGATTTCTTTTGGTGTCTGATATTTAAACTGATTATAATGAATCAGAATAAAACTCAGTAATGCCAGCGGAAGTGTCACACCATAGTCCGCTGTAGGCGGACGCAGGCCAAACAATCCGGAAAGATTGGAAACCAATATAAAAATAAAGATTGTTCCAATGTAATTGACAAATTTATCACCGCTTTTACCCATAACTCCGTGAACCATTTTGTCCAGCAGTTCCACAATCAGCTCTACCACATTCTGGAATCCGGTGGGAATCTCTGAAGCATGTTTCATGGCACGGTTCGCCGCAATGGAAAACCCTGTCAATACCAGTATCACAATCAGCAGACACACATGGGTGGTGGTGATCCAGAACGTATGCCCGAACAATTCATAGGAAAAAAGTCCGTGCACCATAATATCAATATCTGAACTGGAAGACAGTAAAATCGTACCTTGCACTCTCTCACCTCCTTCACAATTTTGTTATTCCCGCGCAGGTCAAATACCCTGTTGCTTGCAGCGGGATTTTTGCTTTTCATGCAGATTTTTTCTGTATCCGCAAAAAAAATTTATGGAGAAAGGGCTGCAAATAAGCAGATATTTTAAGCCCCATCAAGCCCAAAAACATAGCAAGCAAATTACCTGCTTTAAAATACCAGACGCCTATAAAAGCCCCCACTGCCACTACATAACGGAGCACGGACCACAGACCTGTCCGTACCGCAGTTCCTCTGGCAGCCATGGCATCCACTGCATCCAGGATTACCACCGCCATATTAACCGCCATCCCCATAGCCAGTACGACTCCAATCCAAAGACCTAAGGAATACTGCTGTTTATCAGCCACAAACCACATGCCTGTAAGCTGCAGTACAATCCCGTACAGCAGGATTCCCGCCAGAAGCTCTGGCAGAACCGGGTTAATTCTTCTCAGCATGGTTTAACTCCTTTCCCTGTTATTCCCGCGGGCAATGAGCCAAGCAGCCACGCTTGCGCGGATATTTTGCGAATGCCGCGAGGGTCAAATACCCCGCGGCTTGCTGCTGGGCATTTGACTGCTCTGGTCTCTGTCCATAGAGGTATGTCCCTTAAAGTGATCTGTGTTATCACGCTGGTCTGTGTTCTTACACTGTGTTCCGTAAATAGAAGGAACTTTGGCAGAAACCGCATCTTTTTCATAGATCTTTTTTGCCATGATAAAAATATTGCGAAACCCTGCCAGAGCGCCTATGAGAAACAGAGGAATCACAATCCACTCCACAGAAAACTTCCTGCCCAGATAAACGCCTGCAATTGTGCATAAAAAAATAGGCACCAGCATGTTAATTCCAAACTGCGTAATCAAAGCCAATGAGCGGTATACGCTTTTGTCATATTTCACACAAGGCACCTCCTAGTTAATTTTTGCGGAAACTTCTAAAATTAATATTCCCTATATGGAGATATTATATCTATTTTTTACAGAAATGTCCATTGCTTCCTGAAAGATTTTACAATAAATGGTACAATCTTAATTTTTTTACAGAACAGAGAATTCGGCTCTGCCGGATTCTCCACCTGCGGCGGTCTGCATATGCGTTCCTATGATGTGAAAAAGAATCCTGCCTTGCAGGATTCTCCGCTGCTGCATTTGTCCAAAAGGCTTTTTGTCTTATTTTACCTCAGAATAATCAATACCAACACTTGACAGTTTCACTTTTGCAATTCTTATCTGGTAATCCAGCTCTTTGTTTTCGCCAGTTTCACAAGCCTTTATTCTCATTAAATCAACAAATCTGTCTATTGCCACTGCTTTCTGCTCCTCTAAATTCATGAAACCACTCCTGCCTTTAACGTTCAGCGCATAAGTTGTCTTTTATTCCATATTTTCTGCCTACAAAATCATCTTCACTTCCCGGTTGGTATGCGTATACTGATAATACCGGACGCCCGCCGCATCCATCATCCGCTTTGACGCAATCACAGAAGGCGTATCTTTATATTTATCACTATCATAAATTACCGTCTTGATCCCTGCCTGAATAATGGCTTTGGCGCACTCGTTACATGGAAACAGGGATACATAAAGCTTGGCTCCCTCTAAACTTCCGCCTCGGTAATTCAAAATCGCATTCAATTCGCTGTGAGTGGTATAAAGATATTTATTTTCCAGAGGTTCACCCTCCCGTTCCCAGGGAAATTCGTCATCTGAACAGCCTATGGGAAACCCATTGTAACCCATGGACAAAATCTTATTATCCTGGCTCACAATACAGGCTCCCACTTGAGTGCCTGGATCTTTGGAGCGCATTGCTGAAAGCATCGCCACTCCCATAAAATATTCATCCCACGTGATATAATCCTGTCTTTTCTGGCTCATGCCTCTTCCTTTCTCAAGATGAAATCTCACTATTGTGTGCCAAAAATACGATCTCCTGCGTCTCCCAGCCCAGGAACAATATAACCGTGGTCATTTAATTTCTCGTCCAAAGCCCCAATATAAATATCTACGTCTGGGTGCGCTTCCTCCATGGCTTTCACACCTTCCGGCGCTGCAATCACACACATGAAATGAATGTTTCTCACTCCCCTGTCCTTCAGCATACGGATAGCCGCCACTGCCGATCCTCCGGTTGCCAGCATAGGGTCAACTACAAACACTTCACGTTCTGCACAATCTTCCGGCAATTTGCAATAGTACTCCACTGGTTCCAGAGATTCCGGATCACGGTATAATCCAATATGCCCCACTTTTGCCGCGGGAATCATGGTGAGCATACCCTCCACCATACCAAGCCCCGCCCGCAGAATTGGAACCACAGCAAGTTTTTTCCCTTTTAATTCTTTTACACTTGTCCTGCAGATAGGCGTCTCAATTTCGATATCTGCCAGCTCCAGTTCCCTGGTTGCCTCATAACACATCAGCATAGCAATCTCGCTTACAATGCCCCGAAAATCCTTAGATCCTGTTGTAGTTCTCCGAATCCAGCCAATTTTGTGCTGAATCAGAGGATGTTCCATTACTTTTAATTTTCCCATATCATTCTTCTCCTTCGTTGATAAGTTTCACCAATTTTTGTATCGTCTTATTCAAGGTTTCATAACAAAGCCCATAGGACTGCAGACTGCCCCCATAGGGATTTAAAATTTCCAGTTCATCCCCCACTAATTCTGTCAGAACTTCTACATCTGCCTGAACTGCTGTTCGAAACTCTTCCAAAAGCTTCTCCTTCTGCTCTGCCTCCATGGTGAGAATTAAATTTCCTTCCGAAAGATCATTTTCTTCAAGCTGGCAGGACATTTTCTCATCCATATTAATGCCGTTGCTGATAAGAACCGCCTCCGCCTTTTGGTTCAATGGTTCGGGAAAAAGTACAATCAGCCCCCTGCTCTCAATTTCCAATGGATATCTCAGCGTATATTCCTTCATAATAGCTTCCGCCATAGGCGCCCTGGTGGTACCATTTTCACACACAAAAATTATTTTTCTGTATTGCTTCATTTTTGCCGCCTCCATCCTTCTCTACACTTCAATCATCTTCTGCCCGGCTGCTTTTAACAAGCGGTTCATAATTGCCTGTCCAATTCCAGGAGCTGAAAAGCTCTCAGAATATATCACATCCACATCCTGCTGGTCAAATTCCCTTAATATCTTATATAGATGCTGTGCTATGGTATCCGCGTCACTTCTTGTCCCAATACTTTTGACGATTCCATACCGATAATGCCCGCAGCTTTCATCCGTTCCAATCACCCCCGCAGTTTTCCCGGATTCCGCTGCCTGATGAGCCAGATCATTGATTTTTTCCAACACCTTTTCCCGTGCCCCGTTTACCAGAATCAATTCTGCTCTGGGCGCATAATGTTTATATTTCATCCCTGGAGCCCTGGGATGAGCACTGGGGTTTACTTCAATACCCGGGTCAATTCTCACTTCTCCAATCACATCCCGGAGCATATCTATTGTAATAGCTCCGGGCCTCAGCACCATGGGAATCCCCCCAGACAAATCTACAATGGTTGATTCAATGCCAATTCCCACTGCCCCGCCGTCGAGAATCAATGGAATCCGGCCGTCCATATCCTCCGCCACATGCTCCGCCAAAGTTGGACTGGGCCTGCCGGAAGTATTAGCGCTGGGCGCTGCAATATATCCTCCCGCCGCCCGTATCAAAGCCAGCGCTACAGGATGATTGGGCATTCGGACAGCCACTGTCTGCAGACCTCCTGTAGTCTCTAAGGGAACCCTTCCACTTTTTGCAAAAATCATGGTCAACGGCCCCGGCCAGAAATGTTCCGCCAGTTTTTCTGCTTTTGTCGGCACATGCAGCACAATTTTCTCTAATGCTTCCATATCGGCAATATGTATAATGAGCGGGTTGTCTGACGGACGTCCCTTTGCCTCATAAATTTTCCTCGAAGCTTCTGGATTCAATGCATCTGCTCCTAAGCCGTATACGGTCTCTGTCGGGAATGCAGCCAATCCTCCTTCCCGGATGATTTTTCCCGCTGCATCTATAATATCCATATTCGTTCTTTTGTTTTCTGTAATAATTTCTACAATCGTCTTCATTTCATTACCTGTTTTATTTATTGTTTCTGATAAGCCATATTATATCACATTCCCAAAACTTAGCAACCACTACATTTTGGGGCACATCACTGCGCCCCTGTCGTTTCCTGTCCCTTGTCTGTACTTTTTAAATTCAAATATTCCATAATTCCTGATTTTACGGCTTCTGCAACCTTTTTTTGGTATTCTTCTGTTACCAATAAATCTGCCTCCTGTGAATTGCTTAAAAATCCACATTCCACAATCACCGTAGGAGAAGGGGTTTTTTTCAACAGGAAATAACTTTCATTTGCTTTTGCCTGTCTGTGATTCTGCGGATCTAACTGCTGAACCAGCGTTTTCTGCAGTGTTTCTGCCAGATCTTTCCCCTCGTCCGACTGGCCATAATAAAAAACCTGCGCCCCCTTCACCGATTCCTCCGGGTAACTATTTTGATGTATGCTCACGGTAAATACTGGCTTAGCCTCCGTTATTATCTCGCATCGCCTGCGCATATCCTCTACTTTTTTGTTCTTGGACGACTCCTGGTACAAACCCCCGTCGTCTGTCCTGGTCATGATAATTTTAATTCCTTCATTTGTAAGTAATTTTTCTAATTCTTTGGCAATTTTTAAGTTAATTTCTTTTTCCTTTGCTTTGTTAATACCGATTTTTCCTGGATCATCCCCTCCATGTGCCGGATAATATATGCGCACCTACTATGCTTAGTCTGCATTAAAATTGCAATTCTCTCTTTACCCTGGTATTTTGTATGTGCCGCTATAAAAAGATCTTTTATTTTTGAGACATATTCTGACAAAAGTTTTCTTTGGTTTCCTACCCTGTCACTTTCTTCTTTATCTCCATCTTCCCTTGACAGCCTGATAAAAACAGCCGCACAAAATAATTTTGCCATGTTCTCACCTGTCAGACTGCTGCAGATGGGACTTTATAATATGGCGATCAGTTGTTACTTATAAATAATTACCAAAAAAACACCATAAAATATTTATTTTTTTATTGTATTAGCCAAAAAAGAGTAATATAATAAAAAAAGGAGAAATAGATATCGGGAGGATTATTATGAAAAAACAAAAGAAACAAAAAAATTCAAAAAAAAGAATTGCAGATGAAATACTACACCAAATTGGAGGAAGTGTTATTATTGTTTTTCTGCTCATCGCAGTTGTCTCCATTTTTATGGTTGGGCGGCTGAGCATCTCAGCAAAAGAAACAGAGCTGAGGCAGGAATCCAATGCAGCGGCAAACCAAATCACAGGTTTTCTGGAACAGTATACCAAAAGTGTGAAACAGCTTGCCCAAAACCCTGAAATCAAAGAGGTAATGAATGATATAAAACCTGGAGATGATATACGGCAGGCGAAAAAAATGGATACCGTAATGAAGAATCTTGTAAATATTGCAAATACTGATGCGGAAAATGTTATGGCCGCATGGATATCAGACCTGGATGCAAGCGCGCTGACACAGTCCGACGGTTTCACCAGCGAGGAAGGCTGGGATATCACAGGACGGGGATGGTATGGCTGTATTGAAACAAAAGAAACGATTCTGACGGAGCCATATATTGATTCTTCCACTGGAAAAATGATTTTAAGCGCCGCCTGCCCAGTGATTGACGATGCCACAGGAGCCGTCCTGGGCGCAGTGGGTATGGATATCTCCCTGGACCATATGATCAATATTATGAGTGAATATAAAATCGGCAGTAAGGGATATATACTGCTGATGTCCGAAAACGGAACCTTCTTATATCATCCCCAGAGCGATATCATTCAAAAAAATGTGAAAGATATTGATATTTCCAAAAATGTTATAGACGCTGTTGAATCAAAAAAAGACGAATTCTTCAGATATCAAGCTCAAGGCACGACAAAATATGGCTGCCTGCAGCATGCCGGAGAAACCGGGTATATCGTACTCAGCAGCCTTCCCTTACCTGAATATTATGCTACATTAATCGGAATGGTCGCCGCATTAATGTTAATTTTTGCCTTAGGCATTCTGATGATAACTTTCAGTATCAAGAAAAGCGCTGCACAACTGACAAAACCGATATTAGAGCTGAACGAAACCGCCCAGCAGCTCGCAGATGGAAATCTGGATGTGAATATTCAGATTACAAGCTCTAATGAAATTGGTGAATTGGGTGAATCCTTCCAGAAGACAGTCGCCCGACTAAAAGAATATATTGTATACATAGATGAAACCTCAGAAGTTTTAGCACAAATTGCCGACGGAAGACTTAGTATTGATTTGAAAAATGATTATGTAGGTGAATTCCAGAAAATAAAAACTGCTTTACTCAATATTTCTGATTCTATGAATCAAGTCATGATCGGAATTAATGAAAGTTCTGAACGCGTGTCCGTGGGCGCTTCTGAATTGGCCTCTGCCTCCCAGGTGCTGGCAGAAGGAGCAGAACAGCAGGCAGCATCCATTGAACAGCTTGCGGCAACCACCAACACTGTGGCTGATCAGGTAGAAAACAGCCGAATAGAGGCTGAAGCATCCGCCGAAGCTACTGCACAGACTGCCTCCATGATTGAAGAAAACCAGGTAAAAATGCAGCAAATGATGAATGCTATGGATAAAATCCATCAGACCTCCCAGCAAGTGGTTGGAATCATTCAAACCATCGAAGATATTGCATCACAGACAAATCTTCTCTCATTAAACGCTTCCATAGAAGCCGCCCGTGCCGGTGACGCTGGCAAAGGCTTCGCAGTTGTGGCTGATGAAATTGGTAAACTGGCATTAGAGAGTTCTAAAGCTGCAAACACTACCAAAGAGCTGATTGAAATTTCCATGGAAGAGATCAATCGAGGAAATACGATTACAGTTGGCGCCATGAATTCACTCAAAGAGTCTGTAACCGCTGTAGACCATGTGAATGATATGATTCAGAACACTGCCCAGAATGCAGTAGCCCAGGCCGAAAGCATGAAACAGCTTAGAGCAGGAATTGAAGAAATGGCTCACGGAATACAAGATAACTCCGCGGCCTCCCAGCAAACCTCTGCCACCTCGGAAGAGCTTGCTTCCCAGGCTGAAATATTAAATACCATGGTACAAAAATTTGAACTTAGTTAAAATAAGCTTTCGGCGATTCAAAATTGCCGGAAGCTTTTATTTTCTGCGCTGCAGCAAACCTCTCTTTATAATATCTGCTATTTTTCTAACATAAAATTTCCAGAACTGCGTATTTGCGCAATTAATATCCGCCATGCCCCGCATCAATCACAATGCAGACTTCTCCAGTCTGGGCTTTCAGGCTATCCACCATAAAGGCGCTCTCCCTGGCAAAAAGGCATGCTCCCAAAAGCAGCACCACGGCCATAAATACTTCGATCCGTTTTTTCATATACTTCACCTGATGTTCTTTATAAATAAAATATGATAAAACCTGACGCACTAGTACACGAATGTGAAATAATTAATATTCATGCTACCAAAAGCCTAGAAACGCCTATTAGAAATCCCTTTCCTTCAGTTTCCTATTAATCTTCTCTGCTTCTCTGAGCTGAATCCAATAACATACAAGCGCAACAACAATATATACAAATGCAATTGCCAGTACCATTCCAAATACCTGCCCTGCATTCTGGAAAGAAAACCAGTCAAACAGATATCCCAGCGCCAGAACTATTACATTGATATAAATATAGTAAAGACTGTGGCGCATCAGCATAGTATTCCTGGACACCTCTTTTTCCTCCCCTAAAGGCATGATGATACTGCCCAGAGTACAAACTACAGAAAGCAACAGAATCTGCCAGAGGATTTCCACATGCAGCACCTCGTCCCATCCATAAAAAGCAGGGATATATACTGCTGTCACAAATAAAATACCCGTTGTAATTTTTTCAAAAAATTCTGCCATGGACTTCAACCGTTTCATTCTCTGCCCTCCTATACGCCCAGCTTTTCTTTTAAAGCACCTATATACTGTCTGGAAATAATTACTTTTTCTCCATTTTTCAACAACGCCTCATATCTCCCGCCAAAAGCTGGCGTCAGGCTTTTTATATTTTTCAAATTTAGGATTATGGATTTGGACACACGTACAAAGTCCCGCCCTGAAAGCTCCTCCTGCAGTTCATAAAGCCTGCTTTTCGTCTGATAGACCTCCGCCCTGCAATAAGCAAACACCTTTTGTTCTACAGATTCAAAATAAAACACTTCCTCCGGTTCCAAAAAAAACATGCCTCCGTCCCTGTAAACCGTAAGCTTCCCGCTGCCCTGTCTGACTTGATTAATTAATTTCACAATCTCGTCATCCAGAAAATTGCATTTAATAATAATTTCCTCTTCTTCCTCTGGACCAATGTCAATAATCGTCACTTTCATATTGCCGCCTCTGTATTATATCTTTTCTATCGGTCATTGATAGTTCTCTTTTTCTGCACAATCATAATAATTATAAATGTAATGATACCACATCCCGCTAAAAATAGAATCTGAAACGGAAAAGATGCGGCTTTTTCCCCCATTTTTATCTTGATCCCCATATATTCTTTGTATTCTGAAACTAATTGCGGAGGAACATTGGCAAAGGTCTTCTCCAGCGCGTCCCTGCAGCAAGCTTCACGCATAAGGGAAGTACCATGGAGAATAGGAATATATTTCAATACCTCTGCCACTCCCTTCGGCAGAGAACCCATAGGCAGATAAATACCTCCCACAAATCCCACCAAAGTTCCCACTACCGTTGCAATCCCTGACCAGGCGCTGCTGCTTTTGACAAATAAAGCACAAAGATACATGATCATAGAAAATATACAGACATTCAGCACAATCAGAAGAAAAACTTTAAAAAAAGTCCTGCTCTCCAGAAGTTCTCCCCCTGATATCACAATATAACCCTGATAAATACAAAATGTAAGAACACACATCACAATACCAATCAGCACTGCAGACGCCATATAAGAAAGCGCTATGGTTCCCCGCCTCACAGGCGCGGAATACATGCTTGCCAGCGTACCGTCTGAGGCATCTGCCACCCGGTTTCCAATCACGGATAACGTAACTGTAACCGCGTTGACCACAAGGATTCCAGCCAGCGTCCAGTATTGTATCAGCTCCCTGGCATGTTCCCCATCCAGTCCGCTGTCTCTTGCTCCTCCGTATTGCTTTAAAAGTTCCACCACATGTTCTTCATTCATATTTCCAAGGAATACCCCCATCAACATCAAAACAATGAGCATAGCCAGCAGAGAGAAAAATACTGCTGCCCGGTCCCTTAGAAACACAAGACAATTACGCTTTGTCAGACTAACAAACTGTTTCATTTCCTTCCTCCTTTGTAACATTTAAGAACACATCATCCATAGTTCCCTGGATCACTTCAAATCCCTGAATTCTCTGCCGCATAGCATCCAAAATATCGAGGGCCTCCATCGTATTTTCTATAGAAACCAGAATGCCTTCTTCTCTCCGTGAATATTTCAACTGGCGTTTCTTTAATTCGCTCTGAATATGTTCCCATTGATCTTGTAACGGGATCAAATATAATTTATCCTTTGCATAAGTCTCCTTGAGCGCAAAAGGCGTACCATATTCCACAAACTTTCCATGATTCATAATACCGATATGATCTGCCTTTGCCGCCTCCTCCATATAATGGGTAGTCAGAAACACCGTCATTCTCATTTCTTTTTGCAATGTATGAACTGCCTGCCATACACTTTTTCTTGTGGCTGGATCAAGTCCTGTGGTGGGTTCATCCAAAAATAAGATATCCGGCGTATGCATCAAAGCCCGGGCAATCTCACATCTTCTCTTCTGCCCTCCCGACAGCTTTCCAAAGGGACGGTCCAGCACTTCTTCCAAATCCAGAATCCCCGCAGCAAATGCAAGGTTTTCCTTTAACCTGCGCCTGTTCTCCTCATACAGGCTCCCCCTCAGCATCAAATTTTCTTTCACAGTGAGCAGGTTATCCAGGCAGTTATTCTGATAAACCACACCGATATGCTTCTTTATCTTCTCATTATCCTTCCCAATCTTTAAGCCATTCAACCAGGCTTCTCCAGCCGTAGGTTCTAACAGGGTACAAAGCATATTAATTGTGGTAGACTTACCAGCCCCGTTGATTCCCAAAAACCCGAAAAATTCACCTTTGGGCACAGAAAAACTGATATCATCCACTGCTTTTATTTCCTGAAAATATTTTTTCAAATGTGTTACTTGAATCGCTGTTTCC
Organism: uncultured Lachnospiraceae bacterium; assembly: GCA_950097145.1. Taxonomy (GTDB): domain Bacteria; phylum Bacillota; class Clostridia; order Lachnospirales; family Lachnospiraceae; genus Petralouisia. The sequence goes on from CATNCF010000004.1 coordinate 78,833, forward strand.
ATTCTTTTTCCTCCCTCCTGTTATGACCTTACTGTAACAGAATGAAAGAAAAAAACAAGTTCTCAACAGGTGAACTGCAAATTCTCCATAGTAACAGGCAGAAAAATAGGCATAAAAATCTCCCGTCTTTCTTTTGACGGGAGAAATCTTTGTCCTCTAATGAACTAATTTACATATTTAATAATAGTATCCCATGCTGACTGCCTTTCCAGGCCCAATTTCCAGTAAGCGGCGCCTGCAAGATCATGTTCCCTCATAACCTTCAGCTTTTCTTCCAGAGATGTTTCATTTTCGATCCATATTTTATAAGTTTTGCCCTCGCTCTTATATTCTGCCACATATTGTCCGTCTTCCTCTGACCAGACTGCCTGGGCGCCATTTGCCGTATAACGGTCTTCTATGGTCTGCATTCCTTCTTCTGTACAAGTAAAGGTATAGGGAATATAATCTTCCGAAGCAGAAGACACATCCTCTCCAGCCCCTTCTTTGGGCGTCAGTTCCCATACCCTGGAATAAAACGGCATTCCCAATATGATCTGTTCTTTTGGAACTTCTTCCAAAGTATCTGTAACGCCTTTTTTCACAAAACCAATGGAAGACACAGAACCAATATCTTCAGAACCGCTGTAATGCTCATCGTATGCCATAATAATCACATAATCGGCAAAGACCGCCTGCTCTTTGCGGTTATAAAATGCAGTGTAGCTAGAGGGCACATAATTGTCAACGGACAGTACCAGGTCATTTTTTTCACATTTCAAAGACAGTTCCCGTATGAACTGTACATAAGAATCTCCAACTTCTCCGCTTAACGCCTCAAAATCCAGATTAATGCCATCCAAATTATATTCAATTGCCGCCGCAATAATCTGATCTGTGAGATAATCCCGGGTGGAGGTATGAGTCAAAACATAACCTGAATCTGCCTCTGGATTTTCCAGATTACTCACCAATCCCCACACTTCTACATTCTGTTGATGACAGTATTCCACATAATCCCGGCTTGCCAGAGAATAGATGTTGCCTTCATTGTCATTTAAATAGAACCAGGTAGGTGAAATCACGTTTATGCCTTTGGTGGCCTGCAGGACACTGGCAACCCGGTCATTTGCTTCCTGTGTTGTGACCTGATGCCATCCCAGGCTTATCTGCCCCTCTTTCAGCAAGTGGGTAAACTGAGGTTCTTCAAATTCTCTGGAAATCACTTCCTGATTCACATCCCCCAGCCTTTTGTTCGGCAAATAACCTACCATTCCATCCTCTGTACACACTTTGCTCCATTTATCACCGCTGTCAAGTACAAATACACTGCTGCCTTTTTTTACATCTGATACAATGGGACTTTTAATTCCACCCCTGACGCGGATCTGTGTGTTCTTCTTCACAGAAGCCTTTGATATTTCTCCCCAGGAAGCGGTAATCACCACCCTTCCAGGTTCTGCATACTGCGCAAAATCCAGATTGGTAAACTTCTGGACAAATGGCAATGCAAGGAACACGGATTCTCCATCTACCCGGACAATGGTATAGGGTTCTTGATTCTCCTTTTTCCCCTCCATATACATATTCTCTCCTGCATTTACAGAGATTATATCGGAATCTGTGGTATACCGAAGGATATTTTCATTAGAATCCCAATAAAAACGCTGATTTAAATACTGCTGCACCGTCTCAAATTTCAAATATACCTGGTCATCCCAATACTTTGCGGTTTCTTCCAACAATTGCTGATCCAGAATCAGTGCTAATTCATCCTCCACTGCAAGATGGTAGTATTCCTTTAAATCCACATGTTCCTTAGAGGGACTGTATTTTTTAATAAATATACTCAATACTACTGCTGTCAGTACGATTACGGTAAAAGCAATCGCTGCAATTACTGGCTTCAAATTGACTCTGGAATGTTTTTTTCTTTTCCACTTTACCTTCTTTCTATCTTTTTCTGACATAAATTTCCTCCTATGTAAATCTTATGCAAAAGATTCCCTCTGAACCCAAAATTTTCCTTCTTTCCCATCGCACAAAAAAGGCTGCGGCAAAATATCAATGTGTAAGCACATTAGTTCGCCTCAGCCTCTTTGTTAAATTCTGCTCAAAATCTGCAAAGCATCTTTCTTCAAAATGACATCGTAATGCTCGTCAAAATATGCTCCAATTGCAGATGAATATTTTTCCTGATGTGCGTATTCTGCTAAAATGTTACATACCTTGTTAAATTCCTCTGGTGTATGCTGGCTCTTGCTGAGTACCAGATAATACTTCCGGTTCAGGCGGTTCTTGTACAGCACATTACATCCGTTATAAAACCCTTTTAACACTCTTGCCAGCCGGTTCACTTCATCCAGCTCATCAAACACAAACAGTTTGGTAATGTCTACCAATACCTGTTCTTTTTTCTCCAGTTCCCGCTTGATTGCCTTCTCCAGAGGGATGAAATCCTTCTCCTTCTTATCCTCTGAGCCGGCCTGTTTGGCCTCTTCCTGAATCTTACGGAAGAAATCCAGAATATCGTCTGCCCCAGCAGTTTCAAATACCCTGTCATTCTCCTGACCTGCCAGATCCTCCCGGATATCATCTTCCGGCTCTCCAGGCGCAAACTGTGAAAAACGGGTATCCAGTTCCTCTGGATATTCTACCTTGGTTATAATTAATATAATTGTATCTGCTGATAACGGAATTGCTTCAATCATCAGCGGTATATCCTCTGCTTCAAATCCACACTCATAGGCTGCCTGCTGCATCATATCCCGAAAAAGCATCTTTGCTTTCTCTGTGCCATATGCCAGTTCACTTAACTTAAGCTGGCGGTCAGCCAAATCTTCCCGGGTAAGTGTACAGCGAATCTGATTCTCATTTACTTTCTCAATTTTCATATTATCACTTCCTTCTTCATCACTACTGCATCAGGAACTCATATACTTGAACCATATTAGAATCCAGCGCGCCAAATTTTACTGGCCGCTTCCACCCAAGGCATCTGCCCTGATTAGGTACTCAAAGTATATTACATCTTCTCATGCTACGTCAAGCCGAAGTCTGCCAGTTTTCCTAAAAATTCTGTGAAATCTCTAAACATTTCAGAAAAAGTATTGCACTGGCAATATTTGTATGTTATAAATGTCACAGAGATGCTGGTCTGGTTCAGGCAGAAAGGAGCCAAATCGTCAAATAAGTTCTGTATTGATTTTCTTACTTTCTTTATTATATCACTTTTATGCCAGAAAAGTAACCCTAACATCACTGCAGAATTGCAAAATGCGGCAAAAATCTCCGAATTATCTTTTACCGCCGCCTTCGTTTCCTAATAACCAGGAAACAGTTATTTTTCAAACGGATCTTCTAAAAAATTTTCTTGAATTTTCATTTTTTACAAAGACACATCTTAGTATATGAGAATCTCAACAATTTTACCCCACAAGGATTTTATTAACAGCCTGATTCCATTCCCTGTTTGTTCTGCACACGGAACAAATGCACCTCCATGGAAGATCTTAGATTACAGCGCATCAATCGCTGGCAGCGTCCGTTTTTCTCCTGCAGTTCTTCTTCAGAGTACTGTCAGACAGAAAATATTAGGAAATGATTCCACAATTTACAAAAAAATAAACAAAATGTGCTGGCATTTGGGAAAAGAAAAAAGAACAAGGAATCTTCCCAAGGACCTGCATGTTTCAAAAATCGGAGTTTTGAGACAACCCGTACTTCTAAAAATATATCACAAAAACACACATTTATGTAACATGAAACACAGAGAAAGGAGGGAATCTTTCTATTCGATTGATTTCATAATGAAACTGGGATGGGAATTCTTATTCACGAATCAGATTAGAATTCACATGGCTAACTTAATATTCACAAAAGAAAAGGACGGGGGATTCCCTCGTCCTGTTTCACTTCCACTATTTTGCCAGAAAATCATTAATTTTGTCTACTAATGCATCTGGATCAAGCCCGTGCACCATTGCTGCTTCTGCAATAGTTTCCATCTGGGATGATGGACATCCCAGACAATGCATACCAATTTCTAACAGGATCGGCGCCACATTTTCATCAATATGAAGCAGTTCTCCAATCATGGTCTCTTTTGTTACCTGTGCCATGTTCTATTCCTCCTTACACTTTTCTATATTATTAATACCCTGTATGCGTATTACACATGTCCTATATTATAATACCATTTTTCCTATTATGCAATCTTTTATTCTACTCCATCAGATTTTCAATAACCTTTACAGTCAAAATAAAAACCGCTATAATATAGACATTCTACAAAAAGGCGGTGAGAACGTGATCGATTACATGCCAAATACAGATCTACAATACAAGGATGACTTGAGAAAACAGCGCGATGACTGGCAGGATATCCTTGAATATATTAACAATAATGAGCTTGATAAAGCAAAAAGAAAAGCTGAAAAAATTTTATACAGAATAAATGAGACTCTTCCGGATTGAGCCTGACTGCCTGGCAGAACTTTGCCGGGCAGTTAATTTCCACACATATTGATACTTGTTTGTACCATCTAATTCTTTTTGCTGAAAAACTCAAATAAATCCGGCGCTTCCCGCTTAATGGAAACCGGTTTAAAATCTTTGTTTAAAAAGCAATGCTCTGTGGTACCCCTGGCATGAAGCGTCTTTCCTTCTTGATCATATATCTCATAGGCAATCTTAAATTTTAATCCCTTAAACGCCACAATTTCTGTCTCAATCTTTACCGTCTGCCCAAACCGCACTGCCTGGCGGTACTCGCAGGATGCGCTCAGTACCGGAATCATCAGACCCCGCTGTTCTATGCCGTCATACGGATATCCTGACTGTTCCAGGTAATCTAGCCTTGCTTCTTCAAACCACCGGATATAATTGGAGTGGTGCACCACTGCCATTGCATCGGTCTCATAATACTGCACGGTATGGTAATAGGGTTTTAATGCTTCCATCTTTTCTCCTTATCTCATATTTTCATAATAAAAGGTACGGCCTTTTTGGATATTCTACCACTTTTATCCTTTCATTGCAAAATATATGTTTTAATAGAAATTTTACTTGTAATCAACCACTGTTTGTATTAAAATATAGTCTAAAGCTACCGCATAGGTAACTTAAATGAATATTCATTTTATAAGGAGGATTTAAGTATGGCATACGTAATTACTGACGCTTGTGTAAGCTGTGGAACCTGTGAAGGAGAATGTCCAGTAGGCGCTATCTCCGCTGGTGATGGAAAATATGAAATCGCTGCAGATACCTGTATCGATTGCGGAACATGTGCAGGTGCATGTCCTACAGGCGCTATTGAGCAGGGTTAATTCCTGTATCATATGCATGAAAGAGCCCTTACTCATAACATAGAGTAACGGCTCTTTTTACATAATTTAATTAACTACTTACATATCTCTTTCTGAATTGTTCTCTTCAGAAACCAAATAGAGGTGATGATTATATTCTATTTCATCCATTTCATATAAAAGGCTTAAAACATTCACAAATTTTCCGCAAAGCTCCTCAGAAGCAAAGTTCTGAGCCATAGGCGCAATCTCATGCAGACTGCCCGTATGTATACAATAGATTATTTTTTCTATCGTAATAACCTCCAATAATTCACTGTCTGACAAATGATAATCCCTGATTATTTTTAATTTTTCATACTCTATTGCTATATGCATACATTCTGCCGTAAATCCTTCCTCTATATATTTCAATCCTTTTTCCCACAAAATATAATAAGGATAATCCGATGTGTATGCAGTAATATCAGGATTCTTACTTGTTAAATCCTGATATAAATAATCTAAAACATCATTAAATAATCGGTCTATTTTTTCCAATTTGATTTCTCCTTTGTGCTAACCCTTATTTTTTCACTGCAAGATGTACACTGTCAGCTTTTATCGAATACTTATAAAATTTCAAAAAACATATCAGAGAATGTATTATAAAATCTGCTAGCATCTTACAAATACACCCTCCGACATATTTAAGTCACAAGATTCTAAACCGTTAAATTAGGCTTTAATTTTTCTTCCTTTTTCAGCATTTTTGCTTCCTTTTTCTCTTTCTTATCCACTTTTTCTTTGCGGAATCTGTGCCCTTTCTGCTGAGTACGGATGGCTGCGTCCAATTTCCGGAAACGTTCTTCCTCCGCTTCATCCTGTTCACGCATGAGATAATTCATTTCTTTCAGGACTTTATCCCCCACCTGGAGGCTGACCTCTTTTCCAAGAGACTGATTGTTTTCCTCCACTGCCTGTTTTACAATGCCCATCATCATGGTGCGGAACTGTTCCAGCTTTACCGTATTGGAAGCCGAATTATTATGCTCTTTTACATAAGCCTGCTGCTGCATTCCGGGATATTCCCGATTAATTTGAATCACCTGACTGCTCGGCATATTTCCAGCGCTCATCATGCTTCCTGTTCCGCCTGGATTCATCATATTGCCTGTCCCACTTGTGTTTACCATACTTCCTGTCCCTGCTCCATTCATAGAATTTCCTGTATAAACCTCCTCCTCTGGAATATTATGTATCATCATACGAATGGCTTTCAGTTGATATCCCTGCTCTTTCCATTCTTTTATCTTTTGGAACTGCGCTATATTTTCTTCTGTGTAATAGCGGTGTCCCATTTCATTGCGGGGAATTGCAAGCTCAAGCTCTTCTTCCCAGTAACGCAATACATGAGACTCAACATTTACTATATTTGCCGCGTCCGAAATCATATAGCGTACATTTTCCACATTCTCTACCTCCTTTTGGGGAATTCACGTTCCATATTTTGAATTGTTTTGTGAATTAGATTACATTTCATCTAGAAGCGCTTCGCCAAGCCATAACAGCCTGTCCCCTTTTACTAATTCTATTTTACCGATTTATTCCAATACTTACAATATTTTTTCATCGTGAAATAATGACAAAAAAAAGCAGATATCTTTCTTTTTAGAAAAATATCTGCCCTATTTTGCAAATTCTGTCATACAATTTCTATCAACAGTTTAAAATCATATAGAAAAAATTATCATTTCACACTGTGATATTAACTGCAAACCTATCTCTTTTCCATATTTACAAACTTGGTAAATTGCGGCAGCCATACAAGATTAATGGTCCCAATGGGTCCGTTTCTCTGCTTCGCAATAATAATCTCTGCAATATTCTTATTTTCTGTATCTTTATTATAATAGTCATCCCGGTAAATAAACATCACAACATCTGCATCCTGCTCAATTGCTCCAGATTCACGCAAATCAGAAAGCATGGGTCTATGATCCGGCCTCTGTTCCACTTGGCGGCTTAACTGAGACAATGCAATCACTGGAACATTTAACTCCCTGGCAAGTCCTTTCAAAGAACGGGAAATATCTGAAATTTCCTGCTGCCTGGAATCTGATCTCCCAGAACCGGACATCAACTGAAGATAATCTATGATAATCAATTTCAGATCGTGTTCCAACTTATATTTCCGGCATTTTGATCGCAGTTCGGAAATAGATATTCCCGGCGTATCATCAATGATCAAATTGGAACGCCCAATGGTTCCAGCTCCTTCAATGAGCTTTTCCCAATCTGAATCCGCAAGATTTCCGGAACGGAGCAATTGTGCATCTACCCTAGATTCCAATGCAAACAAACGGTTTACTAACTGTTCTTTTGACATCTCCAGACTGAAGATTGCTGTACACAGGCGGCTGTGAAATGCCACATATTGGGCAATGTTCAGCACAAACGCCGTCTTTCCCATGGAAGGACGGGCCGCCACCAGAATCAAGTCTGAGGGCTGCATCCCGGACATCCGGTAGTCAAGGTCTGCAAATCCAGTTGCAATCCCTGTGACATTTCCTTTCGTTTTAGATGCCAGTTCAATCTTCTCTAAAGCATTAATGACCACTTGTTTAATAGGAATAAAATCCCCGCCTGCCCTATTCTGGAGCAAATTAAAAATCTGCTTCTCCGTATCTGCCATAATATCTTCCAGGCTGTCTCTGCCCAGATAACATTGATTGGCAATCTCTTCATTTACCTTAATCAGCTTGCGCAGCATCGACTTCTCTTTTACAATATTGGCATAATATTTGATATTGGCAGAAGTAGGCACGGAAGTTACCAGTTCTCCTACAAATTCCAGGCTGCTCAACTCTGCTGGTACATCCTTTTCCCGCAGGCGGTTCTGCAGTGTTATCACGTCAATGGGCTGTTCCTCGTTGAAAATTTCAACAATAGCCTCAAAAATAATTCCATACTGCTGATGATAAAAATCTTCCCGAATCAGCGTTTCTGAGGCAACAATTACAGCTTCCCTGTCCATAATCATTGCGCCGATGACAGATTGTTCTGCCTCAAGATTATTTGGCATAATCCGTTTAATCAGAGCTTCTTCCATAGGAACCTCCTCTTTTATCCCTATTCAGCCTCTATTTTTACTTTCAAAGTCCCGCTGACTTTGGGATGGAACTTTATCGTAACTTCATGAACGCCCAATGTCTTTAGCCCGCCGTCAGGAAGCTGCATTTTCTTCTTATCCAATTCCATTTCAAGCTGCTCTTTGACCGCAGCAGCAATTTCTTTGGAGGAAACAGAACCAAATGTTCTGCCTCCCTCTCCTGTTTTTAAGGTTACTGTTACTTCTTTGGAAGCAATCTCCGCCGCAAGGGCTTTCGCCGCGTCAAGATGTTCCTGAGCCACTTTCTCGGCATGCTGATTCTTTAACTTCAAATCATTCATATTTTTTCCGGTGGCCTCTACGCCCAGTTTCTTGGGCAGAATCATATTTCTTGCATAGCCGTCACTGACGTTTACAATATCACCTTTTTTCCCCAGGGACTTTACATCTTCCAACAAAATTACTTTCATACTTCTATGTCTCCTTCCTCCAGCATCTGATCCAGCGTATACTGAATCCTTCTCTTAGCTTCTTCCACAGTGTAATCTTTCAATTGCGCGCCTGCCACATTCAAATGACCGCCGCCGCCCAGACGTTCCATAATCAACTGTACATTGATCTCATCTATGGACCGTGAACTGATATATATTTTATCATTGTACTCTGTCAGCACAAAAGACGCCTTAATTCCTACAATATTCAACAGCTCATTTGCCGCCTGCGCACCGGCGATGGTTGGGCTTTCTACATTCGAGTCTGCCGGACATATAGAAATGGCAAACGCCCCGCGGTATACCTGGGCGTGGCGGACTGCTTCTGCTCTGGCCTTATAGGCCGCCATATCATCCCGAAGCAGCTTGCGGACTCTTGTCACTTCAGCGCCGCAGCGGCGCAGATATGCTGCTGCCTCGAAGGTTCTTACGCCTGTTTTGGTCATAAAATTATTGGTGTCAATTAAAATACCAGCATAAATACTATCTGCCTCATTGGGCTTCAAATGAATATTTTCATCAAAATACTGCAGCACTTCCGCCACCATTTCACATGTGGAAGAAGCGTAACTCTCGATATAAGAGAGCACTGCATTTTCAATTACTTCACTGCTCTGCCTGTGGTGATCAAAAACTACAATATTCCTGGTACGTCCCAAAAGTTCCGGACACTCTGTATAATTGGGGCGGTTGGTGTCTACCACCACAACAACACTGCGGTAGTTCACCAGTTCCATAGCCTCTTCACTGTCTATAAACATGTCCAGAGGGTAACCCTTTTCTTCTGTAAAGCATTCTTTCATAGGGCGAAGGGAAGAAGTAACCTCATTTAATACAATGTAAGCTTTCTTACCCATTACCTGAGCCGCACAATACATACCAATTGCAGCGCCAAAAGAATCCATATCACTGATGCTGTGTCCCATAATGAAAATTTGTTCACGGCTCTCGAAAATTTCCCGTAACGCATGGGCTTTGACCCTTGCCTTGACCCTGGTCATTTTCTCTACCTGTCTGGTTTTGCCTCCAAAATAGGAAATCTTCTCTCCTTCTTTCACAACCACCTGATCTCCGCCCCGGCCCAGAGCAAGATCAATTGCCATTCGGGAATACTCGTATTTTTGACTATAACTTGCCGTACTAATTCCAATACCAATACTTAGAGTCACTGCCATTTCATTCCCCACCTTGATGGTTTTGACCTCCTCTAAAATACTGAACTTGTCCTTAATCAACTGGTCAAGATATTTATGCCGGAATACCACAAAATATTTATCCTTTTCCAATTTTTTAATAATACTGTCTTTTTCTGAAAAATATTTGCTGACCTTTCGGTCTATCAGTGCAATTAATAGAGAACGTTTGACTTCCTCAATACTGTCCAGCGCTTCCTCATAATTATCAATATAAATCAATGCAGATACCAACTGCAGTTCCTGGTTTTCCTGAATATAGTGGTGAAGCTCTGTCTCATCAAAGAGATAAAGCGCCATAAGATACTGCTCCTTACTGTCCAGTTCCAGGATACCGCCCTCTGTGCTCTCCTCATCAAAGTAGAGCCTGTCTACTTTGGCCCGGTAAACCCGCTCTTTCCATTTCACCTGAAAACTACTGCCAGTTTCTTCTTTATTGAGAATTTCCCTGGTAATAGACGGAAAAATCGAAGTAATTGATTTATGATACTTCCTGTCCTTTTCCGTAATTTCAGAAAACTCCTGGTTCATCCACAAAATCTTACAGTTGTCATCCAAAAGGGCATATGGAATTTGAAATTCATCCAGCAGTTTTTTTTGCACTGTGCCAAATTGAGTTGCAAAACTAATAACCTCATTGCGTATCCCTGAACGGTTCAGCAAATAAATAATCAGAACAATGATAAAATAGCATACTGCAAAGATCGATACACATATGCCTGCCCATTTGTCAAAATAATACATGGGTATATTCAGTATTACAATCAAAATTGTCAACAACAGCGGCCAGTACATATAATTTTTTAACTGCCCTTTGAATCGCATCTCTTTTTTCATTGATTTTCTACCTCTGATTTTCTATCAAATAGATATGTAGGTTTTTGGCTCCTCTAGGAGGCACAAGGGCTCCTCCCACTTCGTGGGTCCCTCCTCATGCCAAATCCTCATGCCATAGTATACCATATATTACAGAAGTATTACAATAATTTTATCGTTTTGACAGGTAATCCTGCAAAATATAGTAGGATTTCTTCAATCGTTCCCGATATGTGGGAAGTTCCCACTCGTCCCATGAATAAGAGCCGCTTACGTTATTAATAGAAAATGTGATATCATCCATTGCCTGATAAGTAATTTCATCATTTGCGTATAGATCAGCTATACACATTTTAACATTGGGTTTCGAAATGTTCAGTAAAAGCCATGGCAGGCGAATTTCTGTGACATCACCATTTATACAGAAATCTGCTCTGGAATCAAATTCTTTTGATTCTGGATCTGTGATTCCATGACGCAGCTTCCCTGTTTCAATCTGTTCTGTCTCCACCAGCGTACCGTCGGAAAGCATCATTGGCCGGTTCAGCATCAGGTTAATAGGAGCAAATGTATGATTTTCCGGTACAGCATAACCTTCCTGCACTTCCAGGATATTATTATCTGCATACAAACCAGTGGTATAAAGCCAATAGTTTACATCGTAATAGGGATGAACCATCACCCGGCTCTCTTTTGTCCCTTTCAAATCAAGGGCAAAATCTGCCCCATGATATTCTGCATTCCCCTGTCCCTTTATTGTATCCATAGCAATACATATCTCATCATTCTTCCCGCGTACCAGCAAATAAACATATGCTTCATCACTTTTCACATACAGCTTCGTATCTCCGCTGACCAGCAAAGGCTGCTCTCCTTCCCATTCATTCGTGTTTCCATCTACGATACAAACTGGTTTCTCACCAGGATCAAAGGAAAGAAGTCCAAAAAACTGTTCACTGGTCTGCACATCGCACCAATAAGGGCGTACCTCGGAATCTGTATAATCCATGGTATTCCAGGTTCTCTTAAACCATTCATCCTGCCAGATAAACACGCAGGCCCCTGCACACCCGGACTCTATAATATCATCCAGCATAGATACAATGGCATTTCCCTGTTCTTCCTCATTTAATCCACCCTGGTTAAATCCTGCCTCACGGGCAAGATGGGTAATTCCTCTTGAAGCAGGCACCCCAAACTCAGAAATTATTACTGGCATGGTATGATAAGAATTCAAATCAGTGAGATAATGCTTATATGAATTGGGCGGATTATCAGACAATAATTCTGGTGCATACCGCATCATTTCCGGATAATATGGATAAACGTGATAAGATGCAAACAGTCCGGCCTTAAATTCAGGCTTTGCTTTCATATGTTCTGCATCCAGTCCTACTGCATCTTCCATCTCGGGATTTGGTTCTCCAGGATGCTTCAAAGGATCTGTTGTCACCCAATTGGCAAAGGATGCAGGATGCTGCATTTTATAATGTTCCATTTCATAGGAAATACATGCATCCAGCCCCATTGCAAGGAATACCTCAAAAGGCGATGCATCTTCCGTATATAGATACTCTCCTTCAAAGGATGAACGGTCTGTGTTTGTTTCATTGGTATTGATGACAAAATCCGCCTGCCACTCAATTCCCAGAATCCAGCCGCAAAGATAACTGGACACATCTGCTGTATAAGTACCGCTGGCATTGCCGGGGATCGGTTCAATATCTGCATTTCCATGCACCACATCTACAATGGTCCTGCACATCTCCACCCAGTCCCCTGCAATTTTGCCGTCCTCAGCATAGGCATCGAGGAGATTACTGATATCTTCCTCATTATTATATACTCCCTGCATAAAATAAAGAGGCTCTTTGGCCGACGCATTATACGCTGCAAGAGCCTCATAGAATTCAGGCATAAGAATTGTATAAACACGAATTAAATTTGCATGCATCTCGCTAATCTGACGGAACCAGCGCATATACTCATCCTTTGTAATAGCAAATTCTCCGGGAAAAGCGCCTGGCTTTCCTGCACCGATATTAACACCGATGGGTGTAATATCTTTCCATGTTCCATCTTCTCCATAAATTTGAAATGTCTTTTCCTGTGTCCGAAACGAATACGAAATACCATCTTCCGTATATTGCAAAACAGCAGGTTTCTGGGGTTTTAATGGCTCATCTTTTTTTCCTTCTGCCCCCTCTTCCACTTTCATATCAACAGGAGGTTTCCTTAAAGAACATCCAGATAAAAGACACGCTAAAAGACACGGCGCCAATATCCAGAATAGAGAATTCCTTTTCTTCATATCCCATTTCCTTTCAAATTATTAAATATATATTTAACTTCTTATTCTCAATATTTATTAATTCTTTATTTTATTTTTTCTCGTTGCTGATTAACTGGTCAACCACATAATTAATCATTCCAGAAATTTGTTCTGACTTAATCTTTCCAATCTGGTCTATAAATTCCGATTCATTCCGATGGCTTACAATATAACTTCGGGTAGGAGTCTCACTTCCCTCCAGAGAAACTAATTCTCCACGATTTTCCCTCAGCAGCTTTTGCAGTTCATCATTAAAATGGTCTGTTACATTTTCTATGGTTGGTACTATCACATCAAAGGGCTCAATGGTATTTAAAATCTGATTCTGATATTTTTCCAAAAACTGCTCGATCAGATTTTCAAAAGTACGAAACTCAACAAAGTCATCCCCGGCAACAATAATCGTTGACACAAACTCCCAGGTATGAGGATGGGTCTGCCCCTGTTTCCCATTGATAATAATATAATGATTCATATTAAGATAAGATTTCAAACGGTATTCCCGATATAATTGTTCTTTTCTCACTTGGCAGACACCTCCTTCCAGAACATTTCAAACTGTGATTTATAGCTTTTCATATTATCTTCACAATAGAACTCATCCGCCTTATGCACATTCCAATCCCACAAAGTGTCTATTATCTTATCACTGTTCTTTTTCTCAAATCCCACAAAAATAAGAAGTACACACTGTTCATCCATGGAAAAACGAAGCACATGATTATCCAAAACCAACTGCATACGTTCGAAAAATTGGTCCCTTGCTTCCACAGAATCCGCCTGAAACACTGCAAAATGCAGAGGAGATACATTTTTTTCATCCAGTTTCTCTAAAAATTCCTCCAAAACTACACCTTTGAATACATTTTTGCTAGCGCTAAATGCATATTCCCGTTTCAAATGCTCATCAAGCAACGCAATCTGCTTGTTCTGCCATACTACATGCTTCTCCTGATCTTCAATTTGTTTCTCCTGCCTGCTGATTTTTCGCGACATGACCATACTCAAAATAACCAGAAGCGCTAAGATGATAGAAAGAATGATAATAATGGCATTTTTACACTCCAGAAGAACATTATCTTCCAGGATCACCCTGTCATAGGTCAGGAGACAGACTCGATACTGTTCACCACGCCAGTTAAAAATCATTCCCGAAGCGATAAAGCGATCCTTATCCAAATAAATAATCTGATGGCCTACTTGATTATTACCCAGGCTGTTCATAAATTTGGAAGCAGTTTCCGAAGCATAATACGTACCGTCCGTAAAACCTTTGTAGCGGTTTGTCTCCGTAACACTCTTCACAAACAAAATAGAATCTCCTTTGCTCAGCGTCCAGTATCTGCTTGCTGTAGCATCCAGTGAACTGATAATATCCGTAATATCCTGTTCTGCTGCATCATCGCCCAGATTATTAATCTGCCCCAGAATAATATTCACATATCCATCCTGCTCTGAACCATATATCTCCAGAAATCTTGTCTCATAACTTTCCAGTTGATAAACAATAAATACATCTGCCGCAATGGCAAAAAACATGACAACAACTGTTATCAGAAAAAAATTTAATCTACGTTTCATAAACCTTATCCACCTACTCGTAATTTACCGCTTTTCTCGCTCTCTGCAAGAGATTCATAGGTTTTTTTACCTGCCGTTTTAACTCCTGTTCAAAGTCCTTCCTCTCATCTGTCAGGGTACGGGTCTTCCACGCACTGTCCGTATTAATGCTGTTAATAACACCCGCAAAACGGATAAAGAACACAATAAAATTAAAAAATGGAAGCAATGGCACCACAAACCAGTGTTTTCGGTAATATTTCTTTAAGTCGTCAAATTCCTTTAAGAAACCTACCGTGGCAAAATAATACAGATACCCACTGATAATATACAAGACAAAAATTAACCCCGTAGAAAGCAGGATAATTTTTGCAGAATAATTCATACACATCAGGCAGATCAGCGCAAGATACCAAATCAACCGTGGAAACGCAAAAGTATGATCATACATTAAAGTACGAACCATAACATTGGTAAACAACTTGCGCACCTTTAAGTCCTTTTCAAGAAATTGATGAGATACCTCAAGACTTCCTCTCTGCCACCGCTGGCGCTGCGTATACAATTTATTCATCCCTTCAATAGGGTCCACCATAAAAATAGCATTCTCACAAATATGCACCTTAATATGCTGCAGATACCGCATCTGAAAAGTAATATTCGTGTCCTCACAAATGGTATCTGTATTATAGAGCTGTGACTTCAGCACTGCTGATTTCCGAAATGCCGAAAAAGCACCGGAAAGGGTATAAATGGAATTTGTCTCAGAAGCATAATTTCTCCCTGCCAAAAATGCCTGAGCATATTCCATAAATTCCATTTTTCGCAGCATACGCGCAAAAATTCCTTTGTATTCCTCTATCATTTCAGGCATGGTCAGGATAGCGCCTGTCATACAGTCCACATCCTGACAGCTCTCAAATTTGCGCACCATATTCTTGATGGCGTGGGGTTCAAATTGTCCATCGCTGTCCACATGGATAATATATTTCCCATCCGCATTAAACAATGCAAGGTTTAATGCGCGGGATTTTCCCTGCCTCGCATTGAGCCACTGCATCAGTAAGTCAGGATATAATTCCTGGCACTTCGTATATACACGGAACGAATCATCTTTCCCCTGGTTATTTACCAGAAAAATGCGCATCTTATCATTGGGATAATCACTGTCATTAATGGACTTAATACATTCCTGCAGAGAATCCTGGGAATTATAAACCGGAATAATCAACGTAATCTCCGGCCAGATTACAGGATCCTCATAGCGGTGTGGAAAGAGCCTTTTTTTCACCAGTATCAGAAAACTGCCCAGGGAGGGAATAATCTCCATAATCAACGGAATAATAATCCATGCCGCCCACAATAATATGGAATTGAAAAAATGATTAATGATTGTCATACCGGAAATTCCCCACCTTTTGTTTTATAATCTGCGGTTTCGTAAACACATAAAAATATATCATAACAGAAAAAGCATAAAAAACCAGCCGCCCTACAAACGTATGTGCAATATAATAAGTATCAATTCCTCCAAAATGGATAATCAGACAGATAATCGTGATACGCAGTGCATTTGCAAGAACCATTGCAATCACACCTAATATCCCCACACAAAATCTCTCATACACAGTATAGACACGATAAAAAATCAATAAGGCGAGATATGCCATAATTTCAATGATACCAGAACACTCAAAGTCAATTTTCAGCGAAACTGCTCCTACCGAAGATTCTACAAAAATAACGCCATACTTATAATGCGCGCTATACATATCTGCAATCTTGCCCGGCAGACTCGCCAACAGCGCCACAATCCGTGCCAGAGGCTGGGTTAAAACAGGTTCCAAAAACACCAGCATTAAAATAAAAGCTCCCGCACTTCCCACAATAAAATGCCAGAAATTCAGTTTACTCTTATTTAAGACATGTAAAATAAACAGCCATATCACCAGTCCTATCAGCCCTACAATAAACTTTATCATTTATTTACCCCGCTTCCTTCTCATCGTTCTGCTGTCTCCTTAGATGCAGAGAAACTCCCACAAGCAGCAGCGCCGCTGCTATGCTTACTGCAATTCCTGCTTTTAAATAAGGATAAGCCAGCTTGATTTCTGTTCTGCCTGCCTTTACGAATGTCAAATGGTTCTTTGTATAAATCTCCTGATTTGACACAAAACTGTCATGCCAGGCAAGACTTGTATTTACATGATCCTTATCAATATCAATGGTAATATGATCTGGCGAGTACTGTATGGAATAAGGAACAATCTTACGTTCCGGGCGTTCATCCGGCCTTAAATCCATGGCATGGCTAAGCAGTGTTCCCACCCCTTCATCCTGAGTAAGACTAAGGTAATAAGTAAGATTCAATCCAATCACCACAATATTCTCATTCTTAACAGTTCCATAAAAAGGCAGATCCCAATCTAAATCCTCTACTGTTCCCCAGATATCATCCAATCCATCCACATAAAACGTATTCCATTCCCGATATCCATTCGGGAATAAATCGGTGTCCAAAACGCCGTCTATGGTATGCAGGTCCGGATAACCCTGTGAAAAAGAAACAGGATTACACACAACTCCCAGAAAACTCTGGTTTTTACTGCCGCGATCCTCTGGAATTCCATCCGCCCCAATCACAATACGGACGCCGGATTCACTTAATTTTGTAATCATCTGCTCTGCCACAGCCTTATCATCATAAGTAAAACCTGCCAGATATATTAATTCATAATCTTTTAAATCTTCATAAGTGAAATCATTCAAATTTATGGTGTCTGCTTCTTCCACAATTGGAAACTGTCTGGAAATTCCAGGTGCGGCTGTTCCAATGCCTATGGCACGGTATTTGGCCACAGTTCCCCAGTTTCCATCCACATCCAATTGATAGAGACGGTAACTTTCACTGGTATCCACCAATTGATAACCCACCCGTTCCGCTGTATGATCCATCTTAAGAATGGGGTTCTTATCTATAGAACCTACAATATCAGTATGGACAATCACAGTATCGCATCCCATCTCCATGCATCGGTCAAACAAATACAGATAATTTCCTTCCTCCAACGATCGGTTAATCTGTGTGATATTATAAAGAACTGCCGATGTCTCTTCTGCCGAACCATACATGGATGCCACTGGCGCACCATACCCGGTAATCAAATAATTACTCATAGCTCCAAGGCTGTTTTCATCAATAAGCGCCAGCCTCTGTTGAGTTATTTCTTTTGCCTTAGCCACCAATGTCCTATCTGCGTAATACGCCATCTTATGTTCCGGAGAATTTCCCGACTGATTTCCTGCTGCCAAAGGAAGAGAAGGCAGGACATCCAAAACCAGCAAGCCCGCAAAAAGCATAATCCAGCCTTTTTTCAATGTATCCCAGCTCAAAAAACTGAATAATACCATGCACGCTGCAATAGAAAAATAGCTTAGCATCTGCAAGATGCTGGCAAACGGCAGTTTTTCCAATAAAATATATAAGGTATTGGAACTGCAGAATAATAAAACCATGCCAGTCCAAAAGCCCGGCATAGACTTCTTTTTGCTGAGAAAAATCCCAAAAACAGCAAGCACAAACGCTGCCAGCCCAAAATAAAAATCTCCATGACCTCTCTGGAAACGTGCAGCGGGATTTATAGACAAAAACATACTCTGAAAAAAAGATTCCAAAAGTCCGGCATCCCCCGTCACAGAGGCATTTCCCGCAAGGGCAGGCAAAAGCCAGAAGCCCGCCAGCAGAATTCCCAGGAAAAAAACAAATAGTACACGCAATTCTGCTTTGACAGCATGGCGGATGATACCGTCTATCACAAAGTAAATCATGAATGCAATCAAAATCATTTCGGAATAGTGAAAACTGCACAGGCACACGAACGCAAAACTCACGGACAATTTAGGCAGCGCCTGCCAGCGGCGGCAGTGTAGATATTCATAAACCCAATATATAAGAAGCGGCAGTATCACAATACAAACAGACCTGGGAAGATTCCCCTCATGAAACAATACTGACAGATTGTTGGGAATAAAAAACCATAAAATACCCAGAAATGCTCCAAACCAGGGACGTTTCAGCTTTATGCCAACATACAGCCATGAAACTGCACCCGCAAAAAAAATAAAAGCTGCAAATATCAAATAGCCATTCATGGAGCTTCCGCCTCCAAGAAACTGGCAGAATGCCATAAGGTACACAGGAAGCGGTTCCCAATAACGCATAAATTCCACCCCATTGTACCAGAGCGGATCGAAAAGAGGAAAAAAGTCTCCTTTACAGATAGAACGATAAAGCATATCACCCTTATAAATATGGCAAAGCGTGTCCATTCCACTGGGATATATCCCGCTGTTTTGAACAAGCTTTGCCACTCCATATGCCGCTATTGCATAAAGAATGGGCATTATTAAAACCAGATTATACATCTTTCTTCTGTCTTTCAATGCCCATTCCTCCTATTTCTTTGTCCTTTTATTGCAGTTCTTTCTTATTTTGCCACAGAAATCAACAATTCAAACAAATTTCTTTTCTTATACCATAATATGAATCCTGCTGTTGCTATGCAGAGGATAACCCCAACTACAGGTCCGGTAGAAGTACCTGCTGTATAAATCCACTGCTGGCCAATGCGTCCAAACTGCGCTGCGATTTCTTTCAAATCTGTTTCATCTACGCCAAGCTTCTTGGCAATCTTCGGCAGCTCCAGATAAAATTCCATCTCATCCTTTCCATCTTTGCCCACCGTCATCATCATCTTCCCGTACATCTGATCCATTTCATTCAAATCATTAATATTTGTAGAAGTGTGCCATGCGTCCGTGGAAGCAATGTAAAATTCATAAGTTCCTTCTGGAAGTCCCAAAAGCTGAGGATTCCAATTGATCGTCCCGCTGGTATCTACTGTAACAAACCGGGGATAAAAAGCCATCTTGGGATTATAGGTACCATTCTGCAGATCACTTTGTTTCTGATTAAACGCAATGGTGACAGCAGACGTAAATTCTCCTCCTGCCTCCTGCAAGTGCTGCGGCATATTGGTAGTCACATGTGCAAACAGCTTCTCTCCGCTGGAATACAAAGCGCCTTTTGCGTCAATCTGTGATTCCTGTGAACCAGCAGTGGCATACTCAATGGTAGAATGTCCATAATCCTCCCAATCTTCATAAGAACCGTCATAAATAATGCCGTTAAAAAGATTTTCAAGATTATTTCCACTGTCCTGCTGCAAATTTACAATACTCTCAACAATTACATCACCTTCATAAAAACCAAAGGAAAGACTCTTTTCATACTTTGGAAGCTGGCTCTTTGGCACTGCTATTTCCCACTCGCTTCCCACATAGGCAATCTTCGCTCCATCCACTCCATTCACAGCCGGAGCTGTAGTAAGCTGAATGTCTGTCTCATATCCCAAATCTGACTTAATTGCAAATTTTCCATTGGAATGGGTTCCTGCGCCAGAAGCGTTACTGCCCTTCCCATCTTTCATATATAGATAGAACCAATCTCCATCGTATACTGCCGCCGCCTGGGACAGGCATCCTCTATGCTGATCATTTGGGCAGTCCACATCTGTTTTTGCCACCGCCTCCCAGTCAGAATAATTTCCGTCAATGACAATCCCCCCATAAACCGGCTGAGGTTTTTCCGCTGCCGCCTGGCCATTGATTTTCTGAATGTCCTTGGAGGCTACAGATGTTCCACCAAACTCAACCGTAAAATCTGTATTGTGGAAAAAGCTTACTGGTACAGAAAACTCAGTAACATAAGGTCCGGCATTATTTCCATTTGCCTCATTTTTTACGGCTGCGGACGCACCCGCCACATCACCGTAAAATGCATTTTTTACAACAGCTCCGCCCTTCCAAGCATTAATACAAACAGAAGCATCTTCTCCAGAACTTCCGTCTGCATATGTAAACTTGAAGCTGTTGCTGCTGCCGGCAAAGCCATAATCCCATTCTGTGGACGCGCTTCCTGTATAGCAGAAATATAAAGTACCTCCGTCTGGAGAAAATGCCGCTTTCCAGGAATCTACATTAGAAAGATTCGATTTGCGTGCCGTAACCTCAGCCCAGTCAAAATCATCTCCGTCAATGGCAATACTGCCGCCTGCAACCGGAAGACTGTCCAGCGAAAACACCTGGGGAATATCTTCTTCTATCGGCTCTGTATCTTCCTTTTCTCTATCTTTATCTTCAACAGAATCCTCCTTGTCTTTATCTTTTTTATCCGCTTCTTCGTCATCCGCTTCTGGATTCTCTGTCTCTCCCTCCGGCTGTCCGGGCTGAACCTTTGGATTTTCTTCCGGCTCCTGAGGCGTCTCCTCTGCCGGCTGTTCAGGCTGAACATCCGGATTTTCTTCCGGCTCCTGAGGCGTTTCTTCCACCGGCTGCTCCGGCTGGATATCTGGATTCTGTTCTGGTACGTCTGGCGATTCCTCCGCTGGCTGTCCGGGCTGGGACTGGGGCTGTTCCTGTGCTGGCGCTGTAGGCTGTCCTTCGGTCTGCGGGGCTTGTGTACTTCCTGGCTCTGTGGCCATAACAGGCATTCCTGACAGAAGAAGTGACACTGACATCAGACCCGCTACAGCTCCTTTGAAAATCGTTTTGGCTTTCATAACCAAACCTCCCTTATTAAACTTGGTGTTAAAATGTTTCCTCTACAATAGCATAAACACGCAAAGGCGTTTCACTAATTTCAAAACGGGCAAACTTCCAATGCTGTCTCTCTAATGCATCCTTCACCTTTAAATAAAACACCTCGCCCAAATGCTCAATACTGGTATCTCCTCCGAATTCAGTAAATTCATTCAAATACTGGTATTGATAGGGTGCAAACACCTCTTCCAAAATGGAATCCATACTGGCAAACTCCATAAAATCCTCTTCAATCTGCCTTGCCACAATCTCAATCTCTATTAAATGGTGATGTTTGTTCTCAATCCGCCCGTCAAAACTATGCTGCATGCATAAACGATATTTCAAACGATGGTATTTCATCTTTTTACCTGCCCATCTTGCTGGTTCTGCGTCTTACTTCTTATTGTGTCATTTATTATAGCACACTTCTAAAGCCGTTTTCAATCCCTGTATGTCCCTATTTTACACAAAAAAGGTTCAAATTTTCTCTATTTTGGGCATATTTACCATAATAAAATGAATCTGCCTGCTTATATAAAAAGACCAATCATCTGAAGATGATTGGTCCAAGCTGAAATTTTTTTACATTAATCTGTGACATAAGGCATCAAAGCAATATGCCTTGCTCTCTTAATAGCAACAGTCAGAGCTCTCTGATGCTTTGCACAGTTCCCGGTAATTCTTCTGGGAAGGATTTTTCCTCTCTCAGAAATATATCTCTTAAGTTTGTTGGTGTCTTTATAATCAATCACATTGTCTTTTCCGCAAAATACACATACTTTTTTTCTTCTGCGGATACCGCCTCTTCTCTTCATTGGAGAATCGCTCTTTTCGGTCTTATTGTAAGCCATTTTATTTACCTCCTGTTCTAATTAAAGGGTAATTCTTCGTCAATACCATCAGGAATATTCATAAAACCGTCCCCTGCCGCTGCGCTGGGTTCCGGTCTTCCCATGGGCTGGAATCCTCCTGACTGCTCACTGGCTGCCTTACTCTCTGCAAATTCCTGTTCTTCTACCACCACATCTGTGGTATAAACTTTCTGGCCTTCCTGGTTCGTATAGCTGCCAGTCTGAATTCTCCCTGTTACTGCTATTTTAATTCCCTTGTGGAAATATTTTTCTGCGAACTCGCCGCTTCTTCCAAATGCCACGCAATTAATAAAATCTGCAGTCTGCTGATCTCCGTCACGTTTGAATCTTCTATCCACTGCCAGAGTATATCTTGCCACCGCCGTAGCCTGATCGCCTTGTGAATAGCGAACCTCAGGGTCTCTGGTTAATCTGCCCATAAGTATGACTTTATTCATCTAATCTCCTCTTTCTATCTATGCCTCGTCCTGTCTAACGCATAAGAAACGGAGCACATTGTCCATAATACGCACACGTTTTTCCAATTCTGCCGGACAATCTGGCTCTGCATCGAATTTGATGAAATAATAGAAGCCTTCTCTCATTTTCTGAATTTCATAAGCAAGCCTTTTCTTGCCCCACTCTTCAACTTCTGTTACTGTACCGCCGAACCGAGTGATATACTCTTTCGCTTTTTCTACAACTGCGGCTCTTGGCTCATCCTCGATCTTTGCATTAACGACAAGCGCTAATTCATATTTGTTCATGCCTCGTACCTCCTTTTGGTCTTCCGGCCCCCCGTCAGCACAGGGAGCAAGGACAAATCTAATATTATATCACAATTCGCCAGTTTACCATAATTACCTGGATTTTGCAAGGTTTTTTTCCAAAAAATCCTTGATTTTCCCATAGTATGTGTAGGGAACTTTATCCTGGGTCTGGCCATGTCCGGCCCCCTTCACGATCAGCAGTTCTTTTTGGCAGGCAGCCGCTTCATACAATTTCTCCGCCATATGCACAGAAATCATAGCGTCTTCATCTCCATGGATAAATAACGTGGGCACACTGCTCTTCTTGACTGCTTCTAAAGCCGAGGCATCCTTCAGATTATACCCTCCCCGGATTTTAAGAGCCAGGCAGACAGAATCCACCAGGGGAACTGCCGGTAGATGAAACCATTCTTTTATCTTTTCTCCAAACATTGAATAGGCGTCTGTATAAGCGCAGTCAGAAATCACAGCGCATACATTCTCTGGCAAATCTTCCTCTCCTGTCATCATTAAAGCCGCGGCAGCTCCCATAGACTGGCCGTGCAGTACAATCTCTGCTTCCGGATCCTGCGACAATATGTAATCAATCCAGAGCATACAGTCATAATGATCTGTCCACCCCATTCCAATGAAATCACCTTCGCTCTCTCCCTGGCATCTTAAATCCGGCGCCAAAATATGAAAGCCTTCCTGATGATACCAGCGGCCAAAGGGATACATCTCTTCCTTCCATCCAGTATATCCATGGAGCAAAAGCACCCATCTGTGGCTTACCTTTGAGTCATCCCCATTCTTCTTTGCCGGAAATTCCTCAGCAATCAGCTTATATCCGTCTTCTGTCACTCTGGAAATTTTCCGCCTCTCTGCCGTTTTGAGCCATTCCTCTGTTTCCTCAAGAGCCTTCGTCCTGTTCATTTCAATATCACAAGACTGTACCTGAGCCGCATAGCTTTCTTCCGTAATTCTCTGAAATGCTTCCAGTTTTTCCATAAAAGAAGGAACCAGGGCCGCACTGACCAGGACATTAACCAGAACCGCATATGCAGACAGCATTACTGCCGCTGCCACTGCTGATATGATAATTACTTTTTTCCGTTTCCTTTTCCTTCCCTGTTCTCTCATGACCGCCTCGACCTTAAGTTTCTTATTCCCTAATATCATAACATTTATCTGGAAAAATTTCACCCGGAAAAATTTTCATATCTGTCTTTCCTATCCGCCTCACTGCTTTCTCAAAAACAGCAGGCCAAAGGAACCAGTGCCGCAATTGCTGGAAATCGCCGAAGAAGCCTTCTGTACATATACCCGTTCAAACGCACAATAATGACGCACCAGTTCCTGTATCTCCTTTAAAGACTGCCGATCCATTCCTGAATAAGTGATAAATAAAATACTATTATCGATATTCTCCACATTTTTCAATGTTCTGCGAATATATTTCTTCGTTACATGGGTAAAGTTCCCAATTAATATTCCGCTTACTGTCATTCTACTTTTCTTTAGTTTTATCATGGGATGCAGAAGCAGCGATTCACAGAGAATGTGCACACTTCTCGAAATCCTTCCCCCATGGTACAGCATTTTGGTGTTGCCCATAATAAAACTGGTGGACACACGGCTCTGCAAATCTTCCACCATCTCTGTAATTTCCTCTCTGGAAGCATTCTGCACCGCCATATGAGCCGCATGTAATACAGCAATTCCCATGCCGCTTGAGAGATGCCCGGAATCAAGCACTGTAACATTTTCAAAGGATTTCGCTGCTTCCAGGGCATGTTCATACCCTTCACTGGCACATTTCGCCATGCTGATATGGATTACATTCTGCGCTTCTGTCAATTTCTGTGCAAAAAAACTAATATAATCTTCCACATCCGGCGCTTTTGATGTTCCTCGTTTTCCTCTTGACAAATAAATCAAAAGATCATCTGTTTCCAGCTCTCTTCCATCCATAAAACGTCCATAATCCGTACAGACATAATAAGGCTGTACGGAAATACCCATCTGTTCCACAAGTTCCCGGGGCAAATCCGATACACTGTCTGTAGTCACTATTAGAGAGGCGCGTTTTCGCTGATCAAACATGAGCACATCTTTTCCGATTTCCGCCTGCATGACGTCTTCACTCAGCCGTACCAGTTCCTTGGGAAGAATATTCAATACTGCCGCTTCCAGAAGCGCACCGCTTACTGGCTTTGCCAGATATCCGTTAAACCCTTCCTTTTTATATAGAAGCTGATTGTCACTGCCGGCGTTGGCTGTAAGGGCAATCACTGGAATATCCTGGCACAGTCCTCCTGTCTGGCTGCGTATTGCATGTAAACACTCTATGCCGTCCATTTCAGGCATAAGATGATCCATAAGAATTCCGTCATAACGTTTCGCCATTGTATAGTTCAGACATTCTGCACCGCTCATTGCGGTGTCAATCTGAACTTTCGTGTCCCTTAATAGCTTTTTTGCCACCACAAGATTCATTTCATTATCATCTACAATAAGGAGCTGTGCCTTTGGCGCCTCAAAGCTCTGCTTATACTGCACCCTGTTTCCAATTTTACCCCTGGACTCCAGGGTAAATGTACCCAATTCCTTCTCTTCAATAATATCCTGATCTAAGGTAACAAGAAATGTTGTGCCTTTGGTATAAACGCTATTGACATTGATCTCACCGCCCATTAAATCAACAAGCTGTTTTACGATACTTAAACCTAGTCCCGTTCCTTCTATATACCTGTTTTTTTCCTCATCTACCCGCTTAAATGCACTGAAGAGATGTGGGATATCCTCCTGTTTTACCCCAAGCCCGGTATCCTGTACAGAATAAAAAACTCTTGCACGGTTCACACCTCTGTGCTCGCACCGGACTGACAGGGTAACGGAACCCTCGCTGGTATACTTAATGGCATTGGTGAGAAGGTTTACCAAAATCTGCTTGATGCGCACCTCATCTCCGCAAAGCTGACTGGGAATGGAAGAATCTATGTCTAAATGAAATTCCAGATTCTTTTCCTGGGCTTTGATCCAAATCATATTGATAATATCAGAGAAAAACGCTCCAGTCTCATAAGATACGTTGACAATGTCCATGTTCCCGGATTCAATCTTAGACATATCCAAAATATCATTTATAATGGTCAGCAGCATTTTACTGGCTCCCTGAATATTCTTTGCATTTTCCGCAACTTCTTCTGACACATCACTGCGCAGAATCATTTCATTTAAGCCAATGATGGTATTGATGGGTGTGCGTATTTCATGGCTCATACTGGAAAAAAAATGATTCTCCGCCTCGCTCATCTCCTCAATTTCCCGTTTCTGCTCCTTTGTAATCCTGTTTTCTTCCTGGTAAATCAGGTTCTGAAACAGAATCATAGCGCTGGTAAGGCTTCCTACTAAAATGACTGCCACGGCAGAACCCAGATGAGCCACATCTATGGTATGGGCGATTACATATTCTGGGCACAAATAATCAAAATAATAACACAAAATTGTTGTAAATGCACAGGCCAGAAAAAAGAGTATTCTTCTCACTCCATAAAGTGTCAGGCTTACATAAACAAAAAGAAACGCCAGCCAAAGGGGCGTACCGCCGTACATCCCCCCGGAAGCAAAAAAGTTCACTGGTAAAAAAATAATTAAAAGAAATGCCACAAGGGTCGCTCCCCCGTGGATCCAGTTCCTGGAAATACTCACTGCGGTAACCATTACTACCAAAACAATACACCCAAATAGCAGCAGCAGACTTTCTGAATTTTCACCCGTAAAAAATCCGCCCAGCAGCATAAGTACCAGCGCCGTAATGGTTATCCCCTCAACCAGACGGAAGGTTCGTTCCTGTAAATCTACCTTACAATCCATAATTGGCTTAAAATATTTTTCAATCACAGCGTACCGCCTCCTTCTGCCCCAGCTTCTTGAATACTGACGGAAATCCCTGCACATACAGCCTCATATACATGCATCAGAGATTCATGGTGCTCTCTGATAAATGATTCATCTCCAGATTTTCCCGCCTGTTCCAGTGCTTTTGCCTGTTCAGACAATTCTTTTGCCCCAATCGTCAGGGATGTGCTTTTTAGTGCATGAACCTTAACTGCATATTCTCCCCAGTCGCCATTTTCATACAAAGACGCAATTTCTTGGGATTTCTCCTCTTTCTGATCGCAATACATCTGCAGCATTTCCAGATAAAAGTCCTCTGCCCCTGCACAATAATCAAGCCCCAGTTCCACATCGATCCCCATCCTTTGCAGACGTTCCATAACAGAAAGAGACTCTGCCATAACCTCCTCTGTTTCCACTGTTTTTCCTTGTGTTTCCGTTCCTGATTCCTCCTGTGGAATTTCAATATCTTCTTCTCCCCCTGGTTCTTCCCATTGCAGATCCGGTTCTTCTGCCGCTTCATATTGAATACATTCTTCTGGTAAGATTTTACGCAATGCCCGCTCCAGTACCGGACGTTCAATAGGTTTCGGAACAAACTCGGTAAATCCTTCATTTTTAAACATTTCCCTTGCACCGCTGATTGCGTTTGCTGTCAGCGCCACAATGGGAAGATTCTGATAAGCCCCATCCCGAAGAGCACGGATACGCTTTAAAGTTTCCACCCCATCCATTCCCGGCATCATGTGATCCAAGAAAATCAATCCATAGGAAGTACCCATTGTTTGTTCTACTGCAGCCGCACCGTTCAGGCAGGTATCAATCTGCATTCCATAACGGCTCAATATGCCCTTTGCCACTACCAGGTTCATCTCCTCGTCGTCTACAACCAACGCCCTGACGCCTGTACAGGTAAATGCTCTGTCGTCCTGCATACTGTCGCCCAGATTCACACCATGCGTCATTCCATTTAACAAATTCACAATCGGAAGTCCAAAAAATGGTTTTTGAAGAATGCGTATGTTCGTGTCTGTATCTGCCAGAAAGCCACTTTTAACAATCAGGGCAATACAAATTTTTTTCCCTAGTTCTTTAAAATAAACAGCGTCTTCTTCATATTCTTCCTGAGCAAGAAACAAATGTGTAATTTCATGGCCGCGCATGATCCTGTCCAGTTCCTCCATAGAATAAACATGATATGCCTGAACCCCCAGACCTTCTGCCAGATGAAGAATCATGCGGTCATAGTATTCTCTGACCTGGCTGCATTCATATTTATCCTGTTTAAAATAACATGCAATACACAGTTTTTTTGCATTTGGAACTGTCATACAGGGCAGTTCGTCCGCCACTGTCTGAGGAATAGAAATATGTACCTTTGTTCCCTGTCCTTCCCCGCTGTCATAATGTATAAATCCTCCCATAGCGCTTAGCAGGCCGTGAGCAATAGGTATTCCAAGTCCAAGTCCTCCCGCGCAGCGGCTGCATCCGCTGTCCGCCTGATAGAAATCATCATATAGTCTGGAGAGCTGTGATGAGGTCATTCCCATACCAGTATCTTCAACGGTAATATTCAAATTGATTCCATAACTTTCCCGGCGGAATCCCATATGAACATACACGCCTCCTGCCTCGGTAAACTTAATGGCATTCTGTGTCACAATCCAGAGCACTCTGGAAATTTTTTCTGCATCTCCCACCAGAAGAGATGGGAGGGCTGTGTCCAGGTCAAATATCATTTCCAGTTCTGAATTTCGCTCCAGCATGCTTGCCATGGTTACAATATCGTTGATAATGGATGCGGGCATATATTTCTCATTAGTGACAACCAGTGTATTTCCTGCAATTTCAGTATAATCCAGAATATCATTGATCTGCCCGGCCAAACGTTTTCCTGCCATTTGTATGGAGCACATGCTTTCTTCCAATTCCGGTGGAAGTTCTTTGCCCAGCTCAACTTCACTGATCCCAGTTACCATATTAATGGGCGTGCGCAGTTCATGGGATACATTAGACAGGAAATCTGCATTCTGCTGTCTTGCCAATGCAGCCTGCTTAGCCAATTCCTGCACCTCTTCCTGTACCTCTCTGCGCCTGTCTATGATAAAAAGAGAAAATATCATAGCTCCCACAGTGCCCAGAAGCCCAATCCCAAACCTTGCAAAATCCCATTGTATTACAACTTCTCTTGCAGTGCGCAGCAGGATAAAATGATAGAGGAAGGTTATGAGATACACAGCCTCCACCAGATATATCAAAAACTTTTTTTCCAGCAGAATTAATACAAGAAATAAAAGACAGATTAGAACCGGCAGACTTGTAAAGCTTTCCTGATGTACGCCAAAATAAAAGCACTCAATAATCATAAAGCCTGCGCATAAATATTCATATGTCTGTTCTGAAATAAACCTTCCAATATGGAAGCACCATACCGTCAATATTCCAGCCATAATTAAAGGAATCGTCCACAGCTCCCAGGACATCATAAAAGTAAAACAGATTAAAACTGCACTGAGTACACTCGCCATGCAGACCATCAGCAAATGGATTCCCATTTGTTCCTCTAAATGTCTGAACTCGTCTTTTAAATCCTGACCGCCCATTTATGTACCTTCCTTTCACACTGACCCTTGCAAAATCATTTTATTTTTCTCTCATTTTGTATCCGCCGTCTTCATCAATCATAGTAATCATGTATTCCGCAATTACAGGATCAAACTGCGTCCCTTTTCCCTTTTCTATCTCTCCGCGGACAACCTCCTGCGGCAGCACATCACGGTAGCTTCGCCTGGAAGACATGGCGTCATAGGCGTCTGCTACCCCAATAATTCTGGCCACTTCCGGAATCTCCTTTCCCATAAGATTATCTGGATATCCTGTACCGTCATAATGCTCATGATGCCAGTGCGCCCCAATAGAAATATCCGGCAGTTCCGAAATATTTCCCAGAATCTCAGCCCCAATTTTCGGATGCGAGCGGATTACATTGTATTCTTCTTCTGTCAGCCGCCCCGGTTTATTAATAATTTTATTTGAAATGCCAATCTTTCCGATATCATGCAGCAAACCAATATAATAGATATCTTCCACCTCTCTGGCTGTCTTGCCCATACGCCTTGCAAGTTCACGGGAATATTCTGCCACACGCATAGAATGTCCTCTGGTATAAGTGTCCTTGGCGTCTATAGCGCTTGCCAGAGACAGCATAATCTGTTCTGATAATCTTTGGATTCTCTGGCTGCTCTCCTTTAATTCCTGGGTCTTTTTATCTACTTCCTGCTGCAGCGACTGCTGCAAATGGAACAACTCCAGAAGCCTCCCGATTCTTCGAAGCACTACTTCTGCAAGGAATGGCTTCTGAATATAATCCATAGCGCCGGCTTTAAATATTTTGATCTCTGTTTCTCTTTCACTATCCGCCGTTAAAAATATCACAGGGATCTCTGACACCTTATCCATAACATGAATCCGTTCCATGGTTTCAAGTCCATTCAGTTCCGGCATATGCAGATCCAGCAAAATCATATCTGGGACATCCTGGGCCAGAAAGTCCAGCGCCTCCTGCCCGGAGGATACGGAAATTACTTCATAACTATTTTTTAGGATATGTTCTGCCATTCTCAGATTCATAACATCATCATCAACTACCAGTATTCTATCCACGTTTCTCTCTCCCTTTTCTCTTACTTCTCTGCCTCTGGCTTTCTGATTTCTCTGGTACTTTTCTCCACCTGCCTGCGGGAAATCATAATCTGATGCCCGCATCCTAAACATTTCAGCCGGAAATCTGCTCCCACCCGAAGGACTTCCCATTCACTGCTTCCGCAGGGATGCTGTTTTTTTAACCGGACGATATCTCCTATCTCATAACTTATCGGCATATTTTTCTCCTTTTAGATCACTATTTTTCCAAACAACTCCCCAATGCTTTCCTGAAGAACAAGGTTCGCAATTCCATCCCGGGCTGTTACAGATTTATTTACCAGCACCAATTTGTCCCCCTGATAATAATCAATCAGACCTGCCGCCGGATATACTGCAAGGGAAGTTCCGCCAATAATCAGCATATCTGCATTGCTGATATAGTAAACTGCCTCCTGAATGGTATGGTTGTCAAGTCCTTCCTCATAAAGAACCACATCCGGTTTGATGTCTCCCCCGCATTCCTCACATTTTGGAACTGAGGTACTGTGCAGGATATATTCCGCGTCATACATTTCATGGCAGGATTCACAATAATTACGGTGGACGCTTCCATGGAGCTCCAGTACTTTTTTACTGCCGGCAAGCTGATGGAGCCCGTCAATATTCTGGGTCACCACCGCCTTTACCTTGCCGGCCTTTTCCAGTTCCGCAAGCCTGCGGTGAGCCATATTGGGCTGTGCTGTAAGGCACAGCATCTTATTCCGGTAAAAACGGTAAAATTCCTCTGTATTTCTCCGGTAAAAGGTATGACTTAAAATGGTCTCCGGGGGATAATCGTATTCCTGGTTATACAGCCCGTCCACACTTCTGAAATCCGGAATCCCACTCTCGGTAGATACCCCTGCGCCCCCAAAAAACACAATATTATCGGATTTCTCTGCCATTTCAAGAAATTTTTCAATTTTTTCTTCTCTGTTTAACTGTTCCATCACTGTCCCTCCTTCTTTCTCTGCATTTCTTTTGTCAAAATCCCGTGAACCAGAAAACGGTAATTCGATCCAGCGGGCGTACAAGTCATCAGCGTTACGGTGTTCTGCCCGGCCTGTGGCACAATTCCAGTATCATACAGGCTGCGTTTCTTCACTTTTTCCTGCCACCCGGCATATTCTTCCTCATTTCCAAACCCAAACTGAAAAGAATCCCAATCCAGTTGTGCCGTATAACAGGAAAAAATCTGATACCGCTTTACTCCTTCTGGAGTGTAAATGTAAAACTCAGGATTTACCCTGAAAGTCTCTTCTTTCTGAAATTCATTCAGCCTTGCAAACATGGACTTATCCTTCATATTATGCCCGTATACAAAGGTATTGGGATCGCTGAAATCTTTCTGGTTCTCTGTTTCTATAAAAATGCTTCCGCACTTATTTTCTTCTCTGTAAAATGTATGGCTTAAGTAATACTCATTGTCTGTCCCCTGGACAATCGGGTAACTGATTCCCAACTTTTCTATGTAAATCCATGCCGCTATATCTGGATTAATCTTCTTTAATTTCTCAAAATCTATCCCAAATTCCTGTTCTTCTTCCCCGTCCCTTTCTATTCCCGGAATTAATACAGAACTCTCCAATTTCTGGTACTGCTGCTCCCCCTGGTAATACTCCCATAACAACAGCCCTAGTTTTATTGCTGCAAAGAGAAATACTGCCAGAGCAGCAGCAAAAGACAGGATAAATTTCCAATCAAGTTTTCTTCTCATTATTCGGCTCCTAATAATGCATACATGTTAAATTGTAGTGTGGTCTTTTGTAGATAAATGTTTTCCTACATATCCTATAATACCAACAAGCTTCCGGGTATCTGGGATAAAATGTATTCTCCCTGGAAAATCTCCGGAAAAACTAATATGCCAGGAAGCAAGGCTGCCGTCCTCTAACAATTCCGGCGACGCCTTTTTTGTACAAAATTTTAACCTATGCCCCATCTTCTATCACAGCATCTACTAATTCCTTAATTGCTTCCATCCTGAAATACATATTTTTACGGTCGGGTGCTTTTAAGCTATACAAGTAACTGTTGTCTTCACATAAATCTATATATTTGTCCTGTACCTGTTTCCGGTTGGCGATCAAGCGCTCCACATCTGACTCTGAAAGGTTCTTCACTACATAACACCATGACTCAAAAATAGCTTTATTGATAGGCCTGCGCCGGCCGTCACTGCAGATTTTCCGAAAGGTATTTCTTCCCATAATGCGATACATGCTTTTCATCACATAGATAAATTCTGACTGAATTTCCTCCAATAAACTGAAATCTGAGCAGTTCAGGTATTTCATGCCTTCATTGAGAAATTCGTCAATATTGCCTGAATATTGTTCCAATCCTAAATAACAGAATGAAACAAATCTTAATACAAATTCCCGATCCAGCATCCGCTCACTTTTGACGCTTCCATCTGTAGCTGTTAAAAATTCCTTTAGTCTTGCACAGTCCTGCAAAAATACGGTGGCTTTTCCCTGAAACAACGCATTGCGGATTTCCTGAGGTTCTAATTCTAATCCCCCCGTATTAATTCTTTTAAAAATATTAAACTTTACATTGATAGGGGTTGCCGGATTCACAAGATAAACATTGATAACCGTCTCGTCAATCCTCCTTTGAAAAGCCCTGGGAAGTTTATCATACCCACAGCCATTCAATTCTGGAAAAAACTCCATCTCCTCCAATTTTAATGTTTTGTCCACTACAAACTGTCTCAAGGCTGTCACCCGCTGCAGTCCGTCAATAATCAGCCACCGTCCGTCATCTGAAGCATCAAAATAAAATGCAGGCAGTGGAATTCTTAAAAAAATAGATTCTATTAACTGGCTCTTTTGCTTCTTATTCCACAAACCTGCTTTTCGCTGAAAAGACGCGTCAAATTCTATCTCGTCATTTTTAATTCTCTTTAACAGTGCATCCAATGTCAGCGGTTTCATTGTGATATCAATCTTGGACGGATCAAAGGGCCTGACTTTTTCACCTTCACAGGAATAAGCTGTTACATCTGGTTCGATATCATCCTGGATCATAGTAATTCCCCGTTCTGAAAAATAATTCATAACTTTTTCATAATTCTGATCATTTAAAGTGAGTGTCATATAAATCAAATTTAAATTAATGCAATTATTCTGTCCTTTTGCTATGGCTAAAAGTTTTTTTAAATCTTCCAGTTCACTTTTTTTAAAAATAGGTATACCCATGTTTCTTCTCCTGTATAATATTCCCTGTGAATTCTGATATATTCCGAACGATTCGCTTTTTTGCAAATTATCCTTTTAAAAACTCTACTTCATTTTATCATATCTGAACCTGATTTGGAAACTTTTTATCCCTGTTTTTCGCAGTATGTAACACGGAGAAAATATCTAAAAAAGATGCATCCAAAGATACATCCTTTCTTTCTGAAACTATATTTCATTCGCAATTCTCCTAACTTGTTTAAAAACCTTCTTTTTTACGCTGAATCCTTAACTCTTTTCTCCTTTTTGCCGCCTCCCATTCCGCCCTCTCGCTTTCTGTCTCCAGCGTAATGGACGGCACCTGTCTTGGAACTCCATTGTCATCTACTGCCACTAATGTCAAATATGCCCGGTTGATAGGTTTGCGTATTCCCTCAAAATCTTCAATATAAGTATCAACCCGGACTTCCATGGAGCTGTTTCCCACATAAGTAATTCTTGCTGTCAGCACAATCAAATCATTCTGATAAGCTCCTCTCATGAACCTAAGATTATCCACAGACGCAGTGGTAACACCTCCTCCCGAATGCCTCATGCCCACAAAAGCAGCAAGTTCATCAATCCACTCCATCAATTTCCCGCCGAACAGCCGTCCGGCGGGATTCAAGTGCTCCGGACGCACCTGATAAATATGTTCCATCTTGGAATCTGATACTTTTTTTGTTCTTCGTTCCATATTTTTATCCTCAATCAGTTTAACTTCTAAATTTATACTTTTCCCTCTAACTCTTTCATGCGCTCTTCAATTAAAATCTGGGTAAAATTACTTCCCATGGATTCCTTAATCAGACGGCTGCAGTAAGAAGCAGTCAGCATAAAGTGGCACGCTACATCCTCTAAAGAAACGTTTTCCATATAGTGCGACTTCATATAATTATGCCCCCCCCCTGACAAATTCGCTTTTTTCCCTTCATCCCTTAACTTCATCTCCCTGGAAAATTCTATAAGGTAACTATGAATCTCCTTCTGTCCCACAGAAACTGCTTTCCTGGCATATTCAAATTTTGCATAGCCTGTAAGCAATATCACTTAGCTTTTATTATTTTATCTCACAATCATGAAAACCAATCCTGGTAATAAGAATTTAATTTTAACAACTGCAGGCTTCTGACGCTCTTAGAACTTACATCTTCTAATTTCTCCGCAGCGCCTCAATAGGACTTAACTTGGCTGCTTTCCTTGCGGGATAAATCCCAAAGAACACGCCTATGCCGCAGGAAAATACAGTGGCGCCCAATATGGTGCCGGCCTTGATTCCCGGAGTGATGGCGCTTCCCATGGAGGCTGTCATCAGTTTGCAGGCGCCTGCGGCTCCCAGAAGCCCCAAAAGGATTCCAATGATTCCGCCCAAAATCGTTAATATTGCCGCCTCAGCAAGAAATTGAAGCAGGATCGAGGAGGTTTTCGCCCCCAGAGATTTGCGTATTCCAATTTCTCTGGTACGCTCTGTGACAGACACCAGCATAATATTCATAACGCCAATCCCGCCTACAATCAGAGAAATCGCCGCCACACAGGAAATAAACGTGGTGACAATCGCCAGCATATTATTCATTTCTGACAGCATATCCTGGAAACTCTGAATCTGATAATATTCCTCCCCGGCGCATTGATGCCTGGTTTCCAGAGTATGAATAATATCCCTTGACACCTCTTCCCCGCTTGCCTTGTCATTAGAAAAAACTGTAATAGAGTAAAAGGAATTGCTCTCCCATCCAAAATTAGAAAAAGACGTATAGGGTACATCCAGGCTTACCGGCATTCCCTCATAGGTATAACTGATAAAACTGGTATTTTCTTTCTGCTGGGTAACTCCCACAATCCGGTAACTGCCGCTGATTCCGCCGATATCCACTTCAATATCCATCCCAATCACATCGTCAGAGCCAAAAAGCCGTTTCGCATCACTGTCCGTAAGAACGCAGACGCGGTTTCCTTCTTCCACATCTGCCGCTGTAAAATAACTTCCCCGTTTCATGTTAAAATTCATTGATTTCTGCAGATCTTCTGTCCCTCCGCTTAAACTCAGGGAAAACTCCCCTTTCCCAGTGGCTGTAGTGCCTGAAGCGCTGTCATTGGGCGTCGCTCCCTCTACGCCTTGAATTTTTTCTTTGATGGCTTCCACATCCTCCGGCGTGATCCACTCATCTGCATTAACTGCATCATCACCGCAATAAACATTAATCTGCCCAGTCCCCAGATCCTGCACCTCAGCATTCATAGCATTCGCTGTTCCGTCTCCCACCGCCATTACCATAATCACAGAAGAAATTCCGATAATAATGCCTAGCATAGTGAGAAAAGAACGCCCCTTATTTGCGGTAATATTTTTAAATGCCATTTTGATATATTCTGCAATATTTCCCATGATTTCCTCTTTTCTCTACTCAGTCTCAATAATTTCCTCTTCCTGCTGCTCCGTTACAGTAATGGAATCACCTTCCTCATGATTTCTTGGATCTAAAATTACCTGCTCCCCCTCGTCAATGCCTTGAGTAATCTCCGCGCACTCATCGGAAGTTACGCCTGTAGTAATGCTGCGCTTTTTCATAATGCCGTCTTCATTGACCCAGCAGAATGTGCCGTCTTTCCCAATATTCACTGCCTCTGTCGGCAAAACCAGTACGTCCTCGGCCTCTGCTGCCTGGATGGTTACTTTGGCATCCACACCTAGAAAAATATTTTCATCTGGATTATCAATATGAACCGTTGCCGAAACAGACGCAGAAGAAACTGCCGCCTGGTTGCTTCCAGAAATTCCGGCTGATGCGATCCGGCTGATGCGCTTCACAGTACCCTGGTAAGTCTGCCCGGCAAACGTGATTTCAGCCTTCTGCCCTTCCTTCACCTTTTCGTACACATTTTTTGATAAAGTCACTTCAACATTCACATTTTCAATACTCTGCAAAGTAAATAACTGCATCCCCTGGGTAACGGTAGAACCTTCCATCACCTGTTTGTCTGAGATCACGCCGTCAAAATCTGCCAAAATCCCTTTTCTTCCTTCTGCAATCAGTTCCTCCAAAGATTTGCTCTCTAATTCCGCAAGATTATTATTTGTCCGCATCTGCTCCCTTGCCACACTGCTCAAAGCTCCGCTTTCTCCCTCTGCAATGGCTTTCTGGCTCTCTAAATTCCCCTTTAACTCTGCAAGCTCTGACTGTGCCGTCTGAAGCTTCTGCTGTAATCCTATGTCTGTGCCTTTATTTTCCATAATTCCTGACAGAGACGCCTGCAGTCCTTCCATCTGACCTCCCAGTTCTTCCATGCTCTGCTGTTTTTTCTCATAGTCATTCTTTGCATCGGTCAGATTTTTGTTTGCTTCATTTAATTCTTCCCTTGCCTCCTCAAGAGCCTGGGCATCATTTTCTGCCGCCGCTGCTGCCGCGTCGAAATTTACCTGGGCTGTCTGCTGGGCAGACCCTGCTTTATCATAAGCTTTCTTTGCATCAGCCAGTTCCGCTTGCGCGGTTTCCAACTGCTTCTGCAGATCTTCTATCTGCTTCCCTATCTTCGTGGTTTCCTGCTGTTGTGCCGCCGCCTGCTGATTTGCCGCTCCCGTAAGAGCGCTGGTAAGGTTTTCTACTTCCTGTGTCTTGGCATTTACCTGTGCCTGCAGGGATGCTGCCTGAGTCCTCGCCGCTGCCTGGCGGTTTGCCGCCGCATTGGATTTATTTACACTGTCCTGATACCCCAGTTCATTGGCTCTGACAGTGAGTTCCGCTTTCTGATTCTGTTCCTCAAGATCCCTTAAATCAAAGGAAACCAGAGGTGTGCCGGCCTTCACAAAATCCCCTGTCTGAAAATCAGCCGCAGACACATTAGCATTTACCGGTGAAAAAATTACCTTTT
The DNA here is from genome assembly GCA_950097145.1 of uncultured Lachnospiraceae bacterium. Taxonomy (GTDB): domain Bacteria; phylum Bacillota; class Clostridia; order Lachnospirales; family Lachnospiraceae; genus Petralouisia. The sequence continues at coordinate 116,527 of CATNCF010000004.1, forward strand.
GTTCCCCGCTGACTACAGTACCGTTGGTTTCTACCGTTTCTGTTACGTCCCCGGTTTCCACTGTCATTGCCTCAACTGTCATAGCTTGCGCCATGTCTTTTACACTGTTTGCCGCACGATTCAGTACAATCACCCCCCCGATTACCACAAGTACTGCTGCCGGAATCACAATTTTCAATACTTTTTTCTTTTTCATGACTATGCCTCCTGTACTTTCTTTTCCGAATTACAATAATCTTCCACAATTCTTCCGTCCAGAATACGAACCACCCGGTCCGCCTGATCCGCAATCTCATTATCGTGGGTAATCAAGATAACGCTTCGCCCCAAATCATGAATACCCTTTAAAATATCCATAATCTCCCCGGTAGAAGCAGAATCCAGATTCCCCGTGGGCTCATCTGCAAGAATCACTGGAGGTTCCGCTGCAATGGCGCGGGCAATAGCCACCCTCTGCTGCTGTCCTCCCGACATTTCTGAAGGCTTATGTTCCATCCGCTTTTCCAATCCTACTCGAGCCAGAGCTTCCTTCGCCAGCTTATGGCGCCGGCTTCTTCCGATTCCCCGGTAAATCAATGGAAGTTCCACATTTTCCAGGGCTGTCAGATTTGAAATCAGGTTAAATCCCTGAAAAATAAACCCAATTTCCTGATTCCTGATTTCTGACAATTGATTATCCTTCAGTGATGACACATCCCTGCCATTTAGATAATAGGTACCGGAGGTAGGCACATCCAGACACCCCAGCATATTCATAAGCGTGGATTTCCCAGATCCAGAATGTCCGATGATCGCTACAAATTCCCCTCTCTGGATTTTAAGATTCACATGATCCAGTGCGCGGACTTCATTCTCTCCAGGATTGTATATTTTACACATATCCTGTACCTTAATTAAATTATCCAATGCATTTCCTTCCTTTCTATCCTTGCTTTTACCAATTTTATTATTTCTTTAATTTTCATCTTACGCTATAATTCTTAAAGAATATATAAGATTACCTTACAAAATTCTTACAATCTATATAACGCTTAATAGAAAAGTTTTTCTCCAAAAATTTCCAGAAATGATTCATACTATTTTGCAATCATCTTTCATAATTATAATAAGGAGGTACCATATGAAAGTCATTGATATGCACTGCGACACCATTTCAAAACTTTATCAGGAACGAGATCAGCAGAACATCAGTCTTAGAAACAATCCATTTCAAGTAGATCTGATGAAAATGAAATCATCCGGTTACCTGTTACAGAATTTTGCCCTGTTCATTGATCTGGGTGAGACAAATTCTCCTTATGAAACATTTTTGAAACAGCTTTCTCTGTTTCAAGAGGAAATTCATAAAAATTCCGACATACTTTCCCCTGCTGTGTCTTATTCACAAATACTTGCAAATGAAAAACAGGGGAAAATGTCTGCACTGCTGACATTAGAGGAGGGGGAGGTTTGCGGCGGCAGTCTGGAACGGCTGCAGAAAATTTATGATTTTGGCATAAGAATGATGACCTTTACGTGGAATTTTCCCAACAGCCTGGGTTTTCCAGCGGAACCTGCGCCTTTTTTCCAACTGAAATACCATCCAGAGGGACAGGCAGAATCTTTGAACTACTCACGTCAGGAAAAAGGACTGACTCACCAGGGCATAGAATTTCTGGAAGAAATGGAGCGTCTCGGAATCATAGCAGATGTTTCGCATTTATCTGACCAGGGAATCCAGGACGTGTGCAGATTTGCCAGGAAACCATTTTGCGCCAGCCATTCCAACGCCAGAAGCCTCTGCCAGCGGGGACGTAATCTGCCAGACAGCCTCATTCGCGCCATTGCTGGGAACGGCGGTGTCATCGGTGTAAATTATTATGGTCCTTTTCTCTCAGAGATACCAGACAAAACGAACCAGTATTTCAGCCGTATCAAGGATATTGCCTTACATATCAGGCATATTTCAGACCTGGGCGGCATATCCTGTATAGGTCTCGGTTCTGATTTTGACGGAATTGACGACAATCTGGAACTGAAAAACTGCAGTATGATGGAATTACTGGCACAGGAATTAAAAAAATGCGGATTTTATGAAAGTGAAATCGAACAGATCTTTTATCGGAATGTACTGGATTTCTATCAGGAATTATTATAGAAAAGGAGTTTTTATGCAGGAAGCTATTGTCACTGTCCCAAAAACAGCGCTTTATGAATCAATCTCCCTTAAGAATCATTGTCTGGCCGGAGAGAATGTTTCAGATGAACTAATGTCTGGCTGGACAATCCATGTCCAGGACTGCCAGAGAAATTTTCTGAAAATCACCACCCAATACGGATACAGTGGATGGCTGAGCACCTCAGATGTAAGAAAACTGCCCAGACTGGAGTCTTCCATATGGAACAATTCCCAGTCTTCCCTTTTTCTCACCCAGCGTCTCACAGATGTTCTAGCTTCCCCAAAAGTACAAGCCCCTGTTTTATCTACATTGTTTATGGGAAGCCTGGTAATCCCATATGGCTGTCCCCATGACGGCTGGCAGAAGGTACAACTTGCCTGCGGTTCATTTGGTTATGTCCCTTCCATTGCTGTATCTTCCCAGCCAGTGTCAGACTTAAATGATCCGGATAACCTGCGCTCTTCCATTTTAGATTACGCCTTATCCTATCTGGGAACCCAGTACCGCTGGGGAGGCAAAACCCATGAAGGCATTGACTGCTCTGGACTTGCCTTTATGAGTTATTACATGTGCGGCATTTTTATTTACCGGGACGCTGTGATTCATCCAGGTTATCCAGTTAAAAAAATTCCTTTTTCACAGATAAAACCAGCAGATCTTCTGTATTTCCCTGGGCATGTGGCATTATACCTTGGAAACAGTAAATATATCCATTCCACCGGAAACTTGAAGAGTTTCGGCTGTGTGATCAACAGCCTGAATCCCCGCGACCAGGATTACCGTGCAGATCTGGCAGAGTGTTTCCATGCGGCTGGCAGTGTATTTTGTTAGGTGGATATTATTATTTCGGCCATTATAAAGCAAAAAGGAAACAGTCTTCTTGCGGACTGTCTCCCTTTTTAATTTTGATAAAAAATTTTACCTTATGCCCCAAACAGCGGCGTAGAGAAATACCGCTCTGCTGTGTCTGGTAAAATCGTAACCACTGTCTTGCCTGGACCAAGTTTTCTGGCCAGTTTTATGGCGGCAGCCACATTCGTTCCGCTGGAAATACCACACATAATTCCTTCCCTGGAAGCAAGCCGCCTGGAAGTGTCTAGAGCTTCTTCATCTGTAATAATGCAGACCTCATCATAAATCTGCTGATTTAAAATCTCCGGTATCAGTCCATCCCCGATTCCCATCTGCAAATGTGTTCCAATGGAGCCGCCAGAGAGAATTGCCGCATGTTCTGGCTCGACAGCCCAGATCTCCATATCCGGATTTTTTTCCTTTAACGTCTCTCCCACTCCTGTGATCGTACCTCCTGTACCAATTCCAGAACAAAAGCCATGAATGGAACCATCCGCCTGCTCTAAGATCTCAAGCCCTGTCTGTATCTTATGTACTGCAGGATTTGCAGGATTTTCAAATTGCTGGGGAACAAATACCCTGGGATCTTTCCTGGCCATATCAAGAGCTGTCTGAAGACACTCCTCAATACAAGCTCCGATATTTCCTGCATCATGAATTAAAATCACCTCAGCCCCATAATGTTCCACCAGTTTTCTCCGTTCCTCACTAACAGAATCCGGCATGATAATTTTTGTCTCATATCCCCGCACAGCGCCCACCAAAGCCAAGCCAATCCCCTGATTTCCACTGGTGGGTTCTACAATTACCGTATCCTTGTGAATTAATCCCTGAGCTTCTGCTTCCCGGATCATATTATACGCCGTCCTGGTCTTGATGGAACCTCCCACATTCAATCCCTCAAACTTTACAAGAATCTGTGCACTCCCTGGTTCTGCCATATGCTTCAGGCGAATCAGAGGCGTATTTCCCATTGCTTCTAAAATATTTTCATAAATCATAATCGTTCTGCCTTCTTTACTTTACGCAGCATTGCGCATATTTAAAAATAGCAGCAACCCTTTGGTCACTGCTGTGTAAATTGCGGGGGCAGGATTTGAACCTGCGGCCTTCGGGTTATGAGCCCGACGAGCTTCCAGACTGCTCCACCCCGCGCTGACGAAGTATATTATATGACAAATCATGGAAAATGTCAAATTTTTTCTTCGTACTTTTATTTTATGCATTGCTGATAAATAATATTCCACAAAATTCCAACACTTTTCTACTCCTCTGCATTTTCCAATGGAATCACCTGAATTTCTGTATTTCCAGTCCGGGCGCTTTCCAACAGCGCCTCTGACATTTTTGTGAAATTGACTCCGGAATTCGTAGCCCCCGTTAATAGATCAACATCCTCCATACCCTGTTTTTCTAATAGCTGAGCCGCATAAGTACGAGTATAACGGTTTGGATATGTCCCCGCAACCGAATTCATATTCCGCATGTAAGCACAGTCCCAGGATTTGATAAATCCCGCCTTATTTCTTGCATTATATTCCACATTCACAATTTTATGATTCATGACACAGATAGTAACATATTCTTTCCATCCAAAATCATAATCTGACATTACCGCCGTATAATATCCGTCTATAAATTCACTCTCTTCCTTGTTTTTTCCACATCCAGAAATTGCGATGCAGAGAAATAAACCAAACAGTATCCCTGAAATTACATATTTCCTCATCTTAACTAAAACCTCCTTAACTGGAAACGTCCAGATACACTCTGCAGTTTTTCTGCCTGCTTATTGAGCCTCTGGCTGGCTGTGGTACTCTCATAACTTGCATCCAGATTCTTCTGGGCAAACTCATTAATCTGTTCAATTTGATCAGTCATATTTTCCAGAGAATCTTTCTGGACAGCCACCGCCTCTCCAAGGCGTTCTGTAATTTTTGAAATCTCATTGGAAACATTCTCAATTTCCTCAAAGGATTCTGCCGCCTGTTTCGCATACCGAACGCCATGTTGTATCGCATACTGGGAATTGGTAATTACCTCTGAAGCATGTTGTGCAGATTCTGTACTCTGTGCCGCAAGACTGCGCACTTCAGCGGCGACCACTGCAAATCCTTTTCCCATTTCTCCTGCTCTGCTTGCTTCCACGGATGCATTCAGGGCTAAAATATTGGTCTGCTGTGCGATATCTTCCAACAGCTTATTAATTTTATTAATCTCAACCGCATTTTCATGAATGTCCTCCATCGCATTCAGAAGATTTTTCATATTTTCATCACCAGTACTAAGACTTTCTTTCGCCTTCTCCATCAGCTCCCCGGCATGTCTGGTATTATCATTCACCTCACGGATATTTTCTTCAATGGCTCTTGTCTCTTCCGTCAGAACCATTAGAGAATTAGACTGTTCTGTAGAACCGTCATGTACCATAGACGCGCTTTCAGATACCGTTTTTGCCGTCTGAAGAACCTCTGCTGAAGATTCCTGCACAGATCTCAACATAGTGTTCAAGGATACAATAATTTTCTCTAAAGCATCTTTAATCTGTATGAAATCTCCTTGAAATTCTTCTTCAATAGAAACATCAAAATTTCCTTCTGAAATACTGGATAAAACACTGGAGAGCTGTGAAATATAACCATTAATTCCAGAAATAGTATTATTCAATGCCATAGACAATACCTGCGTCTCATCCTTAGTCTTAACAATGTCCGCAGGAGTTTTCAAATCTCCTTTTTCCAAGAGTTCAATTCGCCCTGTAACTGTCTTCAAGGACTTTCGGATCCTTGATGAGAATCCCACAATAATTAATACAGCCAGGACCAGCATCAGCACAGTAAGAATAATTCCCACCACAATACTATCCTGGGCTGGACCCATAAAATCATTACATGGCACAATAATTACCAGGTACCAGTTGGCTCCATTTATGGGAACATAGCTTATTAATTTGCTATCTTTTTCGTAGCTTAAAGACATTACCCCGCTTTCTCCTGAAACAACCTTTTTTTCTAATTCCTCCGAACCTGTATATTCTGCCAGATCTATCTGGTTATAAACCAGCTCTGTATCCCGGTTTCCCATAACCTTTCCATCAGAATTTACAATAAATGATTCTCCATTTGCACTAACATTAATACTGTTAAGCACATCATTTAAAACATCATATTTATAACTTCCAACAAGATAATAAAGTACTTCACCTTCTCCATCAAGAACAGGCTTTCCTACTGCAAGTTCCAGTTGTCCGCTGCTTGCATCCACATCATCCACTACCACATTCTCTGTTTCCTGAAGCAGTGAAAATAACTTCCTCTCTTGTAAAGACTGAGGACAGGAATTTACTCCAACAGATAAGGCTCCCTCAGTATCATACAGTCCCAGCCAAGTAAATTCAATTCCGCTCGCAGCATTTTCCAACACTTCAAACTTCTGTTTTTCTGTAGATTTGTCATTTGTAATCATTTCATTATCGCTAATCATAATAATACGGTCTGCAAGTACATGAATATTTCCTTCTACACTCTGAGATGCTGTCTTTGTCATAGACGGCAACACATTTGATAAAATCGTATCAGTCAAAGACGTCATAGAACGTGACATCAAGGAAACTAATACCACTGCCAAAAGCATTACAATAAAAATAGTGGTGATTAATATTTTACCGCTGATGCTTCTTCTTGCTTTCACTTTTCATACCTCCTAGTCTCATATATGTATTCCCGGATTCTCTTTGTACCTGATCTTGCGAAAAGATTTTTTTTTCAGATGTATACAAATTTATGAAGCGTACATGGATGGTACGTGGATGAAATTTGTGTGCATTTGGAAAAAATCAACCGTAAAAACAGGTATCAGGGAGATTCCGAGCGTACATTTATATTTTTGCTGTGCTGCATATAGGAATATTTTACTATATTATTTTGACAAATTCAATCTTGATCTCTGGTTTAAATTCTGACAATCATATGTTTCTATAAACGCTGTTGCCGAAATTTACATCATAGTATTTATCTGCGATTCAGAGATTAACATTGGACTCTGTAACGCTATGAAATTTACTGGAAGGTATTTTTATGATTCAAAAATATCCATGTATCATTGAATTATGGGAGAAATAAATATGTAATAGCAAGGTGCTTTTCCTGTTTTTAACTTCCTTTACAATCTACAGACTTCTTGCTATAATGAAGACACGAAAATTTCATAGAAAATTGGTATTTTTCATTACCTTTTTATTGCTTTAAAACAAAGAGTAAAGGAGACTATCATGTCTGAAATCAAATATAGCTGGCAGGATAATACTTCCCGGTTGGATCAAAAGCTGCAAAACAATTCCAATAGTGACTGTTATCCCTTTCATATGCCAGGACATAAGCGCAGAACCATAGATTTTTCCAATCTCTATTCTCTGGATATTACAGAAATTGAAGGTTTTGACAATCTTCACCATCCCCAGGGAATTTTAAAGGAAGCACAACAGCGGGCTGCTGATTTGTATGACGCCAAAGAAACCTTTTATTTGGTAAATGGAAGCACTGCAGGTATTTTAAGCGCAATCAGTGCTGCATTGCCCCGGCTTGGCACCCTGCTGATGTCCCGCAACAGCCACAGATCCGCTTACCATGCAGCCTGTTTAAGAGGTCTGGAAACCGTATATCTTCTGCCTGCTGCAACAGAATTCGGCATTTCCGGTTCTGTCTCGCCAGCTCATGTAGCAAAAGCACTGGAAGATCTTCCACAAATTGCCGCCGTTTTTATTACTTCTCCTACTTATGATGGAGTTACCTCTGATATTCGCACCATTGCAGAAATTGTTCATGCCTATGATCTTCCCTTAATTGTGGACGAAGCACATGGAGCACACTTCGCCTTTTCTGATGAATTTCCAGAATCGGCTCTTTCGTGCGGCGCAGATCTAGTGATACAAAGTCTCCATAAGACTCTGCCCAGTTTTACCCAGACAGCGCTTCTGCATGTAAATTCTGACCGGATAGACAGAGATATCCTGAAACATTTTTTATCTGTTTACCAGACCAGTTCTCCTTCCTATCTACTGATGATGTCCATGGATCAGTGCATCCGCTTTATGGGAAAAAAAGGAACTGACTTTATGGAGAAATATATCCAGCAATTAAAGTCTTTTTATCAGCAGGCAAAATCCCTGAAACACTTGAAAGTATTTGACAAGACATCTGTATCTGAGGAAATATGTTTTGACCACGATATGTCCAAAATACTGATTTCTGTGGGTGATTCAGAAATGACTGGACAGAAACTTTACCACAAACTGCTGAACAGTTATCATTTACAGATGGAAATGTGCGCAGGACATTATACTACAGCACTTACCAGCATCATGGATACACCAGAAGGATTTCAACGGCTAAGTCGTGCCTTAAAAGAAATTGATGAAAAAATTTCTGTGTCCAAAAACGGTTCAAAAACCGACGCAAAAGTTATCTATGGTAAGCGTCCTGGACGTTCTAAACTTTTGACCAGTATAGATATTTATCAGAATCCGAAACCCCAGATGCCCATCGCTCTTGCCATAGAACAACCTTCTGAGCGCCTCTCCCTGAAAGCTTCCACTGGACATATCAGTCAGGAATTTGTATATCTTTATCCACCTGGAATTCCACTGATTGCTCCCGGTGAAATTCTCACTGGCAAAATTATCAGAGTGATAGATCAATGTCAAAATCTTTGTTTATCAGTAGAAGGTCTCAGTGACGAGAGTAATCAGAGCATTAAAGTAGTGAAACTCTAAATAAAATGTTAAATACAGGATATGTAGTAAAAATTTTAAACTATAGTAATAGGAAGTTATGAGAGATCTCAGATATTTATAACCATCTTTCCTTATTAAGATTAGGGTGCCAAAAGGTGCATTTTCACTGCAGAACAAATTTTTTCAAGATTGTGCTGCAATATCTTCAGGCGATGCGAAACATCGTTGATAGATATTGTAGTGCAAGATTGGTAAAATTGGCCTGCAAGGGAATTTCAAACTTTTTGACACCCTAATCTTATTAATAAATCATTTTATATAAAATTTTTTTACCCATTACAAATTTTCGCTAGATTACAAATATAAAAAGGGAATGTTGCAAAATGCAGGAATTCTACAACATATCGTTACAATTAAACTAAGAATTGTGCCATATGTTGTAGAAATTTCCTTGTTTGCAACATTCCCTGTTATTTTAGTTCTAAAATAAATCCGCTGCTATGGTATAGTATACCCACTGCTGCTAAATTTCCGCGTACAGAGCCGTACCTATGTAAGAATCCGATATATTCTTTCTCATCGATATGCAGGTAATATGGAGATATATCCCCGCTTGGCTATTATTTTATTGGTGAGGGCAACTCTTAACATCTACGCTGTCCTCCATCTTCCATATGAAGTTGTCTGTCCTTAAACCCATCTTTGGTTACATTCATTTACTCACATCTCCTAAAGTTCAGTCCTTCCCATGCCGTTTGCAACCGCCATGGTACTATGGCCTCTGCTAATGGCTTCGGCTGTATCCTTCCCACTGCCAGGCGGATTTGGGACTTTCACCCGTTAGAACCGTGTGCCCGCCAGGCACATCAATAAAAAACCTGCAAACTCCAATGTTTACAGGCTTTTTCCAAGCTCCCCGAGTAGGGCTCGAACCTACAACAACTCGGTTAACAGCCGAGTGCTCTACCATTGAGCTATCGAGGATTATTCTCCTTTTCTTCTATACCTTCAAAAATTCACACAGACGATCCTGCTGTCTTCCCTGCTTCCTTAAGGTCAAGCCCTCGGCCGATTAGTAACAGTCA
>CATNCF010000005.1 GCA_950097145.1 uncultured Lachnospiraceae bacterium
AGAATCAATACACAGCTTCCAGATTTTGAAAAGCCAGTGATAAAAACGTATTCTTTGGAAAGTACGATAGCAGAGAAATTTGACGCTATCTTGCAACGATTTGAATTGACCGGCAGGATGAAAGACTTTTACGATATATATTATCTGGCAAGAACATTCGATTTTGAGGGAGCGAAGCTACGGGCGGCAATTTTTGAAACATTGAAGAAAAGAGAAACACCTTATGACAGAGATAGCTTTAAGCGTATTCTGGCACTTTCCGAAGATGAAGATATACAGAAGCGGTGGAGATATTTTTTGAAAAATATGAAAGATGTTACGCTTGAATTTGAGGTAATAATTGCGGAGATTCAGACTTTCATTGAGCCTGTGTTTGATGCGATAGTGGATGAAGAAGAGTGGAAGAAGAATTGGACTTTCAAACAGAAATGGAACAGATGAACAAAGGGGGGATACAGAATGGGTAAAGTTCTTGAATTGGAACAGAGGGAACAGGCAGGTTCTGGTTCATATAATCGTTTTGAGTATCAAGTTCACTGGATTGTGTGTCATATTATAGGTCAACTTGAAAATAACGCAGAATGTATTGTTTTTTGTGAGTTTCATGACGATATGGCAGAATTTATACCAGAGAAAGAAGAGTACCAATTTTATCAAATTAAGACGAAAGAAGATTCTTCAGATTGGACGGTTGCGGAGTTATCAAAACGAGAAAAAAAGAAAAGTGGAGGATATAAAAAATCCTTTTTAGGGTTTATATATTACAATTTTTTGAATTTTGGAGTAGAATGTTCACATTGCTACTTCATTTCAAATAACGATTATGATAAAGATGTTCGTCTTTGGCAGTCATATATTGAAGATGGAAAAATAGTTGCGGTCGAAAATAATGAACTCTATCAAAGGATTAAAGGAAGAATTAAGGACGAATATGTAGATTCATTACCATCTAATTTTGATCGTGTATTTGATATATTTATTCAAAATACTTTTGTACATAAATCTAAATTACAATTATCAACATATACGACGCAAACATCAGGTATGTTTTTTGACCAGTTAGCAAATAAAAATATACCAACAGATACGGCGCATCTTATTTTTCAACAGCTGGTAAATGACGTGAGAAAAAAGAGTACAGAACAAATAAAAACGCCTATTAGCTTCAAAAGTTTAGTGGATAAGAAAGGAATAGAAATTTCAAAAATAAATGATAAAATCAATTCAACAATTAGCAAAAAGGGAAATTATACAGATTTTTATAAGTATTTATCAACGCAAGGATTAACGGATAAGGAATTGCATTGTATTGAATCTGCAAAAACATTACATGATTCAAGGTGGCTTAATGTGAATGATTTTAAGTACCAAGAAATTGTCATTACATTACGAAAGGTTATCTCTACATATATTGAATGTATGGGGGATTTTTATGATGCAAGTGTTTTAGAGAAAGAATGTATGCATGAGTTGTTAAAACAAGGGCTTTCGTCGCAATCATTAGATAGAACATTAATAGAGGTATTGTATTATGAGCAAAGATTCAGCAAAGAAATTTGAGACAGAACAAAAATATCGACTTTTAATAAGATATATGCGAAAAAGAGAGGAGGAAAAGAAAAATGAAAAGGCTGATAATAAAAAAACTGATTGTAATCAGTCAGAGTGAGTCACGTTCATTAGAAGTTCCTTTTTCGAAAGGATTGAATATTATTTTAGGTGGGAATAAGACTGGAAAATCTTCAATCATTAAAAGCATTTTTTATACTTTTGGGTGTGAACTTAAAAGAATAGAAAAGGATTGGAAAGAGCTTATATCTTCATATTTAATCTTTTTTCAATATGGGAAAAATCAATATGTCATAATACGGCAAGGTAAAAGTTTCAGATTTTTGAGCAGACGAAAGACGAATATTTATGTATAATTGAATCAGATGAATTTCATAAATATAGCAATTCCTTAATGGATATTTTTGGAGTTAAAATGCCGTGTATTTCAAATAGAGGGATAGAGTTTAATATAACACTGCCTTTACTTTTTAGATTTCAATATATCGATCAGGATGAAGGATGGAACAAAATAGCTGACGCTTTTAATAATACGAGATATATTAAAGATTGGAAAAAGAATACAAATAAATATGTTTGTGGTTATCTTGATGATAAGTATTATTAACAGAAAAACGAAGGTGTCTATCTTCTGAAAATACAATGAGCATACTGAATTGTTTCAAAAATTACAGAAAGTAGCTATAAATTGGGCTGCAGAAAATTATAAGAAATAAAAAAAGTTGTGGAAGAGATGATTGAGCAATGATGAAGTGTGCTGTTTGAAATGGAAAGCAGCGGGCACCTTACTCTCTGATTTTCCAAGAGTAAGGTGGGATAAAAGGATGTATTTTGAAACAGACCATTAATCTGTTTTCCGCTGACAGTTATACAAAAACATCATCAGAGAAGCCGCAATTACCAGCGCATATCCGAGAAAGCTGTATTTGTCGGGGAGTTCATGGAATAGGGCAAATCCTAGAACAGCCGCAAAGATAATCTGAGAATAATCAAAAATAGATATCTTTTTGGCAGGGGCATAGGTGTAAGCAGCAGTAATGGCAAACTGGCCACCAGCGGCAAACAAACCCGTCATTAGTAAGGTTAAGATTTGGTTCAGCGTCATGTGTGCAAAATTTATAACAATCCATGGTGTAAGGAATAGGCAGGAAAACAGTGAGAAGTAAAAAACGATCACAGAGCCTTTGATGTTCATTGTTCCCAATTTACGCACCATGGTATAGGCAATGCCTGCGCCAAGACCTCCGCATACGCCGATTAACGCAGGAAGCAGAGCAGTGTTGTGAAACCCAGGCTTGACGATAAACAGGCAGCCGCAGAAGGCAGAAAAGATGCAAGCAGCCTGAAAGGGCAGTATTTTTTCTTTCAATAGGAAATAAGAAAAAATAACAGCAAAAAAAGCAGCTACCAGATTGCGAAAGAAACTTTTTTGCATAGATGGAAGGTCTCCTGACAGGCGGATGCAGACATTCATGCATGCAAAGCAAAATGCGGACATGATGATCATCAAAACGCCTCGGATATAGTTGTCTTTTGGTTGGTTATGCATTTTTATTAATTTCCTTGCTTTCAATAGTTCGTTTGAAGTATTGACAGATACTTCTTTTTATCTAAGATAACACAAGTAACTCTAAAGTCAAGTCAATACTGGTATCTGTGGTATTTTAGGTCAGAACAAGTAAAAGACAATCGCTTTAGAATGTGGCTGTTACTATGGTGGGATTGTGCTTTTTTCACATTCTTTTCTTACTGGATGTGGAATCGGCTAAGCAGATTGTTTAGAGAATATGCCTGCTCGGATAATTCTTTGGATACTTTGGCGCTTTCTTTTGCAGAAACAGCAAGGGCTGTAGACTCTGTTCCTGTCTTCACATCCTTAATGGAGTTGTTAATGAGATTCGTAGTGTTTTGTGTAGCTTCGGCGGACCTGGCTGCAAGGCTTCTGACTTCTTCTGCTACAATGGAAAAACCAGCTCCTGCTGTACCAGCCCGGGAAGCTTCCACAGAGGCATTTAATGCTAAAATATTTGTTTGGAACGCATGATCTATTTTGTTTTCATCTTTGTAAGAATATGTATTTACCTTGTCATCGTTGTTTTTTTGGATGCGCTGGATAATCTTCTGATAACCATTGTCTGTGGTTTCGGTATTTAACAACCATCCAACAGGGAAAGATCCTGTTCCACTTCAGCTTCATCAAAAAGGTTCTGCTGTCCTGGAATGTCATCGGTTCTTCTTTCGCTGGAAGAAGCGAAAAGCTTTCTGGTCAGGTAATCTACCTGTTCCTGAAGGGCCTTTTCATGGTTGGACTTTTCATCAATAATAAGACGGAGAGATTTGATCAGCTCAGTCTGTTCGGATACCATTGCTTTCAGTTGTGATACTGTATCGTTCAGTTCTCTCAGCTGAAGGTCTTTTGCACCGGAAGCCATCATTCCCTCCTTGGATTTGATGTCTTTATTATACCGGAGATCAGAGTGTTCCAAAAGGAAAAAAGTGCTGAAAATGCAGGATTTTACAAGGAATTCTGCGGTTTTTCTGTGCAGTATTTTCTTGAAATCCAGGCGTTTTTTACTCTGTTTTGAGTGCTTTGGGCTGGTCAATATCAATCCCTGACATCAGCCAGTCAAACTCCCGCCAGGAAAGATTCCGGACTTCTGACTGCTTCCCTGGCCATTGATAACCGCCAGGGACGGTAAGCCGCTTATAGATCAGTACGAAACCATCCGGCTCCCGGAACAGTGCTTTGATCCTGTCCCGTCTTCTTCCGCAGAAAAGGAAGAGAGCACTGGACGGCGGGGCCGTCTTAAGCTGGTCTTCGATCATGGCACACAGACCATCAATGGATTTGCGCATATCTGTATAGCCGCAGACAATACAGATCTTTTCAAGACCGGAGATATCACCTGACATAATGTCTCCTGTATAAGGCGCAGTGTCCTTGTGAGCAGAGTAGGATCTGCATTGTTATGAATATGATCTGGAACAATGTCGATTGGAACTGCATCCTGCTTTGGAAGAGGCTCCGCATGATGACCGTAATTCGGTGGCGGGATCTGATCCGCTGCCGCTTTCCGGCAGCGGCTGACCCAGTTATAAAAAGTGCTTACAGAAATGCCGTTTTCACGACACCAATCAGCATCTGTCATGCCGCTTTGGCGGCATTCATTGATAATCCTGATCTGTTCCGCCATGGGAACACGGACTTTATGCGCAGCTGCCATAACCTGTCCTCCTGCTTGATTGTAGTGAAATAGTCTAACTATCTAACATCTACAATTATATATAGAGACAGCGGATTAGGGAATCCGCAGGATTATTTGGCGCTTACGAAGAAACATATCTTGTAAAGGAAGAAATTTAAGAACTTTTATTTGCAGTACAGCAGGTAAAAAAACTTATGGACAAGTGTTTTTGCTAAGAGCATACGGAGAAATGACTTTTAAAGAAATAGGATGGCCGTAAACTGATTGAGGAGCACATAAAATGTTGCAATAAATGAAGATAAAGGTTGAAAGGTATGAAAAATCCGATAGAGTATCGAGTCGAGTGGTCACAGGTAAAAGTATCCCAAAGCGATTTTTTGAATTTTTTTAATTATTTACAGAAAAGAGCGAAAAATGGATTGCACCCAGATAATGTTGTAAATGGTCATAAATATGATGACATATAAAATTGGTTTCATTTTGTCAATCTGTTTGGCTTTCTATTTATAAATAGATTTCATTTTAAGGATTTCGTTATATGGTACAAAGGTTGGTTCATACATTGAGGATGAAGGAGGTGCCTGTTACATGAAACACAGAGAATTTGTTTATGTTGGCCGGACTATTCCCGAATTGGATGAACAGGAACATGAAGCGTTTCTTATTAATATTCAGACAGCAATCCTTTTATCATTAGAAAAACGAAATCTTCTGACTGCATCCCAACGAAAATGCTGTTTGCTTGAACTGGAAAAACGACGTAGATTAAGTCAGAAAGAGGAGCGTGGCAATGAATCGATATGAGCGCTTAAACCAAGAACGAAAAATCGTGGAGAAAAAAAAGCGTGTGGCAGCATACTGCCGTGTATCTACAGACAATGAAGACCAGGCAAATTCATTTGAAAGCCAGCAGCGTTATTTTAAGGAGTATATTGAACGTAATCCCAATTGGGAGCTTTACGAGATATTTGCAGATCAAGGTATTTCCGGCACAAATACAAAAAGGCGGAAAGAATTTAACCGCATGGTTGCGTGTGCCAAGAATGGAGATTTTGATTTGATTCTTACAAAAGAGATTTCGCGTTTTGCCAGGAATACTCTGGACAGCATTTATTATACCCGAGACCTGAAAAAGTATGGGGTAGGGGTTATCTTTCTAAATGATAATATTAATACCTTAGACAAAGATGCGGAGCTTCGTCTCGCCATTATGTCCTCGATTGCACAGGAGGAAAGCCGTAAGACTTCCGAGCGTGTGAAGTGGGGGCAGAAACGCCAGATGGAGCAGGGAGTTGTGTTTGGGCGGAGTATGCTTGGCTACGATGTGAAAGATGGTAACATGTATATCAACGAGAAAGGTGCAGAAATTGTTCGGCTTATCTTTCATAAATTTGTCAATGAGAAGAAAGGGGCTCATGTCATTGCCCGTGAGCTTCAGGAAGCGGGGATACAACCCATGAGAAGTAAGGCATGGCAGAATACCGTAATTCTCCGTATCATCCGTAATGAGAAGTATTGTGGGGATTTGGTGCAGAAGAAAACTTATACACCCGATTTCCTTTCCCACGAAAAAAAATACAATCGGGGACAGGAGGAATTTATTATTATCAAGGATCATCACGAACCAATTATCTCCCGTGAAATGTTTGAGGAAGCAAACCATATGTTAGACCAGCGTTCTTTGTCTCAAAAGGGAAAAGCAAAGTACAGTAACCGTTATCCTTTTTCTGGTAAGATCAAATGTGGCTGCTGTGGTTCCAGTTATGTTGCACGGTATAAAATTCGAAAAAATGGAAGTCGTTATAAGGCTTGGCGGTGTAATGAAGCCGCCAAGCATGGAAAACCTCATATTGATAAAGCTGGAAACAAGGTGGGCTGCACAGGAATGAGTCTACGGAATGAAGACGCAATACATATTATGTATCTTGTCACAGGGAGCTTAAAATATAATAAGAAGAAAATCACTGGTGATTTACTTGCAATGATCAAGTCTGTAATTACCTCTGATCTGTCGTATGGTATGAAGGGTGTTTCCATAGATACTATAAGTACAGACAGTGAGAAATTGAAATCACAGATTAAGGCTATCGAGGAAAAACGCACAAAGCTCATTGATCTTTATACCTCTGGTGACATTACCAGAGAGGAATTTACAGCAGCAAGAGCAAAATGTGAGAATGAGATTACAAAACTGCAGTCTGTGATAGAAAGTATGCCTAGATATCCAGGGAAATGTTCTAGTGGAATGTTTGCTCAGATGGAGAAACAAAGGGAAATATCTACAAAGCAAAAAGAGCTTGTGGATGAAATTACAGAAGTGATGCAAGAGCTTGTAAACGGCGTGGAATATGAAGATGATTTTTATAAAGAAATCTTAAATAAAATGGTGGTAAATGACAAAGAACATATTGATGTGTATTTGCACTTTCTGCCATTCAAATGGAGCTATACCATTGCAAAATGAGAATCAAGTTATTTGATTCAGAAATTATACACTCAAAAGGAAAACGAATATACTGATATTGGCACTTCCGCAATCCATAGGGAATTGATTATGATATGCACATGAATGTTGCCGTTGTGGTTATGCCCGTCCAGGTGGCGTAAAAAACAGGAAACCTTTTCTTGACTTCCTGTCTAGGTGTGCCAATCTGTATGTATGGCGGTTATTTAATTTTTTTACATAATTGTATCCTTCTATATTGCTGTTAAGTGCAAGTTGCTTCCATACACAATTTAATTTATTTTTTGAATATATCAAGTGTTTTATTTACACCACTTCAGTTTGCTTATACCGTTTTATGAGCAGTTACCCCATGCAGGATTCTGGAGAGATTTTGTCCCTAAACAATCATAAAATATCCCATTTTATAGAATTTCGGATTTGGAACTACTATAATGATTCTAAATCATGATAATCTGAGATTTCATCTTTGCTTTTTATTCTGGGATCTCTGAATTATTACATCGATAGGAGGAATACATTAATGAAAAAAAGTATGAAGATTTCAATATTTCGAAACCAGATAGTTGTCCTGGCGGCTTGTTTTCTACTATGCGGCGCCGTAGCCTGCGGCAGCAGCGGGAATCGGCCTGCGGATGCGGAAAAAGAAACGGGAGAGGAAGCAAAGCAGAAGCCAGCTTCTTTTGAAATTACAGATTTGGTAGGGACGCCGTCAGATTATTCCAGTAGAGAAAACTGGATGAGAATTCCGGAAATTACCCATGAGGTTGATACCATTTATCTTTATCCCACCTCCTATCTGGATGAATCGGAAAATGCAAAACCAATCTGTGATATTGATAATCAGCAGATGCGGGATAGAGCCAGGGTTGTTTACGAGAATCAGGGAACGGTCTATGAGGAATCTACCAATGTGTTTGCCCCGTTCTACCGCCAGAGTAATATTTATCAGGTTGTAGATCTCAGCCAGAAAGAACTGGAAGAGTATCAAGAAAGGGAACAGCGCACAGACATATATGCCGCTTTGGATTACTATTTTGAACACTATAATGAAGGCAGGCCCTTTATTCTTGCAGGGCACTCTCAGGGTTCCATAATGACAAAAATTGTCCTTGGAGAGTATATGCAGGCACATCCAGAATACTATGAACGTATGGTTGCAGCATATCCCATCGGATTTTCCATTACCGAGACCTTTCTGGAAGAACATCCGTATCTAAAATTTGCTGAAGGTGCTGACGATACGGGTGTAATTGTATCCTGGAATACGGAAGGAGCGGGAAACAAAGGACAGCATAATCTGGTTGTGGAACCGGAGGCCATCAGTATAAACCCCATTAACTGGAAGCGGGACGATACCTGTGCTGGATTTGAGGAAAATCTGGGAAGTCGTATTCTAAATGAGGAAACAGGAGAATATGAGATCATAACTGGAGTTGCAGACGCGCAGGTGGATACGGAGCGTGGCGTAGTTATTTGTACAGCAAAGAACGTGGAGTATGCTCCGGCAGATTTATTCGGACCGGAAAGTCTGCATGGTCATGATTATGACTTTTATTATGAAAATCTACGGGAAAATGTAAAAACAAGAGTGGAGGCTTATCTGAAACAGAATCCTGACTGATCTTGGTAGAGAAGCCTCTGAAATGTTCCAGTAAGCCGCCAATCGGCATTGCTGCTTTTCCTATAGAAAAAAATTTATACATAGCAACGGCTATTGCATACATCAGTCAAATATCCAATGATAATCACCTCATTTCTTCTTACATTAATTTTTCAAGGGGAAATCCCCTTTGAACCCCTTGCTTTTGTTCCACGATTCTGTATCTATTTTTTCTGTTGGGTGTCTAATGCTCTAATGTCTAATAAAAAAAATCGGGTGCAGGAGTAAAAACGGAAAGGAAGTAATTTAGAAATGGGTAGAACTGCTAACAGGGAGTATAATACAAGAAAGTTGTTACAGTAAACAAGAACGGGAAAGTTGTTGCGAAGAAGAAAGGCAATGCTGTCATCACAGTAAATGTGTGGGTTGAGAAAGAGTTGTTGGGACTGTAATTGCATGTACTTGCGGTAAAGAATTCGCAACAGAAGAAGGGCTGAGAAGTAGGAGGTTATTTTTTCTATATGACCGGAATAATGCCCCTAAATTTAGTTGCGATCTATCGTTTTTTTTGTGGTTAAATTTATAATATTATATAATTGTACCAAAATATAAAAAGCTGGAGGTTGACATGAAGTACAATGAAAAACAAATTTTTCGGAAATCAAGTATAGACCGTGTTTCTTCTCCCGAGCAGCTAAATGATTATATCCGCGTATCCAATCCGAGCGTATGGATGATGTTGGCGGCGGTGATTGTTTTGCTGGCGGGGGTATGCGTCTGGGGAATTTTTGGGCGTCTTGAAAGTAAGATCCTTTCTGCGGGGACGAGCGAAAACGGCATTTTTATCTGTTATGTTACGGAGAAAGACGTCGCTAAGATTAAAGCGGGAATGCTGGTAAAGGTAAACGGCAATGATTTCGCTGTTTCTGAAATTGCCGAAATGCCGATCGCCGTAAACGCGGATATGGATCCCTATTTGATACATCTCGGAGGTTTTTCCGAGGGTGCGTGGATGTATGAGATAATTGCAGATGTGGATATTCCAGACGGTACATACTATGCTGAAATCGTTACAGAAAGCGTATCGCCGATGTCGTTTATACTGAATTGAGAGGAGAGTCTGAAGATGGGTACGAAAAAGATAAAGCAGCCTGTCAGAAACGGTAAGGTGAAAGTTCCTGTGGTAATGCAGATGGAAGCGCTGGAGTGCGGCGCGGCTTCTCTCACCATGATCCTTGCATATTACGGGAAATGGATACCCCTTGAGCAGGTGCGCGCTGACTGCGGCGTATCGCGTGACGGTTCCAACGCGAAAAACATCCTAAAAGCAGCACGCAGCTATGGGTTGGCAGCGAAGGGCTATCGCTATGAGCCGGAGGGTTTAAAAGAGAATGGAAAATTTCCCTGTATCATTCATTGGAATTTCAATCATTTTGTAGTGTTGGACGGCTTCAAGGGCAGTAAGGCGTACATTAACGACCCTGCAAAAGGGAGTTATTCCGTGCCGATGGAAATATTTGACAAGTCCTTTACGGGGATTTGCCTGATGTTCGAGCCTGCGGAGAGCTTCGAGCCAGGCGGAGCCCCCAAGAGCATACTGACATTCGCGAAAAAACGGCTGAAAGAGGCCAAAACAGCAATGGTGTTTGTGGCGCTGACAACGCTGATTACTGCTCTGTTGGGGATTATCACCCCAGCATTCTCGCGGATTTTCATGGATAGGCTTCTTACCGGTGAAAACCCAGAATGGTTTTTGCCGTTTATTTTCGCGCTTGGAGGAATAAGCGTGATACAGCTTATTGTGGAATGGATGAAAGCTGTTTATTCGCTGAAAATAAACGGTCAGCTTTCGGCAGTCGGAAGTACCGCTTATATGTGGAAGGTTCTTCGTATGCCGATGGAATTTTTCTCCCAGCGCATGGCGGGGGATATTCAGCAGAGGCAGAGAATGAACGCTTCGGTTGCCCAGTCATTGGCAGAGACTTTCGCGCCGTTGGCGTTAAACACGGTTATGCTGGTGTTTTATTTTACTGTAATGCTCCGCTACAACCCGATTCTGACGCTGGTAGGGGTGGTTTCCATCGTAATCAATCTTGTGGTTTCAAAGATTATATCCAATAAGCGCATGAACATTACCCGGGTACAGATGCGCGACGCGGGAAAACTCGCTGGAGCTACTGTGACGGGGATTGAAATGGTGGAAACAATCAAGGCCAGCGGCGCAGAGAATGGATTTTTCGAGAAATGGGCGGGCTATCAGGCCAGCGTGAATACCCAGCAGGTGCGTTTTGAACGCCTAAATCAGTATCTTGGCATGATTCCTGAGTTTGTGTCGTCACTGGCGAATGTCGCCGTGCTGATACTCGGAGTTTTTTTTACAATAAATGGAAAGTTTACAGTAGGTATGATCATGGCGTTTCAGGGCTTTTTAGGTTCTTTTACCGAACCCGCGCAGACGTTGATTTCGGCGGGACAGACGCTCCAGGAAATGCGCGCGCAGATGGAGCGCGTGGAGGATGTGATGGAATACCCAACGGATGTGAATTGTGACAGAAATGAGCTTTCAAAGGATGCGGAGTACAGCAAATTATCGGGCAACGTGGAACTTAAAAACGTCACGTTCGGCTATTCGCGTCTTGCAGAGCCTCTGATCAGGGACTTTAATTTGACCCTTAAAACCGGCAGCCGCGTGGCCTTTGTCGGCACATCAGGCTGCGGAAAGTCCACGTTGTCGAAGCTTATTTCGGGGCTTTACCAGCCCTGGGAAGGCGAAATCTTATTTGACGGAAAACCCATAGAAAAAATAGACAGAAGTGTTTTTACCGGATCGTTGGCGGTAGTCGATCAGGATATTATTTTGTTTGAGGATACAATTGCAAACAATATCAAAATGTGGGATGGTTCGATAGAGGATTTTGAGATAATCATGGCGGCCCGGGATGCGCAGCTTCATGAGGATATTATGCTGCGTGACGGCGGCTACAGTTACAAAATCACCGAGGGAGGCAAGGACTTTTCGGGTGGCCAGCGGCAGCGAATGGAGATTGCCCGTGTGTTAGTCCAAGATCCGACCATCATCATTCTTGACGAGGCAACTTCTGCACTGGATGCAAAAACGGAATTTGAAGTTGTAAGATCCATAAAAGACCGCGGAATTACTTGTATTGTTGTGGCCCATAGGTTATCAACCATACGCGACTGCGATGAAATCATCGTGCTTGATAACGGGGAAGTTGTAGAGCGCGGGACACATAATGAGCTGTACGAAAGAGGCGGCGTTTATACACAACTTGTAACAAACGAATAAAGGAGGTGAAAATAGGAGAATGGGATGGTTTGACGAACAAATAAAACAGCGGAAACAAAACGATCAGGATGTTTTTACAGATGCCTTTATCAACATTGCCGGCGCAGTAATGGGCAGTCATGTTTCAGCCGCGCTGAATGACCAGCGGCAGCAGACGAAAAACGCTTTTGACGAGATATTAAGATTTTATCATATAAATACGAAAGATATTCCCGACAATATCACGGACAGAAATGAACAGCTTGAATACTTGCTCCGCCCCCATGGAATCATGCGCCGTACGGTAACGCTCTCGAAAGGCTGGTACAAAGATGCAATCGGAGCAATGCTGGGAATCCGTAAAAGCGATGGAATGGTTGTTGCGCTTATCCCCGCGCGATTTTCAGGTTATCGTTATCGGGATATGGAAACAGGAAAACTTGTGAAAATAAACGGCAAAAACCAGGAGCTTTTCGAGGAAGAAGCGATAGTTTTTTACAAGCCGCTGCCACTGAAAGCACTTGGAATTTCGGATTTGATGCGGTATATTCTGGGAACGCTTTCCCCCGCTGATTTTGTGATGACAGGCGCGTCAGCGCTGGCAGTAACATTGATTGGAATGTTATCGCCGAAGCTTAATAACCTGCTGTTTTCACGTGTGATCGAGGACGGCAGCACACAGATTTTGCTTGCGATTACGGTGTTTATGATTTGCGTTACGCTCAGTTCCCTGCTGATAAACGGCGTAAAGTCGCTGATTATAGCGCGGATAAACACCAAAATGAGTATTTCGGTTCAGGCTGCAATCATGTCCCGCTTAATGTCGCTGCCCGCAGAGTTTTTTAAGAATTACAGTTCAGGAGAATTAGCTGCGCGGGCGCAGTGCAGCAATTCGCTGTGCGAGATGCTGGTGTCTGTAGTGCTGACGACAGGGCTTACGTCTGTATTTTCACTTGTATACATATCGCAGATCTTTGTGTACGCGCCAGCGCTGGTGATACCATCGCTTATCATTACGCTTGCTACAGTGGCGTTTACAGTAGTATCAGCATTTGTGCAGATGAAAGTCAGCAAAAAAAAGATGGAGCTGTCCTCAAAAGAGAGCGGAATGTCCTATGCACTGATATCGGGCGTGCAGAAGATTAAGCTTTCGGGAGCGGAAATGCGTGCGTTCGCACGGTGGGGAAACCTTTATGCCGAAGAAGCGCGGCTTGCCTACAACCCTCCGATGTTCCTGAAAATAAACAGCGTTATTTCAAGCGCTATCTCGCTTGCAGGAACGCTTATGATGTATTGGATTGCGGTATCGTCAGGAGTGTCCGTAGCGGACTACTATGCATTCAATACCGCTTATGGAATGGTTTCCGGGGCATTTATCTCGCTTGCGGGAATCGCGTTGACTGTGGCGCAGATTAAGCCGATTATGGATATGGTAGAACCGATTTTGAAGGCAGTTCCCGAAATTTCCGAGGGAAAGCAGATGATTACGCGGCTTTCGGGCAGCATCGAACTGGATAACGTTTCCTTCCGTTACAACGAAAATATGCCCCTTGTGATTGACGATCTGTCGCTGAAAATCCGTCCGGGGCAGTATGTGGCGATCGTGGGCGCAACCGGGTGCGGGAAGTCTACGCTTTTGCGGCTTATGCTGGGCTTTGAATCACCGCAGAAGGGCGCCGTTTACGTAGATGGCAAGGATATTGCGGCGGTGGACTTAAAGTCTTTCAGGCGCAATATCGGCGTGGTAATGCAAAATGGCAAGCTGTTTACGGGAGATATTTTCTCGAATATTATCATATCTGCACCGTGGCTTACTATGGATGAGGCTTGGCATGCCGCCGAATTGTCAGGCATTGCAGAGGATATTCGCCGTATGCCGATGGGGATGCACACAATGATTTCCGAGGGCAGCGGCGGAATTTCGGGTGGGCAGCGGCAGCGGCTGATGATTGCCCGTGCCATTGCACCAAAACCAAGCGTGCTGATGTTTGACGAGGCGACTTCAGCCCTTGATAATCTCACGCAGAAAACGGTTTCGGAATCGCTGGACAGTCTGAAATGCACGAGGATTGTTATCGCGCACAGGCTTTCTACCATCAAACAGTGCGACAGGATATTGGTGCTTGATAAGGGAAAGATTATCGAAGATGGGACATATGACCAGTTGATACAAAGGGGAGGTTTTTTCGCAGAACTAGTGGACAGACAAAGGGTTGACGATACCGCAGAATTGAGGGCCTGAAAATTTTTTGGAAATTTATTGGCTCTCGGCGGTTTTGATTCGTATAAAAGAACAAAGGCGCGAATCACGTCTATGATTATCAGTTTTTATACTGTAATCTGTAACAAAATGTAAAGGTGACTTAATATTAGGAGGAAAGCACTATGGAAAAAAAAGACCTTATTGCAAAGGCAACACAGACAAAATTTGACGAAGAACTTATTGTAAAGGCAAAACAGGCAAACTCTGTCGAAGAGCTTATGGCTCTCGCAAAGAAAAATGGTTATCCGATGGACGAGAAGAAGGCAGAAGTTTATTTTGAAAAGCTTCACAAGATGGGCGAGCTATCGGATGATGAGCTTGGCAATGTAGCAGGAGGCGGATGCCGTCCCAATCTTTGTCCCTTCTGCGGAGGTGACCTTGACGCCGTCAAATCACACTCTACTTTCAAAACTTTGTGTTGCCCATACTGCGGTAAGTTTGCATGTTGAACAATCATGGTGTGAAGGGAAGAGGCCCTTTTATGGCTTTCCCATACTGCGGTCCGTGGGGGCGGTAGGACAAATAATATCCGTATTTTGCGGCAGTTTCCGCAAATAATGATAAGGAGTGAATTGAGATGAATCGGTACATATTAAATCCAGACATCGCCCTGCGCTCATGGCGGCTGGTGCCGTATGCGTATTACAGAAAGGGTGTCCGTTACGCGAAAGGATTGAAAAAGGAAGAGTTTGAATTCCTTTTGAAGTGCGACGGTAAAACGGAGCTTGAGGGGGAACTGCCACTTGCGGAAAAATTTTTGGATATGGGATTTATTGCTCATGCAAAGGATGAGGGTATCCTGTCTGAATGGCAAAAACACCTCGACTGTGACAACCGCTATTTTCCTGCAATAAGCTGGATGATAACAGGAAAATGCAATTATAGCTGCCTGCACTGCTTCAACGCTGCCGATAACGCTCCCATAATGAGTGAGTGGACGATTGAGGAAGCAAAGAGGCTGATTGAGCAGGCGCAAAAGTGTGGAATCAATGCTTTTACGATTACAGGCGGCGAGCCTATGCTCCATAAGAATTTTTTTGAGATTGTGGAGAGTATTTACGCACACGGAATGTACCTTGAGGATCTGAACACGAACGGTTCTTTCCTTGACGAGACAGCATTGGAGCAATTTAGGAAAATCGGCTGTAATCCGCTGATTAAAATATCCTTTGATGGAATCGGACATCACGACTGGCTCAGAAACCGCAAGGGGGCGGAGGCGGACGCGCTTCGGGCAATTCGCCTGTGCGTGGAGAAGGGCTTCCGTGTAAAAGTGCAGACGAACGTCCATCGGCTTAATATCGAATCCATGTTACCTACAGCGGAAATGTTAGATGAAATGGGCGTGAATGAAATGCGGGTGATCCGTACTTCAGAATCACCGCGTTGGAAGGAAAATGCAGATGGTTCCTGCTTAGAGGTTGAGGAATATTACGAAAGAATGTTGGAATTTGCCGACAGATATATCAAAAAGAAACACAATATGACAATAGATATCTGGCAGTTTCTCACGGTGTTTCCACAAACAGAATCTTACCGTCTGCGCCCCGTTGAATACGTTGCCGGAGAGTACCGGGACAGTATGCCCGTGTGCCGTGGGAACAGGGGGATGGTTGCGGTCGCAGCAGACGGAAATGTCTACCCTTGTATGCAGATGTCAGGGTATTTTAGCGCGAAGAACAATTTCCTGGGCAACGTTAAAAAAGAGGGATTGCAGCCAATTCTGCAAGAAGGGAGATATCTGAGAGAGGTCTGCGCTACACTGGGGCAGTTGTCAGATAACAATGAAACCTGCGAGGTGTGTCCTTATTTTAAACACTGCGGGGGTGGCTGTCGCGCGCTGGCACTGGCGATTACGGGTGATAAATTTGGCATTGATCCCGCAAAATGTCTATTTTTCCAAAAAGGTTGGCACAGGAAAATCAAGGAAACGCTCCGGGGTTGGAAAAATATAGCGCCTATGGAGGGCGAATGATGGAGGAGAAATTACGCCGGCTGTTTGACTTCCAGAAATTTTCGAAAAATCTACGTCTTGCCGAAATGATGGATGAAACTGAGAAACGTTACGGCGAGACGCTTTCAGATGAAGAACTGGAACAGGTGAATGCTGCGGGCGAATTTGTCCCGTTTGAAAGCCGGAGGGATAATTCCGATGATTGAACTGCACAAAAACACCGAATTTGAGCAGATTTATGCCAAGTTTAAGGATAAGGTGGCGCGATATATATATGGGAAAATACCGAACGAACACGACACGGAGGATTTAATCTCGGACGTGTTTGTCAAAGTATTTAAGGGGTTTTCGGGATTTGATGAGACAAAGGCTTCCCTGTCAACATGGATATATAGGATAACGCAGAATACCGTTATTGACTATTATCGGATGGCGAAGTCTGTTTACGGGCTTCCAGAGGAACTTTGCTTTGAAGGAAACATTGATGAGGAAATGCTTAACGAGGAAACGCTCAAAAGTCTTGCAGACGCTCTCGAGCAGCTCTCCCAGCGAGATCGCGATATTATTATCCTGCACTATTATAGCGGGAAAACATTGAAAAGTATCGCAGAAATAATGGATATTTCATACAGCTATGTAAAGCTGCTTCACACAAAGGCTCTGAAAGTTCTGCGCGAAATAATATATGATGAAACATCTTGACAAACATACTAGACGTATGTGAAAGAGGAGCTCAAACATAGCAAGGAATAAGCATCTAGAAGAAACCGTTAATTTATTATTGGATGTTTCTTTTCGCGTATTTATAGAAAAGGGATATGAGCATACTTCCACTCAGGATATTATTGATAATTTAGGCAGTCTTGGCTGATATAATACCTCTTAAGTAGACAATGGAAATAACCAAAATCTTCTTGGGAGGTATTTTTATGGCTAAATCACCATATACACCAGAATTTCGTGATATGAAATTATATGGTACAATCATTCTCTTATACATTGAATAGAAGCAGTGCAGTTCGACATACCATTTTCAATTAACTATACTGAAAATACGGCAAAGGATTGTCGGGAAAGGAGATATTCTTATGTCAATAGATAAATACGAAACACTAAATCAAGAAAGGAAGATACAGCACACAAAGAGAAAGGTTGCCGCATACTGCCATGTATTTACGGGCAACGAAGATCAGGCAAATTCGTTTGAAAGCCAGCAGCGTTATTTCAGACAGTATATAGAGCGTAATCCCGATTGGGAGCTTTATGAAGTGTTCGTAGATGAAGGAATCTCTGGTATGAATACGAAAAAACGGAAAGAATTTAACCGCATGATTGCGTGTGCAAAGAACGGTGATTTTGATTGTAACAAAAGAAATCTCCCGTTTTGCGAGAAATACCCTTGATAGTATATTCTATACCCGTGACCTCAAAAAGCACGGCGTGGGTGTTATCTTTCTAAATGATAACATCAACACTTTAGACGGCGATGCAGAGCTTCGCCTTGCCATTATGTCCTCGATTGCAAAGGAGGAAAGCCGTAAGACTTCCGAGCGTGTGAAATGGGGGCAGAAACGCCAGATGGAGCAGGGAGTTGTGTTTGGGCGGTGTCTTGAAGCTGCAAGACATCCGCTCACGGGAAAGCTTCCACTGGAAGCTTTCCCGCACACTGGGCGAAAAAAAGCGAGGGTCCCTGAGATGGAACATTTCAGGGGCTTCTCTACCTATATCAGTCAATAATCCTGCAACTTCCCGGTAAGGGATGGTGTAACGCTGGGACAGATACCGCATAGAAGCAGACAGTTCACCGTCAGGGCCACCAAACTGGCTGATGATTACCTGTGCTATCTGAGGGTTGGTCTGGGTAATATTTACCGGATATTGTAATCGTTTTTCATAATTCCACATCTAACAGAAGCCTCCTTCCCAGGGCATTGGCTGAGTAGACCAAAGCCACATCTGATCTGGTTTTGCAGTGTCCAGGGTAAGAGGACCGTAATTTTCCTCATATTCTTTTAACGCCTTCATACGTACTTCCCGGAAATGATTGAAGTAGGAAAGAGCATTTTGATCCGTAGGATGGGTATCGAGATAGAGAACGATATCATTGACTGCGAAACTTACCATATTGATCCATTGAAATAATTTTACTTGTTCCATCTGATTTCCATTCATTTCATGCAGCCTCCTTTCCCATAAAATGGTTTATTTAATTCTGGGAAAATAGTGCCATACTGAAGCGCTTTATCCGGCTCATAAGTCTCATTCATAAACTGCCAGGGTACATAAGCCATCGCAATGGCCATGCCAGACAGAGGATCTGATTTGTCCGGGCAGGGACGAGGCATAGGCGGACGATTTCGCATAGGACGCTGAGCCCTGCCGGCAGCACAGGTATTTTGGCGGTGAGGCTGTCTTTGACTGCAGCCGTATTCGGAAGCCATATTATAATTTGCCATACTACTGAATCCTTTCTCATATATTCTGTTCTTTATAGAATATGACAGAGAAATGAAATGGTGCGTTTGATGGTACAGATAGAAGCGTAATAGTTTTTCCTTTCGAAATAAAAATTACTTATTAGGAGAAGTGTGGATTTTAGAAAGAAGTATTTGAAAAATTCTCGTAAACCTATTAGAATGATAGCAGGAACACAGGATTATAAAAAGCAATGGCTCATCATAGAGGAGAAATTATGAAATACAAATTAATACTAGCGTCAGCTTCACCCCGCAGAAAAGAATTACTGGAGCAGGCAGGAGCAAAATTTGAGATTCTTCCTTCCCAGGGGGAAGAAGTAATCACCAGCACAGATCCAAGACAGGCAGTTCTGGATTTATCAAGGCAGAAAGCAGAAGAAGTGTCACAGCGGGCAGGAGAGGGTTCCATTGTGGTTCTGGGGGCCGATACAGTAGTGGCTTATAAAAATCAGATTTTGGGAAAACCAAGGGATGAAACGGATGCAAAAAGGATGCTGGAACTGCTTTCCGGCAGTACCCACAGTGTATTTACTGGGGTTACATGGATCACCATTTGCCAGGACCGCAGAGAGATCCATTCTTTTGTTGAGGAGACTAAGGTAACTATGTACCCTATGAAAGAACATCAGATTCTGTCTTATATCCGAACCAGAGAGCCTATGGATAAGGCAGGAGCTTATGCCATTCAGGGGAAATGCGCCCTTTATATTCAGGGAATCCAGGGAGATTATTATAATGTGGTAGGACTTCCCCTGGCAAGGATTTTTCATGAAATGGAGCAATCAGGCATTGAAATTTTATAGAATTCATACTATCATAGAAGCGTTAGGAGGAATGGATTTATGGATCATTATGATGAACTTTGTCTCGAATATTTTCTGCAGCACCAGTCGCAGCTTTTAGACGAGAACGTGGCAGAAAATTTGGAAGAAGCAGAAGTGTTTCTGGAAGACTGCATGGCAGTTGTATGTAAGAATATCCGGGAAGTGCGTGAATATTTCCAGGATGAGGGGGCAGATGTCAGCCAGATGAGCGATGAAGAACTGGCTGATGCATCAGAAGTATTTACCTTGCCGGACGGCAGGTTTTTAGTGGTAGAGGCATAAATGTGGGAAATGGAGATGAATATGAAACAGTATGATGTAATTATTGTGGGAGCAGGACCTTCCGGCATTTTCTGTGCTTATGAACTGCTGCGGCAGCACCCGGAATTGTCTGTTCTGATGGTAGAGAAAGGAAGAAGGATTGAAGAACGCCAGTGTCCAAAACGCAGGACAAAAGTCTGTGTTGGCTGTAAGCCGTGTTCCATTACCACAGGTTTTGCAGGAGCAGGAGCTTTTTCAGATGGAAAATTATCCCTGTCACCAGATGTGGGAGGAAATCTGCCTGAAATTCTTGGATATGAAACAGCTATGGAGCTGATTCGGGAGTCTGATGAAATTTATCTGAAATTTGGGGCTGACAGCAATGTTTATGGCGTTGGCAGGGAAAAAGAGATCCGTGAAATCCGAAGAAAAGCCATCAACGCCAATTTAAAATTGGTGGAATGTCCCATCCGCCATCTGGGTACAGAAGAGGGTTATAAGATATACAGCCGTCTTCAAGAACATCTTCTGGCACAGGGAGTAGAAATGAAATTTGGCACAATGGTGGAAAATGTGCTGATGGAAGAGGGACGGGCAGCAGGAATCGTGACAAAAGAAGGAGAACAGTTTGCCGGGAAAGAGATTGTCATTGCCATTGGCAGAGAGGGAGCAGACTGGTTCAGCCATATCTGCAGGGAGCATGGGATTCAGACAAAGGTTGGGACAGTGGATATCGGCGTGCGTGTGGAAGTGCGGGATGAAGTGATGGATTTTCTAAATCAGAATCTTTATGAGGCAAAGCTTGTGTACCACACGCCAACTTTTGACGATAAAGTGCGGACATTTTGTACCAATCCGTCAGGAGAAGTGGCCACAGAATATTATGAAAACGGGCTTGCAGTGGTAAATGGCCATGCCTATAAATCCAGTGACCTGAAAACCAGCAATACTAATTTTGCTCTTCTGGTTTCCAAGAATTTTACCAAACCTTTTAAGACGCCTATTGAATATGGAAAACATATTGCGCAGTTGTCCAATATGTTGTGTGACGGAAGGATTCTGGTACAGACATTTGGAGATTACCGCAGGGGAAGGCGCACTACAGAGGAACGGCTTTGCAGGAACAACATCATCCCTACGTTAAAGGATGCAGTGCCGGGAGATTTATCTTTGGTATTTCCCCATCGGATTATGGTAGATATTGAAGAAATGATTTTTGCCTTAGACAAAGTGACGCCTGGAATTGCCAGTGATGAGACTCTGCTCTACGGCGTAGAAGTGAAATTTTATTCCAATAAAGTGGTAGTAAACCAGGAATTTGAAACGAATATTCACGGTTTGCGTGCCATTGGCGACGGGGCGTCCGTTACCCGCGGACTTCAGCAGGCTTCGGCCAATGGGTTAAGCGCAGCGCGCAGCATTCTGAAGGTATTATAATACTGTATGGCAGAACTGCGGGCAGTAAAATAGAAAGAGAAATGCAGCAGGGATAAAATGGAGAGAGATTACAAATGAAAATAGGTATGAAAGGCAGAATAATAGGAATTTGTGCACTTCTTCTGGTGAATCTGGAAGGGTGTACAATGGGAAACGCTAAGGTAGTGGTTAATACGGACATTTTGAATAATGAAGTGTTCAAGATCCGGGAAGAGATCTGTACGCTGCCCCAGGCACGGGTAATATTGACTAATTACCAAAATATGTATGCTACCATGTATGGCCTTGATTTGTGGGAGCGGAAATTTGAAAATAATGATTTGGAAACTTATGTAAAAGATTTGACTATATCCAGACTTGCGCAGATTATGGCGATGGATTATCTGGCACAGGACCGGGAAATTTCTTTGACAGATGAGGAAAAGAAAAAAATTAGAAATGCAGCGGCAGATTATTATGCTTCTCTGAATGATGCGGAAAAAGAATATATGCAGGTAAAGCAGGCAGACATTGAGAAACTGTATGCCCGTTATGGACTTGCCAACAAACTTTATACTTTTTTGACCCAGGGGGTAAATGATGAGGTCAGCGACGAAGAGGCGCGGGTCATGGAAGCACAACAGATTTTTGTTACAGACGAAAATAAAGCAAAAGAAGTGCAGCAGCAGCTCAAGGAGGGCGGCGATTTTCTTTCGGTGGCAAACCTCTATAATGAGGCTTCTGAGACGGAGGTGTCATTCGGGAAAAATGATGTGGCCCAGGAAGTAGCGCAGGAGGCATTTAATCTGGAAAATGAACAGGTCAGCAAGAAAATAAAGACAGAGAACGGATATTATTTTATCAAATGCATTAATCACTATAACCAGGAGAAAACAGACGCCAACAAATCTGTAATATTGGAAAAGCGCAGGAAAGAAGCTTTTGACGATGTATATCAGGAGTTTCTCACAAGCCTGCCCTCAGAATTTAATGAAAAAGTTTGGGAAAAAGTAACCGTGGAAATCAATGAAGAAGTGAAAACAAATAGTTTTTTTCAGGTGTATGAGAAATACTGTAATTGGTAAAGGGGGAATTACTTTACTTAAAGATAGTATTAATAAGAATGGAGGGCAGGGATTTGAAACCTTGCTCTCTTTTTTGTTTCGAAAAGTGTCAGAGGTTTGAGGGGATTCTATTATCAAAGGAGGAACTGGCAATGAGAAATTTGAATTGCTAAAATCAGCGGTGATTCATCAAAAGTGTATAAAAATAACTTATGCAAATTCCAGTGGAACAACTAGCGAGAGAATTGTCCAGCCGCTAAAAATGTCATATAAGTCTATGTCGTGGTACTTAAAAGCATATTGTACGGAAAAACAGGATTATCGCATTTTTAAGCTGACCCGTATCATAGATTTAGAAGTTCTCACGGAAAGTTTTTGCAAAAGTTTCGTTCCAGAATTAGATGAAACGTTGGGGCAGTCTTACAATACAATCGTACTGCGTTTTCCCCAAAATATGTCATATCGTGTTTTCGATGAATTTGACAAAACTAGGGTAAGCAAAAAAGAAAATGGAGATCTCATCGTATCTGTCCCCATGCCGGAAGATGAATGGCTCATAGGGTATTTATTGTCATTTGGAACACAAGTAGAGATTATAGAGCCTGCGTATCTGAAAGACGTCGTGGCAGAACAGGCAAAGAAAATTTATGAGAAATATACTTTGTGAAATAGCAGAATGGCCATAATGGGTGCCCAAAGGGTATAAATCTTGACATAGGGTGTCAGTATATGTGTGATATAATTTGCCTGTAAATTATATTTGAGAAAGCGAGGACTGAAAATGAAATATGAATGGAAAAAGCAGGAGAAAGAAATATATGGCGTTAAGACAAAACCTTGCGTGATAAATATTCCTGCCTGGAACTATATTATTCTTTCCGGCAGTGGAAATCCTAATGACGAAATCTTTTCAGATAAGGTTGCTGCTCTGTTTTCTGTGGCTTATAAAATTAAAATGGCATATAAAGCGCTTACCGAAAAAAGCAGTGAAATAACAGACTACACCGTATATCCTTTAGAAGGAATATGGAGCATGGCTTCTGAAAAAGAATATTTGGTAAAAGAAGAATTGCAGTACCGAATCATGATACGGCAGCCAGATTTTATTACCAGAGAAATGTTTGAACATGCATTAGAGGAAGTTAAGAGCAAGAAAACGGGAGCGAACCTGTAAGACAATATACAGTTTTGCTCCCATTTTACAGATCAGAAAATATAAGAGTTATTTTGCAAGCAGAAGCATAATCTGATTACTTCTGGCAACAAATTTACTCATGGCGTCTGGAGAGAGGGGGTGATTGCTGAGGAGTGCCAGGTCATAAAGCTGTTCGCAGAACATTGGAACGTGCTCAGAATCTTTGTTGTCTAAAATGTAAGTTACCAATTTGTTAT
The DNA here is from genome assembly GCA_950097145.1 of uncultured Lachnospiraceae bacterium. Lineage (GTDB taxonomy): Bacteria > Bacillota > Clostridia > Lachnospirales > Lachnospiraceae > Petralouisia. The sequence continues at coordinate 23,780 of CATNCF010000005.1, forward strand.
TTGCATTTAGGATTAAGGTTTGGTCGCCGCCGAACATAGAGGGATCCATGCCAGCCATGCCGTACATTTTCATCATATCCTGCATCCGTCTTCCTTCTTCAGAAAGGGTAATTACAGAGGAAATTTCTGCATTTTTCAATTTTTCTACAGATATTTTCAGGTTTTCGTTATTCAATGCTTTGCGGAAGGTTTCTGTCAAAGTGTCAGCGGATTCTTTTAATTCTTCTTCGGAAACTTCCTCCTTCATAGAGTCGGTCAGGTCAGCGTCAATGCGGACAAAGCGGATTTTTTCATTTCTGCGTTCCAACTGAGTGATGAAAGAAGTGTCAATATTGTGGTCCAGAATGACGGCATCCATGCCTTGTTCCTTAAACATATTGATATACTGTCCCTGCTGCTGTCTGTCTGTTACGTAATAAATGGGTTTGCGGCTGTCCTTTTCATCTTCATCATGTTCAGGAACATCTGTCTGTTCGGAGGTAGCGGAACTTTCAGAATTGTTCTTGATATTTTCAGAACTGTTGTCGTCCGTTTTTTCTTCCTCCACTTTCAGACATTCAGGCAGAGTCAGATATTTATCATCCAGATTCTTGAACAGGATATAATCATTGATTTTATCACAGAATTTTTCATCTTTCAGGCAGCCGAATTTGATAAATGGGCTGATGTCATCCCAGTATTTTTCATAAGCTTCTTTATCGGTTTTGCACATGCCGCTTAATTTATCAGCAACTTTTTTGGTGATGTAATCAGAGATTTTCTTTACAAAACCGTCATTCTGCAATGCGCTTCTGGATACATTAAGAGGAAGATCCGGACAGTCAATGACACCTTTTAACAGCATTAAGAACTCTGGAATTACTTCCTTGATATTGTCGGCAATGAATACCTGGTTGTTGTACAGTTTGATGGTTCCTTCGATGGAATCATACTCGGTGTTGATTTTGGGGAAGTACAGGATTCCTTTCAGGTTGAAGGGATAGTCCATGTTTAGGTGAATCCAGAACAGAGGTTCCTTGTAATCCTGGAATACCTTGCGGTAGAATGTCTTGTATTCCTCGTCTGTACAATCGTTGGGATGTTTGGTCCACAGAGGATGAGTATCATTGAGGGCAACGGGACGTTTTACAATCTTGGCTTTTTCCGTGCGGGGAGATACCTCTACCTGTTCTTTGGTGCCGTCCTCATTTTCTTTTTCCTCGAATTTTGCTTCTTCTACAATGGTTTCAATTACCTTGTCTTTTTCTGTTACTTCATCTGCAGGGATGGTCTCATATTCTTCTTCTGCATGTTCCTTTGCCAGATAGATAGCAGTGGGCATAAAAGAGCAGTATTTTTCAATTACTTCTTTTGCACGGTATTCGTTAGCAAATTCCAGGCAGTCTTCATTGAGGAATAAAGTGATTTCTGTACCAACAGTGGTTTTAGCGCCGTCCTTCATGTCGAATTCTGTACCGCCGTCGCATTCCCAGTGGACAGGAACTGCGTCCTTCTGATAGGACAGGGAATCAATATGCACTGCGTCTGCTACCATGAATGCGGAGTAGAAGCCCAGTCCAAAGTGCCCGATAATTTGTTCTTCACTTGCCTTATCTTTATATTTTTCCAGAAAATCAGTAGCTCCGGAAAAGGCAATCTGATTAATGTATTCCTCAACCTCATCAGCAGTCATTCCCAGGCCATTGTCAATGAATTTCAGTGTTTTTTCTTCTGGGTTTACCAGAATCTGGATTTTAGGCTCATAGTCTGCAGGCAGTTCATATTCGCCCATCAGATCCAGTTTCTTTAATTTGGTAATGGCGTCGCAGCCGTTGGAAATTAATTCACGATAGAAAATATCGTGGTCGGAATAAAGCCATTTCTTTATAATGGGGAAAATATTATCGCTGTTGATGGAAAGATTTCCGTGTTTGTTGCTCATAGAATTACACTCCTTTGTTGTCTGTTATTACAGCTTGTTATTTTTTATTTAATCTAAAAAAGATTGTAATACCCTGGTTCAAAAAAGTCAATAGAAAATTAGCACTCCTTTAACATGAGTGCTAACAAAAATCTGCCAGGCCAGGAAAATCAAGGGTTTTCAAAATTATAAAAAGTTTATAAACAAGGAAAGTTTATTGACAGTCTGGTACTTTTATCATAGAATGGAAGGGCAGGATATTTTGTAGATTCAGAGGTGAATGATGAAAAATCAGTTAATGAAAAAGTATGAGTCCATGGGGTTTGATAAGGGGCAGCTGGAAGAAATCCGTCAGGGAATTGAGAAAGGGCTTGATGTGTCCTGGTATACTTTTGTTAAATATGACTGGTTTCAAATGGAAGAGATTAAGAAAGGGCTGGAGCGTGGCCTGGATGTATCTGTTTATGCTAAGCCAGAGATTTCATATGACCGGATGCGTCAGATCCGCAAAGGCCTTAAAGAGGGGGTCGATCTTGCGGAGTATCAGGAGCTTGCAGCAGGGTATCTGCGCCAGATCCGTAAGGCAAAGCAGGGAAATGTAAATATTTTTCCTTATATTAAGGAGGGCTACGAACCATATCAACTGGAAGAAATCCGTTTGGCGCTGGAACATAAGGCAGATATAAAGCAATTTTTGCTCAAGGAATTATTGGGGGAATCTATTCGTGAAATATGAAGAAAAAGGGGTGGATGAATGAAATTCCAGTACTGATTATTACGGCAGAACATTCTGTGGAAGTGGAGAAAAAATGTATTCAAATGGGGGCGTCCGACTTAATCAGGAAACCCTTTGACGCAGATGTGGTAAAGAACCGCGTCAATAATAATATTTCTTTTTATCAGCATAAAAATCATATAGAAGAGAAGGTGCGGGAGCAGAATCAGATGCTGCGCAAGCAGTATTCTGTAATGAAGCTCCAGGCTGAAAAATTAAAAAAAGCAAATGAGAAAATGATTGATATTGTTTGCAATATTTTAGAGCATCATTATCCGGAATTTTCAGAAAATACACAGATTGTTAGAGAAATCAGCCGGATTGTCGGAAAAAAAGTACAAAATAATTATCCGGAATACAAACTGACGGATCTGGATGTAGAAGCTATTGCAGAATTAGCGTCACTGCGCGATATTGGGAAACTGTTAATTTCTGACCATGTTTTGTATAAACCTGCAAAACTTACAAAAGAAGAAACGGAGTACATGAAATCCCACACAACAAAAGGCTGCGAGATTATGAAAATGATGAAAGACCTGCAGACACCAGAGTATCATAAGAAAAGCATGGAGATTTGCCGGTATCATCATGAGCGCTATGACGGAAGAGGATATCCAGAGGGACTGAAAGGAGATGAGATACCAATTTCAGCGCAAATTGTATCGGTGGTAGATGCTTATCACGCTTTGATCAGTGAACGTATTTACAAACGGGCGTACTCCAGGGAGGAAGCATATTATATGATTTTAGGCGGAGAATGCGGTGTTTTTTCGCCCAAAATTATGGAGTGCTTCCGTATGTCCAGAACAGAAATGGAAGCAATCCATACAGATACGGAAGAAAATGCCTGAGGTTTGCATGATTTTGGTATGTTCAGGGAGGATGGAAGCGTAAGAATATCATGATAGGAAGATATAGAAATTCTATTTGAGTAAATAGTTTATCAATGATATACTGATAATACCAATTTCAACAAAAGAAACCAACAAGGAGGAAACGATTTGGAAGCAAAGGAAGTGAAAGTGTTAGATGAGATCTTAGCTGCTCATGATTACAGCCAGACGAAAGTGATTGCAATTATGCAGGATATCCAGAAGGTGTACCGTTATCTGCCGGAAGAGATGCTCTGCTATATTGCAAAAAAGCTGCATTTGAGCGAAGCAAAAGTGTACGGGGTAGCTACATTTTATGAAAATTTTTCTTTGGAGCCAAAAGGGAAATACGTGATTAAAATTTGCGATGGAACAGCGTGCCATGTGCGCAGATCTACTGCTATTTTAGAAGAAATCCGCAGTCTTTTGGGAGTGACAGCGGCGAAACCCACGACAGACGACATGATGTTTACCGTAGAGACAGTATCCTGTCTGGGAGCCTGCGGCCTGGCTCCTGTCTGTACTGTTAATGATGTGGTGCATCCGGCCATGACGCCGGAGAAGGCGAGAACATTAATTCAGGAGTTGAAAAATGGCAGTGGTGCAGGAGAGGAGGCCGCAGATGAGAATTAATACGAGAGAAGAACTGGAAGCCAGGAGAAAAGAATATGCGGCATCCTTAAAAACACAGAGAAAGCAGATTTTGATTTGCGCTGGAACAGGATGTGTTGCCGGGGGCTCTTTAAATATCTATGCCAGAATGCAGGAAATTCTTATGGCGCGGGGCATCAAATGTTCTCTGGTGCTGGAGAAAGAGCCTCATGACGAGAGCATTGGTTTGAAGAAGTCCGGCTGTCATGGATTTTGCGAGATGGGTCCCCTTTTGCGCATTGAGCCGGAAGGAATTCTATATGTAAAGGTCAAAACAGAGGATTGTGAGGAAATTATCGAAAAGAGTATTGCAGGGGATGAAATCATTGACCGTTTGGTATACCATGACCAGGAAGGAAAAGCATATGAGAGACAGGATGATATTCCCTTCTACAAGCAGCAGACCCGGGTGGCTTTGGAGGATTGCGGAAGGATCAATGCTGAATCCATTAAGGAATACATAGCGGTGGGCGGTTATGGGGCCGTAGCAAAAGCCTTGTTCGATATGACGCCCCAGCAGATTGTGGACGAGGTATCTGAGGCGTCCCTGCGGGGACGCGGCGGCGGCGGGTTCCCCACTGGGCGGAAATGGGCTCAGGTACTGGCGCAGGATCAAGAAATTAAATATGTGGTCTGTAATGGGGATGAAGGAGATCCAGGGGCATTTATGGATCGCAGCATGATGGAGGGAGATCCCCATCGTGTCATTGAAGGGATGCTGATTGCCGGGATTGCAACTGGGGCACATTATGGTTTTATCTATGTACGGGCAGAATATCCCCTTGCGGTAGAGCGTCTGCAGAATGCCATTAATAAGGCAGAGGAAAAAGGGCTGCTGGGAAAAAATATTTTAGGTTCCGGCTTTGATTTTGATTTGCAGATCAGCCAGGGTGCAGGCGCTTTTGTCTGCGGCGAAGGTTCTGCATTGACGGCCTCCATTGAAGGAAACCGGGGGATGCCCAGAGTGAAGCCTCCCCGCACAGTGGAAAAAGGGCTCTTTGAAAAGCCTACGGTATTGAATAATGTGGAAACTTACTGCAATGTTCCGCCTATTATCAGTAAGGGGGCTGCGTGGTATAAAACCATCGGGCCGGACAACAATCATGGAACCAAGGCATTTGCACTGACTGGAAATGTCATGAATACAGGATTGATTGAAGTGCCTATGGGAACGCCTCTGCGCAAGGTTATTTTTGACATCGGCGGCGGTGTGAAAGGCGGCGGATTTAAGGCGGTGCAGATTGGCGGCCCTTCCGGCGGCTGTCTCTGTATTAACCCATCAGAGGACCATTTGGATCTGCATTTAGACTTTGATTCCCTGAAAAAAGTAGGAGCAATGATTGGAAGCGGCGGTCTTGTAGTTATGAACGACAAGAGCTGCATGGTGGAAGTGGCAAGGTTCTTTATGAATTTTACTCAAAATGAGTCCTGCGGAAAATGCATTCCCTGCAGAGAAGGCACGAAACGGATGTTAGAGCTTTTGAATGACATTTGTGAAGGAAGGGGAACTTTGGGGCATATCCAACTGTTGGAAGAACTTTCGGAAACAATTTCAGCAACGGCATTGTGCGGACTAGGCAAGACAGCGGCCTCTCCGGTGGTGAGCACCATGAAATATTTTCGAGAGGAATATATAGCCCATGTGGTGGAGAAGAAATGTCCTGCGGGTCAGTGTAAGGCGTTAGTAACCCTCCAGATTGATCCAGAATTGTGCAAGGGATGCAGCAAGTGTGCAAAGCTCTGTCCCGCAGGCGCTATTTCTGGTGAAATAAAGAAACCATTTGTTATTGATGCCAAGAAATGCATCAAGTGTGGAGCCTGCAAAGAAGGCTGTAATTTCCACGCAGTAATAGAAGTGTAGGAGGGAACGGACATGGAAAAATATATGATAATTGATGGAGAGCGCGTACCGTTCACCGATGAGAAAAATATTCTTGCAGTGATCCGCAAAGCAGGAATTATTTTACCAACATTTTGCTATTATTCGGACTTGTCTATTTATGGAGCCTGCCGTATGTGCGTGGTGGAAGATAACCGGGGAGGCATTGTGGCGTCCTGTTCTACCCCGCCGAAAAACGGCATGGAAATACGAACGAATACACCGCAGCTTTACTATCACAGGAAACGTATCCTAGAGCTGCTTTTGGCTGCGCACTGCAGAGACTGTACTACCTGTGAGAAAAATGGAAAATGCAAGCTGCAGGAACTGGCAAACCGGTTTTCCATTCCAGGCGTGCGGTTTGAAAACACCAATCCCATCCGTCCCATTGACACTTCTTCGAAAGCTATTGTGCGCAATCCCAATAAATGTATTCTCTGTGGCGATTGTGTGAGAGTGTGCAGTGAAATCCAGCATGTGGGAGCCATTGACTTTGCCCATCGGGGGGCTGATATGGAGATTTCCACGGCATTTGGCAGAGATATTGCCGATACCAACTGCGTCAACTGCGGGCAATGTGCGGCTGTATGTCCTACAGGAGCCATTACCATTAAAAATGATACCCATGACGTATGGGAGGCAATCCACAATCCAGATAAGCGCGTGGTGGTACAGATTGCGCCGGCAGTCCGTGTGGCAATCGGTGAAGGGTATGGATATGACCCGGGAGAGAATACCATAGGAAAATTGATTGCCTCTCTGCGCATGCTGGGGGTGGATGCGATTTTTGACACTTCTGTGGGGGCAGATCTTACCATCATGGAGGAATCGGAAGAACTGGTGGAGAGTTTAGAGGAGAAAGACCGTAAATATCCGCTGTTTACTTCCTGCTGTCCAGGATGGATTCGCTACGTGGAGACGCAGTATCCTCATATTATGCCCTATGTGTCCACAGCTAAATCCCCTATGCAGATGTTCGGGGCGGTGATTAAGGAGTATTATAAGAAGCAGGACAAGAAGGAGAAGAAAGAGACGGTCTCAGTAGCCATTATGCCTTGTACTGCTAAGAAGTTTGAGGCATCCAGAGAAGAGTTTGTAAGAAATGGTATTTCGGATGTGGATTATGTACTTACTTCAGAAGAAGTAATTGGCATGTTAAAGGAAATTGGTATCCGCTTTGACCGTTTAGAGCCTGAAGCTTATGATATGCCATTTTCTATTTATTCTGGTGCGGGAGTAATTTTTGGAGCTACCGGAGGCGTGACAGAGGCGGCAGTCCGCCGGGTAGTGGCAGATAAGAGCCCAAAAGTGCTGAAAGAAATTGAGTTTATTGGAGTGCGGGGCATGAAAGGTGTCAAGGAATGTGAACTGGATCTTGGGGAGCGCACCATAAGAATTGGTATTGTCAGCGGCCTTGGGAATGCGGACTGCCTGCTGCAGAAGATTGAGAGCGGGGAAGAGCATTTTGATTTTGTAGAAGTGATGGCATGTCCTGGCGGCTGTGTTGCAGGAGCTGGCCAGCCATTTGCCCGTTCCACGGAAAAGCGGATGCGCGCAGAAGGATTATATAAGAATGACAAAGCGCTTCAAATTAAGCGCAGCGAGGAAAATCCTCTGGTAAATACGCTTTACAATGATCTGTTGAAAAATCGGGAGCATGAGCTTTTGCATGTAAATTATATCCATGAATAGAAAGTAAATAACTATGAGAACACAGGAGCAGATGTTTAAACTCTGTTTTCTGTGTTCTTTGCCATGTATGGCAGGTTTCAGAACCTATCAGGATGAGGAAAGAGGTAAAGAATACCAGTATTTATGCCGAAAAAATAAAGAGAAAGGAGGACGGCTATGAATGTTTCAATGACAAGTATAGGGACAGACACTTATCGGAAAGGTTCCGTTTTTGCCGGAAATCTTCCAATGCTGCAAAATAATGGGCTGAAAAGCACCCAGGAGAAAGCAGAGCGGCAGCAGAAGGCACAGAACGAAGTTTCGTTCTGGGAGAAACAGAAGGAAAACCTGAAGGAAAAGGAGTGCGATACGGTAGAGGAAATTGCTGAGAAACTCAAAGCTCTGCACAGCTATGAGGAAGAAATTGCGTCAGTAAAGCAATCCTTTAATAATGAGCAGATGTGGCATATAATGGACGAAGCGCAGGAGCGCGGAGAGAAGATTGCAGAAGCTGCCGAGAAGATGGAACCAAAGACGCCGGAAGAGAGGCGGGAAGAAGCTGCCGAAGAAGCTCTGGGTACAGAAGAAGACAAGAGCGCAATGGAGGAACTGTTGGACGACGTTTCCGATATGGCAGAAGAAACCGCAGAGATGGCGGAGGATTTGCAGAATCTCAAAGAAACTGCAGAAGAAATGGAAAACAACGCGCAGGAGGCAGAAAATCTTCAGGAAGGCGAAGGAGCTTTATCAGAACTTACTCAGCAGATGCAGAATATCCAGGAGCAGAAACAGCAGGAACAGGAAGAAGAAAAGCTTGCTGCCAGGCAGGCGCAGAAGCTTGGAGCATATCAGCCTGAGCAGAAGAAGTATCTCTATCAGGGGATGAACATTTTAGTATGATTTAGCATGAGGAGGGACCCAGCATTTAACATGAGGAGGGACCCAGCGAAGCTGGGAGGAGCCCTTGTGCTTCTTACCGGAGCCATGAAAAGAACCGTCATGGAGAACATCATGTTCCATTGGCGGTTCTTTTATAGTACTCCGGCGGTTAACGAATGTTTATATTTCCACTCTCACATTCAATAAAAATTCTGTTATCTTTTTGATTGTCTTTTTGATAATGTATTTCACCATCGTCATCTTCTTTGATTCTATTGCCGTCCAGCCTTACGGTGCCATATTCGTTATGGAGTTCATAATTGTAATCTGATACAGAATCAGTCAGAACCAGAGATACATCACCGTAAGCGCTGGTAATATCTGTTGTGCCAAGTTCTGCCTGGTTAAAATCTATATTTCCGGAATCCATGGAAATGCTGCTGCTTTTTACCTTGAGTTCTTCTACAGAGCAGTTGCCATATTCATCCTTCACCGTCAGTGTACCTGCTTCCAATTTTGAAAGTGAGAGATTGCCGCTATCCAGTGTAATGGAGGCTTTATCAGAAACTTGAAAAGTATTTCCGGTAATATTTCCGTATTCATTGGAAATGTCCAGGGTATCGCAGGTAATGGTTTCAGATTCCAGATTTCCAGAATCTGCGTCAATAGAGAGTTTTTCTCCAGAGAAAGAACCCAGGTCAAGATTTCCATACTCAATTTTGATATCAGCATTTTGGGCCTGTATCTCCTTAATTTCTACATTTCCGCTGTCATTAGATAGTTCCAGCAGATCAAAATATTGTTTCTCTGGCACATAAAGATTCACATAATAGGGTTCATATCTTGGGGGATTCAAAAACAGATGAAAACCATTGCGGTATTTTGTCTGGGTGTTTCCTTCCTGAAAATAAAACCTGCCTTTTGACACTTTATATTCAGGCTTTTCACAACTGCCGTCCATATGGTATTCCAGATAATAATCATCTCCTGGAAGTATGGAAAGATTACAGTAACTCAGATTGATGGAGATTTCTGAAAATGCTTCCAGTTTTCGTTTTTCCAGCTCCCATGGCTGTGGAACTGATTCTTTTCTGGCAGAAACATTGTGTGTTAATGCGGCTCCTGTGCGTATTCCCTGGGCTATTACCATACCAGAACAGATGATTCCAGAAAGTACGGCAATGCCCAGGATAACAGTTAAGATTTTATTTCGTTTCATTTGAGTGTCCTCCTTTAAGTTTCCTAAGTGTACGGATAACCTGTTCTATTAGATAAAACGAGTTCGAAAAGGAATTCACTTCAAAAAAATATAGTTTGTTATTTGTCTGCGTCATTCTGAAGTTTTGCCAGATTCTTTTGCGCCGTGGACAGCATCAGTTTGATACGGTTCAATTGGTTGACTTCAGAAGCTCCCGGATCGTAGTCGATGGCTACAATGTTGGCTAAGGGATATTGATGCCTTATTTCCTTGATGACACCTTTTCCCACGACATGGTTTGGAAGGCAGCCAAAGGGCTGGGCGCATACAATGTTATTTGTGCCAGAATGAATTAGTTCCAGCATTTCCCCGGTGAGAAACCATCCCTCGCCAGTCTGGTTCCCCTGGGAGACGATGGGATCAGCGTACTTTGCCAGGGTTTCAATGTGTGCTGGAGCCTGGAAATGACGGCTTTTTTCAAATTCTTTCCGCGCACTGCTCCGCAGCCATTCTAAGGCTTTAATCCCAAGATTTGCATTTCTGGCGCTGGATTTTTTCGTTCCCAGATGTTCTGCTTTGAAATTATTGTTGTAAAAACAATAGAGCAGAAAATCGGTGAGATCTGGTACTACAGCCTCAGCGCCTTCCGATTCCAGCAGATCTACCAGGTAATTGTTGGCGGCAGGCAGGAATTTTACGAGGATTTCTCCTACAATGCCGACTCTGGGTTTCTTCTGATCATTCATTGGGAGTTTATCGAAATCTTGAATGATATGGCGGCAGTACTGTTTGAATTTCCGGTGGGAAATTACTTTGTCCCTGGAGACAAAGCGGATACATCTCTGTTTCCATTTTTCGTGAAGGGCATTGGCAGTACCTGAAACCGCCTCATAAGGTCTGGTGCGGTAAAGGCAGCGCATGAAAATATCTCCAAAAATCAGAGCATATAAGCCTCTTTGCAGAAGAGGAAGTGACAGCTTAAAGCCAGGATTTTCTTCTAATCCGCTGAGGTTGATGGAAATTACAGGGATATCCGGGCATCCTGCTTTTTCCAGCGCCCGCCGGATAAACCCAATATAGTTAGAGGCACGGCATCCTCCTCCGGTCTGGCTTACAATGACGGCTGTTTTATTCAGGTCATATTTGCCAGACATCACAGCCTCCATAATTTGGCCCACTACCATGAGAGAAGGGTAGCAGGCATCGTTATTTACATATCGCAGTCCCATGTCCACGGCCGATTTTCCGTCATTGCCAAGTACTACCATGTTGTATCCGGAGGCTTGAAATGCGGGCTGCAGCAGTTCGAAATGAATAGGCGACATTTGAGGGCAGAGAATTGTGTAGTTTTTGCGCATTTCTTCCGTAAATATCACCCGCTTGTAACTGGAAGGTACAATGGTACGGCATTTCTTCTGCTTTTCTTTTACCCGCAGAGCTGACAGCAGGGAACGGATGCGGATGCGTGCCGCCCCAAGGTTATTGACTTCGTCAATTTTCAGGCAGGTATAAATTTTGCCTGATTTCGACAGGATGTCGTTCACCTGATCCGTAGTGACGGCATCCAGTCCGCAGCCGAAGGAATTGAGCTGGATGAGATCCAGATCTTCTCTTGTTTTCACAAAATTTGCAGCAGCATACAGTCTGGAATGGTACATCCACTGATCCATTACCATCAGGGGTCGTTCCACATCTGCCAAATGAGAAACGGAGTCTTCTGTAAGCACGGCAATCCCATAAGAGTTGATGAGTTCTGGAATTCCATGGTGGATTTCCGGGTCTATATGGTAAGGACGTCCTGCAAGCACAATTCCCCTGTGACCGGTTTTTTCCATGTATTTTAGGGTTTCTTCCCCTTTCTGGCGTATATCTTTGCGCATATGTTCAAGTTCCTGCCAGCCGGTTTCTACAGCGGCTTTTATCTCTTCCGGGGAAATAGAAAATTCCTGGAAAAATACCTGCTGAAGCTGTTGAGTCAGTACCTCTTTTGAGGAGAAGGACATAAACGGATTTAAAAAGCGCACTTTGCCAGAGGTGATTTCATCTACATTATTCTTAATGTTTTCTGCATAGGAGGTGACAATAGGGCAGTTATAGTGATTGTTGGAGTCGGGAAATTCATTTCTCTCATAAGGAATACAGGGATAAAAAATGAAATCAGCCTGATTCTTTATCAGCCAGGTTACGTGCCCGTGAGCCAGTTTAGCAGGATAACATTCAGATTCACTGGGGATGGATTCGATCCCAAGTTCATAAATTTTGCGGGTGGACTGGGGGGACAGCAGGGTGCGGAATTTCAGAGTACGGAAAAATACTGCCCAAAAGGGGTAGTTTTCGTACATATTCAATACCCTGGGAATTCCCACAGTTCCGCGGATTGCCGTTTTCTCAGATAAAGGTTTATAAGCAAAGATGCGGCGGTTCTTATATTCAAAAAGGTTGGGAATCTTCTCTTTATTTTTTTCCTGTCCAAGACCTTTTTCGCAGCGGTTTCCAGTGATAAAGCTGCGGTTTCCTGAAAAATGATTAATGGTCAAAAGACAGTGGTTCGTGCAGCCCTGGCACCGGGCTAATTTTGTCTCAACCTTAAGATCTTCAATTTCCTGAATGGAAAGCATGGTAGTATCAGGATGATCTTCGTAACGTTCTCTTGCAATAAGGGCGGCGCCAAAAGCCCCCATGATACCTGCAATGTCCGGGCGCACGGCGTCGCAGCCGGATATTTTTTCAAAACTTCTTAAGACAGCATCATTATAAAAGGTTCCGCCTTGAACCACAATATGTCTGCCTAAATCCTTAGCGTCGCTGACCTTAATTACCTTAAACAGGGCATTTTTAATGACAGAATATGCCAGTCCCGCTGAGATATCAGCTACCTCTGCGCCTTCCTTTTGCGCTTGTTTTACCTTAGAATTCATAAACACCGTACAGCGTGTACCAAGATCAATGGGATTTTCAGCAAACAAGGCAGCCTGGGCAAAGTCTTCCACAGAATAATTCAGGGACTTGGCGAAAGTTTCAATAAAGGAACCGCATCCAGAAGAACACGCTTCATTGAGCTGCACGCTGTCTACGGTCTGGTTCTTGATTTTAATGCATTTCATATCCTGGCCGCCAATGTCCAGGATGCAGTCTACCTCCGGATTGAAAAAAGCAGCGGCATAATAATGGGCGACAGTTTCTACTTCCCCTTCATCCAGCATAAAAGCGGATTTCAGCAGGGCTTCCCCATAACCAGTGGAGCAGGAATGTACAATCTGCGCATGTTCCGGCATGAGACTGTAGATTTCCCGGAGGGCAAGAGTAGCAGTGGCAAGGGGATTGCCGTTATTGCTGCTGTAAAAGGAATATAGTAAAGCGCCGTCCTCTCCTACCAGAGCTACCTTAGTAGTAGTAGAACCCGCGTCAATGCCCAGATAGCAGTTTCCCTGGTAGGTAGACAGTTCACTGGTCATTACATGGTGTCTGCTGTGGCGTTTTTGAAATCTTAAATATTCACTTTGATCTGCAAATAGAGGTTCCATCCGCTCTACTTCAAATTCCATATGAAAATCGTTGGACAGTTTATTTAAAATATCGTTCAGTTCCATGGATATTTCCCGTTCATAATTCAGGGCAGAACCAATTGCCGCAAAAAGATGAGAATGTTCGGGAGCTATCGTATGTTCCTGATCCAGCTTTAAGGTGCGGATAAAAGTTTCTTTTAACTCTGATAAAAAGTGTAAAGGGCCGCCTAAAAATGCCACGTGTCCCCGTATAGGTTTTCCGCAGGCAAGACCGGAAATTGTCTGGTTGACCACTGCCTGGAAAATGGACGCGGCAAGGTCTTCTTTAGAAGCTCCTTCGTTGATTAACGGCTGGATATCAGATTTGGCAAATACGCCGCAGCGTGCCGCGATGGGGTAGAGCGCCTTATAATTTTTTGCGTAAGTATTTAATCCGGTGGCGTCTGTCTGGAGCAGGGAAGCCATCTGGTCAATAAAGGAACCGGTACCGCCCGCACAGATGCCGTTCATGCGCTGTTCTACATTTCCGCCTTCAAAATATATAATTTTTGCATCTTCACCGCCTAATTCAATCGCAACGTCCGTCTGGGGAGCGTAATCCTGCAGTGCACTGGAGACAGCAATGACTTCCTGTACAAAGGGGATTTCCAGGTGTTTTGCCAAAGTCAGACCTCCAGAACCGGTAATTACCGGGGATAGCAGTATATTTCCCAGAGCGTCGCTTGCCTTTGAGAGCAGATCGGAAAGAGTTTCCCGGATATTTGCGAAATGTCTCTCATAGTCAGCAAAGACTATCTCATTCTCCTGGTTTAATATAGCAATTTTTACAGTGGTTGAACCAATATCAATGCCCAGCCTGTGTAAATTTTGTTTTCCCATATTATTTCCTCCATTCTGTGCTTTGTGCACAAAACTCATGGGCGTTTTCTGTTTGAAAATGCTTTGAGCCCAAAAAAGAATCCTGATTTAGAGAATTGTCCGCCTTTTGCGGCATACTAAATTTTACAATTTCTTCCTATTAAAATATAGTCCTGAAATCAAGCAACGTTTATTATACGACAGGAAATTACAAAAAACAATTCATTTCTCAGATTTTATGGAATGTTTAGAATCTATATGAAATTTTTTTGAGTTCCTTTGTGAAATAGTGACGATAGAACGCAGGAAATCACTGATTTAATATATGCAGGAGACAGGTGGATAGAACCGTTTTCCAGAACCGGAATATAATAACAGCAAAGAAAATCATGTAATAGAACATGGAGGAAAGAAAATTATGGCTAGAATTATACCTATTCCTATCGGCCCCATTTTTCCAGGAGGACCGTGCAGGGGAATCATACATGTGATACAAAAGGGCGATACGCTTTATCAATTAGGAAAGAGATATCACGTAAGTGTAGGGCAATTGATGTTTGCAAATCCATTTGTAGATGTATACAATCTGCAGATTGGGGATGAACTGTGCATTCCAGCTACCATTCAGCCCAGAGCTGTAGGAGCAGGGGAGCGCCAGGAGTACATGGAGATGGAAAATTGGGATGAAGGTGTTCGTGATGATTGGAATGAACAGGACAATGACAGGGATTGGGATGGCCGGGAAAATAATGACGACTGGAGTGACTAAAAATATAATAGTTCCGTCTGTACGAGATGGGGTGCAGTCGAATATATAAAGTTTTTATGAAGTGAGTTCCATTCGTTGACAAAGCCGGGGAGAAAATTTATAATGAAAGCAATAAATTTGAGAGAGGTGCATTATGAATTTTCTGAATAAAATGGAACGGAAATTCGGCAGATTTGCAATTCCAAATCTGACATTTTGGCTGATTGGTGCATGGGTATTGGGGTTTATCATACAATACACCATGCCGGACGCCCAGAATCTGCTTGTACTGGAACCTTATCTGATTCTAAAAGGGCAGGTCTGGAGGCTGGTATCCTGGATATTGATTCCCCCGGCAGTTAATATTCTATTCCTGATCTTTTTTCTGTCCTGCTATTATTTTATCGGGACTTCCATTGAACAGGCTATTGGAACCTTCCGCTATAATGTCTATTTGTTTGGCGGGCTTTTGTTTACCTTATTAGGGGCATTCCTTTTATATGTGATTTATTGGCTTTCCGCAGGGATACCAGTAATGGGAATCGGCTCTTATTTTGGTACGGAATACGTAACCATGTCATTGTTTCTGGCTTTTGCGTCAATCTTTCCCAATGTGGAATTCCGGCTTTATTTCATCCTTCCATTTAAGGCGAAATGGCTGGGCATTGTGGATGCTGTCTGGATGATATTTTCTTTTATAGTCAGCAATTGGGCAGGCAGGGTGGCAATTATTGCGTCGCTTTTGAATTTCCTGATATTCTTTTTCAGTACCAGGAATTTTCAGAGGATTTCACCCAGGGAGATTCACAGAAAGCAGGTCTACCGTCAGCAGATGCGCCAGTCTCAGGGTGTTACCAAACATAAATGTGCCATCTGTGGAAGAACGGAGCAGGATGGGGCAGAGCTGGAATTTCGATTTTGCTCGAAATGTGAGGGGAATTATGAATACTGCCAGGATCATCTTTTTACCCATCAGCACATCAAGAGAAGCTGACAGCATTGCCATCCATTGACAAATGGGCATTTAGAATTTATAATAATTCACAAGAGCGTTTGAGAAGCACGCGTTCCAAACGCTTTTTGTGTAATATTTTTAGAATACAGAGAAGCCAGGAGGAACACAAATGGAAAACGAGATAGTTTCCAGGAACTTTATTGAACAGATTATTGAAGAAGATATTAAGGAAGGTCATTGTGAGACGGTAAGAACCCGTTTTCCGCCGGAGCCGAATGGTTATCTTCATATTGGACATGCCAAGTCCATTCTGTTGAATTATGGGCTTGCACAAAAGTATCATGGAAAATTTAACATGCGTTTTGATGATACGAATCCCACAAAAGAAAAAACAGAATTTGTAGATTCTATCAAAGAAGATATCAAGTGGCTGGGCGCAGACTGGGAAGACCGCCTGTTTTTTGCATCTGATTATTTTCAGCAGATGTATGAGGCGGCAGTGAAACTGATAAAAAAGGGCAAAGCCTATGTATCTGAACTGAATGCAGAACAGATTCGGGAATACCGGGGCACTTTGACGGAACCAGGAAAAGAAGATCCAGGCGCTTTAAGAAGTATAGAAGAGAATTTGAAATTATTTGAAGCAATGAGAGATGGAAGATATGAGGACGGCGCCATGGTGCTTCGTGCCAGGATTGATATGGCTTCTCCCAATATTAACATGCGTGATCCGATTTTGTACCGTGTAGCTCGTATGTCCCATCATAATACCGGTGATAAGTGGTGCATCTATCCTATGTATGACTTTGCCCATCCCATAGAGGATGCCATAGAGGGTATTACCCATTCTATCTGTACCTTGGAATTTGAGGATCACAGGCCGTTGTACGACTGGGTGGTGCGGGAATTGGAATATGAGAATCCCCCGAAGCAGATTGAGTTTGCCAAGTTGTATCTTACCAATGTGGTAACAGGAAAGCGTTATATTAAGAAGCTGGTGGAGGATGGAATTGTAGACGGCTGGGATGATCCGCGGCTGGTTTCCATTGCAGCTTTGCGCAGACGCGGCTTTACACCTGAATCTATCCAGAGATTTGTGGAACTTTGCGGGGTTTCAAAGGCAAACAGTTCTGTGGACTATGCCATGCTGGAATACTGCATCCGTGAAGATTTGAAATTAAGCCGTCCCAGAATGATGGCAGTGTTACATCCTATTAAACTGGTAATTGACAATTATCCAGAGGGACAGGTAGAATATCTGGACGCTGCGAATAATCTTGAAAATGAAGAACTGGGCAGTCGCCAGATTCCTTTTTGCAGAGAATTGTATATTGAACGGGAAGATTTTATGGAGGAACCTCCCAGAAAGTATTTCCGGCTGTTTCCGGGAAATGAAGTCCGGCTTATGCATGCATATTTTGTAAAATGTGAGAGTTTTGTGAAGGATGAGGACGGAAATATCACAGAAGTGCACTGTACCTATGATCCAGAGACAAAGGCTGGAAGCGGATTTACAGGCCGGAAGGTGAAGGGGACTATTCACTGGGTTCCTGCGCCCTTTGCCAAAACTTGCGAGGTACGGCTGTATGAAAATCTTGTAGATGAAGAAAAAGGGGTATACAATAAAGAGGACGGCAGTCTTAACCTGAATCCAAATTCACTTACTGTCTTGAAAGAATGTTATATAGAGCCTGCGTTGGCAGAAGCAGAGCCTTATGACAGCTATCAGTTTGTGAGACAGGGATTTTTTTGTGCAGATGCAAAAGATTCCAGACCCGAAGCACTGGTATTTAACAGAATTGTATCTTTAAAGAGTTCATATAAGCTGCCGGCTCAGAATGGGCAGGGCTAAGAGGAGGAAAAGCGCCATGAATATATTTTCAGGATTAGAAAAATTTGGTTTGAAGTCTTCTGAGAACATGAATCTGTTTGATGATGATCAGAAAGAAGAAGGCAAAAAAGAAGAAGGCAGAAAATCAGAAGAAAAGGCTCCGTCAGAAGAGGAATTTCTTCTGGAAAAAAGCGTACGGTGTAAAGTATGTGATCAGGTATTTAAAACCAGGGTAGTCAAAAATGGAAGGGTGAAACGGTTAGAGCCGGATAAGGATTTAAGGCCAAGATTCCAGTACATTGACACTTTGAAATATGATATTACATCTTGTCCCCATTGCGGATATACTGCCATGAACCGTTATTTTGACCAGCTTATGCCTTCACAGGAGAAATTGATTAGAGAGCAGATTGCAAGTCATTTCCAAGGGAAGAATGAGCTGCAGAAAACAGTTTTTACTTATGACGAAGCAGTTGATCGTTACAAATTGTCATTGATGAATACAGTAGTAAAAAAAGGAAAAGATAGTGAGAAAGCATATACTTGTCTGAAGATTGCATGGCTGCTGCGGGGGAAAGCAGAGACTATGCCCTCTGGCACCCCAGAGGAACAGGCGGCAAAGGAAGAGTGCCAGAAAGAAGAAGAAGTTTTTTATCAGCAGGCATATGAGGGGTTTTTAAAGGCAGTTTCCAAAGAAATGTTCCCTATGTGCGGTATGGAACAGAGTACATTAGATTATCTTCTTGCCTATATGGCATATCATTTCAAGAAATATGAAGTGGCGTCAAAGCTTTTAGCAAGTGTTATGGCATCGGCTTCGGCAAGCAGGCGTATGAAGGATATGGGCCTGGAATTGAAGAATGAGATTATTGCCGAATTGAGAAAATAGAAGGAGGAACCGCCGCCCAGGGCAGAGATTGAGTAAGCGGAACATAATTTAATATCCGGCACAGAGGTAATAATAGGAGGCAGAAGCATGGAAAGACAGAGCAGATTTGCCGCAGGTATCTTTGTACTATTTGCAATGATATTCCTTACCGGCTGTACCACAGAAAAGCAGGCGAAGTACAATTTAGAGAAAAATAGCTATTTTGAGGCACAGAGAGCTATGGGTCAGGCTTTAGAAGGAACTCCAAAAGAAAAGAAATTACAGGATGCTGCAGAGAAACTCAATCGGGAAGCCGAAAAACTAAGACGATATCATAAGATGATGAAAGCTGCGATAAAAGCCATAAAGAAGGATGATGCCAAGGCATTAGATAAGCTTCAGATGAGTGAAGAAGGAAGAGAACTTGCAAGGCTGGCAGAAGAGGAGGGAAGCTGCCTTTATCTGCCGGACGGAGGAACAAGCGGAACAGGAATTGGCCTTTACGTCTTTGATGACTGCGACTGCCGACAATGGTATTATGGCGATTATAAAGATGGAAAACGGGAAGGCAGCGGAATCTGGTATTATGTCAGCAGCCATACGGAAAACGGAAAACTTTATAAAGAAGTGTATGACGGCCAGTGGAGCAAGGATAAACCTAATGGGAGCGGGCATCAATTCATTGCTCTGGGCGGCAAGGTGGATACAGAACAGAAATTTAAAGTTAAAAATGGACTGTTCTATGGAACGTATAAAATAAAAGAAACACTGGAAGACGGTACGGTAGTAACTGGAACATATAAGTTGAAAAAAGGGAAGTACGTCACGATTTCTGATGAGGAATTGACAGCCAATAACTTTGAAGTGCCAGATAAACCGCATCTTCCGATTGCATTTTTGTACGACGAGGCAGGCGTAGTGAAAAGCTGCAAAATGGTGTATGCAGAGGATGTCACCAGAGGAGTGAAGCATTTTTATTCCCGCGAATAATGTACCCGCAGGGCGCTTAGGAACATAGACATGCTTGCAGGTATGTATGGATATTTGATTCTAATACAAACTGAGATAAAATGTTATAGGAACAATTGTAATTGTAAACAATCGAAAGCACGTTTCGCAGACTTTCGATTGTCATGAATGATAAAAAACAGGCTGATCCCTTAACCAGCCTGTTTTCTATATTACTATTATTTATTTTTTTCTATTTCGGCCATTTTCATTGCACGGACTTTTAAAGGAAGGCCAAACAGAGTGATGAAGCCCTCTGCATCGTGATGGTCATACAAATCTCCTGTGGTAAAGCTTGCAAGGGATTCACTGTAAAGAGAGTAGGGAGAAATAGTTCCTGCTTTGATGATGTTTCCTTTATAGAGCTTGAATTTTACTTCTCCAGTTACATACTTCTGTGTGGAAGTTACAAATGCCTCTACGGCTTCGCGCAATGGAGTAAACCATTTACCTTCATATACAATCTGTGCCATTTTATTGCCAAGATCCTTTTTTACTTCCATAGTAGCACGGTCAAGTACCAGTTCTTCCAACTGCTGCTGGGCTTCCATAAGTATGGTTCCACCGGGTGTTTCATACACGCCCCGGGATTTCATGCCGACTACCCGGTTCTCCACGATATCAATAATTCCAATGCCGTGTTTGCCGCCCAGACGGTTCAACTCCCGGATGATGTCAGCAATTTTCATTTCCTTGCCATTTATGGTTTTAGGCACGCCGGATTCAAAGGTCATTGTTACATATTCTCCCTGGTCAGGGGCTTTTTCCGGAGATACTCCCAATACTAGAAGATGTTCGTAATTTGGCTCGCATGCGGGATCTTCCAGTTCCAGTCCCTCGTGGCTGATATGCCACAAATTTCGGTCACGGCTGTAGCTGCTGTCTGCAGAGAATGGAAGGTCGATGCCATGAGCCTTGCAGTATTCAATTTCTTCTTCCCTTGACTGCATGTTCCATTTATCACTTCTCCATGCTGCAATGATTTTCAGATCAGGGGCCAGAGCTTTGATGCCCAGCTCAAAACGGATCTGGTCATTGCCTTTGCCGGTGGCGCCGTGGCAGATGGCAGAAGCTCCTTCCTTGCGCGCGATTTCTACCAGGCGCTTTGCAATTCCAGGACGCGCCATGGAGGTGCCCAAAAGATATTTGTTCTCATACACTGCACCTGCTTGAACACAGGGAAGAATGTATTCTTCTGCAAATTCATCTGTGATATCCTCAATGTAGAGTTTGGATGCACCAGATAATTTTGTACGTTCTTCCAATCCGTCCAGTTCTTCTTCCTGGCCGCAGTCTATACAGCAGCAGATTACTTCGTAGTCATAATTTTCCTTTAACCACGGGATGATGGCAGTTGTGTCCAGACCACCAGAATAAGCCAAAATTACTTTTTCTTTCATTACTTTTTCCTCCGTTATTTAAAATTGATCTTCTGACCCTGAGAAAAGGCAGAACATCGTATGCTTGTTCCCTGATGTATAATATACAATAACAGAGGAAAAATGGCAAGCTGGAATTTTTTTTGGAGGTGTGATATAATTTAGCATGAGGAGGGACCCACGAAGTGGGAGGAGTCCTTGTGCTTCTTATCGTGCCCAAAGAAGTAAAAAAGCATGAGGAGGGACCCACGAAGTGGGAGGAGTCCTTGTGCTTCTTATCGTGCCCAAAGAAGTAAAAAAGCATGAGGAGGGACCCACGAAGTGGGAGGAGCCCTTGTGCTTCTTATCGTGCCCAAAGAAGTAAAAAATAAAACACAAAGGAAAAGACAAATGAAGATAGCAATCTGTGATGACAGCATAAAAGATATCAGAAACATAGAGGGCCTGCTTGCGGAATATCAGGAATCCTGTCCAGGATTGGAATTTGAGATAGAGAAATATATGGATTCCACAAAGTTAAAGCAGAAGATACAGCAGAAAGATTTTGCTGAGATTTACATATTGGATATTATTATGTCAGAAACAACAGGCATCGATCTGGGGAGCCAGATTCGAGAAGAAGCAGGAAAAAGTATCATTATCTATATTACTTCCTCCGATGATTTTGCCCTTGACGCCTATGAAGTACATGCGGCAAGATATCTCTTAAAACCTATTGAACGGGAAAAGTTTTTTGAGGCGCTGGAATATGCATTTTCCTGTACAGAGGTGAAACGCAGACCGATGTATTTAGTGAAAACCAGGGATGGACTGGTATCCGTTCCTTATTCCAAAATTGAATATATTGAGAATTCTTCCAGGACCCTGGAAGTAAATTTGACAGAGGGAAAACAGATTAGAAGCATTTTCATGAGAAAATCATTTGAGGAAGAAATAGGGCAATTGGCAGAAGAACGAGAATTTATACAGGTACATAAATCTTTTCTTATTAACATGGGATATATCAAAAGACTGGATGGCAGCAACGTTATTATGGACAGCGGAGTAAGAATTCCAGTCAGTAGAAAAAATGTTGCAAACGTGAAAAGGCAGTATCTTATGTTTGCAGCAGAGCAATATTAGGCAGGTAGAAGAAATGGATTATTTTAATAATTTGTCATATATGCTCAGCCATATATTTTTAATGCTATTTTTATATCTGTTCATTTCCCATCGTTATTCCAGGAACATCACAGCGGGGATTTGCTTTTCTTCTTTTTTGATTTTAACCATTACAGACTGCTTGAAACTGAATATATTTCCAGAAAGTGATCTGTGTTATGCCATTGTAACCATAGCCCAGATTATTTTAACGCAGTCTACAGGGATTCTTATTTCTAAAAAAAGAAATCAGAAAGTTTTGTTCATGGGTCTTAGCGCTTCCAACTATGTAATTGTGGGAAGTATCTTTGCATCTATTTTATATATTTGTACCGGAAGCAGAAGCATTGCACTGGCAGGAAGTTTTTTTACACATACGGCAGTGTTATATATTGTGTATAAGGGAATCCATGATTTATGGATCAGGCAGTACGAGACAGAATATACCCAGGGCTGGTGGGCATTGTGCTTGGTGCCAGTCTCTTTTTACTGCAGCTTTTCCGAGCTTGCTTTTTTTCCAAATACCCTGTATGAGATTCCGGAAAATATCCCTGGGATTATCTGTTTTATGTGCACCATGTTTATCTCTTATACGGCGGTGCTGCGTTATATAGAAAGTGATTCCAAGCGGAAGGACATTTATTGGAAAAATATGATTTTTGAATCGTATATTAAAGGACTGGAAAACCAATATTATTTAGTAGGACAGGCTGAAAAAAATTTGAAAGTCCTCCGTCATGATATGAGACATTATTCCAGTATGATAAGTTTTTTGCTGGATCAGGGGGAATATGGAGAAATTAAGAAGATTGTTGATCATGTCAATGAGGAAGCTGAGGAACATAAGGTAGTAAAATACTGCAGTAACTTAGTTGTGAATACCATTATTTCTAAAATGGTTGAAAAAGCAGAAGAATTCGGCATTGAGGTGCGGCTGGATCTGGCGGTTGCCCAGGAAACGCCGGTAAATGATTATGAATTTACCGCAGTCATTGCAAACTTGTTTGAGAATGCAATTAACTGTGTAAAGGATTTAAAAGACGAGAAAAAGTATATTGATGCAAAAATTCATTGTAACGCACAGCGGCTGATGATTCAAATGTATAATGATTATGAAGGGGAGATTGAATTTAATTCTGGAACCGGGCTTCCTCAGAGCAGAAAAGGTGGGGAACATGGATTGGGTATGCAGAGCATACAGACATTTTCTGACAAAATAGAAGGAGATTTTGACTGTTTCTGTCAGAATGGAGTGTTCTTTATTATGATTTTTGCCAAATTTAAAACACTTTGAGTTGAAATATTTTCTGGTTTTGGAAAAAACAGTTGTAAAACTGACACATTTTTGTGCAGAATCGAACATGATGGGGCTTCTAAAAAATGATATAATCAAAAGGAGAGTCTGATTAAAATATTGGAGGGAAATTCCATGCAAAAAACTTTTGTTCGATTTGCTTTTGCTATTGTGACAGCCGCTGTTTTATTGATTTTTGTATTTAATTGCCTGTTTACCATTCATTCCTTAGAGTCTCAGCAGTATAACACCTTCTATACCAAGTCGGAACAAGTAATACATACACTGGAAACGAATCAGGATGAGCTGTCTATGATGAAAGAGAACCTGGATGAAGATTACCTGACACGTGCAAAAGCGGCAGCCTATGTATTGGACAGGCAGGAAGAAGTGTCAATGGATGTGCAGGAGATGAAGTATCTGGCAAACCTGCTGGACGTGGATGAACTCCATATGATAGATGAAAATGGAATAATCGCCTCGGCTTCTGTAACAGAATATATTGGTATGGATATGGCAGATCACAAGCAAACCCGGGCATTTCTTGCAATTTTAGAAAGTGATGATGAGGAAGCTTTTCTAATACAGGAAGCGCAGCCCAATGCGGCGGCAGGTAAGATTATGCAGTATGTGGGAGTTGCCAGAAAAGGGAAGAAGGGGATTGTCCAGGTGGGATTTGAGCCGATCAGGCAGATGGAAGCCCAGTCAAGAAATACTTATGAATATATTTTTTCCAAGTTTCCTACAGATGTGGGGGAGGAACTTTTTGCAGTAAACAGTGTTACTGGAGAGGTCTTGGGCCATTCTGCAGGAATGGAGCAGGAATTTATGGCAGAGTACTGCCGGTTAGACCAGCTTCTGGAATGTACAAAGGGAGCATATAAAAAAGGGGAAAATGGCAGTCTCATGTATGTATTTGCCAGAAGATATGGCAATATACTGATTTGTGCAGCGCTTCCGTACCAAATTATACTGGAAAAATTGCTGGCTCAGGTGTTCAGTACCTTGTTGTATTTACTGATCATTGAGGCAGTTGTAATTTTGTTGCTGAATTACCTGGTGAAACAAAAGGTAGTCAGCGGAATTCATCAGATTATGGGAAATCTTGCCGCCATAACGGATGGGAATCTGGATACTAAGGTGACTGTAGGGGGGAATCAGGAATTTGAGGCTTTAAGCCAGGGTATCAATGCCATGGTAAAGAGTATTGTAAACATTTCTGACAGGATATCTGCTATTATTGAAATCAGCGGATTTTCATTGGCAGCCTTTGAGTATGAGCCTGAGGTAAATCATGTATTCGTAACCTCAGGACTGCGGAATCTGTTGGAGCTGTCAGATCAGGAAGCAGAAATCATTTATAAAGATTTTGAAAAATTCTACCAATATATCCAGAATATAACGGCAGAGCCTATTGACGGAGAAACAGATATTTTCTCTATTAATGACAACAGATACGTCCGCATCCATATGTTAAAATCCCAGGAAAAAATTCTGGGTGTTATTACAGATGTAAGCAGGGACATTATGGAAAAGAAACAGATGCAGTATGAAAATACACACGATGCCTTAACTGGATTGTATAAATTTTCTTATTTTAAACAAATAGCAAAGGAAATTCTGGCAGAAATGCCTGAGGAAAATTTATGTGCGGCTGTGATGATAGATCTTGATTATTTTAAGTCCATTAATGATACTTTTGGACATGATACAGGAGACAGATACCTGCAGTGCTTTTCTTTTGTCCTTGAGTCTATGCCGCTGGAACATTTTTTGACAGCAAGACGTTCAGGAGATGAATTCTGCATGGTGATATATGGATGTAAAGAGAAATCAGAAATAAAAATGATGTTGGACATGTTTTATGAAACTTTGAGGAACCGGCGCATAGACTTATCCCCAGAAGAGTCCAGAAGCGTAAGCGCTTCCAGCGGGTTTGCCTGTACGGCAAATCCAGAGGACAGTATTGAGGAGCTTTTAAATCATGCAGATGAGGCTCTGTATCGTGTGAAACGGAAGAACAGGGGAGGATATGAGGAATATTAAAAGCATGACGGCGGGTTTATTATATAAAACTTACATCCATTTTCTTCTATTGATCATCCTGTGAAATTAGTATATAATCAGAGTTAGTGATATAGAACTACAAAGGAAAGTAAGGGATGCTGAATGACAATTTTAGAAGGAACCATCAGACATAACTACATTGTAACTGAACTTGCGATGGATAAGGCAATCATGCGCCGCCTGGAAGCCTTGGGAATTAATAGCGGAACCAGGCTTGAGATGATGAATCAGAAGAAAAACGGAACTGTGATTATTAAAGTCCGCGGCACTCGCTGGGCGATGGGGCGGGATATTGCGGGAGGAATCCAGGTAGTGCCGGCAGATAAGGAGGGATCTCATGGAAACAATTAGAGTTGGATTTGTGGGAAATCCCAATTGCGGTAAGACAACATTATTTAATGCTTATACAGGCGCGAACCTGAAAGTGGCAAATTGGCCGGGAGTTACCGTAGAAAAAATGGAAGGGGAAACCACTTATAAAGGCCAGAAGCTGAAACTAATTGATCTGCCGGGAATATACAGCCTTACTTCTTATTCAATTGAAGAGAAAGTGTCCAGGCGTTGTATTATGGAACATGAGGTGGATGTTATCATTAACATTGTAGACGCTTCGGCGCTGGAGCGGAATCTTTACCTGACTATGCAGCTTCTGGAACTTGGCAAACCGGTGGTTCTGGCTTTAAATATGATGGACATTGTGGAAGAGCGCGGGATGGAGATTGACTTACACCGTCTGCCTGAAATGCTGGGCGGAATTCCAGTGGTTCCCGTTTCTGCCAGAAAGCGCAGCGGACTTGATGTATTAATGCATGCAGCAGTGCATCATTATGAAGAAAAACATCGGGCAGATGTGGTACATTATCAGGACATCATAGAAGAAAAGATCCATATATTGGAACAGGAACTTAAGAAGCAATATCAAATGAAAGAGAATGTCCGCTGGTATGCTATGAAGCTTCTGGAGCAGGATGAAGAGATTATCGGCAAGTTCCCGGTGGATATGCCTGAAGTTCTGGATCGAAGCTATGAGAAGGATATCATCAACCAGAAATATGATTACATAGAGGAGATTATAGAAGATACCTTATTTTACAAATCAGAAAAGGCTGCATTTACAGATAAAGTAGATCAGATCCTGACCCACCGTATTTGGGGAATGCCAATATTCTTCGGCGTGATGGCAGTAGTATTTTTTCTTACTTTTTATGTGGGAGATGTTTTAAAAGGCGGTTTTGAGGTGGTATTGGATTCTTGTTCAGGAGGAACACAGCAGCTTCTGGAATATATGAAGGTGGCGCCCTGGCTGATTTCTCTGATTGTGGACGGAATTATTGCAGGCGTAGGAGGAATTTTAACCTTCCTGCCAAATATTTTTATTTTATTTCTCGCCCTTGCATTGTTAGAAGACAGCGGCTACATGGCAAGAGTTGCCTATGTGATGGATGGGCTGATGGGACATCTGGGATTATCTGGGAAGGCGTTTCTTCCTATGGTACTGGGATTTGGATGTACTGTTCCAGCGGTGATGGCTTCACGGACTCTGGAGAAAGAAGCAGACCGGAGAAGAAGCATTTTGATTACGCCATTTATGTCCTGTTCTGCCAGGCTTCCTATTTATGTTTTGTTTGCAGATATGTTTTTTGGAAACTATGCTATGTTTGCAGCCCTCTCGATGTATTTTCTTGGAATGCTTACAGCTATTGTGACAGCTCTGGTAATCCATCGTATTGAGACACATACAGAACACCATACGCTGCTGATTGAACTGCCAGAATACAAAACGCCGAATGCCAGAACCATCGCAGTTTATGTATGGGAAAAAATTAAGGATTATCTAACGAAGGCAGGGACTACCATTTTTATCGCTTCCATTATTATCTGGTTTCTTTTAAATTTTGGCATTCACGGTATGGTGGAAGACGTGGCGGACAGTTTTGGAGCGGTGTTAGGGCATTGGATGGAGCCTGTATTAGCTCCGGCAGGACTTGGCATGTGGCAGATAGGGGTAGCCCTGATTTCTGGTATTTCAGCAAAAGAAGTGGTGGTCAGCAGTTTTTGCGTGCTGTTTGGGATCAATAATGTAAATTCAGCTGCAGGAATGGCCGCTTTGACAGGGCAGCTTGCCCAGATGGGTTTTGGTCCGCTGAATGCTTATAGTATGATGGTTTTCTGCCTTCTCTATGTCCCTTGTGCAGCAACCATTGGCACCATACGCAGAGAGACACGTTCCATAAAATTTACCCTGCAGATGATGGGATTTCAGCTTTTCATAGCTTGGCTGATGGCAGTTCTGGTATATCAGGCTGGAAGCCTGCTCTTGTAAAAGAATTGTCAGAAAATGTATTTTATGAAAAACAAGGGAAGCTCTTGCAAGAAGCAACAATACCGTGTTAAAATACTCTTAAATAGAAAAGAGAGAGGTAATTACTATGTATGCAGATGAAAATGTGATTAAAATCAAACATGATGTACTACATGAAGTTGCAAGGCTTGCCTTTGCAGGAGAACTGGATGCTAAGAGGGATCATATTGCGGTAGAACTGATTCCTGGTCCTACCCCTCAGTTCCGCTGCTGTATCTATAAGGAGAGAGAGATTATCAGACAGAGGGTCCGTCTTGCAGAGGGCAAAGCACCAGGGGCAGAAGATAATGGAAATATTATTCAGGTTATCAGCTCAGCATGTGAAGACTGCCCGATTTCCAGTTATACTGTTACAGAGAACTGTCAGAACTGTATTGGAAAAGCTTGTATCAATGCATGTAAGTTTGGGGCTATTTCTACCGGAAGAGAGCGTTCCCATATTGATGCCTCCAAGTGCAAGGAATGTGGAAAATGTGCCCAGGCCTGTCCTTACAATGCCATTGCACATTTGAAGAGACCTTGTAAATACAGTTGTCCAGTGGATGCCATTACATATGACGAGCACGGTATTTCCGTGATTGATAAGGAAAAGTGTATCCGCTGCGGAAAATGTATTCATAGCTGCCCATTCGGTGCCATCGGCTCCAAGACCTTTATTGTGGATGTTGTGGAAGCACTGAAGTCAGGCAGAAAAGTTTATGCAATGGCAGCGCCTGCAACAGAAGGCCAGTTTGGTGCGGATATTACAATGGCAAGCTGGAGAAAAGCCATGAAGGAATTGGGATTTGAAGATTTTTATGATGTTGGGCTTGGCGGCGACATGACGGCTGCTTATGAAGCAGAGGAGTGGGCAGAAGCATACAAAGATGGGAAGAAGAAGGTAACTTCCTGCTGTCCTGCATTTGTAAATATGGTGCGTCTGCATTATCCTGAATTGGCTGAATGTGTGTCGACCACAGTGTCACCTATGTGTGCCGTATCACGTCTGATTAAGGCGAAAGATCCAGATGCTGTCACGGTATTTATTGGGCCGTGTATTGCCAAGAAGTCGGAGGTCGTTGACCAGAAGATTCCGGGAAATGCAGATTATGTGCTGACTTATAGTGAGATCCGTGCCATTATGAAAGCTAAGGATGTAACTTTAGAGCCATGCCCCAATGATGATCAGATTGCATCTGTATATGGAAAGAGATTTGCCAATTCCGGCGGAGTTACAGAGGCTGTTCTCCAAAGCCTGAAGGAATCTGGAGATGAGATCAATGCCAAGGTATGCAAGGCAAACGGAGCCGCAGCATGTAAGAAAGCGCTTTTGCTTCTTAAAGTTGCAAAATTGCCAGAAGACTTTATTGAAGGCATGATTTGTGATGGAGGCTGCGTGGGAGGTCCAAGTGCATTCAGCGACCAGACATCATCCAGACGGAATCGTGATACGTTAATTTCACAGGCAGATGAACGCGGCATTCATGAAAATTTGGATAACTATGAGATGGATAGTTTCTCCATGCATCGTGAATAATGCAGAATGAGAAGTAATAAAACTTTAAATGATAAGAGGGACTGGTTTATTACCAATCCCTCTTATTACTATGAAAGTGAAGGTTTCCATAATAAGGACAGTCATGGGGCTTTACTATTTAATCTTTATTTTTTTTGACTGGAAACTGCTGGTATAGGTCTTGCCTTTATAGGTTTTATATGCCTTTACCGTAAAGAAATACGTTACGCCAGATTTTAGTTTACTTTTTGTGTAGCTGGTTCCACGGGTGTTTTTTAATTTTTTCCAGGAACCTTTCGCTTTGGTTTTATAATAGACCGTATAGCCAGTAGCGCCTTTTACTTTGCTCCATTTCAGAACAGCCTTTTTCTTCTTAGGCGTTGCCTTAAACTTTACGGCATTTGGATTTGTTGCCGTATACAGAGAAACATAAGATTGACTTTCCACTTGCTTTCCGTTTTGAGGCTGTCTATAAGCTTTAACTGCAAAACGGTAAGCAGTGCCCGGGGTTAATCCTTTGATTGTATAGGAAGCGGAAGTTGTCTCGCCATTTTGAATCCATTTTTTCTTGGAATTGTTATATTGATAAACAAGGTATCCATCTGCCTTAGAGACTTTTTTCCAGGTTAGTTTTACATTCTTGGCAGAAGAAGCAGCCTTTAGGCCAGATACATTTGAAATGGTAAGAGCAGGTTCTGGGGCTGGAGGTACTTCCTCTTCTTTTGTAAATTTTTCTATTTCCTGAAGGATTTCTTCTGCTGTTTTAGGCCCTAATGTAAGACTTTGTATTTTATTGTTTTTATCAATTAAAACAATATATGGAAAGGTTCCGCCTGTATAATGATATAAGCCCAGGTAAGACATTGCAAGGTTATAATTCAGCATGGATTCGTCATGGCAGTAAAGGATGTTTTTGCCGGAAAAGTTCTGGGCAAATGCTTTTGTGTCAGACAGAGAGGCGCCATATACTTCTGCAAAAATCACTCGGATATCAGATCTGCTGACCCAATTACTAGTATCAATGCTTTTTAGGGTAGATTTTGTCAGGCCGCAGGTTGTGTATCCAAACAGCAGAACAGTAGTCTTGTTTGGATCAGCTTTGGTAGAAATTGTTGTGCCGTCTATTGTGTTCAGACCGTAAGCAATATTTTCTATGCCAGAATCCGAATCCGTGGGAGGTGTGGTGGTTCCATCTCCGCCAACATCTGCAAATTTCTTGATTTCTGTTAAAATTTCATCCGCAGTTTTTGCACCGGATAATAAATTTTGTACCTTATTGTCCTTGTCAATAAGTACAATCATAGGATATTGTCCGCCATTCATACCATAGAGCTGCGCATATCCCACCATGGCCATATTAATGCCATAATCTTCATCATAACAGAATGTCATTTCCGGACATTGATACCCCTGCTCATATTGCAGAACTTCCTCCTGGCTGTGTCCGTTTGTTTCCGCGAAAATTACCCGGATATCAGACCGCTTTACCCAGTCGCAGGAGGAAACACTGTTCAAGGTGGATCTTGTGTAACCGCATTTTGTATGGCCGAATATCAAAACAGTAGTTTCGTTTGGTCTGGCTTTGGTGGAAACAGCGGAGCCATCGGTTGAGGTAAAGGTATACGTAAGGTTATCTTTAACCTCGGCCGCCTGTGCCCTTATCCCTGGCAAAACCCATAAAAGCGGAAGCAGCAGTAATGAAATAATGATGAATGAGTGCAGCAATTTTTTTTGATAAAATTTTTCTTTTATCATAGATCATCCTCCTTTTTATAAGATTTGGGCTATTTTTAGAAAAACAGAAAAATACCCCATAATACATGATTAATAACGATAATAACATATAGGAAATGCAAATGCAACAACAGAAATGAAACTTGACAAATATATCGTCATCTGATACATTTAATATATCTGATGACGATATATCAGTAAATGATGAATCATTGTCTGGACAAGGGGGTGGTTATTTGTCGGAAAAGTATACTGCAATGACGGAAGCGGTTTACTATATCCTGTTATCTTTGAAGACGCCGAATCATGGATATGGTATTATCCAGAATACATTAGCTTTAACGAATGGAAGGTTGGAACTGGGTGCCGGGACACTTTACGGAGCTGTCAATACGCTGCTGGAGCGGGGCTGGATTCGGCTGTACAGTGAAGATAAGCATTCCAGGAAAAAGAAGCAGTATCTAATAACAAAACAGGGAGAATATGCATTAGAACAAGAAGTTCAGCGGCTGGAAGAATTGCTGGAAAATGGAAGAAAGATTCTACATTCAGGGGAGTAGTGGGCAAGGAGGAAAAGCATGAGGAAATTCAGGTTGTATTATGATAAGGAAAAAGAGGAAGAATGGCTGAATGAAATGTGCAGGAAGGGCTGGGGAATGACAAATTTCTTTCTGGGTTTTTATACGTTTGAACCATGCGCCTCAGGAGAATATACCTATCAGGTGGATTTTCCGGATTTTCAGAGAAAAAAAGGAAACAGGGATCAGATCAAGCGGGAGTATATAGAATTTGTGGAAGCAACTGGGGCAGAATATGTTTGTTCCTGGGTATATTGTATGATTTTCCGTAAGGAGACTTTAAAAGGGAATTTTAAACTTTACACGGATACAGAGTCTGAGATAAAGTTGTTTCAGCGGTTTCGGCGGTTGTTTCTTGTTGTTGATCTGATCGAATTATTTCTTTGCATGTTTCAGATAGGAAATTATATTAATTATATTAACCATTTTTGGAGCCCTAATCTGGGTGAAAATATTTTAATGGTGATGTCTGTGTTTATTTCCTGTGCTATTACGACAGTAGTGATGATTATAATTTTCCGAATTACCAGGAAAATCAATAAATTGAAACACGGAAGATAATTTTTCTTGACAAAAACAGAAAATTATACTATTGTATTAAGTAAGTAGTACAATAATACATAGAGAGAGGATGGCCTATGAGAGAATTACTAAAAGTGCAGAACTTAAGGAAAAGCTTTAAGATTTCGGCAAAGCAGCAGAAGATTCAGAATACGAAAGAACGTATTAAGGTGGCGGTAGATGATCTGAGTTTTACTGCGTATGAGGGGGAAGTATTTGGACTGCTGGGTCCCAACGGGGCAGGAAAGACTACGACCTTGAGGATGATGTCTGCTCTGGTGAAGCCAGATCAGGGAGATGTGCTGATAGAAGGGTCCAGCGTAGTGAAAAACCCTGACGAAGTCCGCAGCAAAATTGGATTTCTTACCAGTGAATTGAAGCTGGAAGAGTTCTTTACGCCCAATTATCTCTTTTCCTTTTTTTCGGAGCTTCACGGTGTGGGTAAAGCAGAAGCCGCGGCAAGAAAGCAGAAATTGTTTGAACGGTTTGGAATTACGAAATTTGCAGAGGTAAAGGTTGGCAATCTCTCCACTGGAATGAAACAGAAAATATCACTGGTAATTTCGATTGTCCATGATCCGGATATTATTATTTTTGATGAGCCTACGAATGGACTGGATGTGCTGACTGCAAAGGTAGTGACAGATTTTCTTCTGGAGTTGAAAGATCAGGGCAAGACAATTATTGTATCGACCCATATTTTCAGCCTCATAGAAAAGATTTGTGACAGAGTTGGTGTTATTATTGACGGCAAGATGGCAGTCTGTGATACGCTGGAACACCTTACGAATGAGAAATCTCTGGAAGATAAGTTTTTTGACATTTATGCAGAAAGAGCAGGTGAGACTTATGAAAAATAGTATCATGACAGTGATGAAAAAGGAATTTACACGTTTTTTTACAGATCGGAGAATGGTATTGACTACATTGATTATGCCGGGACTAATGATTTATCTCTTATATTCATTTATGGGAAGCGGGCTGAGTTCTCAATTTGGTTCTTCTGAAGATCATGTTACAAGTATCTATGTAGAAAACCTGCCTGACAGCCTGAAAAACCTGGCTGGCGGCGAAGCGCCGGTAGTATTTCAGCATATTACCGAAAGTGAGACGCAGCAGGCGCTAAAGGCCCTTCAGGATACAGAGGAAGGATATGATCTTGTGGCAGTATTTCCAGAGGAGTTTGATGCTCAGACCGCAGCATATGATGTAGCATCAGACACACAAGCCCCTGCCGTGAAGCTTTATTATAATTCTACAGATACAGACTCTCAGTCAGCTTATAATATGATGCGGGATCTGCTGGATGCATATGAATCGTCCCTTGCCAATAAATTTGATGTGAATCCAGGTGATGAAGCTTATGATATGGCTACGGACGAGGATTTGTCAGCACAGGTATTTTCTATGATGGTTCCTATGCTTCTGATGGTATTTCTGTTTAGCGGCTGTATGGCGGTAGCGCCGGAATCCATAGCAGGTGAAAAGGAGAGGGGGACAATTGCGACGCTTCTGGTGACGCCTGTAAAGCGCAGTCATCTTGCCATTGGTAAGATTATCAGCTTGAGTGTCATTGCAATATTAAGCGGCCTTTCCAGTTTCATGGGTACCATGCTCTCACTGCCTAAGCTTATGGGAGAACAGGAAAATGTAAATGCAAGTGTCTACGGAATCGATGATTATGCATTAACCCTTTTCGTTATTTTATCAACGGTACTGGTGATTATCACAATCGTTTCCATTATTTCGGCATTTGCAAAAAATGTAAAGGAAGCCACAGGCTGGGTGACACCGGTTATGATTATTTCCATGCTTCTGGGCGTCACCTCAATGGTAGAAAGCCTTTGCATGACAGAACCGGTTTGGTATTTCATTCCACTGTATAATAGCGTACAGAGCATGAACGGCATTTTCTCCATGGAGCCAAATCTTGTGAATATTATTGTAACAGTTATTGCAAATGTGGGTTACGCTGGAATTGGAGTTTTTGTACTGGCTAAAATGTTTGATAATGAAAAAGTGATGTTTTCGAAATAGCCAGATTGGACTGGTGTATCTCTTAAGAGACGCACCAGTCCTTTTACTTGTAAATTTTGGAGTGGTGGTATATAATAGGCATCAGTTAAGAAAAAAGGAGAATTACAATGAATAAAGTACGAACAAGATATGCACCTAGTCCAACGGGAAAGATGCATGTAGGAAACCTGCGGTCAGCCCTGTATGAATTTTTGATTGCCAAACATGCGGGCGGAGATTTTATGCTCAGAATTGAGGATACGGACCAGGAACGTTTTGTGGAGGGAGCTACGGAGATTATTTACCGCACTTTGGACAAGGCGGGATTGAAACATGATGAGGGACCGGACAAAGACGGCGGTTTTGGCCCTTATATCCAGAGCGAGCGTATGAAAAGCGGAATATACATGGAATATGCGAAGAAACTGGTGGATCGGGGAGAGGCATATTACTGTTTTTGCGGCAAAGAGCGTCTTGAATCGCTGAAAACAGAGATTGTAGAAGGCAAGGAGATCATGATGTACGATAAACACTGCCTGTCTCTGTCCAAAGAAGAAATAGAGGCAAATCTTGCGGCAGGAAAGCCATTTGTGATCCGTCAGAATATCCCTATGGAGGGGACTACAACCTTCCATGATGAATTATATGGGGATATCAGTGTAGAGAATGCAGAATTAGATGATATGATATTGATAAAATCTGACGGTTACCCAACCTACAATTTTGCAAATGTAGTAGACGATCATACCATGAATATTACCCATGTGGTGCGCGGAAATGAATATTTGTCCTCAGCCCCTAAATACCAGAGGCTGTATGATGCTTTTGGATGGGAATCTCCAGTTTATATCCATCTGCCCCTGATTACAGATGAGAACCATAAGAAACTGTCCAAGCGCAGCGGACATGCTTCTTTTGAGGAACTGATAGAACAGGGATTTCTTACAGAGGCAGTAGTAAATTATATTGCCTTGTTAGGCTGGAGCCCAGAGGAAAACCAGGAAATCTTCACTCTGGAGGAATTGATAGAAAAATTTGACTATCACAGAATCAGCAAGTCTCCGGCAGTTTTCGATATTGTAAAATTGAAGTGGATGAATGGGGAATATTTGAAAGCCATGGACTTTGACACGTTCTATGACATGGCAGAACCTTATATCCAGAACTGCCTGACAAAGGATTATGATCTCAAGAAAATTGCAGCAATGGTGAAAACAAGAATTGAGATTTTACCGGATATTACAGAACATATTGACTTTTTTGAGAAAGTGCCGGAATATGACAGTTCTATGTACATTCATAAGAAGATGAAGACAACCATAGAATCTTCTCTGGAAGTGTTAAAAGAACTGCTGCCTGTCCTTGAGGCACAGCAGGATTACTCCAACGATGCATTGTATGAAACCCTTTGTAAGTATGTCTCAGACAAAGGCTGTAAAAACGGTTTTGTCATGTGGCCATTACGCACCGCAGTGTCTGGAAAGCAGATGACGCCAGGAGGAGCGACGGAGCTTATGGAAGTTCTGGGCAGAGAAGAATCTCTGGCAAGGCTGCGGGCGGCAGTTGCCAAATTGGAATCTGGAACAGATAAGGAATAAGTCTATGAGTTTTAACAAGTCTCAGACAGAGGCAATCGGACACACAACCGGACCTATGCTGGTATTGGCAGGTCCGGGGTCCGGTAAGACCACTGTTATCACAGAACGAACCAGAAATTTGATTCTGAATGAGGGCGTAGAACCCTCCAACATTCTCGTCATTACTTTTACAAGGGCGGCAGCAGCCGAGATGAAAGAACGGTTCCAGGAGTTAATGCGGCAGAAAAAGCCTGTAGTCTTTGGAACATTTCATGCTGTTTATTTTCAAATTTTAAAACATGCCTATGGATTTCACAGCGGAAATATTGCCAAAGAAGAACAAAGGCTTCAATTTATCAGCGAAATTATTCAGGGAATGGGTCTGGAATATGAAGACGAAAATGAATTTATCAGCGGCCTGCTGGGAGAGATCAGCATGGTGAAAAATACAGGGATTCTGCTGGAACATTATTATCCCAAGAATTGCGCCAAAGAAATTTTTGAACAGATTTACCAAGGTTATGCTCAGAAAATGCGCCAGCAAAGGCTGATAGATTTTGATGATATGCTGGTTTACTGCTATGAATTATTCAAGCAGCGGGAAGATATTCTGGCGGCATGGCAGCGGAAGTTCCAATATATTTTGATTGATGAGTTTCAGGATATCAATAAGGTTCAGTTTGATATTATCAAAATGCTTGCGCTTCCGGAAAATAATCTGTTTGCAGTGGGGGATGATGATCAGTCTATTTACCGGTTTCGCGGGGCGAAGCCAGAAATAATGCTGAGGTTTGAAAAATCATATCCGGAGGCAGGGCGCATACTGCTGGATGTAAATTACCGTTCGCCCAGAGAGATTGTAGAAACGTCTCTAAGGCTGATTTCCCACAATACCCAGCGTTTTGAAAAGCGCATACATGCCACAGATGAACAAGAAAAGAATGTGGAAGGAAAGCAGCAGCCCCGGCGGGTGCAATACCATCTGTGGAATGGCCAGCAGGAAGAAGGAATGGCTGTCATTCAGCAGATTTTAAAATCCGTCAGGGAAGGGTATGCTTACAATGACTGTGCAGTGCTGTTTCGGACGAATACCCAGCCAAGGCTATTTATGTCTCAGCTTATGGCATATAATGTTCCATTCCGGACCCGTGATAATATCCCAAATCTCTATGAACATTGGATTACGAAAGATATCCTCACTTATATCCGTCTTGCTCTTGGAAGCCGCAGCCGGAAAGATATTCTTAAAATTATGAACCGTCCGAACCGTTACATTACAAGAGAGAGTGTGGAGGAGGAAACGGTGCAATTTGATGTATGGGCAGATTACTTTTATGATAAGGAACAGCCTTGGGTGGCAGAGCGGATTGAACATTTGGAAGCGGATCTTAGAGTGTTAAGCCGCCTGGGTCCTTATGCGGCGATGAATTATATCCGCATGGGAATTGGTTATGAAGCTTATCTTCGGGATTATGCTAATTATCGGAAAATCAGTGAAGATAACTTATTTGAGGTATTGGATGAACTGCAAAATGATGCACAGGCATTTTCTGAATATGAGGCTTGGTTTGCCCATATGGAAGAATATACCAAGGAATTATTAAAACAGAAACGCCGGCAGGAACGGCTGACAGATTGTGTTTCCCTGGCTACGCTTCACAGTGCAAAGGGGCTGGAATACCCTATCGTACATATCTTGGATGTCAATGAAGAATTAATGCCTTACAAAAAAGCAGTATTAGATGCCGATCTTCAGGAAGAGCGGAGAATGTTTTATGTTGGAATTACCCGGGCAAAGCAGGAACTTCATATTCACAGTGTAAAAAAGTTTAATGGAAGAGATTTGGAAATTTCCAGGTTTGTGGAGGAAATGCAGGGAAGTGGGATACAGCCAGGATTGACAAAAGAATTGCCGCATGAAAATTCCAAATTGTAATATTATTTGCTATTTCATGCGGCAGTTTCCGTTTATTCATCGTCAAGAAGTGCGTCAAATTCTGCTTCATCAAGGAGCTCTTCAAAGCAGTCAGCCACTGCTTCATATTCCTCTTCGCTGTCAATGTCCTCCAGGCTTGGATTCCCATCCTTATCCTCATAGTAACGGTAGATAAATGCCTCGCCTTCTTCATTGTCTTCCCCTTCTTCATCCAGGGGAAGCAAAACGATATAATTCTGATCATCATATTCAAAGATAGTGAGAATTCTGCATTCTATTTCAGAATCATCATCCATTGTCAAAGTGACACGGACATCTTCCATATCGTCTTCATCCATATCACTCAGTGGGATAGTATTGGGAGTTTTACTCATAACTATTACCTCGTTCTTTCTAAAATTATTTTATACAATTGCCTGAATATGCAGTTCAGGATGTTTACTTAAATCAATGTATTCATTGGTAGTCAGGCGTACCAGAGGGCGGGAGAGCCTTTGGCTGTTGATCATAAGAATGTTGCCGATGGAGCCGTCATTCAGCAGTACAGAATTTCCCATATAAGTGTCAATAATGTGGGTCAGGAACGTCAGAATGTATTCTGCCTCGTATTTTTCAAGACCTTCCCGCTCAAATGTTGCGATAACTTCAAATGGACATAGACCTTTGCGGTAACAGCGGTTGGAGGTCATGGCATCATAAACGTCGGCAATGGCAATGACTTTGGCAAAATCAGAAATCTGATGGCCACGGAGCCCGGAAGGATAGCCGCTGCCGTCACAGCGCTCGTGGTGCATCAGGGCGGCTTGTTTGATACGGCGGTCTAAATTTTGGGGAATGAGAAGTTTGGCCCCTTCCTCAGGATGGCGTTTGATTTCAGCAAATTCTTCTTCAGTCAGAGAACTGGGTTTCGTTAAAATCTCAGGACTTATAATGCATTTTCCAAGATCATGGAAAAGTCCGGACAGAGTAAGCACATCCAGATCTTCTTCTGAAAAATGAAGCCATTCACCCAGCATCCGTGCAATCAATGCCACATTGATACTGTGTGCAAAGGTGGAATCGTCAATCTGGCGCATGTTATGCAGCATATCAAACACGGAAAGTGAAGTCAGATGATTACTGTAAAGGCTGCTCACCTGCTGAATCAAACTCTTGGAATCAACAGCAGTATTATGGGTGATAAGGTCATTAATGGAAGATGTAAGAACCTGTGTTTTTTTATTATAATCTACCTTAAATGTGTGAAATTCCTTGCTCTTGCGGACTTTCTGGGAGTAGGTGACAAATTCTTCTTGTACAGGCGCGTCAGCGCTGGAAGCTTCCTTTGTATCTTCTTGAATATGTACCCAGTCAATGCCATAAAATTCCAGACGTGAGATCTGCTGCGTGGTCAGAAGGGTATGGACGGGAAGGATCATCTGTCCGCTTTTACTATATACAGGCATGGCAGTGACCATACCTGGCAGTAAATCTTTTGTAGCTGTTTTGTTCATAGTAGCTTCCCCTTTCTTTCTATAAATTGTACTAACTATAGAATATCATACATGGGGAAAAATTTCTACTGTTTTTATTGACAAGGATGGTTCCTTGTGATATATTTTGAATATCAAAATATTTGAGATTAAAAAGGAGATCAGAGATATGTTAGAAAGAATGAGTGAAATTATTGCAGAACAGTTAAGTACAGAGGCAGAAGGCATTACATTGGAGACTTCTTTTAAAGAAGATTTGGGAGCAGATTCTCTGGATTTATTTGAGCTGGTTATGGCTTTGGAAGATGAATATTCGGTGGAAATTCCTTCAGAAGACTTGGAAAAACTGGCTACGGTCGGTGATGTGGTAAATTATTTAAAAGAAAAAGGTGTGGAATAATAGATGAAGACAAAGATTACGGAACTGTTACAGATAGACGCGCCCATCATTCAGGGAGGCATGGCGTGGGTGGCGGAACATCATCTTGCCGCGGCAGTGTCAGCAGCAGGCGGGCTGGGAATTATCGGCGCTGCCAATGCTCCGGCAGACTGGGTACGGGGGGAAATCCGTATGGCGCGGGAGATTACCAGTAATCCTATCGGAGTGAATGTGATGCTGTTAAGCCCTTATGCAGATGAAGTGGCTCAGGTATTGGTGGATGAAAAGGTGCCAGTGATTACCACTGGCGCGGGAAATCCTGGAAAATATATGGAAATGTGGAAATCAGCAGGCAGTAAAGTGATTCCAGTTGTGGCCAGCGTTGCTTTGGCAAGGATGATGGAACGCGGAGGAGCGGACGCCGTCATTGCAGAGGGAACAGAGTCGGGCGGACACATTGGATCGGCAACGACTATGACACTGGTACCACAGGTCAGAGATGCTGTGCAGGTGCCGGTGATTGCAGCCGGAGGAATCGGCGACGGCAGAGGAATGGCAGCGGCTTTTATGCTTGGAGCAGACGCGGTACAGTTGGGTACCAGATTTGTGGTGGCGAAAGAATCTATCTGCCATGGAAATTATAAGGAACGTATTTTGAAAGCAAAGGATATCGATTCGGCAGTTACAGGAAGAAGCCATGGCCATCCTATTCGCCAATTACGCAATCAGATGACAAAAGAATATTTAAAGAAGGAGCAGGAAGGCGTTCCCTTTGAAGAATTAGAGCTTCTGACGGTAGGAGCGCTTCGAAACGCTGTGATCGACGGCGATGTTAAGAATGGCACCGTTATGGCGGGACAGATCGCTGGTTTGATCAAAAAAGAACAGACCTGTCAGGAGATTATAGAAGAGATCATGCGGGAAGCCACAGCTTTATTACAAGGAGTGTAAAATGAGTAAGATAGCATTTATGTTCCCAGGCCAGGGAGCCCAGTATACAGGAATGGGAAGAGATTTTTATGAAAAGTTTGATCGTGCCAAAGAAGTATTTGCCATTGCAGACAAGGTATCTGGCATGTCTATGGAAGAATTGATTTTTCGGGAAAATGAAAAACTGCATATTACCAAGTATACCCAGGTGGCAATGCTCACAGTGGAGCTCGCTATTTGGAAAGTGTTGAAAGAACATGGAGTCGTTTCTTCTGTTCATGCAGGGCTGAGCCTTGGGGAGTATGCGGCGCTGGCTGCTTCCGGTGGCCTTTCTGTGCATGACGCGTTGAAATTGGTGACAAAACGCGGACTGTATATGCAGGAAGCAGTGCCAGAGGGTGGTGCAATGACTGCAGTGATGGGATTGGATAATGCAAAGATAGAAGAAATCTGTGAGAAAACAGAAGGGATTGTATCAATTGCCAATTATAACTGTCCCGGACAGACTGTTATCAGCGGGGAAGCGTCAGCAGTAACTGCGGCGACAGAGGCAATGAAAGAAGCAGGAGCCAAACGGTGTGTTCCGCTTAAGGTCAGCGGTCCTTTTCATTCTAAGATGCTGGAAGGCGCTGGCAAAAAGCTTGCAGAGGCTCTTACAAATATGGAAATTGGAGAGATTGCCGTACCTTACATATCCAATGTGACAGCGGAATATGTAACAGACAGAGAAAATGTTAAGGAGCTGCTGGAACGCCAGGTATCATCTTCTGTGCGCTGGCAGCAGAGCGTGGAACGGATGCTGGAAGACGGTGTGGATACTTTTATTGAGATCGGTCCCAAAAAGACTTTATGTGGATTTATGAAAAAGATTGCTCCTACGGCACAGTGCCGCCATGTGGAGACTGTAGAGGATATGGAAGAATTGTTAAAGGGATTATGATAATCGGAGGAATATATGGGATTAGATGGAAAGACAGCATTAGTCACCGGGGCATCCAGAGGAATCGGCAGAGCCATTGCTAAGGCTCTGGCTGCCCGGGGAGCCGCGGTGATTGTTAATTATAATGGTTCAAAAGAAGCAGCGAGCGAGGTGGTTTCTGAAATTGAGGCAGCAGGAGGGAATGCCATAAGTCTTGGCTGCAGTGTGGCAGACCAAGAAGCAGTGGAGTCCATGATGAAGGAAATTATTTCTAAATATAAGCGTTTGGATATTTTGGTAAATAATGCCGGAATTACCCGGGATAATTTGATTTTGAAAATGAAGGAAGAAGATTTTGACGCAGTGCTGAATACAAATCTGAAAGGAGTGTTCCATACCTGTAGATATGCGGCGCGCCAGATGTTAAAACAGAAAGCAGGATGCATTGTTAATATTTCTTCTATTTCTGGCGTTATGGGAAATGCAGGGCAGACCAATTATGCCGCTTCTAAAGCAGGTGTGATAGGATTTACAAAGTCCCTGGCAAGAGAGCTTGCATCCAGGGAAATCCGTGTCAATGCTGTTGCGCCGGGGTTTGTTGAGACAGAAATGACAGAAAAGCTGCCGGAATCTGCGGTAGAGGCAGGAAAAAGGCAGATTCCATTCGGCAGGTTTGGGAAAGCAGAAGAAGTGGCAAAAGCAGTCTGCTTTTTGGCTTCTGAGGATGCATCTTATATTACCGGACAGGTGCTTCATGTAGACGGCGGTATGGGAATGTAAAAAGGAGGATTGTATGAAGAGAGTTGTTGTGACTGGTATGGGCGCCATTACTCCCATTGGATTAAATACAGAAGAATTCTGGAATAGCCTGAAGGCTGGGAAAACAGGATTTGGAGAGATTACCCAGTTTGATACCACAGATTTTAAAGTGAAAGTGGCGGCAAGTGTCAAAGGATTTGATGGGAAAAATTATATGGACCCAAAATCAGCAAAGCGCATGGAATTGTTCTGCCAGTATGCAGTAGCAGCGTCGAAGGAGGCATTGGAACAGTCTGGAATTGATATGGAAAAAGAAGATCCGTACCGAGTAGGCTGTGCGATAGGCTCTGGCGTGGGAAGCCTGCAGGCTATGGAACGGGAACATAAGAAACTTTTGGACAGAGGTCCAGGCAGAATCAATCCGCTTCTGGTGCCGTTAATGATTACCAATATGGCAGCCGGAAATGTTTCTATCCAGTTTGGGCTAAAAGGAAAGAGCATCAATGTGGTGACGGCATGCGCAACAGGGACACATTCCATTGGAGAAGCGTTCCGAACTATTCAAATAGGGGATGCTGATGTGATGGTGGCAGGCGGAACGGAGAGTTCCATCACCCCCATTGGAATTGGGGGATTTACAGCTTTGACAGCTTTATCATCTAACAATGATCCAGAACGCTGTTCCATTCCATTTGACAAGGACCGCAGTGGCTTTGTTATGGGAGAAGGTGCGGGAGCAGTGGTTTTAGAGGAACTGGAGCATGCCAGGAAACGCGGAGCGAAGATTTTAGCAGAAGTGGCAGGATATGGAGCCACCAGTGATGCGTTCCATATTACTTCTCCGGCAGAGGATGGCATGGGTGCGGCTATGGCAATGAAAAATGCTGTAAGAGATGCAGGCGCAGCTTTGGAAGATGTGGAATATATTAATGCCCATGGAACCAGTACCCATCATAACGATCTCTTTGAGACCAGAGCAATCAAACTTGCCTTTGGCAGACATGCTTATGATATGAAAATTAATTCTACAAAGTCTATGATCGGGCATCTTTTGGGAGCAGCAGGGGCAGTAGAGGCGATTGCATGCATCTTACAGTTAAATCATCATTATATTCATGCCACAGTTGGGCTGCAGGAATCAGAAGAAGAACTTGACCTGGATTACATGAAGGGACAGGGAATGCATAAAGAATTTAATTATGCTTTAACAAATTCTCTCGGTTTTGGCGGACACAATGCAAGTCTGCTATTGAAGAAGTTTAAGGAGTAGCGTTATGGAATTTGAAAATCTTGTAAAATTGATACAGACTGTTTCAGATTCAGAACTGACACAATTTTCTTATGAAGAAAATGGGGTGTCTCTGTGTATGAAAAAGGAAAAAAAGCAAAAATTGATTACAGTTGAAAACACGGCAGTGTCACAAGTTGCTGGAGTGGAGATCAATGGAAGCTGCCTGGAGACGGAAGAAGCAGGAAAAGAGGCTGCTCTGAGTGGAAATGTAGTAAAATCTCCCCTGGTGGGAACTTTTTATGCTTCGCCTTCACCCGAAGAGGAACCTTTTGTGAAAGTGGGGGATCCAGTCCGCAAAGGCCAGGTTCTTGCAATAGTGGAGGCTATGAAACTGATGAATGAAATTGAGAGCGAATATGACGGTGTTGTAGAACAGATTCTGGTATCAAATGAAGATGTGATTGAATTTGGCCAGCCCTTGTTCGTCATCAGTTAAGACAGGAGGGAATGTAATGT
Source organism: uncultured Lachnospiraceae bacterium (assembly GCA_950097145.1). Lineage (GTDB taxonomy): Bacteria > Bacillota > Clostridia > Lachnospirales > Lachnospiraceae > Petralouisia. The sequence goes on from CATNCF010000005.1 coordinate 67,724, forward strand.
CATTATTAGGAACCAAAGAGATTATGGAGATTATTCCCCACAGACAGCCTTTTCTGCTGTTAGATACCATTGAGGAATTAGAACCTGGGAAACGTGCAGTGGGCAAGAAATGCGTAACGTTTAACGAGCCTTTTTTTGCAGGACATTTTCCGGGGGAACCAGTGATGCCGGGAGTCTTAATTGTGGAAGCGCTTGCCCAGGCAGGTGCGGTTGCGATCTTGAGCAGCCCGGAATTTAAAGGAAAGACCGCTTATTTTGGAGCTATTAACAATGCAAGGTTTAAGCAGAAGGTAGTTCCGGGGGATGTGCTCTTGTTAGAACTTGAAATTATAAAACAAAAAGGGCCCGTGGGAGTTGGAAAAGCGGTGGCAACCGTAAATGGGAAAACAGTGGTTACAGCAGAGCTGACGTTTGCCATTGGATGAACCGTTGCATAAATAAAAGTTAAAGGAGCATTTAAGATGTTTCAAAAAATATTGATTGCCAACCGTGGGGAAATCGCAGTGCGTATTATACGCGCCTGCCGGGAAATGGGTATTTTATCTGTGGCTGTTTATTCAGAGGCAGATAAAGAGGCGCTTCACACGCAGCTTGCAGATGAGGCGGTGTGTATCGGTCCTGCGCAGAGTGCAGAAAGTTATCTGAATATGGAACGGATTATGAGTGCCGCTATCGCCACAAAAGCACAGGCAATTCATCCAGGGTTTGGTTTTTTGTCAGAAAATGAACATTTTGCAGATATGTGTGTGAAAAGCGGAATTGCATTTATCGGCCCATCTGGTGAATTGATTCGGAAAATGGGAAATAAGTCGCAGGCAAGGGCTACCATGATGCAAGCAGATATTCCGGTGGTTCCTGGAACCAAAGAGCCTGTGTATGATGCAGAACGGGGGTTGGAAATTGCAGATGAGATGGGGTATCCAGTCATGATCAAGGCATCTTCTGGAGGCGGCGGAAAAGGCATGCGGATTGCGGCAAACCATGAAGAATTTGAGAATCATTTTCATTTGGCACAGCAAGAGTCTGTCAATTCTTTTGGCGATAATACTATGTATATAGAGAAATATATTGAGAAGCCGAGGCATATTGAAATACAGATCCTTGCAGATAAATATGGAAATACCTTATGGCTGGGGGAACGCGACTGCTCTGTTCAGAGACGCCATCAGAAAATGCTGGAGGAATCTCCTTGTGTGATCATTGATGACGAACTGCGCCAGCGCATGGGGGAGACTGCAGTCCAGGCAGCGAATGCCGTCCATTATGAAAATGCCGGAACCATAGAATTTCTTTTAGATAAGAATAAGAATTTTTATTTTATGGAGATGAATACAAGGATTCAAGTGGAACATCCGGTGACAGAGATGGTGACAGGTATTGATCTGGTAAAGCAACAAATCCGGATTGCGGCAGGCGAAAAGCTGAAATTTCGCCAGGAGGATATTCAGATGAAAGGGCATGCCATTGAATGCCGTATCAACGCTGAAAATCCAGAGAAAAATTTTATGCCCTGCCCGGGAACCATTGAAGATCTCCATTTTCCGGGAGGTAATGGCGTGCGCATTGAGTCTGCTTTGTACAATGGGTATACCATTCCGGCTTACTATGACTCCATGGTAGCAAAGGTGATTGTCCACGGAGAGGACAGAATAGATGCCATAAGAAAAATGCGCAGCGCCCTGGGAGAAGTGGTAGTGGATGGCATAACTACAAATCTGGATTTCCAGTATGATATTTTAAACCATCCAGTGTTCTTGTCAGGGGAAATCAATACGCACTTTATACCGGATTATTTTGAAAAATAGTATGTTTTGTGACAGAAAGTAGGAATGTAAATGCTGAAATTTAAAAAAACCAGTTATATTCCGGTACAGGGCAAAGAACCTCAGGTGCCGGAAGGCTTATGGATAAAGTGTGATGGCTGTGGAGAGCTGTTGTACAAAGAAGATGTAAGGCAGAATCACTATAGCTGCTATAAATGTGGAAAATATTTTCGCATAACCACGAAAAAACGCCTGAGAATGATTATAGATAAGGGAAGCTATGAGAAATGGGAGGAAGGGCTGGACAATGAGAATCCATTGGACTATCCTGATTACCCGGAGAAAATTACAGCATTAAAGGAACGGCTGGGGATTGACGAGGCTGTTACCTGCGGTATGTGTACGATACATGGAGAAGAAGCGGTGGTCTGTGTCTGTGACGGCAGATTTCTCATGGGAAGCATGGGATATGTGGTAGGTGAGAAAATTACAAGAGCAGTAGAACGTGCGACAGAATTAAAGCTTCCATTCATTATCTTTACCTGTTCTGGAGGGGCAAGAATGCAGGAGGGAATGGTTTCTTTGATGCAGATGGCCAAAACTTCGGCTGCGTTAAAACGTCATTCTAATGCAGGATTGCTGTATGTGTCTGTTTTGACAGATCCTACCACCGGAGGAGTAACAGCAAGTTTTGCTATGCTTGGAGATATCATTCTTGCAGAACCTGGAGCGCTGGTTGGATTTGCAGGCCCACGAGTGATTGAGCAGACCATACGGCAGAAACTTCCGGAAGGGTTCCAACGTGCGGAATTTCTTCTGGAACATGGCTTGATTGATGGAATCGTGGAACGGGAGGACTTAAAGGAAACCCTTGCCAAGCTTATTGTTATGCACAGACAGGTGAATCCAAAAGAAGCATTAATTCCGAACCGGAGAAAAGAGGGCGTTCAAGAGGGTATAAAACGGAGAGAGCAAGTAACGGCATGGGAACGCGTGCGGCGGGCCAGGGCTCAGGAACGTCCCGGCGCCTTGGAATATATTCAGGAAATATTTACGGATTTTATGGAATTGCATGGAGACCGTCATTTTTCAGATGATGGGGCCGTAGTTGGTGGAATTGCTTATTTTGACGGTTGTCCAGTCACTGTAATTGGACAGCAGAAAGGGAAAACTACCAAAGAAAACATTACACGGAATTTTGGTATGCCCTCTCCGGAAGGATACCGGAAGGCATTGCGTCTCATGAAACAGGCAGAAAAATTTCATCGTCCCATCATCTGCTTTGTGGATACTCCAGGTGCATTCTGTGGCATGGAAGCCGAAGAACGCGGGCAGGGAGAGGCCATTGCAAGAAATTTATTTGAAATGTCAGATTTCACGGTTCCAGTTTTAAGCATTGTGATTGGAGAAGGAGGCAGTGGAGGAGCCCTTGCCCTTGCGGTTGGAAATGAAGTCTGGATGATGGAAAACGCTACCTATACGATTTTATCGCCAGAAGGTTTTGCTTCCATTTTGTGGAAGGATTCTTCCAAAGCGCCTTTGGCGGCAGAGCAGATGCGTGTGACTGCAAAAGATTTAAAAGAACTTGGCATTATTGAACGTATCATTTATGAGCAAGAACCGGCTTCCAGCAAAAATATTGATAGAATAGCGGTGCAGATGGCAGAAGAGATCCGCAGGTTCCTTCACCGGTATCTGCCTATGGAGCCAGAAGCGCTTGCAGAGCAGCGTTATGAAAGATTTCGAGAGATGTAGGAGAAACAGCTATGAGCAGAGCATTAATGATTGGCAACTTGACAGTGCCGGTTCCAGTGATACAAGGAGGCATGGGGGTTGGCGTCAGCCTCTCCGGGCTTGCTGGAAATGTGGCAAAATGCGGAGGCGTTGGGATTATCTCCACCGCTCAGATTGGATATCAGGAACCAGAATTTGACGAACATCCTATTGAGACAAATTTGAAAGCCGTCGCCAGGCACATTCGCAGGGCAAAAGAGATTGCCGGAGGCAGGGGAGCAGTAGGAGTTAATATTATGGTGGCTACCAAACGATATGAAGAATATGTAAAAGCTGCCGTAAAAGCGGGAGCCGACCTGATTATCTCAGGCGCAGGGCTTCCAACTATGCTGCCGGCATTTGTGGAAAAATCCAAAACAAAAATAGCCCCAATTGTATCTTCTATAAAGTCTGCAGCCGTAATCTGTAAGCTTTGGGACAGGAAATATAGGAGATGCCCTGATTTTATGGTAATTGAAGGTCCTAAAGCAGGGGGACATCTGGGATTTGCAAGGGAAGAGCTGGAAAAGATTAGCGAAGAAGAGTATGAAAAGGAAATACAGGGGATTATAGAGGTATCAAAGGACTATGGCAGTAAATACGGATACCATATTCCAGTGGTAGTTGCCGGAGGGATCTATACTGGAAAAGATATGGAACATGCCTTAAAGCTCGGCGCCGATGGCGTCCAGGCAGCTACCAGGTTTGTGACTACCTATGAGTGTGATGCCAGTGAGGCCTATAAACGCGCATATATTGATGCCAGAGAGGAAGATATTATTCTGGTCCAGAGCCCAGTGGGAATGCCGGGGAGGGCAGTGAATAATACATTTACCCGTCAGAAAGTGAAAGAAAAGGATGAGAACTGGAAATGCCACCAATGCCTGGAAAAATGTAATCCAGGAAAGATTCCTTATTGTATTACAGACGCACTTGTCAATGCGGTAAAGGGAAATCTCGATAAAGGATTGATTTTCTGCGGTGCAAACGCATACAGGGCTACGAAGATGGAGCATGTCTCAGAGATTATGGAAGAGTTCAAAAAAAGTGCGGAGCTGTGTGAATAGCACAACTCCGTTTTACTTCTGTTGTTTCGTTTGACAGAAAAGGAGTGCTGCAAAATTCCTGAATTTTGCAGCACTCTTTGATTATATGTATGGAAAAATTGGATTTATTTTGTTAATTCAAATTGTCCAATCAGCTCATCCAGCATGGCCGCCTGTGCAGATAGTTCTTCGCTGGTTGCAGATGCTTCTTCAGCAGTGGCGGCATTGCTCTGTACAACGCCTGATATCTGATTGACCCCGCTTTCTGCCTGACGCATGGATTCTGCCTGATCTTCCATCATAACCTTCAGGTTTTTGGAAAAATCGGCAATCTGTTTAATTCCTTCCATAACTGCCTCTATGGTAGTAGCAGCGTGGTCTGCTGCAGAATTTCCATCGGAAACTTCCCGGATAGAAGCTTCAATTAATTCTCTGGTATTTACCGCTGCTTTTGCACTCTGGTCGGCAAGATCCCGGATTTGATCGGCAACCACTGCAAAGCCGCGCCCTGATTCTCCAGCACGTGCCGCTTCTATAGAAGCATTGAGAGACAGAAGATTGGTCTGGGCTGCAATAGATTCAATTTCAGAAATAATATCTCCAATCCTGGTAGAAGTATCATTAATTCGTTCCATAGCTGCCATCATGGAATTCATTTCTTCGCGGCTGTGATCTGCTTCATTCGCATATTGCTGTGCTTTAGAATAGGATTCTTCTGCGCTCAATGCACCTTTTTCCATAGAGACTGTAATGTCAGAAATGGTTGCATGCAGTTCCTGTACCGCATTTGCCTGTTCTGTAGCGCCCTGTGCAAGGCACTGAGAAGCATTTGCCAATTCGTTAGATCCTGCAGATACCTGATTAGAGGCTTCTCCAATGGCCAACAGCGTTTCTGTCATTTGATCCCGTAATCCACGCATGGACTCGTATAATTTTTGGAAGTCTCCTGTATATTTTTCTGAAATTTTGGATCTGACGGTATAATTTCCACTAGCCATCTCTCCTAATACTTCTTCAATATCAAAGATAAGTTCGTCCAGGTTGTTAGCCATTTCCTGCGCATCTTTTTCCATATCTTCTACTTCATCCCCGGTTTCCACTACAGGAAAAGGAGTGGTGAGGTCTCCAGCGGAAAATGTTTTCAGACGATCTCCCAATTTGTTTAAGGGATCAGCAATTTTCTTTGCAATTTTTTTGCCCATTTTGGTGGATAATGTCATGGCTGCTGCAATTACCACTAAAATAGCAGCGGCGAACACCCAGCCCAGAATCATAAGTAATCTGGAAAGACGGTTTCCTTCGTTTACTTTTACATTCAGCAGCTCTTCCAGTTGCGTATAAATGTTGTCATAAATATCTGCCAGTTCTGAAAGGGCGATTTCTTGTGCCTGCACACAGAGTTTCCGGTCTGTGGTTGCTCCAAGCTCCATGATTTCCGTGTCCAGTATCCAATACTTTTCCAGTTCTGCTTTGATGTTGTTATAAGTTGCCCTGCCGTCTTTTGATACAATTGTTTTTTCTATGTCTGCAAAATATATTTCAAATCTTTCTTTACCTTCCTTATGCTGCTGTATTACAGTTTCAATCGCATCTTTGTTGTCATAGCCGATAGCTGCCCGGAGCGAAGATCTGAGATCAGCAAATTCAAACATTGCTTTTCCAATATCTCCCTGTGCAAAACCATAGTTATTTAATGCATAGGCATATCTGTTAGATATGACAAGCAGTGCAATCAGACCCAGAAATGCTGCAATTGCCGTAATCGATGATACCTTAAAAATAGAAACTGTCAGCTTTCTCTCAATGTTGTTGTTCATTACCCAATTTACTCCTTTCACTGTTATAATGTGTTATAAAGTTTTATCTTCTTTTGCTAAATGGTACAATATAAAATCCTTCCCCATGGAAAGAATTTAAAATCACTATTTTGTACATTAATATGAAGAAATAAGGAATTAGCTTCCAGACATAATTATACTATATTTGCAAAATTATTCAATAAAAAAATAGGAATTTTGTCACAATTTTCATGATAATAAAAATTTTCCTTTCCAAATCTTGTGTGAATTGTTATAATATAACGACAGGGAGCAGAAATTTACAGACATCACAGGAGGAACATATGAATTTTCAAATCTGTACCGGAATACAAGATAAGCCAGGCGTAACTAAACAGGAAGATACAATTCTTTTTTCTAGTCAGGCACCAGAACGTGCCGACTGTAATTTATTATTGTATCCAAAAAATAATGGAACGGTTCTGAAAATTCCTATGAAAGCACAAGAAAGTCGGAAAACTTTATATACTGTGGGAATACAGGGGCTGGATTGGGAGAACTATGATTATAATTTTGAGATAAATGGACTGGAAACAGTGGATTCGTGTGCAAAGAGAATTACTGGACGTGAAATCTGGGGGGATCAGAAACGCAAGCCGTCAGTGGAGAAGGCAGAAGCTTTTGTACCGCATTGGGAACAAAAGCAGCAGGAGACAGGGGCAAAGGGGACTGAAATTCAGAAACGGCATCATAAGGCAAAAAATGAGGAACAAGTTAAAATAAAAGGTTCCTTTTATTTTTCTGATTTTAATTGGAGAAAGGATAAAAATCCAGGAATATCAAAAGAAGATATGGTAATGTACAAACTGCATGTCCGGGGCTTTTCCATGGGTATGCGGAAAAATAATAAGAAACGCGGGACTGTGGGCGCCCTCAATAGAAAACTGGATGCGTTAAAAGATATGGGTATTACCACGATACTGTTTATGCCAGTATATGAGTTCGAGGAGTTTCTATTATTGGATGAGAGTAAGCAGGAGCAGAATCCTCAGAATATCATTAATTACTGGGGCTATACAGTGGGAAGTTATTTTGCCCCTAAGGCGTCTTTTCTGTCAGAAAATGATCCAGATGAATTAAAATACTTGATTTACAAAATGCATGAGAAGCAGATGGAGTGTATCCTGGAATTTTATTTTCCGCAAAATTTAAATCTTCTTTCTATGGTTGATATTCTTCATTACTGGCGCAGGGAATATCATGTGGATGGGTTTCGCATTATTGGAAACTCTGCAGGGGCGTCATTGGTGGCGGGAGATGGGATTTTGTCGGGCTGTAAATTATTTTTTGATGGGTTTTCAGAGGAACTGGCACAGGATCCACAGAGGTTTGGTCCGGAATTATACGCATATAATGAAGAATTTCTTTATGGGGTGCGCAAGATACTCAATCATCACAGCGGCAGTATTTACGAATTTGCGTGCCAGATGCGCAGACAGCAGTCTCATCAGGGATTTGTGAATTATATAGCGGAAAATAATGGTTTTACCCTCTGGGATGTTTTTTCTTATGATCAGAAGCATAACGAATTAAACGGAGAAGGAAACAGGGATGGGAATTACTGGAATTTCAGCAGTAATTGCGGCCAGGAAGGGTTCAGCAGGAAGCGTTCAGTGTTGGAACTGCGTAAACGCCAGTTAAGAAATGCCCTTGCAGTATTGTTCTTTGCCCAGGGGGTTCCCATGCTCTGGATGGGGGATGAGTCTGGAAACTCCCAAAACGGAAATAACAATGCCTATTGCCAAGATAACGAGATTGGCTGGAAGGACTGGAAAAACAGCGGATTCTGCCGCAGTATGATAAATTATATCCGTGCCCTTGCAGAACTTAGGACAAGGTATAAGATGCTGCGGAGCCCGGATCCCTATCGGCTGATGGATTACAAAAATTCAGGAAGTCCAGATCTTTCTTATCATAGCGACAATGGATGGAAAATAGATTTTAATATGAACAGGGGATTTATTGGGATGTTCTATTCTGGCGCATATGCAGGAACAATCGAAAATATTTATATTGCCTATAATTTTCAATATCATTCCCAGAAATTTGCGCTGCCAGGGGGTATGGAATGGAAACTTCTGCTAAATACCGCCAGAGAAGATGCTGTCTTGGAAGAACCTGAACGTCTGGGGGCGATCCGGGAGATTCAGGTGGAAGACCATGCAGTCTGCCTATTAGAAGGAAAACCTGCCCGGGTTCGGAAAAAACGTGAAAGAAGCAGGAGGAAAGAATGACAGACAAAAAATTAGGGTTAAATGGCTGTGCTTTAAAATGTATTGCTATGAGTTCTATGCTGATTGATCATATTGGAGCGGTCCTTTATCCGCAATATATTGTATTGCGGATGATTGGACGCCTTGCGTTTCCGATATATTGTTTTCTGCTGGTGGAAGGCGCTATGCATACAAGAGATATTCATAAATATGAGATTCGGCTGCTGATATTTGCAGTGATTTCAGAAGTTCCTTTTGATCTTGCTTTTTATGGCAGAATTTGGTGGGAGAACCAGAATGTATTCTTTACCTTGTTTCTTGGCATCCTTGCAATAGATTTGCTGAGGAATAGTGCACATAAGTTAAATGTGATTTTAATTCTTGTATTAATGATTATTGCGGCCGAAATTATGCATACAGATTATGGAGGAGCGGGAATTATATTTATTGTGTGCTATTATCTCTTGTACCAGAAAAAAATAATGAAACAGATTATGTTTTTGGCGGAGAATCTTGTTCTTTATGGAGTTGGAGTGCAGACATATGCTTCTTTTGCAGCGCTGCCCATGCTGTTGTATAATGGCAGGAAGGGGCCGTCCCTGAAATATTTTTTCTATATTTTTTATCCAGTTCATTTATTAATCTTATATTTAATTATCCGGATAAAGTATGGGAGATAAAGACTGATAGAGAGGTGAGATATGAAAGCTTGGCAACATTTTAAAACAATTAATCATCATAAAATGCTGGTGATGAAAGGGTGTTTTCGTGTGGGGCTTTATAAACAGGGGCTTCTGCATGACCTGTCAAAATATACACCGACAGAGTTTCTGGTGGGCTGCAGATATTTTCAGGGAAATTTAAGTCCAAATAATGTGGAGAGAAAGGAAAAAGGTTATTCTTCAGCATGGCTGCATCATAAGGGCAGGAATAAGCATCATTTAGAATATTGGATTGATTATGGTGTGGAGAAAAAAGGAATTACTGGTATGAAAATGCCTCTGAACTACGTGGTAGAAATGTTTATTGACCGTATGTCAGCGTCTAAGAATTATCAAAAAGAAAAATATACGGACCACAGTGCCCTGGATTACTACGAAAATGGCAAGGAATATCATATCCTGCATGAGGAAACCAGAGCGCTGTTGGAAAAATTGCTTCACATGCTGGCAGAACAGGGAGAAGACGCAACGTTTCAGTATATCAGACATGTTCTGCTGAAGCAGAAAGATTATGGGACGCCTTACCGCCCTCAGTCTTGAACAAACTGATTTTGTCCATTGTCATAATGGTAAGAAATGGCGGAAAGCCGTTTTAGCAGTTCTTCCCTGGCAATGTTATTGCTTTTACAGAGATCTTCTAAAGATGTGTGATGGTCTCTCAGATAGGTGTTTACCACACTGAGCAGCATAACCGGATCTTTGGGAAAAGTCATAGATTACCTCCTAAATTCTAACATTTTGATATTAGTATAGCCTGTTTTTAAAGGGTTATCAAGGTGATTTAAAAATTTTATTCGATATGGAAAGGCACTTCGAAGCTTGATTTTTCATAGAATGTAATAAATCAGCTTAGAGGTGCTTTTTTGAAAACTTTTTTAATGCCGCTGAAGGAAGAGGAAGAAAAATATTATCTGGAAAAAATGAGAGAGGGCAGCCTTGAAGCTAAACATACATTAATTGAGCGTAATTTGAGACTGGTAGCGCATATCTCCAGGAAGTACCAGAATGGTGAGGAAGATATGGAAGATTTGATTTCTATTGGAACCATAGGGCTTATCAAAGCAATTTCCACCTTTAATTATGAGAGGGGAAACCGTCTTGCTACCTATGCGGCCCGGTGTATTGACAATGAACTTCTCATGTATTTCAGAGGCAAGAAAAAAACTTCCCGGGAAGTATCCCTGTATGAGCCTATTGGAACAGACAAAGAAGGCAACCAGATCAGCCTTATGGATGTAGTAGAAAGCACAGAACGTGATATTTTTGATATTATAGAGCTTAAGGGCAACAGCCGGAAGGTTTATGAGATGATTCCCAAAGTATTGAACAAAAGAGAACGGGAAATTATCCAGTGGAGATATGGATTATATAATCAAATTCCAGTAACTCAGAGGGAGATAGCGGATAAGCTGGGAATTTCCCGTTCCTATGTAAGCAGGATTGAAAAAAGGGCGCTGGAGAAATTAAAAAGCTGTTTTGAGACAGCCTGAAAGGCATAGCCAAAGCCTGCCGGCGGTTTGAAAATTCAGGCCGCTGACAAAAACGGCTTTTCAAATGAAGAAAAATGTGTTACCATAAATTTATCTTTTTTCAGGGCGTATCTGCCCATAAATTCCCAACAGCACAGAGGGAGGTATCATTGTATAGTATTGTGTCAACGGCAATTGTCTGCGGCATTCAGAGCATTCTTGTTCAGGTGGAAGCAGATGTCTGTGATGGAATGCCTGCGCTGGAAATGGTAGGCGTATTGTCCTCGGAGGTAAAAGAAGCCAGGGAGCGGATCCGTGCTGCAATCCGCAACAGCGGTATCCGTTTATCACCGAAAAAAATCACGGTAAATCTTTATCCAGCAGATGTTCGGAAAACGGGAACAGTTTTTGATCTGCCCATTGCACTTGCGGTTCTGGCAGCATATGGGAGAATTCCCCAGGAATATTTGGAAGGTGTTCTTTTTGCTGGAGAAATTAGTTTGAATGGAGAGATCCGTCCCACGTCAGGGGTGCTGCCTATGGTTCTCGCAGCCAGAGAGGCTGGAAAACAGGTGGTCTGCGTACCCAGAGAAAATATCCGGGAAGCTCAGATTGTCCAGGGAATCACCATTTTGCCAGGAGAAAATTTAAACCAGGTAATTGAACTTATAGAACTTTTTTTCAAAGGAAAGTGGGAAAATAAAGGCGATAACAATAATATAGAAGGAACGGGCATGTACTATGAACATATGGAGTATGATTTTGCCGGAATCCATGGACAGAAAATTTTAAAACGCGCATGTGAGATTGCTGCAAGCGGCAGGCACCATATGCTGATGCTTGGTTCTCCAGGTTGTGGAAAGACTTTGGCGGCACGTGCCGTTGCCACGATTCTGCCGCCTCTTACACAGGAAGAAGCTCTGGAACTTGCCAAGGTTTACAGTGTCACAGGAATGTTTGAACAGCGGGAAAAGTACTTCAGGGAACGGCCTTACCGCAGTCCCCATCATACCATCAGCCTGGCAGGTCTGGCAGGAGGAGGGGCATTTCCCAAACCTGGGGAAATAAGCCTTGCCCATAAGGGCGTATTATTTTTGGACGAGCTGACAGAATTTCAGAAGCCAGTGCTGGAAGCGCTCCGGCAGCCTTTGGAAGAACGGGGCATCCGTCTGGTGCGCAAAAGCGGTACTTTTTTCTATCCGGCAGATATTATGCTGATTGCAGCCATGAATCCGTGTAACTGCGGATATTTTCCGGACAGGAACCGCTGCACCTGCTCAAAGGCAGTGATTGAGCGTCATCTTAATAAAATCAGCCGTCCGCTGCTGGATCGGATAGATCTGTGTGTGGAGGTGCAGCGGCCAGTTTTGTCAGAGCTGACTGCAAAGAAACCAGAGGAAACATCAGCCCAGATCCGTGACCGAGTGGAACGGACACAGCGTATCCAGCAGAAACGGTTTGAAGGAACTGAAATCTTATATAACAGCCAGATTCCGGCGTCTTCCATGGAACAGTGGTGCAGTCTGGAGCCAGAAGGAGAAAAGCTCCTAAAAGATTCTTTTGGACAGTTGGAATTAACGGCGCGGGGATATTACCGGATTATCCGTGTGGCGCGTACAATCGCAGATATGGAAGAATCGGAACAGATTAAACGTTCTCATATTCAGGAGAGCCTTCTATTCCGAAGTATTGACAGAAAGGTATGGAATTGGGAATGAGAACGGAATCTCCGAATTTTGACAAGTATGAATACTGGCTTGCCAGCTTGTCTTTTCTTTCAGGAAGAAAAAAAATCTGCCTGAAATCAGTATTTCAAAAGGCTGAATTATTGTACCAGACAGATAAAACATGCTTTGACCGCATTTCTTTTTTGACAGAAAAGGAGAGAGAACGACTTGGGGACGCTCAGAAACAGCCGGAAGAGAAACTGCAGGAGCAGATAGAATATTGCATGGAGCAAAAAATTGGACTGGTAATTTGGGAGGAAGAAGAATATCCGGCAAATCTGAAACAGATTTATAACCCTCCTTATGGCCTGTTCTACCGGGGAAAATTGCCGGACAGCGGGCAAAAAGCAGTAGGTGTTGTGGGAGCCAGAAATTGTTCCTATTATGGCAGGATGGCGGCAGAACAGATTGCAAAAGGGATTGCCCGGGCAAAGATGGCTGTGATTAGCGGAATGGCAGCAGGAATTGACAGCGCCGCTCAGAAAGGCGCGCTGTGCGCAGGGGGATATACTTGTGGAGTACTGGGCTGCGGCATCGATGTGTGTTATCCCTCCGGGAATAAGGAACTGTATGAGCGGCTTTTGGCAGAGGGTGGCATTTTGTCGGAATATCCTCCTAAGACGAAACCCCTTGCCATGTATTTTCCCCAGAGAAACCGGATTATCAGTGGCTTGTCCGAATGTGTGCTGGTAGTGGAGGCAAGGGAGAAAAGCGGCTCCCTGATTACGGCGGACTTTGCATTGGAACAGGGGAAGGATGTGTACGCTGTGCCAGGACGTATTTCTGATTCCCTCAGTCAGGGGACAAACCAGTTGATACGCCAGGGCGCAGGAATTTTTTTGAATTTGGAAGATTTTCTGAATGAACTGCATATTTTTACAAAAACGGGAGAGAATTCTTCCCTAAAACAAAAAAATTCTCTTGAAAATTTAGAAAGGTTGGTGTATAGTTGTCTCGGTTTGACACCCAGAAGCCTGGAGCATCTTTTGGCAGAAACAGGCTGTTCTCTGGGTGCATTAATGGAAAGTTTAGAAACACTGCAGGCAAAAGGATGTGTTTCTGAAGTATATAAAAATTATTACATTCGTTGTGAATTTTAACGGGGAAATAAGAAGGAGCAGACACATGGCAAAGTATCTTGTAATCGTGGAATCACCAGCTAAGGTGAAGACAATTAAAAAATTTTTGGGGAAAAATTATGAAGTAGAAGCGTCCAACGGGCATGTGCGTGATTTTCCAAAAAGCCAGTTTGGCATAGATGTGGAACACGACTACGAACCAAAATATATAACGATTCGGGGGAAGGGGGATATTCTTGCAAATCTTCGCAAAGCAGTGAAGAAGGCAGATAAAATCTATCTGGCAACGGACCCTGACCGGGAAGGAGAGGCGATTTCCTGGCATTTATCCAAGGCATTAAAATTGGAAGGCAAAAATGTCTATCGGATCAGTTTCAATGAAATTACGAAAAATGCTGTAAAGGCTTCGCTGAAGCAGGCAAGGGAGATTGACATGGATCTGGTGGACGCCCAGCAGACCAGGCGTATGCTGGACCGGATGGTTGGATACCGCATCAGTCCGCTTCTGTGGGCCAAGGTAAAGCGGGGGTTAAGCGCCGGGCGGGTGCAGTCAGTGGCTCTGCGCATCATCTGTGACCGGGAGGAAGAAATTAATGCATTTATTCCAGAAGAATACTGGACTTTAGATGCACAGCTTGCGATTCCTGGAGAAAAGAAGCATCTTACAGCAAAATTTTATGGAGATGAAAATGGCAAGATTGATATTGGTTCCAGGGAGGAATTAGATGAGATTCTGAGAAATCTGGAACAGGAGGATTACCAAGTGCAGGAGGTGAAAAGAGGGAGCCGTACAAAAAAGGCACCTCTTCCCTTTACCACCAGTACATTACAGCAGGAGGCGGCAAAGCGGCTGAATTTTTCCACACAGAAGACGATGCGTCTGGCCCAGCAGCTTTATGAAGGAGTAGATATCAAAGGCCAGGGAACCGTAGGTATTATTACGTATCTTAGAACGGATTCTGTCAGGATTTCTGATGAGGCAGATGCAGCGGCCAGGGAATATATCAAGGATTCCTATGGAGAAAAGTATGCTGCCCAGACAGGGCAGAGCAAAAAGGCGGGCACAAATGTCCAGGATGCACATGAAGCCATCCGCCCGTCAGATATTGCACGGACTCCGGTTATGATGAAGGAATCATTAAGCAGAGACCAGTTCCGTTTGTACCAGCTTATCTGGAACCGTTTTACTGCAAGCCGCATGAGCAGTGCAGAGTACGAGACTACTTCTGTAAAAATTAAAGCAGGACAATACCGTTTTCATGTGTCTGCTTCAAAAATTGCTTTTGAAGGTTTTCTTTCTGTATATAGCAGTGAGGATGATGAGAAAACAGAGAATAATGTATTGTTAAAAGCAATTGATACAGATACAGAGCTGAACTTAAAAGGTCTGGAGGAAAAGCAGCACTTTACCCAGCCGCCGGCACATTTTACGGAGGCGTCGTTGGTAAAATCATTAGAAGAACTTGGAATCGGGCGTCCTAGTACTTATGCGCCAACTATTACAACACTATTGGGAAGACGCTATATTACAAAGGAAAATAAGAATTTGTATATAACAGAGCTGGGAGAAGTGGTGAATTCCATTATGAAAGAAGCATTTCCCACTATCGTGGATCAGAAGTTTACAGCAAATATGGAATCTCTGCTGGATAAGGTGGCGGAAGGATCCATTGGCTGGAAAGCTGTGGTGAGTAATTTTTATCCAGATTTGGCAGAAGCGGTACAAATTGCGGAACAGGAATTAGAGAAGGTACAGATTGAGGATGAGGTTACGGACGTCATCTGTGATTTGTGTGGCAGAAATATGGTAATTAAATATGGTCCCCATGGCAGATTTCTGGCATGTCCAGGTTTTCCGGAGTGCCGGAATACAAAGCCATATTTGGAAAAAATTGGTGTTTCTTGTCCGAACTGCGGAAAAGAAATTGTCATGAAAAAGACAAAAAAAGGCAGAAAATATTATGGATGCGAGGCAAATCCTGATTGTGATTTTATGTCATGGCAGAAACCGTCGAAAGAAAAATGTCCGGAATGCGGCGGATATATGGTAGAAAAAGGAAATAAACTGGTATGCGCAGATAACCAGTGCGGATTTGTAAAAGAACAGAAAAAATAGCAAGAAAGTACAAAAAATAGTATAAAAAATGCGAAAAATATAGAAAGTTGTTGAAATTTCACATAGAATATGATAAAGTTAAAGGAACTATACAAGAGGTATAAATTTTAATCAGGAGGTATGTTATGAGTGTTCAGTTGTTAGACAAAACAAGAAAAATCAACAAATTGTTGCATAATAATAATTCCTCAAAAGTAGTTTTCAGCGACATATGTGAAGTCTTGACTGAAATCTTAGACTCCAATATCCTGGTTATCAGTAAAAAAGGAAAGGTATTGGGAACCAGCAGGTGCGGAAAAACAGAGGAGATCAGAGAACTTATTGCAGATGAAGTGGGCGGGTTCATTGATCCTATGCTGAATGAGCGGCTGCTGGGGATTCTGTCAACCAAAGAGAATGTGAATTTGGAAACATTGGGGTTTGTTTCTCAAGAGGTGCAGAAATATCAGGCAATTATTACCCCCATTGATATTGCGGGTGAGCGGCTGGGTACCTTGTTTGTATACCGCTTGGAAGGGCCATATGATATCGATGATATTATTTTAAGTGAATATGGAACTACAGTGGTGGGGCTTGAAATGATGCGTTCTGTAAATGAAGAGAGCGCTGAAGAGAGCAGGAAGGTGCAGATTGTAAAATCTGCTATCAGCACTTTATCGTTTTCAGAACTGGAAGCCATTACCCATATTTTTGATGAAATGGAAGGCAGGGAAGGTATTCTGGTGGCGAGTAAAATAGCAGACCGGGTGGGAATTACCAGGAGTGTTATTGTGAACGCCCTTCGGAAGTTTGAAAGCGCAGGTGTCATTGAATCCAGGTCTTCTGGAATGAAGGGAACTTATATTAAAGTTTTGAATGATGTAGTATTTGAAGAACTGGAAAAGATTAAAAAGCAGAATATGAAAGACAGCTAAACGGATTTAGCAGTGGAAGAAAAAGGAATTTGCAGGGAGAACTTACAGATTCCTTTTTTGCGTTTTCAAGGGGATTTTTGAATCATAATCCAGACGGAATGTCCATATAATGTGAAAAAGCAAATCGGATGATTATGGAAAACACATATCATACATTTCATGGAAATAAAAGGAAATTTCCCGCTATTAGTACTTACACCGACAAAAAAGCACAAGATACAGTAAATTTTGATGAAAAATTACAAAAAAATGCTTGCAATATAAAGGTTATTGCGCTAATCTATAATAAGATAAGTTTGTATAAGTATTTAAAGAAAATACAGAAGACGGAAGGAGTAATGTCATGTTAAGCAGCGGAGTATTTGATCATATTGATGTATGGAATAAAGCAGCGAATGCTGCGTGGCTGCGGGATACTGCGATTGTCAATAATATTTCTAATGGTGATACGCCAGGATATAAGCGGCAGGATGTGGACTTTGAGGGCGTTCTTAAGAGAGAGCTTGGAAGGTCAAAATATGTGTCGCTGGATGAAAAAGTCAGCAATCTGCATCAGAATCATTTGAATGCGTCTATTTATACAGATTCTGCAAGTTATTCTTACCGGCTGGATGGGAATAATGTTGATCCGGAACAGGAACAGGCTGAACTGGTATCTAACAGGATTAAATATAATGGCCTGATTGACAGCATGTCCAAGGAATTTGCCAGAATTAAAAGTGTGCTTAAGTAAGTAACCCGTTTTTCGGGATGAATAAATATGCCTTTCAAGGCAGGAAGTTGGAGGAAATGGTATGTCATTATTTCAGTCATTTAATATCAGTACATCCGGTATGACTGCACAGCGGTTCCGAATGGATGTGATTTCAGAAAATGTTGCCAATGTAACTACTACCAGAACAGAAGACGGGACGCCTTACACTAGGAAGATTGTAACATTCCAGGAGAAACAGGTAACGCCGTTCAGTCATGTTCTGAGCAATACCAGGGAAGCATATCTTGGAAATGGTGTGAAAGTCAGCAAGGTATCAGAAGATACAAACAGTGATTATATTATGAAATATGATCCGTCTCATCCAGACGCAGACGAAAATGGTTATGTTTCTTATCCGAATGTGAATATTATTACAGAGATGACAAATATGATTGATGCCAGCCGTTCTTACGAAGCAAATATTACAGCTTTTGAGACTAGTAAGGCCATTGCTTTGAAAGGTTTAGAACTTGGCAGATCATAAGATTAGGAGGCAGTTTAAATGGATATTTCAGCATTACACAGCGTTGCTGCAGATTATGTTAAGAATGCAGCCGAGGCGGCGAAACAGGCAGCGGGACAGGAGAAGGAATTTGATTCCATTCTGCAGTCTGCAATGGATATGATAAATGAAACAAATGATCTTCAGAATCAGTCGGAAGAGGCTGTTATGAAATTTGCACTTGGTTATGCCACCAATACCCATGAGCTGAACGCGATACAGGAGAAAGCGGATATTGCCTTAAATTACACCATTGCAGTCAGGGACAAGATGTTGGAAGCATATAAAGAAATTATGAATATGCAGATTTAACAGAAACAGAAAATAGTAGGAGAGTCACATGCAGGAGAGAATAAGAAGCATTCCAGGACAGGTTCTGGGATGGTGGAATAAATTTTCGGTAAAACAAAAGACAATAATAGCCAGTATTACGGTGGTAGTCATAATTGCACTGGCTGTTGTTGCTGGAATATTGACGACACCTACCATGGTGCCGATCAGGAGCTGTAAAGATACGAAAGAGGCAGCAAAAGTAAAAGAATTATTAGATGGAAATGGTATTAAATTTGAAGTCTCAAACGATGGACTGAATTTTTCGGTGAAGTCGGAAGATGAAGCTAATGCGGCTATTCTTTTAGGAGAGAATGGAATTCCGGCGGCCAGATATGAACTGAGCAACGTATTTGAAGGCGGATTCAGTAATACCGAGGCAGACAAAACCAAAAAATATCAGCTTTATCTGCAGGAAGAATTAGCAGAGCATTTGGAGAAGCTTGATACGATAGAGAGCGCTACTGTGAAACTCAGTATGCCAGTTGATGATGGTACTGTGCTTGCTCTGGAAGAAGATACATATGCAGCCGTAACACTGTCTCTTACAGAAGATATGGATGAAGAGAAAGCGAGCGGTCTGGCAAGGTGGATTGCCACAGCGGTTGGCAATGACAAAATGGATGATATTTCTATCATGGATTCTGCTGGAAATGTTTTGTTTGCGGGAGGAGATTCGGCAACGGCCACAGGAGCAGCCAGCAGCCAGCTTTCCTATAAGACCAAAGCGGAAAACATGGTAAAAAGCCAGGTAAAAGATGTAATATTGGGCACCGGAGTATATGACAGTGCATCGGTTGGCCTGAATCTTGATATGAGTTTTGACGAGAAAGAAGAGGTCGATAACAACTATTATACTGAGGAAGGCCAAGAACATGGTCCGGTTGCCAGTGAACGAATTTTTGAACAGGAGAGTACTGGCGGAGAGGCTGGAGTTCCTGGGACGGATACCAACGGCGACGATACAGGCTATATGCTGCAGGATGGCGCGACCAGCAGCTCGACAACTTCTGATACAGACAGACAGTATAATACAAGTAGTAAAGTAACTACTACCAAGGGTGGTGTAGGAGATGTTAATTATGATAATTCTTCTATTACAGTAGTTGCGAATCAATATCGGAATTACAGTGAAAGCGCTCTCCGCGCCAGCGGGGAATTGGATGACATGACCTTTGATCAATTTGTAGCAGCAAATCGGGAAAAGGTGAAGCTGGATGTGGATCCGGATTTTGTCCAGATGGTGTCAAAAGCAACTGGATTTTCAGAAGATAATATTGTAATTGTAGCATATGAAGTGCCATTTTTCGAATATGCTGACAACGGCCAAAGAGATTTCTTTGATTATCTTCCTATTATAATTGCAGTATTGATTATGCTGATGCTGGGATATGTAGTATTCCGCAGTACCAGAAGAGAACAGGTAGCAGAGCCGGAACCAGAGCTTTCAGTGGAATCTCTGCTGGCATCTACCAAGGAAGCACAGGACAGTCTGGAAGACATTGGATTTTCCGAAAAGTCCGAGACGCGTGTTTTAATAGAAAAATTTGTTGACGAGAATCCCGAGGCAGTAGCGTCACTGCTTAGAAACTGGTTGAATGAGGAGTGGGAGTGATATGGCAAGTTCAGAAGAATATTCAGGTCTTCAAAAGGCGGCAATTTTGTTGATTGCATTAGGACCGGAAAAATCAGCCTCTATTTTTAAACATTTAAAAGAAGAAGAAATTGAAGAACTAACTCTGGAAATTGCCAATACCAGAAGTATCTCTCCTCAGGTCAAAGAAGACGTCCTGAACGAGTTTTATCAGGTCTGCCTGGCTCAGCAATATATTGCTGAGGGTGGTATTGGTTATGCTAAGGAACTGTTGGAAAAGGCTCTGGGCGAAGAGAAAGCCCAAGGTGTTATTTCCAAGCTGACCGCATCTCTTCAGGTACGTCCGTTCGAGTTTGTGCGTAAGACAGATCCGTCACAGTTGTTAAATTTTATCCAGGATGAGCATCCTCAGACCATAGCTATGATCCTGTCTTATTTGTCGGCAGGGCAGGCGTCTGTCATTATTAGTTCTCTTATACCGGAGAAGCAGGCAGATGTGGCAAAGCGTATTGCTATGATGGACAGAACCTCACCGGATGTGATAAAGGAAGTGGAACGAGTATTGGAACGCAAGCTTTCTTCTTTGGTAAATCAGGACTACACGATTGTAGGTGGAGTAGATGCGGTTGTAAATATATTGAATACTGTTGACCGTGCAACAGAGAAACATATTATGGAATCTCTTGAAATTGAAGAGCCTGAATTGGCAGATGAAATCCGTAAGAAGATGTTCGTATTTGAGGATATCCTTCTTCTGGATGACCGTGCAATTCAGCGTGTACTCAGAGACGTAGACAATAACGATCTGGGCGTGGCATTGAAAGCAGCAAATGAGGATGTCCAGAATGTCATCTTTAAGAATATGTCCAAACGTCTTGCTTCTATGATTAAGGAAGATATGGAATATATGGGTCCGGTTCGTATGAAGGATGTGGAAGAAGCACAGCAGAAGATTGTTGGTATTATACGTAAACTGGAAGATTCTGCAGAAATTGTAATCTCCAGAGGCGGAGGTGACGAGATCGTTGTCTAATTTGTATAAGCAGAGATATGTGGTTTCCAATGGCCAGGGCGCCAGGATAATTAATTCCAATACCAAGGTGGCAGAACGTATGCAGGAATTGGAGAAAATCGTGCGTATGCAGAATCCTGACCAGCAAATGTCTGAAGATGGTTTTGTGGCAGGTCTCCAGATGGAGGTGGTAGATGCCGTTCCAAAGGAGCCGGAGATCAAACCGGAGGAAATCCGTCAGATGGCACAAGAAGAAGCAGATGCTATGCTGGCAGATGCCCGCAGCCAAGTAGACGCTATGTTGGCAGATGCCAAAAATCAGGCGGAGGCCATGCAGGAACAGGCCAGGAAGGAAGGTTTTGCGGCAGGGCAGCAGGAAGGAAACGCCAGGGCTCGGGAAAAATTAGATGAATTAGCAGGGGAACTGGAACGGGAACATCAGAGGATGGAAGAAGACTATCAGCAGAAGATTCGGGAGTTGGAACCGTATCTGATAGATGTGGTGGCTGATGTGTTTGAGAAGGTGTTTCATGTACAGTTTGATGATAAGAAGGAAATACTGCTTTATCTGATTCAGAAGGTGATCTTAAATACTGAGGGGACAAAAGAGTTCCAGATCAGAGTAAGCCTGAAAGATTATGGCTATGCAGAAGAACATAAGTCTGAAATACAAGAAAAGGTTGGAGCGTCTGTACATATTGAAATTATGGCGGATGCAGCTTTACAGGAGCGGCAGTGCATGATAGAAACAGATTCCGGAATCTTTGACTGTGGAATGGATATCCAGCTGGATAATTTGATAAAAGCATTAAAGTCGTTAAGTTTGTGAGGAAAATGATGTGACCTATGATTTAGATAAGTATAGAGAATTAGCAGATAAGAATTATTACAGACATATGGGAAAAGTAGTGAAAATTGTAGGACTTACGATTGAATCTGTAGGACCCAACGCCAAACTCAGTGACTTGTGCCGTATTATCATTGATAAGAACAAGGGGATTTCCATTATGGCAGAAGTAGTTGGTTTCCGTGATAAGAGACTGCTTCTCATGCCTTATGAGAGTGTAGAAGGGCTTGGCGTAGGATGTATCGTAGAGAATACGGGACATCCTTTGTCTGTCTGTGTAGGAAATGAAATGCTGGGTCATACCTTGGACGGTATGGGACGGCCTACAGATGTGGAGGAGCTGGATCTGAGAGAGGAATATCCGGTAGATGCCGCTCCGCCTGATCCTATGGCAAGAGAAATTATTGATCAGGTGCTTCCACTGGGAGTAAAAGCGGTGGATGGACTCATTACAGTGGGAAAAGGACAGAGAATTGGAATTTTTGCAGGTTCTGGTGTGGGAAAGAGTACATTATTGGGGATGTTTGCCAGGAATACCAGAGCTGATATTAATGTGATTGCTCTTATCGGCGAACGCGGCAGAGAAGTAAGAGAGTTTATTGAGCGGGATATGGGAGAAGAAGGTATGCGGCGTTCCGTAGTGGTAGTTGCAACTTCCGATCGTCCGGCGCTGCTTCGTCGGAATGCTGCCAAGACAGCAACGGCAATTGCAGAATATTTTCGCGATCAGGGAAAAGATGTTCTTTTGATGATGGACTCCCTGACACGTTTTTCCATGGCACAGCGGGAAATTGGACTTGCTTCGGGAGAACCTCCAGTAACCAGGGGGTATCCGCCCAGTGTGTATTCAGAAATGCCTAAGCTTTTGGAACGTGCAGGTAATTCCGATAAAGGCTCTATTACAGGGCTTTATACCGTCCTGGTGGATGGAGATGATTTTAATGAGCCAATTACAGATACAGCCAGAAGTATTCTCGATGGGCATATTATGTTGGACCGCAAGCTGGCGCATAGAAACCATTATCCGGCTATTGATGTGTTGCAAAGCATTTCCCGTGTTATGAGTTCCATTGCAGATAAGGAGCATAAGGAAGCGGCAGGGAAGCTGAAAAATGTGCTTGCCACTTATCAGGAGGCGGAGGATTTGATTAATATTGGCGCTTATAAAAGCGGTTCCAATCAGAATATAGACTATGCCATTGAGAAAATTGATGAAGTGAATGGGTTTTTATTACAGGAAACATATGATAAATTTTCATTTGAAGAAATATTAGACATGATGGAACAGATTTTTTAACAGTCATCCTGTAAAATAAATTTAAAATCTGCATATATAGAATAGAGGTATTTATGGCAAAATTTACATATAAGATGCAGAATATCCTGGATATAAAATATAAACTGGAAACTCAGGCAAAGACAGCTTTTTCCATTGCAGCGGCAAATTTGAATAAAGAAGAAGAAAAGTTAGATAATTTACAGCAGAGAAAGAAAGGTTATGAGTTCCGGGCAAGAGAGCTGATGGAGGATCGGCTGGATTTTCAGGAAATCAAAGTAAACAGGACGGCCATAGAGACGATGAAGGGGCAGATCCGTAACCAGACGCTTGTTGTCCATGTGGCAGAGCGGAATCTGGAAAATGCCAGAAAGCATTTGCAGGAAATTATGACGGAGCGCAAGACCCATGAAATTCTAAAAGATAAGGCTTTTGAAGAGTTTAAGAAGGAACTGGAAAAAGAAGAAAGCAAGGCGGTGGATGAACTGGTAAGTTTTACCCACAATCATGCAATAGAAGGATAGGCGGTGAAAGATATGGCAGACCCCATGTTAGAGGAAGAATCAGGAGCATTAGACAAAAAGGCGCAGAAGAAAGCTGAGAAGGCCAGGAAAAAAGAAGAAAAAAGAATGAAAAAGCAGGAACAGGAAGAGGCGCCAGAGGAGGAGGAAGGCGGAAGTAAGCTTGCAGTTCTTTTTGCAACCATAATTTTTATTATTATTTGGATTGCGATTCTTGCGCTGGTAATAAAGATGGACATTGGCGGATTCGGCTCTACAGTCTTGCAGCCCATATTGAAAGATGTTCCTTACATAAATAAGATTTTGCCGGAAAGTGCCAAAGAAGAGCCAGCAGTGGACGCCCAGTATCCATATACTACGCTGGACGAAGCCATAGAACGTATTAAGGAACTGGAAGTGGAATTGTCAAATGCTCAGTCTAAATCAAAGGGAAGTTCAGACAATGCGGCACAGCTTCAGGCAGAGATTGACCGGCTGAAAGAATTTGAGAACCAGCAGGCAGCGTTTGAACAGCAGAGAAATGAATTTTATAAAGAGGTTGTATTCAGTGAGAATGCACCCGATATATCAGAATATAAGGCATATTATGAGAGTATTGATCCTGTAAATGCAGAGGTATTGTATAAGCAGGTAGTTCAGCAGCAGCAGGCAGATGAAAAAATTCAGGAATATGTTAATACTTATGCATCTATGAAGCCTAAACAGGCAGCCGCTCTTATGGAACAGATGACAGATGATTTGAAATTAGTGGCAAAAATACTCCAGAATATGGAAACAGATGCGAGGGCTAAGATTTTAGATGCTATGGATTCTCAGATTGCTGCGAGAATCACTAAGATTATGGAGCCTTAATGTATCATTTGATTATAAGGTCCTTTCGGGGATTTTATAATAAGATTGGAGTTTATGATGTAATTTTCTGGAACTCTGATCTAATATAAATAGTAAGAAGAAAGGAGGAGAGAGGATGACAGCCAGTAAAGTAGCACAGATTTCATCTATGCTGAACAGTCCTGAGTTTTTGAAGGTACAGAAACAGTCGCAAGAGGAAACAGATGCCTTTGGCGCGTTATTAAATTATACGGCGTCAGCGGGCGGAGGAAAGGCAGATTTATTTTCTGGCAGAGCAGAAGAGAAGGCTGCAGGAACAGATATTGTAAATAAGACTGTTTATGAAAAGGAATCTGCAAAGTCTGGTTACAGGGAGAATTCTATTTCCCAGAATGAAAATTCTCAAATTGAGAACAAAATTCCGGAAGACGTCCAAGATAAATTGAAAGATTTTGAAGGCCGGGTGAAGGAAACAGTTGCTGAGAAATTGGGAATTTCTCAGGAAGAACTTACACAGCAGATGGAAATAATGGGGCTTACGGTTTTGGATTTGATGGATCCGTCTAAGCTTGCAGATCTTGTGATGGAACTGACAGGGACAGAAGATATTGGAAGTTTACTGTTCAGTGAAGATTTTCAGCAGTTATTAGGACAGATTAGTGAGTTATCCCAGGAATTTGCGGTGCAGCTTAATGTGACGCCAGAAGAAATGAAGCAGCTTTTGCCACAACTGGAGAACATGTTGTCAGAAGGAAAAGAGGAAGCTGTTTTAAATGAAGACAGTGAGGCAGGGCAGCTAAAAACAATGGTGGAAGAGGAGAACCCAGAGGCAGAGAAAAAGACAGAAGTTCTACAGACATCTGTCCAGGAAGCGGCAGGAGTACAGAAAGAAGCTCCTCAGGAAGTTTCCGATACCCAAAAGGGAGAGCGCACAGAAGAAATTAATGTTCATAATCCAGAAAGCCGTCAGGAATCGGAGGAAGCTGGTTCGGATACAGATTCGAACAGTATGGAAGAAGAATCTTATACAAAACTGAATCAAGACACAAAGGGAACTGACAAGACAGAAAACCGCCAGACACATGTCACTTATCAGACTACGGCTCAGACCGTGAATCAGGGGCAGACCGTAGAAGTTACGCAGACTGTTGTACAGACAAAGGTGAATGTAGAGGATGTTTTGAGGCAGGTCAGCCAGATGACGAGAGTCCTTGTGAGTCAGGCAGAATCTTCTATTGAAATGCAGCTTAACCCGGAAAATCTTGGGAAAGTTTATCTGCAGGTAGTATCCAGGGAAGGTGTAATAACCGCTCAGATTGCTGCTCAGAATGAAGCAGTGAAAGAGGCGCTAGAGAGCCAGATTGTGACGCTTAGAGAAAATATGAACCAGCAGGGCATAAAGGTGGAAGCCATTGAGGTAACCATTGCCAGTCATGAGTTTGAGCGTAATTTAGAAGAAAACCAGCAAAACAGTACCCAGCAACAGGAATCTGAAGCACAGAAATCTGGGAGAAGGAATTTAAATCTTAACAGCCTGGATGAATTAGAAGGAATCATGACAGAAGAAGAAAACCTTGCCGCGAAGATTATGACAGAGCAGGGAAACAGTATGGATATTACAATTTAGAATTTGACAAATAATTCGGAAAGGAGAAATAGTATGAGTATTATTGTACCAGTAAAAGATGGCAAGGTTGTAGACGAAACTGCTTCTGCCAATGCTGCGTCACAAGCAGTAGAATCAAAAAACAATGGATTAGATAAAGATGCATTTCTGCAGCTTCTGGTAGCGCAGATGAAGTACCAGGATCCCTTAGAGCCTACTTCCAACACAGAATATATTTCACAGCTTGCAACTTTCTCATCTCTGGAAGAAATGCAGAATTTGAATACTTCTATGGAATCACAGCAGGCTACAAATCTGGTAGGCAAGACTGTAATAATGAAGGTAACCAGTACCACAGGTGCATCCAATGTTGTTCAAGGCAGAGTAGATTATATTGTAAAAGAGAGGGGAAAACTTTATCTTTCCATTGACGAAAAGCTGTATTCCCTGGATGATCTGGACAGAGTGGTTGATGATGAATACCTGGATGCATTGGCTATGGCGGATGGATTTAAGAAAGCAATGGATGATCTGCCAGATCCTAAGAAACTCACCTTAAAGGATAAGGATGCTCTGGAAGTGGTAAGAAAGGCATACAACAGTCTTACTACATACCAGCAGGAGATGATTGAAAAATATTATCCGGATTCCTTAAAGAAACTGCAGGAGCTGCTTGCCGAAATGAAGAATATGACTCAAACAGACGACAGTGACGAGTCTGAGGATGATGAAAATAATAAAGGTGAAACAGAGGGCTCAGGCGGCACAGAAGGTTCAGGCGGCACAGAGGAAACACCAAAAGCATAGGAACGAATAAGCAGGGATGCTTAGAATGGAGAGAGCATATGAATAAAATTTCAAATCAATTCTCTTCTATTGAACAGATTACAGACCAGTATCTGAAACATGGAAGTACAGATCTTGCGTCAACCGTGTCAGAATTGTCTTTCGAGGACATATTAAGGCGCAGACAGTCTGTAGATGGAAATTCTGCATTAAAGTTTTCCAAACATGCCTCTATGCGGCTGCAGAGCAGAAATATAGAACTTTCTAATGAGCAGAAGGAGCGTCTGGAGACAGCAACAGAAAAAGCAGAAGCAAAAGGGATGAAGGAATCCCTTGTGATTGTAGACTCTTATTCATTCATTGTAAATGTAAAAAATAAGACAGTGGTAACGGCAATGGATCAGACAGAGTCAGAAGAAAATGTATATACAAATATAGATGGAGCCGTAATAATATAGCTGGACCTAAATTTAGGAGGCAGATGATCTTTGAATGACAGATAAGATCGTACGGCAGAAAGAATCAGGAGGTCATTTCATTATGATGAGAGCATTATATTCTGGTGTATCGGGATTAAAGACACACCAGACAAAGATGGATGTAATTGGTAATAATATTGCAAATGTAAATACAATCGCATTTAAATCATCCAGCACAACCTTTAGTGATCTTATGTATCAGAATGTTTCAAATGCTTCAGGAGCAACAGAAACTAAGGGTGGAGTGAACGCTAAGCAGATTGGTCTTGGTGTTACAACCGGTTCCACATCCGTAAATATTACTTCCCCGGGTTCTACCCAGACTACTGGAGATGGATGGGATTTGAGAATTACGGGAGACAGTTTCTTTATTGTTAACAATGGTTCTGAGAACCTTTTCACTAAGGCAGGAGCTTTTTACATTGATGGTTCCGGTACTCTGACAACCAAAGCGACTGGATATAACGTTATGGGATGGCAGGTAGATCCTACTACAAATACAATCCGAAAAGATACGGTATCCCCGCTGCGTGTGATGCAGGGAGCGAACTTGACATCGGCGCCGGAAGCTACCACAGAAGCAACTTGTTCTGGTATTCTGGATAAAAATAATGTGCAGTTAAACAGCGATGATGGCTATATAATGAGCCTGAATTTCTATGATGCACTGGGTTACAGCTATTCTGCCAAGTTTGCAGTAAAAACGGCGAATGTGGATACTCTGACCTATACGGTGGAATTATCAGATGTGCTAGATTCTAATAATCATTCCGTTTTGCAGGATTATCTTGCACAAGAAGGCAATACCATGACAAATCTGTTTGGTGAGCCTACAAATGTGCAGCGTTCCTATAATCTGGCGGCTGATTTTCAGTATAATAACGGAACATTCCGGGATAAAGACGGTAATGAACTTCGCTATGATGATGCTAATAAAAAATTTGTAGCAGTTAATAATGAAAAAATTG
The DNA here is from genome assembly GCA_950097145.1 of uncultured Lachnospiraceae bacterium. Lineage (GTDB taxonomy): Bacteria > Bacillota > Clostridia > Lachnospirales > Lachnospiraceae > Petralouisia. The sequence goes on from CATNCF010000005.1 coordinate 95,890, forward strand.
AATATTCTGTTACTTCTATGTTTGGAATTTCAGATAATCAGGCGCAAAACTTCAACCTTGCTGATGTAACCCAGAATGGAAGCTCTGCGGTTTATAGTTATACAGAGACCATATATGGCTATCAGTTAGATTTTAAAGAGGATGAGCCGGATGCCGGAATATTCCAATGGGTAGGACAGGAAGGAGCGGAATCTGTTTTACTGAAAATGTCAGCGCTGGGCGGAGAATTTCGAAATATCAATGTTGATTTTTCAACGGCGGGATGTTATGATAATGGCAAAAAGTGTACCCTTGGCGTAGACAAGGGAGACGTTTCGGGGCTTCGGGGTCTTGGACGGCGTCTTGGAAGAATGACAGGATTAGAGGTTCAGGAAAATGGAGAGATTTACGGCAGTTACGATAACGGTACGAAAAAACTGTTAGGACAGATTGCCGTGACCACATTTGCGAATCCGGCTGGTCTTGAGAAGCTGGGAGAGAATTGCTATCAGCAGACACTGAACTCTGGTGAATTTGACGGTATTGGTCAGGACATTACAGCAGATGGCGGCAAGATGTCCAGCGGAGTTCTGGAAATGTCAAATGTAGACCTTGCAAATGAGTTTACAGAGATGATCACAACTCAGAGAGGTTTCCAGGCAAATTCCAGAATTATCACAACTTCTGACAGTCTGCTGGAAGAACTGGTTAATCTGAAGCGTTAATCTGTGATTAAAAATTAAGGAAACTGGAGAAATTTTGCAATAAAATTAATTTATCTTGAGGAACTGTGTTTCATAGTTCCTCAAGATATGGTATAATAAATTGGCGTTAGGAGACTGTTGTACAGCATGAATCCTGCTGCCTTGTAAAAATTGGCGCCGAAGAGGTTTGATTTTATGATAGAAGTAACAAAGTTAAATGATACAAAGCTATTGATTAATGCAGAATTAATTGAAACAGTGGAGGAGACACCGGACACTGTCATTTCTTTTGTAACGGGGAAGAAAATAATTGTAAAAGAAAGTAGACAAGAGGTCAAAAATTTAGTAATATTGTATAAGAGAGATTTCATGACAACTGGTCTTCCCTGGTTGGAAAAGGAATAATTATGGATAGAATACACTTCATGGATGAAAAGGGCAGGTGGAAAAATTGGATTTAGCGTCTTTACTTGGAATTATACTTGGTTTTGGATTGATGATATTAGGTATTGTCAGCGGTGACCAGGGAGTTGCAGCTCTAGGGAACTTTTTGGATCGGAACTCTGTATTTATTACGATCGGAGGTTCTTTGGCAGGTGTTCTTGCTTCCCATACCATGTCAGATTTCCTGAACGGGTTAAAGAGCTTTACACTGGTGTTTAAAACTCCAAAGGCAGATGTGGGAGAAGTAATCAAGCACATTATTGATTTATCTAACATAGCAAGAAAAGAAGGTCTTCTTGCGTTGGAGGAAGCAGCAAACGGAATTGAAGATGAGTTTTTAAAAAAAGGAATTATGCTGGTGGTTGATGGTACAGATCCAGAGCTTGTAAGAGGCATTATGGAAGCTGATTTGATGTGTGTGGAATCCCGTCACAAAACAACCATTGGATTTTGGGAAAAATGGGCGGCGTTAGGTCCTGCCTGGGGTATGATTGGTACTCTGATTGGATTGATTAACATGCTGAAGCTGATGGATGATCCGTCTACAGTTGGTCCCAGTATGGCGATAGCGCTGATTACAACATTGTATGGTTCCGTTATTGCTAACTGGCTTTGCACTCCTACTGCAGCAAAGCTGAAAGTAAATAATGATACCGAGGTTATGATTAAGGAAGTAACAGTGGAAGGGCTTTTGTCCATTCAGGCAGGAGAAAATCCACGTGTTATAGAAGAGAAACTGAAATCCTTCCTGTCACCGAAGATGCGTGAAAATATGCTGGAACAAGGCGGAGGTGAAGAATAGTGGCAAAGAGAAAAGTAGAAGAATCAGGCGGAGGCGAAGCGTCATGGCTGAATACCTTTGCAGATTTAATGAATCTTCTGTTATGCTTTTTTGTATTGCTGTTTGCCATGTCTACGGTGGATGCGGATAAGTGGGATCAGCTTATCAATTCCATGCAGAACAGTTTCAGTATTTTGTCTTCGGGTGGTAGTACAGTAGGCGAAGGTATGATGATTGCCTCTGGAATCAGCCAGTTGGAAATGCTGGATCAATATTTCAGGGAGAATACAAATTCTTCTGATGCGGAGGAACAGGAGCCGATGGATGATATGGAATCCAATCAGCCGGAACCAGAGCCTTCCGAAGCCTTAAAGCAGGAGCTGGAGGAAGCAGGCTTAAAAGAATCAGAAGAAATGGCGCAGAAGATTGAACAAGAAATGGCAAAGCAGCAGATTGCTGACAAAGCAGAGATTGATGTGGATGCGCAGTTTGTAAAGATTACATTAAACGGTGCTCTATTGTTTGATTCAGGACAATCCCAGATTCGGGAGGACGCCCTCCCATTGGTTGACAAGTTGTCCAAAATATTAGAACAGTATAACAGTAACTTGATCAACATAGAGGGACATACGGATAATGTTCCAATCAGCAATACGAAATACGAGAGTAATGATTTGTTGTCTGCTTACCGTGCTTTTGCAGTCAAGGATTATATTTTGGGGATTACAGCATTAGAGCCAAGCAGGATAAATGCCACGGGATGTGGTGAGTATAATCCGGTAGCAGATAATTCTACACCAGAAGGGCGTGCGAGAAACCGGCGGGTGGAAATTAAAATATATAACTCGTATAATTCTAATTAGAAAGGAAAAACATCATGAAAAAGAATTTGATGAGTGTCTTGATTCTGGCACTGGTAGTTGCAAATCTGATTTTAACAGCTATCCTGATGATTTCTATCGTTCCGCAAACCAAGAAAGCAAATGAACTTATAAATAAAGTATGTTCTGCGATAGATTTAGAACTGGAGGGCGGTAAGGAGAATTCTTCTATTGATATTCCTATTGAAAATGTGGAAACAGTAGCAATTGCAGGTGGAGAAAGCCTTACTATTAATTTGAAAAGTAAGAACGGTAAGAAGAGTTATGCGGTAATTTCTGTATCTCTGGCATTGGACACAAAGAACAAGGGGTATAAGAAAGGTTCTGAGTCAATTACAAAAACAGAAGCAATTATTAAGGATGAGATTATTAAGATTGTATCGAACCATACCATTGATGATATGAGAAATAATCAGGCGGATGTTCAGGATGAGATTTTGGGGCGTCTTCGTAAATTGTTTGATTCTGACTTCATTGTAAGTGTAGCATTCCCGACTTATACTTATGAGGAGAGTGAATAATTTGCATTTAAAATGTCAGGTGGTGAGAGAAAATGGGCGAGGTCTTATCGCAGAATGAGATAGACAGTCTGTTAAATGCGTTAAACAGTGGTGAATTTGATGCGGAAGAGATGAAAGAAAGCGCAGCGGAAAAGCAAGTAAAGAATTATGATTTTGCAAGGCCTGCAAAGTTTTCCAAAGAGCATCTTAGAACCATGGAGTTTATATTTGAACATTATGGACGGTTGTTGTCAACAAATCTTCCAGCATATTTAAGGAAGACTGTTCAGGTAGAAGTAGAGAATTCAGAGGCAGTTACATATTCAGAGTTTTCAAATTCTTTGTCAAATCCGGTACTTCTGGGAGTGGTAAATTTTGAACCAATGCCAGGCAGTATTATATTAGAATTGGCAACTAATTTGGGGTATGCCATGGTCGACCGTATGTTGGGAGGCTTAGGGGAACCCATGGAAAAAAGCCGGGAATTCTCAGAAATTGAGATTTTGATTATAGAACGTATTATGAATGCATGTATCAATTTAATGAGCGAGCCATGGAAGAATGTTGCGGAGATTCATCCGAGATTGGAAAGAATTGAAACGAATTCCCAGTTTGCACAGTTTATTTCTCCCAGTGAGATGATTGCAATCATTACAATCAGTATAAAGGTTGGAGATGTAGAAGGACGTATGAATATTTGTCTGCCCTATATGACATTGGAAGATGTTATGGACAGATTAAATACGAAGTATTGGTTTACCAGTATGCAGGCACGGGGAGAGCAGGAATATACGGAGATTTTGGAATCTTTGCTTTCTAAGGCGCCGATGCCCGTGAAGGCGGTTCTGGGTAAGAGCACCATTTCTGTCAATGATTTTATAAATCTCCAGGTTGGAGATATTATCCGTGTGGATACAAAGGTAGATCAGGAATTGGATGTATATGTTGGAAATATTAAGAAGTTTACTGCTTTGCCTGGGGCATCTGGGGAACAGTATGCAGTAAGAGTTACATCAGTAATCAGAGAGGAGCAGTGAAGTTATGGATGGAGTTCTGTCACAGGAAGAAATTAGCGCTTTGCTGAGCGGTGATACCGGAGCAGAGACAGCCGATGGAAGTGTAGAAGGAACATTGACATCAGATGAGATTGATGCTATAGGAGAAATTTCCAATATTAGCATGGGAACAGCAGCTACGACTTTATTCTCATTAGTAAACAGGAAGGTGGAAATTTCTACACCAGTAGTAACCTTTGCTACATGGGATGATATCGTTGAAGAATACGAAAGGCCATGTGTATTTATTCGAATTGCCTATACCGTAGGATTGGATGGAAGTAATCTTTTGGTGCTGCGGGAGCAGGATGTAAAAATCATCACAGATTTAATGATGGGTGGAGACGGTACAAATACGGATGTTGAGCTGGGTGAACTGCATTTAAGCGCTATCTGTGAGGCAATGAATCAGATGATGGGCAGTGCGGCTACGTCTTTATCCTCTATGTTGAATAAAATGATTGATATCAGTCCGCCAACAGCAGATTTGATTGATTTGAAAGATACGATTGATGGAACAGAAATTGACGAGTTTCTGGGAGGGCAGTTTGTAAAGATTTCTTTCTTAATGGAAATTGGGGATTTAGTAAAAAGCAATATTATGCAATTATATCCCATTTCTTTTGCAAAAGAAATGTGCAGCGGAGTTTCTCAGAATATGGAAGCAGATAGTTCTTCTGTGGCAAATTCTTCACAGCCGGAACCCCAGGCTGCAGCGCCTGTACCGCAGCCTGTGCCACAGCAGGCACAGCCTATGCCGCAGCAAATGCCTCAGATGCAGCCGATGATGGGAATGCCCATGAATGATATGTCACAAATGTATGCACAGCAGCCGGTAAATGTACAGCCGGCACAATTCCAGGCATTTGCCGGAGATTTTAATCCTATTACACAACAGGAAAATATTGGGTTGATTATGGATGTCCCGCTGGATGTTACAGTAGAATTGGGAAGAACCAGTAAGTCAATTCAGGATATTTTAGAATTTGCTCCGGGTACAATCATAGAGTTAAATAAGATTGCAGGAGAGCCTATTGATGTGTTAGTAAACGGTAAATACGTGGCAAAAGGCGAAGTCGTTGTACTTGAAGAAAGCTTTGGCGTGCGTATTACTGAAATTATAAATAACTAAAATAAAAGTGATATCAAGGAGAGAAGATATGGCAAAGAATATTTTGATTTGTGATGACGCAGCATTTATGAGAATGATGATCAAGGACATTCTTACTAAGAATGGTTATAATGTTGCAGGAGAAGCTGAGAATGGATTGAAAGCAGTGGAAAAGTATAATGAGACTAAGCCGGATTTGGTATTGATGGATATTACTATGCCGGAGATGGATGGAATTCAGGCATTAAAGCAGATTAAGGCAACAGATCCTTCTGCGAATATTATCATGTGTTCTGCAATGGGACAGCAGGCTATGGTTATTGAGGCCATTCAATCTGGCGCAAAAGATTTTATTGTGAAGCCATTCCAGGCAGAACGTGTATTGGAAGCTGTTAAAAAAGTAGTTGGTTAGTATGATCGTATTGGGTATTTTCTCGGGATGGAACAGCTTTTTCCAATTTATAGGAGTACTGCTGGTTTTCCTTTTTGTGCTGGTAATTACATATGTGACAACTAAATGGATTGCCGGATACCAGCAGGGAATGGTAAAAAACCGAAATGTTCAGATTGTTGAAACTTTTCGGGTTACAAATAATAAGTATATCCAAATTATTCAGATTGGAAAAAAGTATTTGGCAGTGTCTGTATGTAAGGACACCATGAATACTTTAGTAGAATTGACCGAGGAAGATTTGACTTGGAAGCCTTCAGCAGAAGAATTTCAGGGAACTAAAATAAATGAAAATTTTCAGGAAATATTTAATAAACTGAAAGACAAAATTCCCAGGAAGTAGGCAGGACATTATGAAGAAACTTAAGAAAATATATTGCGGAACTTCCTTTGCTTTTGGCACACTTACATTGTTACTTGCACTTTTTTTGATATTCAGTGAGAGTGCATACGCAACTGGTGTCAATAATCCGGCTGAAAATACTGGCACACAAAGTGCCCGGCCTTCCTCTGGAATAGACCGCTCAGACAACACAGGTCTTTCTATTATGTGGAATAATGAAGATGGAAGCTTGTCTGCCAATATCAGAATGCTGCTGGTGCTGACAGTTATCTCACTGGCGCCGTCTATTCTGATTATGCTTACGTCCTTTACAAGAATTATTGTGGTGTTGCATTTTGTGAGAACTGCAGTTGGGACACAGACAGCGCCTCCAAATCAGGTGCTGGTAGGGCTTGCATTATTTTTGACATTGTTTATTATGAATCCCGTTTTTTCAGAATTGAATGAGACGGTAGTAAAGCCATTGGACGCAGGTGAAATTAATCAGGAAGAAGCGTTGGAACTTGCAGAAGAGCCTATTCGCAGGTTTATGTATAAAGAAATGCAGCGGAAGGATCTAAAGCTTTTTTGTGATATTGCAGATATAGATATGACCGGTATGGATTTGAAGGAGCCAGAGACTTTAGATTCAATTCCCATGAATGTAGTGATTCCCAGTTTTATTATCAGTGAGTTGAGAACAGCATTTATTATAGGATTTTTAATTTATATTCCATTTATTGTAATTGATATGGTTGTGGCGTCGGTTCTTATGTCTATGGGTATGATGATGCTGCCGCCTACAACAATTTCCATGCCGTTTAAAGTTCTTTTATTTGTGCTTGCAGATGGCTGGGATTTGGTAATTGGGAATCTTGTTAAGACATTTTATTGACGCAGAATGAGGTGAACATATGATAACAGAAGGTCAGATAATGGATATTGCAAGAGATGCGTTGTTTCTGATTATAAAAGTAGCAGCGCCCTTATTGTTGATTTCTTTGATTATAGGTCTTATTGTCAGTATTTTTCAGACTGTTACCTCTATTCAGGAGCAGACATTGACATTTGTACCTAAAATTGTTGCTGTATTTTTGGGAATGATGCTGGTTGGCGGCTGGATGCTGGATGAATTGTCTAATTTTATGATAGAACTCTGGAGTAATTTTGGGCTGTATCTGCGTTAGGTTGAGACAGTATGATAAATTATGAGTTTTCATTATACACATTTGAATATTTTTTGATGATATTGGTAAGGGTTGCATCCTTTGTATATATTGCTCCTTTTTTTGGAATGAATAATACCCCAAATCGATTAAAAATAGGGTTTTCGGCGTGTGTGGCCATTGTTTTATACCAGGTGATAATGCCAGAAGAACCCTTGGTATATTCTGGAGTGATTGAGTTTGCCATCATCGTCCTGAAAGAAGGAATTACAGGATTGCTCATTGGTTTTGTGGCAAATATTTGTAATTCCATTATTGTGTTTTCTGGAAAAGTAATTGATATGGAAATTGGTCTTGCCATGGCAAATATGTTTGATCCTACTACGAAATCTCCATCTGGCCTGACAGGAACCATGTATAATTATTTTATAATGATGCTTTTGATTGTAACAGATATGCATCATTTCATATTGCGCGCTTTGGTTGACACTTTTGAGATAATTCCAATCAATGGTACAGTTTTTGACTGGGATCACCTTATGGGAACTATGGTTATGTTTCTGACAGATTTGATGGTAATTGGATTTCGGATTGTGCTTCCTATTTTTGCCTGTAATATGATTTTAAGCTGCATATTAGGAATTATGGCGAAAGTTGCCCCGCAAATGAACATGTTTGCTGTGGGAATGCAGATTAAAATTTTGATGGGATTGGGAATTATGTTCCTTACTGTAGTCTTGCTTCCAGAGGTTGCTGGTTTTATATTTAACGAAATGAAAAAGATGATTGTTTTGGTAATTGAAGGGATGTATTAATGTGAAAAAGGAACCCTGTTTTCTGTTGGAATATGAGTTACAGTGGTTTGCAAAGGATGGTGACGGGGGCGAAAAGACGGAACCTGCAACATCCAAAAAGCTGAATGATGCCAGAAATAATGGACAAGTGGCCAAAAGCCAGGAACTGAACCATGCGGTGGGATTGATAGCGTTGTTTGTTATGCTGAAAGTTTTTATTTCTTCCGTAGGGGAAAGGCTTTTGAATGGTTTTTTGCTTTATAATAAGATACCGGATGTTATCAATGAAAGTATTGGAGGTTTGTCCGTAATTACAATACACACGATAATTAAGAATGTGATGGGTACGATATTGTTGATTCTGGCGCCGTTTTTTATTATTGGGTTTTCACTGTCAGTGGCAATTAATGTATGGCAGGTAAAATGGAAGATAACTACGAAACCTATGATGCCCAAATTCAGTAAGATCAGCCCGCTCAGCGGTTTTAAACGGATCTTTTCCAAAGATTCCCTGTTTGAACTGTTGAAGTCAATTGTTAAAATTATATTAATTATTTATGTGGCTTATTCGTCTGTAAAAGATCACCAGAATGAGCTGCTGCTGCTTTATGATATTCCACTTTTTCAAGTAATACTTTTAGTTGGCAGTATTGTGATAGATACTGGATTGAAAATTGCTTTGCTTTATCTTGTAATAGGGATTGCAGATTATTTTTATCAGAAGCATAAATTCAATGAAGATATGAAAATGACGAAGCAGGAAGTTAAAGATGAATTTAAGAATACAGAAGGAAATCCTGAGATCAAGGGGCGGCAGCGTTCCAGGATGAGAGAGGCTTCCCAGCGGCGTATGATGCAGAGCCTGCCCAGTGCAGATGTGGTTATTACGAATCCTACCCATTATGCGGTGGCTATTAAGTATGATGCAAATCAGAATGCTGCGCCTGTAGTGGTGGCAAAAGGAGAAGATTTTCTGGCACATAAAATTAGAGAGGCAGCAAAAGAACATCATATTGAGATTGTAGAAAATAAGCCTTTGGCGAGAATGCTGTATGCCAATGTTGATGTTGGCCAGGAAGTTCCGCCGGAGTTATATCAGGCAGTGGCAGAGGTGCTTGCCTTTGTTTACAGTTTGAGAGAAAATAGATAAAGAAGGATAGGAAAGGAGGAGACACATGAAGAAGGCAGATTTGGGCATAGCGCTATATTTATTGGCAGCGATTATATTCTTTATTATTCCGATTCCTTCCTTTTTATTGGACATTATGCTTGCTATAAATATGTCCATTGCCTTAGTTGTACTGATGAATGCATTGTTTGTAAGAGAAGTTTTGGACATGTCATTCTTTCCAACGCTGCTGTTGTTTACCACAATTTTCCGTATATCATTAAATGTTTCTTCCACTCGTTTGATTTTAAATAGTGGAGATCCTGGTAATGTAGTCCGTACCTTTGGGCAGTTTGTAGGTGGAAACGACTTGATTATCGGAGCGATTATTTTCGTTGTTATGATATTGATACAGCTTATTGTCATCAACAAAGGTTCTGAGCGTGTATCTGAGGTAACAGCAAGATTTACACTGGATGCTATGCCAGGTAAACAGATGGCGATAGATGCGGATTTAAATACAGGTGTCATTGATGAAAAACAGGCCAGGGAACGCCGTGACAAAATTCAGCAGGAGTCCAGTTTCTTCGGTGCAATGGATGGTGCTACAAAGTACGTAAAGGGAGATGCAAATGTAGGTATTATAATAAGCCTGATTAATATGGTTGGCGGTATTGCTATGGGAATGCTCCGTCAGGATATGGAAATTATGGATGCTTTGAATCAGTATGGCGTCCTTACCATCGGTGACGGACTGGTAAGCCAGATTCCCTCCCTTTTGATTTCACTTGCAACTGGTATTCTTGTAACCAAGGCGTCGAAAGAGGCAGATTTTGGGGATGTTCTGATTCATCAGTTATTTGGGATTCCCAAGGTATTATATATTGTGGGTGCAGTGATGATCTTTTTAGGCATCGCAACACCTCTGGAGTGGAAATTGTTTATTCCTCTGGGAATTAGTTTTCTTGTCGTAGGCAGGAATGTTGAAAATAATCTTGGAGTGGAAGCTATTGAAGAGGAAGTGGATGCGGCGGAAGAACAGGCAGAAGAGATACGCCGGCCAGAAAATGTGGTATCATTATTACAAGTGGATCCCATTGAACTGGAATTTGGATATGGTATTATTCCACTTGCAGATGTAAACCAGGGGGGTGATCTGCTGGATCGCGTGGTTATGATACGAAGACAGATTGCGCTGGAACTTGGTACGGTGGTACCCATCATACGTTTGCGGGACAATATTCAGTTAAATCCAAACCAATATATTATCAAGATTAAGGGAATCCAGATAACAGAGGGAGAAATTTTATTTGATCACTATATGGCAATGAATCCTGGTTTTGTGGAGGAAGAGATTTCAGGTATTCCGACCTTTGAGCCGTCGTTCCATCTGCCTGCGCTGTGGATTACGGAGAACCAGCGTGAACGTGCGGAAAGTTTGGGTTATACCGTGGTAGATCCTCCTTCTATTATTGCGACTCATTTGACAGAAGTGATCCGGACACATATTGATGAACTTCTTTCAAGACAAGATGTACAGAGCCTGGTTGATAATATCAAGGAAAGTCATCCTACATTGGTGGATGAACTTATGCCAAAACTGCTTGGTGTGGGTGAAATCCAAAAGGTACTGCAAAATTTGCTGAGAGAAGGAATTTCTATCCGGGATTTGCTTACCATATTTGAAACGCTTGCAGACCATGCGGCTACGACCCGTGATACGGATGTCTTGACGGAATATGCGAGACAGAGTTTGAAGAGAGCAATTTCCAGCAAATATTTCCCGGCAAACGAAGTGACCAGTGTGATTACGCTGGATCCAAAAGTGGAACAGGAAATTATGGGTTCTGTGAAGCAGACAGAGCAGGGGGCATATTTGACTCTGGATCCAGAGAAGACAAAGAGCCTTATGTCCGCTTTGGAGCTTGAAATAAAGAAGTTGGAAGAATTGGGTAAGAATCCTATTATTATAACGTCCCCTATTGTGCGGATGTATTTTAAGAAATTAACAGAGGATTATTTCAGAGATTTGATCGTAGTGTCATATAATGAAGTAGAATCCAATATTGAATTACAATCAGTTGGGATGGTGAGTCTTTCATGACAATTAAGAAATTTCAGGGGAGAACAGAAGAAGAAGCAACAATGAGGGCAAGAGAAGAGTTTGGCGTAAATACTGTAATTATGAACGTAAAGGAGATAAGGCCAAAAGGGCTGTTCCGTTCTTTTAAGAATTCTATGGTGGAGGTGACGGCAGCTATTGAGGAATCGGCAGAATCCCCTCATATGTCAATGTCAGCGATGCCAATGTCTCCGGCGGGAAATATTAATATGGCGGCAGATGAAACGATTTCTATTCCAAGAGCTGAACCTGTTCCAAAGACCGAGCCGGTTTCCAGAACTGAGCCAGTTGGAAATTCTGAGTCTATTAAAGATGTTTTTGCGACAGTGGAAAATACGTGGACATCATCTATGGAGAAGGAGCAGCCTATGGAATTGAAGAAAGAGCCTGCGTCTGAAAATAATCTGGAAGAGAAACTTGAGAGCCTTCAATCGCTTCTGGAAAAAAAGCTGGTTCCTCCTGGTGGCCAGCAGGAGGAGAATCTTCCAAAAGAGTCAATGGCAGATGAAAATTTTAAATTTGTAAAAATGATTTATAGTATTCTTCTGGAAAATGAAGTAGATGAGAAATATGTGAATCAGATTATGGATGAAGTGGAGAAGGTAATGAAAAGCGGTATCAGCGTAGATCATATTCTCTCCAGCATTTATCAGAAAATGATATTGAAGTTCGGGCAGCCCCAGCCTATTGAACTTGCAGGGCGAAAACCGAAGGTGGTATTTTTTATCGGTCCGACAGGGGTCGGGAAAACTACTACAATTGCAAAGATTGCCTCAAGGTTTAAGGTGGAAAAGGGGCAGAAGGTGGCATTGTATACAGCGGATACCTATCGTATTGCGGCTGCGGATCAGCTTCGTACATACGCGAATATTTTAGATACACCTTTGAATATTGTTTACTCTTCTGAGGAATTAAATGGAGAATTGGCAAAGGCAGGAGAATATGATCTGGTATTGATAGATACGGCAGGGTTCTCCCATAAAAATCAGGAACAACTCCATGAAACAAGAGAATTGATTGACAAAGTGCCTAAGGAATTTGAAAAAGAAGTGTATTTGGTCTTAAGCGCAACCACAAAATATCGAGATCTATTGGATATTGCAGATATCTATAAAGAAAATTTTCAGTTTAAAATGATTTTTACGAAGTTGGATGAAACAAGTTGTTTTGGTAATATACTGAACATGAAGCTGTACACTGGTGCGAGTTTGTCATATACTACTTATGGGCAGAATGTGCCAGAAGATATTGAAATTTTCAATACTCAGAATATTGTAAAGCTTCTGCTCGGAGGAAAATAGTTTATGGACCAGGCAGAAAAATTAAGAACTATTGTAAAAAAGAACCAAAGAAATGCGCCCAAAGCACAGATTTTTACTGTCACTAGTGGAAAAGGCGGCGTGGGAAAGTCCAATGTTGTAGTGAACCTGGCAGTACAGATGCAGAAGCGGGGCAAAAAAGTTATTATTTTTGATGCAGATTTTGGCCTTGCGAATGTAGAAATTATGTTTGGAGCTATTCCGAAACTTAATCTCAGCGATTTAATTTACAGGGGAAAAACGATACAGGAAATTATAACTCCAGGTCCTCTGGATATTGGATTTATTTCAGGCGGCTCAGGTGTTATGGGGGTAAATAATCTTTCAAAAGAACAGTTGAAGTTCCTGGTGGGCAATCTCTCCAAACTGGATGAACTGGCAGATGTAATTATAATAGACACTGGTGCGGGAATTTCTGATAATGTACTGGAGTTCGTAATGGCAAGTCCAGAAATATTATTGTTAGCTACTTCAGAACCAAGTTCCCTGACAGATGCGTATTCTCTTTTAAAAGCATTGCACCGCAATGAAGAATTTCGACAGACAGAGACAAAGATTAAGGTGATTTCTAATCGGGTAACATCGGAGGAAGAGGGAACTGGAATATATGAGAAATTAAACGCTGTTGTAGGACAGTTTTTAAATGGAAACCTGGAATATCTGGGAATGATTCCTCAGGACGCGGCGGTGGAAAAAGCGATACGCCAGCAGCAGCCAGTAACGTTATTATATCCAGAATCAAAATCATCGAAGGCATTTGATGTGTTGACCGATTGTCTTATACAAGGTGCGTCGGCGCCAATCTATGAGAAAAAGGGGATCGTACAATTACTATCTCGTTTTATTTTTAAAAAAGATTAAGAACAGAGGTGCAGTATGGGTTCTGAAGTTGTGAAAATCGGAGATAAAGTGGATGTTCGGATTGTGCAGAATTTGGAAAAGAAAAAAGCACAGCAGGAAATGAAGACAAGTGAGCGTCCGAAAATCTACCGAAGTAAGGTGCAGAATATTATGGAGAATGGGAATATTGAAATAGAAGTGCCCACAGAAGGGGGCAAGGCAATATTTTTACCATCGGGAGTCCGTCTGGAATTTCTGTTTTATACAAAAAGCGGTATGTACCGTTGTTTAGGACATATTAAAGAACGGTACAAAAAAGAACGAATGAACCTGCTCTTGATTGAGCGGAAAACAGCATGGGAAAAGTTTCAGCGGAGGGAATATTATCGCCATGAATGTCTTATGGAGATACTCTATTATCCAATTTTAAAAGAGGAGATAGAACAAGTACCGCTAAAAGAAGTGAAAACATATCACAGAACACTTTATCCGCAGGAGATTCCCAAAACTGCAATTGCAGTTGATATTAGTGGAGGGGGAATCAGAATTGTGTCTGACAGGCCGGGAGAGAGAGGAGATTATATCGTTATTTCCATGAGTTTGGGCAGTCAGAATATAGAAGATTATATGGAAGTACTGGGCGAAGTTTTATTTTGCCAGGGACTTGAAAATAAGCTTGGCAGCAGGAAAGATAATCAGAAGAAGTATGAATATCGGATACAGTTTGCTATAAATTCAAAGGAACGAGAACGAATTATTAAATATATTTTTGAGCAGGAACGTAAATGCCGGCAAAAAGGGTGATTAATATGAAAAAAAATATTTTAGTTGTTGATGACTCTGCACTCATGAGAAGGGTGATCTGTGATATAATTAATTCAGATAGTACATTTCAGGCAACAGATGTTTGCAGGGACGGTCTTGAGGCGTATGAAAGGTTAAAAACCACAGTTTATGATGCAGTGGTTCTGGATGTGAATATGCCCCGTATGGATGGTTTGGAATTACTTGAAAAATTGCAACAGGATGGAATCAAAGCTACCATCATTATGGTCAGCACACTCACTGTCAGGGATGCAGATGTAACAATTCGTGCAATGGAACTGGGGGCTGTTGATTTTGTCACAAAGCCGGGAAATCTTATTGAAGCAAAGGGAAATGATTTTAAGAATGGTCTTCTTGAAATATTAAAGGCAGTGATTAAACCTGAGATCAGTAAGGCTGCAGCCAGTGCATCAGGCAGGTCAGCAGGGGTAAAGGAACGTGCTTCTGTTAAGATGCCAAAGGTGCTGGAGAATACGGGAGGAAATGGCAAGAATAAGCTGGTAGCGCTTGCGTGTTCAACCGGAGGGCCTAAGGCACTGCAGAGTGTGATCCCATATCTTCCAGCAGATTTGAATGCTCCTATGGTTTTAGTTCAGCATATGCCGAAAGGATTTACAAAATCAATGGCAGAACGTCTCAATGAAACCAGTAAAATTCAAGTCCAGGAAGCACAAGAAGGTGATGTCCTGAAAAAGGGATGCGTATATATTGCTCCGGGCGGAAATCACATGGAGATACAAAAGAAAGCAGATGGAACACATGTAGTCAGGCTGAATGACAGGCCGGCAATCGGCGGTCTGCGCCCATGTGCCAACATAACTTATCAGTCTTTGAGAACCAGTGGATATGATGAAATTGTCTGTGTAGTGCTTACTGGCATGGGGGCAGACGGTACAGAAGGAATTCTTTCACTGAAGGAGAAAAAGAAGTTATATGTGATTTCACAGGATGCTGCAAGCTGCGTGGTATATGGGATGCCCAAAGCAATTGCTGAAGCAGGTGTTGTAAATGAAGTAGTTCCACTAACTGATGTTGCAAGCACAATAATAAAGAATGTGGGGGTACAGTGATATGGATGTAAGCCAATACCTTGAGATTTTTATTGATGAGACGAACGGGCATTTGCAGAATTTATCAGATTGTATTATGACTCTTGAGAAAGAGCCAGAAAATATGGACACAATCAATGAGATTTTCCGGGCAGCTCATTCCCTGAAGGGAATGGCAGGCACCATGGGATTTAAACGTATGCAGCGTCTGACCCATGATATGGAAAATGTGTTCCAGGAAGTCCGCAGCGGCAATATGAATGTTACCAGCGGGTTAGTGGATGTATTATTTCAGTGTTTGGACGCAATTGAAGCCTATCTGGATAATGTGAAAGAGAGTTCTGACGAGGGAACGGATGACAATGAGGCAATTATTCAGGAATTAAATGAAATTCTGGCCGCTGGTACTGGAAATGCTGTACCGGAGAAGAAGGAAAAAGCACCTGTGAAGCAGCAGGGAGATGAAAAATATCCAAATAAATATCAGGATATTGAATTCTCGGAAAAAGAAAAAGAAGAACTGAAAGAAGCCGAAAATAAAGGCATGAATATCTATGGAATTACCGTTTTTATTCAAGAGGAATGTCTGCTGAAGGCAGCACGTGCGTTTCTTGTATTTAAGGCTGTCGAAGATTTTGGGAATATTATTGTATATAATCCCAGTTCTCAGGATATTGAAGATGAGAAGTTTGGTGTAGATTTCAGTTTTTACCTAGTAAGTGAAGAGGGTTTAGATAAAATTCTGGAAGTATCAAAAGCAGTTTCTGAAATTGAAGAGGTAGTTGGCGAAAAAGTAAAATATAGTGAGCTGACTGCTGCAGCTGAGAAAAAAGAAGCTGCTCAGGCAGCAAAGGCAGCAGAAGAGAAAGCAGTTCCAGCAATAGCAGCTCAGGTAAAACAGGCTCCTGCCGCGGCAAAGAAAGCAAATGGTGGAAAACCAGTAACGAACCGTACGGTTCGTGTAGATATTGAGAAACTGGATGCATTAATGAACCAGGTCAGCGAGCTGATTATTGCCAAGAACTCTTTAGTTTCCATTGGTTCTAATTCGGATGGAGGAACCAGCGGTGCAAGTTCTCAGGCATTTCATGAACAAATTGAATATCTGGAAAGAATTACTACTGGGCTTCATGAATCTGTAATGAAGGTTCGAATGGTTCCGATCGAGAGTGTAGTACAGAAGTTTCCTCGTATGATTCGTGATTTATCCAAGAAACTGGATAAGAAAATGGAATTATTTATGACAGGTGAAGATACGGAATTGGACAGAACTGTGGTGGATCAGATTGGAGATCCTTTACAGCATTTACTCCGTAATTCAGCGGATCATGGGCTTGAGAGTACAGAAACCCGTAGAAAAAGAGGAAAGCCGGAGGTAGGAAGTATTCATCTGAACGCTTTCCAGGAAGGAAATAATGTTATTATCGAAGTCAGTGATGACGGTAATGGAATTGATACAGAGACAGTGAAAGAGAAGGCAATTGAAAGAGGCCTGATTACGCCGGAGCAGGCAGAGTCTCTGAGTCAGAAGGAAATTATTGATTTTCTGTTTATGCCCAGCTTTTCCATGGCAAAGAAAATTTCTGACATTTCCGGCCGGGGCGTTGGACTTGATGTAGTAAAGTCCAATATTGAAGCATTAGGTGGAGATGTGGAAGTAAAGAGCATACTGGGAGAAGGTTCAAAGTTTATTGTGCGGCTTCCTCTGACCCTTGCCATTATACAGGCTCTGATGGTAGAAGTAAGAGGAGAAAAGTACGCAATATCTCTCGGTTCTATTGAGACGATCGAAGAGATTTCTCCAGATGAAATTAAGTTTGTCCAGGCAAAAGAAGTGATCCATATCCGTGGTATTGTAATTCCGTTGATTCGTCTGGATCAGCTTCTGGATTGCGAACCCGAGGATACAGAGCGGGAAAGCCTTACTGTAATTATAGTGCGTAAAGGTGATAAGGTTGCAGGCTTAATTGTAGATGAATTGAATGGACAACAGGAAATTGTTATCAAGTCCCTCGGTAAATATATAAATAACAGCAGTAAGATTATCAGTGGTGCAACTGTTCTGGGTGATGGTGAAGTTGCTCTGATTCTGGATGTAAATACATTATTTTAGGGGGTGATGAGATGGCAAATAATGTTGTGGCAGCAGAGAATACAAAGAAACAATTTATTGTGGTAAAGATTGGCAGTGAGCAATATGGAATTGACATCAGTTATGTGGATAACATTGTCAGGATGCAGAAGATTACCAGGGTTCCTAAGGTGCAGCCTTATTTTAAGGGAATTATTAATCTTCGGGGTGAGATTGTTCCTGTAATGAGTATTCGGACAAAGATGGATTTGGAGCCGGATGAGTTTACCGATGTAACCAGAATCATTATTTTGAAACTGGAAGAGCACGGTGTATTGGGAATTGTGGTAGATGAGGTAAAGGAAGTAGTAACACTTGCTCCGGATGAAATTGATAAAGTTGCTTATGATGCTAAGAATAGCAAGAGTAATTTTATTAATGGAGTAGGAAAACATGGAGAGGAATTAATTTCTCTGTTTGATACCAACAGCATCATAGATGAGCCGGAACTGGTATAGGCAGAATGAGAGAAGGCTGTTGTAGTAAGCTGAGCGCTTTTTGCAACAGCCTGTTTGTAATTATTGAAAAAGCTGGAATGGAGAGAAAAACACAGATGGCTAAATTTAGTTTGGATCAGGTAAATGACATATATATGGATGTATTGAAAGAAATTGGAAATATTGGCGCAGGCAATGCAACTACGGCAATCTCCAATTTATTAAACCTTAAGGTAAACATGGATGTGCCTAAGGTAGAATTTTTAACCTTCCAGGAACTTCCCAGGGCGATTTCTGCTGAAGAAGAGACAGTAGTGGGAATTTATTTGGAAGTAGAGAGTGATATTGGTGGAAGCATGATGTTTTTGCTGAAAATGGAATCAGCACATTATCTGGTGAATCGTCTGATGGGCAGGCCGGATGAGTATGCCGAAGAGTTTAATGAAATGGATCTCTCAGCAATTAAAGAAATTGGAAATATTATTTCGGGTTCCTATTTATCAGCGTTGTCGAGCATGACAAATATGGTCATTACATCGTCTGTCCCATATCTGGCAATTGATATGGCAGCGGCAATTTTAAGTGTGCCGGCAATTCAATTTGGGCAATATGGAGATAATGCACTTTTAATTCAGACGGAATTTGGTGACGAAGTAAAAATACAGGGATTTTTTATTTTGATGCCAGATGTTGAGTCTTATGATAAGATTCTAACGTCGTTGGGGATTACACTATAAGAGGAGCATGGTTATGGCTACAATTAAGGTTGGAATGGCAGATTTAAACATATGCAAGGCACCGAATATGATTACTACATTGGGGTTGGGTTCATGTATTGGAATTGCAATGTATGATCCAGTCACAAAGGTTGGCGGATTGGCGCATATTATGCTTCCAGACAGTACGCAGATGAGGAATAATGCGAATATTGCCAAATTTGCGGATACAGGAATTGAGGAGCTTTTGAAAAGAGTCATTGCTGCAGGCGCCAATAGAAGACGTCTTGTTGCAAAGATTGCAGGAGGCGCCAAAATGTTTGAGGTCAAAGGTGTGTCAGGTATTGGAAATGTAGGAGAGCGGAATGCGGCTGCGTCAAGAGCAAAGTTAAAACAGCTTGGGATTCCTCTTATTGCAGAGGATACAGGGCTCAATTATGGGCGGACCGTTGAACTTTATCCGGAAACAGGAGAATTTTATATTAAAGCAGTTGGTAAAACATTGAAAATTATTTAAAAGGTGATGAGATATGAAGACAAAACAGGTACCAGTTATCATTACGCTGACTGCAGGCTTGATCACCTGTTTGATTGGATTTGTGATGCAGATGAAGGCAGATGAATTTGTTAAGACGTTGGTAATTGTTTTACTGGCCTTTTATATTTTGGGAAGCATTGCAAAATTAGTGTTAGATAAGAATTTCACGGAAGAGACAGAAGAAGCCACGGATAAGGCAGTGGATGAAGCAGAAGCCGAAAGTTCTGAGGAAGCCGCAGAAGAAGGCGCTGAAGAATCCACAGAAGAATAATAAATAACACGGAACATCTTTTGGGATTTATTCCGTAGTCTGGGGGCTTTGGATGAACGCAGCAGAGAGAGAACAACTGTGGGTTGAATTTCTAAAAAAACCTACATTGGAATTAAGAGAACAGATCATAGTAGAATATGCACCCCTTGTTAAGATTGTAGCAGGGCGTCTAAGTATGTATCTGGGATATAATGTGGAATATGATGATTTGGTTGGATATGGCATCTTTGGTTTGATTGATGCTATTGATAAATTCGATGTTAATAAAGATGTAAAGTTTGAAACTTATGCCAGTTTAAGAATCAGGGGTTCTATTTTGGATCAAATACGAAAAATGGACTGGATTCCACGAACGGTACGTCAGAAGCAGAAAAAAATTGAGACAGCAATTAAGAAGATTGAAGCAAAAACTGGAAGAACGGCATTGGATGAAGAAATTGCAGAAGAACTTAAAGTGAGCAGCGATGAACTGTTGAATTGGCAGTCTCAGCTTAAAGTTACTAATATGGTTTCTTTAAATGAATATGTAGAGCAGGGAATGGAACCTGTCATGGACGCAAAGGGAAATTCTCATTTTATCCAGCCAGAAGATGCTATTGCAGAAGAAGAATTAAAAAAGGTACTGGGAGAGTCTCTGCAAATTTTGACAGAAAAGGAACGAAAAGTTATAACATTGTATTATTATGAGGATCTGACGCTGAAAGAAATCAGCAATGTGCTGGAAGTATCAGAATCACGAGTTTCACAGCTGCATACGAAAGCATTAACGAAGATGAAGAGGACAATGGGACCGTATATGAATATATTGGTGGATTGAGAGGAGGGATTGGAACTTACGATGGGAAATAAAAATGGGTATTTTAAACTGAATATCAGAGAAATGGGGTCATTTCTTCAAATTTTCCCCCCAGAGGACGGGGGTAAGCGGCCAGATATCAAAGAGATTCTTCAGTATCTGGAGAAAAAAGGTTATATGGGTTTTAATTTGAGGGATTTGAATGATGCACTTATATGTAATGGAAAAGAAGCAAAAGAAGTATATGTAGGAGAAGGGTGCAGTTTTCAGGAAGATGAGGAAATGGAACTTGTAGTTTCTGGAGATAAAATGCTGGTTTTCTGCCGTTTTTATCCTCCTTCAGATAAAGGCGCGCTTTTGACGGAAGATGATATTATGAAAAAACTTGCTTCTGGTAATATAAAAGAGGGAATCCGTCAAGAAGAAATTAAAAAATTTATAAAGGATCGCCAATATTGTACAGATTTAATCCTTGCCAAAGGTATTCCGCCAGTAAATGGTACGGATGCCTGGATAGAATATTTCTTTAATACCAATCATAACCTGAGGCCAAAGAGAAATGAAGACGGTACAGTTGACTATCACGAACTCAATACGATCAGCCATGTTGAAAAAGGACAGGTGCTTGCAAAACTGCATCCAGCAATTCCGGGAAAACCTGGAAAAGATGTGTATGGAGCGCCTATAAATGGTCGGCAGGAAAAGAGCTTGAAACTGGAATTTGGAAATAATATTACATTGTCAGAAGATAAAACAGAAATTTATTCTAATGTGACAGGCCATGCCAGTCTTGTAAATCGTAAAGTTTTTGTTGCTGATGTATTTGAAGTGCCAGCGGATGTAGATAATACAACAGGAAATATTGTTTATGACGGGAATGTGTCCATTAAAGGAAATGTTAAGAGTGGATTTTCAGTGAAGGCAAAAGGTGATATTATTATAGAAGGTGTGGTGGAAGCAGCTTTCTTATCTGCTGGCGGGCAGATTATCGTAAAGCGTGGTATTAATGGCATGGGAAAGGGAAGAGTTGAAGCAGAAGATAGCCTTATTGCCAAGTTCATTGAAAACGCTACGGTTGTTTCTGGAGGTTTCATTGAAACAGGATGTATTCTGCACAGCCAGGTGTCTGCAGGGGCAGATATCCGTGTCAGGGGAAAGAAAGGCTTTGTCAGCGGCGGCGTTATCCGGGCTGGAAATGTGGTGGAAGCGCAGACGATTGGTTCGGAAATGGGCACGATAACAAATATTGAAGTAGGCGTTCATCCTTCTGTGAAAGAGCGTTATGGAGAGCTGCAGGAGAAAGTATCAGATACTGTGAAAGAAATAGAAAAAATGAGGCCAATTCTTGTTAATTTCAATGAGAAGCTGCAGAGGAAGGAAAAGGTTACACCAGAACGAGTACAGCAAGTTCAGCAGATTGCGCAGAATTTCCGTGAAAAGAAACAGCTTTTAGCAAAACAGAAGGAAGAATTAAAAACGCTTCGTGAAAAGATACAAATTGCCACAAATGCCAAGATCAAAATAAAAGGAACGATTTATCCTGGAGTGTGCATTACGATTTCAGATGTCAGCTTACATATAAAACAAGAACGTTCTTATACCAGGTATTTGAAGGAAAAAGGTGAAATTGTGGCACGTCCTTTATAGCATATGTTTGGAACCCTTTTGTAGTAATCAAACTGTTGTATAAGTTCTATCAGAAATAACAGAAGGAAAGAGGAGTGAGGAGAATGGCGATCAGACCGGTGGAGTTTAGCGGAATCGTGCAGAGAAGTCAGGATATGAGTACTTTAAAGCAGAATGAGGATAATAAGCCTATGCTGCAGCAGCAGAATGTGCAGACACAGTTTGCGAAAGATACAGTGCATCATATGCATCAGGTAAATCATGCCAATGATTCTGATAACCCAGAAAAAAAGTTTGATGCCCGTGAAAAGGGAAGTAATGAATATGAAGCTCATCGGACAAAAAAGAGAAAAAAGAAGGAAGATAATGATAATAGCGGAAAGGTAAATGCCAAGGCTTCTGCAAGAGGTTTTGACATGAAGATATAGGTTAATCAAATGAGTGTGTTAGAAATGGTTTTATTGGTCATTGGAGTTGTTATAATGATTGCCAGTTTTTTTATTACAGAGAAGCTGTCTACGAAAGAGCTGGATAAGATTGCTGAACTGAGTACCGATGAGATGAAGAAAATCCTGGAACGGAATTTAAATGATGCACAGGTAAAGGTAAACAACATGGTAGATCAGGTCATCGATCACTCCATTGAGAAATCTATGGAAATTGTGGATCGTGCCCTTGATAAGGAAACAAATGAAAAAATGAGGGTAATTACAGAATATTCGGATACCGTATTGGAATCTATTAATAAGACACACAATGAAGTTATGTTTTTGTATAGTATGCTGAATGATAAACATTCAGAATTGACAAAATATGCTGCAAATCTTGCACAGCTCGCAATTCATCTGGAGGAATTACAGGAAAATATCCAAAAGACTGTGAACGAATCTGATGAAATACTGCAGAAGGTTCAGGAAGCTCAAATTTCAGAACCTGTTCTTCCCCCTGAATATCAGGAAGAAGCTATACCAGAGGAAAGACGACAACTTTCTAAGGAAGAATTGGTAAATCATAATCAAATGATTTTGGAAAAATATCGTGAGGGAAAATCAGCCGTTGAGATTGCAAAGGAACTGGGACTTGGTGTCGGAGAAGTAAAGCTTGTGATAGGATTATTCAGAGAGGAAGAAGTATAATTTATGAAATTGAAATATTATTTGCGTGGGTTGGGAATAGGAATTATATGTACCGCAATTATTATGGGTATTGCCCTCTCAGGAAGCAAGAAAGAAACTCTGACCGATACGGAGATCATAGAACGTGCCAGGCTTCTTGGAATGGTAATGGAAGAAGACACGGAAGAACCAGATGATACTAATTCTTCTGATGTGCGTAATCCCATTAATGAAAAAAAGAAGGATGTAAAGGATAAGGAAAGTGACAATTCAGAGGAGACAGAAACGGAGGACAAGCAAGAAAAGGAAGAACAAAAATCTAAGGAGGACAAACCTGAAAATAAACCTAAGTCCCAGACAGAGGGAACAGGCAGTAAATCTCAGGAAATGGTACAAATTGAAATTAAAACGGGAGAGTATTCCGATGTGATCAGCCAAAAGCTTTTTCAGGCAGGATTGATTTCGGATGCGGAGGGATTTAACCGATATTTGACACAAAAGGGAGCAGATGATTCCCTGAGTGTGGGAGTTTACCAGATACCAAAGGGTGCTACACAGGATGAGATTATCCAAATTTTGCAAGAAAATTCACAATAGGACTTGCAACTGAAAAGTTTCTATGCTAAAATGAGTAGCAGATTGTAAAGATATACAGTTTTTTATTATTTTTCGTGAAGCAGCAAAGAATGCTGCGCAGGCAGATCATTGTATTTTCTATGAAAATTGATGATAAATTACACATATGCAGACCGGAAGACAGGTGCCCTATTGGTAGTTTTACGGGAAGAAGCATATGGAAGATTATAACCAAACGGAGGTAGAAACATGGGCGTTATTTCAATGAAGCAGTTATTAGAAGCAGGTGTTCATTTTGGACACCAGACAAGAAGATGGAACCCGAAAATGGCTCCTTACATTTACACAGAGAGAAATGGTATTTATATCATTGACCTTCAGAAATCTGTGGGGAAAGTAGATGAGGCTTATAAGGCAGTTGCTGACATTGTTACAGAGGGTGGCACTATTCTTTTTGTTGGAACTAAGAAGCAGGCCCAGGATGCCATTAAGGCAGAGGCAGAGCGCTGTGGAATGTTCTATGTAAATGAGAGATGGTTGGGCGGTATGCTCACCAACTTTAAGACTATTCAGAGCCGTATTGGCAGATTGAAAGCAATTGAAGCAATGGCTGAGGATGGAACATTTGATGTTCTTCCTAAGAAAGAAGTTATTGCACTTAAGAAAGAATGGGAGAAGTTAGAAAAGAATCTTGGCGGAATTAAAGAAATGAAGAGAATTCCCGATGCAATATTTGTTGTTGATCCGAAGAAAGAAAGAATTTGTGTACAGGAGGCTCATACATTAGGTATTCCTTTGATTGGTATTTGTGATACGAATTGTGATCCTGAAGAATTGGATTATGTAATTCCTGGTAATGATGATGCCATCAGAGCCGTAAAACTGATTGTTTCTAAAATGGCAGATGCAGTTGTGGAAGCAAATCAGGGGACGATCGAGGAAGAGGCTGTAGAAGAGACTATGGAGGAAGCAGTAGAATAAAGCTGACTATAGGCGGCACAGATTTTGTGGTTTGAACATATACAGACTTGAGAGGACAGACAATTTTGCCTGTCCTCAATTAAAGTATAAACATGATAATACTTTGAAATGTGTAGAAATGGAATCTTATTTATGGAGGAGATTAAAATGGCTATTACAGCAGCAATGGTAAAAGAATTGAGAGAAATGACTGGGGCAGGGATGATGGACTGCAAAAAGGCTTTAAATGAGACAAACGGCAATATGGAGGAAGCAGTAGAATTTTTAAGAAAGAATGGACAGGCAAAGGCAGAAAAGAAAGCAGGAAGAATTGCAGCAGAGGGTCTTTGTACAGTTGTGGTTAAAGATGAGAAAACAGCAGCAGTGGTAGAAGTAAATTCAGAAACTGATTTTGTTGCAAAGAATGATACATTTAAGGCTTTTGTGGAAGCAGTTGCAACCCAGGCAGTTAATTCCAATGCAGCAGATTTAGATGTATTCATGACTGAGGCATGGAATGAAGATGCGAGCAAAACAGTAAAAGATGCATTGGTAGAGAAAGTGGCAGTTATTGGGGAAAACTTAAATATCAGGCGATTTGAAAAAGTTATTGCGGAGAACGGATGCGTTGTTTCTTATATTCATGGTGGCGGAAGAATTGGTGTAATCGTGGAAGCAGATACTACTGTTGTTAATGATACGGTGAAAGAAGCCCTTACGAATATTGCAATGCAGATTGCAGCTCTTTCACCAAAATATGTTTCCAGAGATGAGATTAGTGAGGATTATATTGCACATGAGAAGGAGATTCTCCTGGCACAGATTATGAATGATCCGAAGGAATCTCAGAAGCCGGAAAAAGTAATCAAAGGAATGATTGAGGGACGTGTTAGTAAAGAATTGAAGGAAATTTGTCTCGTAGATCAAGTATATGTTAAGGCCGAGGATGGTAAACAGACAGTTGGTAAATATCTGGAAGCAGTTTCCAAAGAGATTGGTGGAACAGTTTCAGTTAAGAGATTTGTACGCTTTGAGACTGGAGAAGGTCTTGAGAAGAAGCAGGAAGATTTTGCGGCTGAGGTTGCTGCGCAGATGGGCAAATAAGCGAAGTTTTCAGTCCAAATTTCATAATTAGTTTTATAGGCTCCAAAAGCCTTATAAACACAGTGTTTTCTAGTGGTTATAAGGTTTTTGGGGCTTTTTTCATTTGGGAAAAGGCTGGCGCTCAAGTACCGCCAAACACCGCCAAATACTGTCTAAAATCACTTCAAATTGAGTAATACTCAAGTCACAAGTTGAGTAAAATGAGTATCCGCAATCTTTAGCGAAGTTTACTCAAGTCATCAGAGTTCTTGAAATCATCTTACTTCATAATTAAATTTCACAGGTTACTATGGGAAGCATAGTCTTAGAGAAATAGGAAATGGGATTTTCTCTGGGAAAGACAACAAATTCGGGTTGTCAGTTAGCCGTTTTTTGGGTAACTGGCAGCACGAATCCACAAGGGTTTGGGAGTGTAGCTCCCAAGTATTTCAAAAATGGAGGACAGGCTATGTCAGCGAATACAGCGGTAGGCGCAGAAAAGAAAGACACTCGCACAATTACTTTCAAAAACAAGGAACATAGAGATTTTTATAAAGTGAATCTGCAGAAATGCAGATACCAGGATGTGTACCATAAGGCATTGGTGTATTGCCTTGGGATTGACCGGGATACAAGGGTAAATGTAGACAGGATTTACGATTTTAGGACAGGATGTGTAAAACCTGAGTGCCTGCATGAAGGGTGGCAGACCAGCGGAAGCACAAGGATTGTAAGGATGGCATTTAACCTTTACTGCAATGGGACGCCAAGCGTTGATGACACAGAAGATGCAGAGGAACAGTTGAAGGAGTGCCGTTGTTATACAGTGGAAGATTTATTCTGCTGCGGCTATGCAAGATACTTTTGGGAGGCAGTCAGGCTCCGCTATCCGGAATACTGTTTTTAAGTTGGGAGGGTTGAAATGCTGAAAATCAGGATGCAGGGGACAAAGAAAGACCTGCACTGGTTCCGGCGGCTTCTGGAACGGCAGGGGGATGTGGATGTGAAGTCGGTATCGGAACCGTTTGCAAACAAAGGGACAAATAAATATTTCCGTGTGTATGCGGAATTGGAAAGAACAGAAAAATAGATTGGAGAATCAGGAGGAAAGTATATATGTGCAGAGTGATCGCAGTGGCAAACCAGAAAGGCGGAGTCGGCAAGACAACGACGTGTGTAAATTTAGGAATCGGGCTTGCAAGGGCAGGCAAGAAAGTATTGCTGGTGGAGGCAGATGCGCAGGGCAGCATGGCGGTGAGCCTGGGGATTGCGGAGCCGGACGAGCTGGATGTGACATTGGTGAATATCATGGAGAAAGTCATCAATGATGAAGATGTTGAGCCTGGCGAGGGGATCATCCATCATACAGAGGGGATTGATTTTATTCCGGCAAATATTGAACTGGCAGGCTTGGAAACGGCTCTGGTAAATGTGATGAGCAGGGAAACGATACTTCGCCAGTATCTGAACAGCGTAAAAGAGGAATATGACTTTGCAATTATTGATTGTATGCCCTCGCTTGGAATGATCACGATAAACGCCCTTGTAGCGGCGGACAGCGTACTGATCCCGGTGGAGGCGGCGTATCTCCCGGTCAAAGGGCTTCAGCAGCTTATAACGATTGGGCGGGTACACAGAAAGCTAAACCCGACACTTGGCATTATGGGAATCCTGCTGACAAAGGTAGACCGCAGAACAAACTTTGCAAAGGACATTTCCGCACAGATCCAGGAGGTATACGGGAATCGGGTACATATTTTTGAAAATTGCATCCCATTGTCCGTAAAAGCTGCGGAAACCACGGCAGAGGGGAAAAGCATCTATCTCCATGACCCGAAGGGAATTGTGGCAGGCGGCTACCACTCACTGACACAGGAGGTGCTTGCGGATGAAGAGTAAGAGTGCAGGGAAAGTAAAGCTGACATCCTTTGATGATCTGTTCGGCACAGGCGAAGCGGCGGCAGGGGAAACGGTGACATCTGTTCCCCTTAGCCAGTTACATACATTCAAAGACCATCCGTTCCGTGTGTTGGATGATGAAAAGATGCAGGAAACGGTGGAAAGCGTTAAGAGATACGGTGTGCTGATGCCGGGGATTGTGCGCTTGCATCCCGCAGGCGGTTACGAAGTGATTGCCGGGCATAGGCGGTGGCGGGCCTGTGAGCTTGCCGGGCTTACGGAAATGCCTGTGATTATCCGGGAAATGGATGATGATACAGCGGTAGTCCTGATGGTCGATACGAATATCCAAAGAGAAGATATTCTGCCGAGCGAGAAGGCAAAGGCGTACCGGATGAAATACGAGGCAATGAAGCACCAGGGCATACCATGAGCAGTGAGAAGAATATCCAGAAAGCAGCAGAAATCGTGGCCACAGCCGGGGCAGAGAACCCGCCCGCACTGGTGAAAAAGATAGGCCGTACCACTTATATTGTGCGGATTCATTTCAGCGAGACCAGCACGGAGACCATGAGCGACAAAATCAAGCGTATGCTGAGAAATGAGATACGGCAGATGGAATAAAGCTGTACGCAGTATACTTTGATGCCTTCACCGTATTTTGTTTCCTGTGATAAAATAGCCATGCACAAAAATTTAATTTCAGGAGGATAACACAATGAACAAGGTACAGAAAAATGCGGATGTCGAAAAGGTTTATGAAGTATTCAGGGAATATATCAGTAAGAGCCATTACCTTGACTGGCTGTGGTCTGATAAAGCCGGCTATATCCTGCTCCATATCTATCCGGGGACGAACAGCAGCCACATAGACCTTGAGAATGAACTGATTTCAGATGCGGGGAAATTGTGCAATTCCCTGTTTAATGAAATCTGCCTGGACGTGCTGGGAATGACAAAAAATGAGCATAGGATAGAAAATGCTGACCCATTGGAGCTGGCGGAGATCGAAAGGCGCTGCAGGACGTATTTAGACCAACTGCCGGAATACGGCTACGCTTATCAGGAGCTTTTTAAAAGGGCATGAAAGCAATGGATATACAGCGGGGAACCGGCGATTTGAGAACAAACCGCCGGTTCCCCGCTGTTAAAAAGGCATGAGGCTCATTCCACCACACCTTCACTTTCTAAAAACTGTGCGACAGTCATACATTTGGGATGTTCCATTTCAAGGCTTAGAAAGTCTTTATCTCCTGTAAGTATAATATCCACATCAGACACAATGGCAGCATTCAGGATTGGCTGGTCCTTAGCGTCACGTATCAGTTTTTCCGCATGGTTTACCGCCGGAACTAACTCATAAGACATTTCAGCCAGCAGGACTTCCGCATCCGGCAGGAACTTAGGCGCTTTCCGCCCCAGAATATCCCGCAGTTCCGTGATATTGCGGTCACACAGGACCATTTCATGGTTATCGGCTACATGGAGCAGAGCCTGTGCCGGTCTTGACCGTGGGAAAACCAATGCGGAAAAAAGAATGTTTGTATCGACCAATATCCGCATTTTTACCTTTCCTTTCCGTAACGTACTTCATCCACAAGAGCCTGCACGTCCTCTTCACTGCAAATCCCCATAGCTTCGGCTGCGCCCGAAAAAGCAGCCTGCGCTTTACGGATTGCCTGTGCAGAGGCATTACTTAAAACCACTTCTCCGTCCTGCTTTTGGTAAAACAGAATCTTGTCGCCGGATTTCAGGCCAAGCAGACGGCGGATTTCCACCGGCACGGTAATCTGCCCATTTGCAGAGATTTTCGCTAAATTCATAAAAGCCACCCTTTCTATTCTTGAAATCTAAAGAAAAATTGAGGTTCACTTTTATTATACCCATTTAAAGCAAAAAGTAAAGCTAGCTACATGGTAAACTGTGAATTTTTTGTGAAATTGATTAAAAAGTCCTTGACGATTTGTCTCTGGCAAAACCTCAAAAAGCATACTTATTTCGTGCGGAGCCAGATTAGCGCCATTTGACATTGCGGAACTGCGGGAGCTGACTTCTTATGATGAGATGGAGCTGGATATGATCGGGGATCAGCGCACGGCAATGTTTATCATTATCTCTGACACGTTTAATTTCATTGTGGCCATAATGTATACCCAGCTATTCAATTTATTGTGTGACCGGGCGGACGATGTGCATGGAGGCAGGCTCCCTTACCATGTAAGACTGCTTTTGGATGAGTTCAGCAATATCGGGCAGATCCCGAAGTTTGACAAACTGATCGCCACGATACGAAGCCGGGAAATATCAGCATCTATTATTTTACAGTCGCAGAGCCAGTTGAAAACCATCTATAAAGATGCAGCCGAGACGATTCTAGGCAACTGTGACACCATGTTATTTCTTGGCGGTAAGGAAGGGTCTACCTTAAAAGAGATTTCGGAAAATTTAGGAAAGGAGACGATAGTGCGCCCGTTAGGGTGTATGCCATAAACCGCCTTTAGCAAGCGGTAGACAAAGATATTAAAGAAAGGAAGGTGAAAATTCACTGTCTATCATTCCACGACTTATCCGTGAGGGG
>CATNCF010000006.1 GCA_950097145.1 uncultured Lachnospiraceae bacterium
TATCACTTTCAGCCAATCTATGAGGATTATTATAGACGCACTTATAGAATCTGTTATGGAATACTTCCATATCACTGAGCAGCAGCTGGAAGAATTTACGTCCGGCTTTGTTCAAAGACTGCCAAAGTACATGCAAAAAGCATTGGAGAGAGGTTCCATAGCTGCCTGATTACTATTTTGTGAGTTAAAGTATTGATTTTTCAAAGTGCAAATCCCATTTTTAATGTGGGAAGTTTGAGTTTCTTATTTATTTTCCACCTTCAGGAAGAAATGTTATTCCTTTATATGCTCCCTCATAATATCAAAAAGCCCCTCGCTTATCCTCACGTTGGTTTCTTTCAATTTCTCAATGCACTCCTCAATATCCCCAGCAGTAAGCATTCCCTCATCAAAGGATTTCAGCAACAGACCAATCGTTCCCGTAATCGGCAGCCCCATCTTCTTTGCCACACTCCTGCCCTTATGTTCATCCATAACCAGCAAATCTGCTTTCCTGCTATTCGCCAAAACAATTGCTTCACTTTCCCCAGCATCCAGACCGGACACTTCCTGCAGAATCGTCACAGCTACCTTATTGTCAACCTCTTCTACTTCCAGAAAATCACTGTACATTACCTGAGAAGCCTCTGCTGCAAACTTTTCATTACCTGTCAATTCCATATATACAGCATTAGGAATAAGCACCTTCCCATATAAGTGCTTCAGAATATCCAAATGCCCCATCTTCATCAAGGTAATAATCGGTGTGGTATCCGATACAATCAACATACTGCCACACTTCCAACTTTATTAAGAGTTGCCAAATCCTCTGCAAGTTCTTCTTCTGTCATATCAAAATATGCAATCCCTAGTGAACCATATAATTCAATCAGCTCCATTTTGGGTATGCCAAGCATTTCTGCTGCCTTTCCATGCGATATGGTGTCATTTTTTATATATGGATATAACAACATGGCATTTCTAATCAAAACCGCACTGTCCCCCTCCACATTTGCATACGGTACGACCGCTTCCGGAACATTAATTTCTATCTGTTTCATTGTCATAATCATCATCTCCTTAACAAAATAATATATTACAAATTAAATCTCATAGGCACATATAGCGTCTGATATTCTTCAAACCCCAATTTCTTATATAATGAATATCCTTTCTCTGTTGCATTCAATTCAATAAAATCCAAGCTCATCTTTTTTGAGAATAAAAAAACTTCCTGCATTAGTCGAGTGGCTATTCCTTGATGCCTGTATCCTTCAAGTGTATAGACACTCAACACATTTCCAACCTTTCCATTTATAAAATGGGGATTCGATGGTTTTTCAATAATAAGCAGCAAGGCTGTAGCGACCATGACTCCCTCATCTTTTGCGACAAAAGCAAATATGTTCCTGTCTAAATGCCGTTCAAAATACAGGGGAATTTTCTCTTTCATAGAAACTTCATCTTCTATTCTGCCCCCATATCCGCCTTGATATATTCAAGGCGCATTTCCGTTAATGTATCTATGTCTGCCTTGTCAGCCCTTATATATTCCACCAAAATAATCAACCTCTTTCAACTCCGTATAAAACACATTTCTGTAACAAGAAAAAATCACTTTGATTCCCCATGCATCCAGCATCTTTTATTGAAAAAATCGAATATCTTTCTTATTACTATGATATCTTTGTTTCTTCTGTTTTGCAAGATTTTTTACCTGTTTGATTGGTCATTCGTTTCCATATCCATCCAGATATTCCTGTAATAAATCCACAAATTTTCCAATATAGATGCCATCCACAAAAGAATGGTGTGCCTGAACAGACACAGGCATTACAATCCGTCCAACTTTCCCATAGTATTTTCCTCAATCAAATAAAGGAGTCGCATTATCCTCTTGTCCAGAATTGGTATTTGATATGTGCGTATAAGCAACCCAAGGCATCGGAGAACACTGAAATACATCATTTCCCAACGGACCGGTAAAATATTCTTTCTGTTCCTGTGCAATTCTTGCCGCCAGCTCCAAATATTCTTCCAGCGTTTCCAGCATGGGAACATTGATTACATTAAACAATTCCGTTTCTTTATTCAGATAAGTAAAGGCTGTGTCAATTTTGTCAACAACACAACCGTCCCATTTAAAAAACGATACCGGAATGCATCTATGTTATTGGCACATCTGCATACAGCATAGACACAAGCAATCGTAAAAGAATACCCCTGTTTCTTAATTCTTTTCAGGAATAAATAATATTCGTTTCAAAGGTTATGCAAAATGCAGGTTCCACACTGTTTCTGAAAATCATACAGTGCATTGCCCTTTCCCATGTTTTTTTCGTCTACTATCTTATACTGATTTGCCATGTAATATTCCCCCTAATCCAAACCAACATCTAATTTTAAAATTTGAAACAACTAAATTTCATTTCATTTTTTATTCTATTAGCATTTAATCAGAGCAGGCATATAGTCTAAAATAGCAGGAGAAAAATTTTTCCCTGAAGTCTCAGAGGAAATCCGAGAACTGACAGATGGGCAAAAAGGCAGATATGAAGATTTTTACACTTTGCTGTTAAGTATGTATTGCTTTGAATTTCACAACCATTGCACCTATTTTGTACTGAGAGATAAAGACCATCTTATTGGGGGCCGAAACAGTGAAGGAGCATGTTATCAATCAAAGCAGCAGTTAATTCTAACAAAAACTGCCGCTTTGATTTGCAACAAACAAGAAATTTAAGTTTAAGTGTTGTTTATAGATTCCTTGTAATATTCAATTTTGTTATCCAAATTTTGCAGGTATTCATTCCGCTTTAGCTGCTGCTCCAAAACATAGCCTCGGTGTATTTGTAGCATTTCAAGCCGTTCGGGTATCGTTTGCCTGCCTAAATAGTGTAATTCAGAATAATGCTGTATATCTTTCAGCAACATGCCGGTTTCTTTTAATCGCCGGATAAATTTTATCCATTCCACATCACTTTCCGAATATATACGCCTGCGATTATTATCACGTTCCACTATCAAAAGTTTCTTTTTTTCATAATACCGTAAAGTGCTTTCGGGCAGATTTGTTTTTTTAGACATTTCTCCTATTGTCATCATGCCCCACCAAAAAGTTCTTGACTTAAACCATAGTTTAAGTATTATGCTTAAAACATAATAGTTTTTAAATGGCATACAATGGATTCCTTGGCTGGAAAGGGAGAATATTTTTTTGGATTCTTTTACAAAGAAAATCCAAAGAATCCTCTGGTAAAAAAGTTTGTATCTCTGGCACACAGACTGAAAATCAGGGATAGAATTTCAAAATAAACCGAGCGCCGCCTTTTGGGCGGTTTTCGGCTTTCAGCGTGCCGTTCTGGCGGGTGAGAATCATTCTGGCAAGGGCAAGCCCGATGCCTACACTTTGTTCCGAAGCATTTTTTCCTTTATAAAACCGTTCAAAGAGGTGAGGGAGATCTTCCGAAGCAAATCCAGGTCCGTTGTCTTCAATAATAATTTCTGAATAAATTGCGTTTTGGGAATAAGAAACTTGGATCTGCCCTCCGGCGGGAGTATGTTCCATACAATTTTTTAAAATATTGAGAACTGCTTCTGTAGTCCATGCATAATCGCCCCAAAATTGCGGCGGCGCAGGGTTTTCACCATTGTCTGTAATCCTCAGGGTCTGTCCCCGGAGTTCCATAGGAATTAGAAGGGGTTCCGAAGCGTTTTTGATTAAATCAGGAATGGAAACTGGGTCATGCTTGAAAGGTACGGTTCCGGCGTCCATTTTGGATATTTTCAGCAGGGCTTCTACCAGCCAGTCGATACGGGAGAGAAGCTGGGTTAGTTCCTGAATGAGCTGCAGCCTGCGGGGGGCTGGAAGTTCCTGTTCCCTCAAAAGGGAGAGAATTAGATTGGAAGCAGTCAGCGGGGAACGGATCTGGTGAGAAATGTCCGCCATGGAATCTGCCAGCAGCTTTTTCTCATTGGCCAGGGCGGCAGCCTGTTCCCTTAAGCGCAGAGTCATTTTGGATAACTCGCTTTCCAGAATAGACAGTTCCCCCTCTCTGTATTTTTCAAACTGTATAGGGGTATTGTTGTGAAGCATACTGTCTAGTTCCATACTTAACTGTTTTAGTTTCCGGTAACGAAGCCCTGTAAAGAAATAATGGGCCGCAATAAATAAAAGAGAGAAGAGCAGCAGAATCTGCCCGGTATGGGCGTCATGGGAAAAACCAAAGCTTACGGCCAGTGCCGCTAAAGTCAGATGGCAGAGCAGGCTTTTCTGTAGTTCAGGATTACGCAGTGTTTTTATCATATTTAATCTCCCATCTTATATCCAAGCCCCCGGACTGTTTTAATTAACAAAGGATTCTGAGGGTCTTGTTCAATTTTTTCCCGCAGGCGTTTGATGTATACGGTCAGGGTGTTGTCGTTGACAAATTCTCCTGCAATGTCCCAGAGAGCCTCTAAAAGCTGGGATCGGGACAGTATGATTCCCTGATTGTTGAGAAAATATAACAAAAGCCGGTATTCCAGGGCTGACAGAACAATTTCCTGTCCATCTTTTTTTACCGTGCCCCGCACAATGTCGGCGCTGATATTTCTGCATTCCAGCGTGGTATTTGATTTGCCGTACCGGCGCAGAATATTATGGATGCGTGAGACAAGCTCCCGGGGACGGAAGGGTTTGGAAACATAATCGTCGGCTCCAAGATCCAGCCCGGTCACTACGCTGTATTCATCACCCGATGCAGTGAGAAAAATGACAGGAAGATCCGTGGAGGATTTTGCCGCGCGGCAGACTGCAAACCCGTTGCCGTCTGCAAGGGAAACGTCCAGAAGAATCAGGTCGAATTCTGCGGCAGATTCTTCTATCATCTCCAGGGCCTTGCGCTGTCCGTCTACTGCAGTAATAGAAAAACTTTCCTTTTGTAAGAATTCTGTTAAATTAGTAACGATGCTACGATCGTCTTCTACCAGTAAAATATGTGTCATTGCCTGCTCCTTTCTGCTGAACTCACCGTTTTGATTTGACAGGGTTTATTCTAGCATTTATGCAGGAGGTTTTCAAGACGAAGCCATGGACGAAGTATCGAACGTACAAGTTTGCTGTTGTTAAGAAATTGGAAATATGATACCATCAAAGGAAAGAGGGATAAGAATTAAATGTTTGTTTTGGAATATAAGAACTTTATATGCAAAGGCAAGTTTTTAAATAAGAGTTGAAAGGGAGATTAAAACAATGAAAAAATATGGATTTGGCGTAGACATTGGTGGAACGAGCTGTAAAATCGGCCTGTTTGAAACTACAGGGCGCCTCGTGGAAAAATGGGAAATTCCCACGGATACAAGGGAGGGAGGAAAGAACATTCTTCCCAATATTGCGAAGTCCCTTCAGAATAAAATGTCAGAACGGGGAATTGCAGAGAGGGAATTGGAAGGAATCGGTGTAGGGCTTCCTGGTCCGGTGCGCATGGATGGGATTGTTCCAGTGTGTGTGAACCTGGGATGGAAAAATATGGATGTGTCGAAGGAATTAGGGTCATTGATGCATGGAATTTTGGTAGAAGCAGGGAATGACGCCAATGTGGCCGCACTGGGAGAGATGTGGCAGGGCGGCGGCAAAGGCTGTGAAAATGTGGTAATGGTAACTCTTGGGACAGGCGTAGGTGGCGGAATTATAGTGAATGGAAAGATTGTTTCTGGAAGCAATGGAGCCGGAGGGGAAATCGGACATATGACAGTAGATTCTCAGGAAAAAGTTTTTTGTAACTGCGGGAGAAAAGGATGTCTGGAACAGTATGCTTCAGCCACTGGAATTGCAAGGCTGGCCAGAGAGCGTTTGGCCCTAGAACATGAGAAATCCCTTTTAGATCAGGCGGGGAAGGTTTCAGCAAAAACAGTTTTTGACACTTACAAAGAAGGGGACGCCGTGGCAGGTGAAATTGTAGATCAATTTGCACGGATTTTGGGAACTGCCCTGAGTAATATTGCCTGTGTGGCAGATCCAGAAGTCTTTGTCATTGGCGGAGGAGTGTCTAAAGCAGGGAAACCACTTCTGGATGCCGTGGAGAAATATTACCGCAAGGCGGCATTCTCACCCTGTGCCGATACCAGATTTACCCTGGCGGCTCTGGGAAATGACGCTGGAATGTATGGCTGTATGAAGCTGATATTGAATTGACACTTAACAGATGATGGCTTTTGTGGTATGATATCGAAAGACACTGTGCCGTTTAAGGCAAAGCGGCACAGATTTCCATCATCATACAAGAGTTAGAAGGAGTGAATCAATTATGAGTACAGCATCAATTTGCATTTTAATCACCATAGTGATTTATCTTGCAGGAATGTTAGTGGTTGGCTTTTATTTTGCCAGGAAGAATGAGTCTACATCTGATTTTTATCTGGGCGGAAGAAAGTTAGGGCCGCTGGTAACTGCAATGAGTGCAGAAGCCTCTGACATGTCGGGCTATCTGCTGATGGGCCTGCCAGGGCTTGCCTATCTGTCTGGTGTTGCCGATGTAGGCTGGACCGTAGTGGGTCTGGCAGTTGGTACATATCTGAACTGGCTGTTTACTGCCAGGCGTCTGCGCCGTTATACCCAGATTACCAATTCTTTTACACTGCCCCAGTTTTTCTCCAATCGTTTTCATGATAAGAAAAATATTTTAACCATGATTGCAGCGCTGATTATCATTATATTTTTCATCCCATATACAGCTTCGGGATTTGCTGCCTGTGGAAAACTGTTTTCTTCCCTGTTTGGCGTAAATTATATGGCGGCAATGATTATTTCAGCCATTGTGATTGTAGGGTATACGGCTGCGGGAGGATTTCTTGCGGCGTCCACCACGGACTTTATCCAGAGTATTATTATGACATTTGCCATACTGTTTATCCTGGTTTTTGCAACTGTTTCAGCAGGAGGCGTTAGCGCGGTAATGGATAATGCTAAGGCACTGCCGGGCTACCTGTCCTTTACAAGCACTTATGTGGAGGGAGCGGCTGCGCCTTACGGTTTCTTAAAAATAGTCTCTACCTGTGCCTGGGGGCTTGGATATTTTGGTATGCCTCATATCCTGCTTCGGTTTATGGCGATTGAAGATGAGAATAAATTAAAATTGTCCCGCCGTGTGGCTTCTGTCTGGGTTGTGATTGCCATGGCAGTTGCTGTTTTGATTGGGGTAATTGGAAATGCGCTGAGCAAGGCCGGAGTAATCACAGCTCTTTCAGGAGCGGATACAGAGACGGTAATTGTCCGTATTGCAGACTTTTTATCTAGTTATGGTGTTGTCCCAGCTCTGGTGGCAGGACTGATTCTGGCGGGAATCTTGGCAAGTACCATGTCAACAGCCGATTCCCAGCTTCTGGCAGCCTCTTCCAGTGTATCGCAGAATATTCTGCAGGAGACATTCCATATGAAGCTGTCCCAGAGAACCAGTATGCTGGCAGCACGCCTGACAGTTATTGTGATTGCAATTCTTGGGGTTGTGATAGCCAGAGATCCCAATAGTTCGGTTTTTGGTATTGTGTCATTTGCCTGGGCAGGATTTGGCGCAAGTTTTGGACCGCTGGTAATCTGCGCGTTGTTCTGGAAACGGACCACACTGCCGGGAGCTATTGCAGGAATGATAGCAGGAGGCGTTTTCGTATTTGTGTGGAAATATCTGGCTGCGCCTCTTGGCGGTGTGTTTGCGATCTATGAGCTGCTTCCGGCATTTATTGTGGGGATTGCAGTGATTATTGTGGTTAGTTTGCTGACAAAAGCCCCGGAACAGGAGATTTTAAATGAATTTGAGGCAGCCAAGTCTTCAAGTATTATTAAATAACTTTGATCTGAAAAAAGCTCCCAGTGGGAAGCGGATTGATTCTGCTTCTCGCTGGGAGTTTTTGTATATAATTTATGATTCATTTATGGTACAGGTCTGGCAACCATGACAATATTACCTGCGGGATAATAATAACGCAGTGGTTTTTCCAGCCGATAGCCGTCGCCGTAATACATGGAGACATGGTATATATTTTTGTATCTGCCATTTGAACGGGAGCTTCTGAAAAACAGAAGATCACCAGGACGGAGCTTGGAGGCGCTGATGCCTCGGTAGGCAATGACTTTTCCAGTCTTTTCCATATGTGCTGCCATGGAAGCAGCAGTAGGGGCCCAGGAAGGTGTGCCGCCCAAAAGGCTGGAATCCTTGCCGTATGCCCGGAATACCAGTGAACTGCAGTCATAGTAGCCTTTGCTCATTCTTCTTGCCTGGCTGTAACGAGAGCTGTACATAATTTTGTAGCCAGTTTTGCAGGCGTTTAAGGCACGCTTGGAAACAACATTTACCTGGAATTTAAATACGTTGCCGTCCGCTGTGACAATGATGTCTGTACTTCCGCTTCTGCGTGCAGTTACCTTTCCGGATTTATCTACAGTGGCAACTGATTTCTTCTTTGAACGGTAATGGATCTGACTTTGGGCAGCCACACCGGACAATTTGATTTTGGTGGACTTTCCAGGAGCCAGAAGAGCACTGCTGGCAGTCAGGCTGGGATTGGTTACATATACAGTATGTTTCATTGATTTCCCGTCAGCATTAATGGTAACAGTGGTTTTCCCAGTTTGGGTTCCGGCAGTAACCGTCCCGTCCTGGCCGATGGAAATAAGAGGTTTTTTCCCGAGTTTCCATGTCACTTCACTGTAAGGGGTAAGCCCAGTCAGGGCAATTTTCTGCGTATGTCCCAGAGATACTACTGTACGGGAATATTTTGCCTTTGGATTAGAGACCCGTACATCTGTGGTATATTCCCTGGATGTCTTGTCAGAATAGCTAACTATTGCAGTAATGGATGCTAAGCCTGTTTTTTTGCCGATAACTGTTCCATTTTTCTGATTTACATAAACCGTTTTGGGATCTGAAGAGCGCCACACGGTATTTGTAATCTTTGCATCTGTTTTATCTACGTTTTTTAACGTCAGTTTCTGTTTAGCTTTAAGCGCTACGGAAGCCTGCTGCTGAACAACTCCGGCGTTGATTACCTCAATGGAACAGGTGCGCTCACCTGTTACCCGTTGGTTATTTTCATTTACACTGTAGCGCGCCTTAAGGGTGGTTTTTCCAGTCTTATTTGCAGTGATTTTACAAATATTTCCTGCAACTGACAGATCTGCTACAGATGGATCAGACAGTTCAAAGGACACAGAAGCGTTTGCCGGGGGATTAGATAAATAAATCTCAGCGCTGCTTCCTTTCATTAGTGTCTGGGAGGAACGGTTCAGGTCACAATTATCTTTCAGAACAGTTACCTTACATGATTCTTTTGCACCGGGCACGGAAGCCGTGACAGTTGCAGTTCCTGTATGCAGGCCAACAATTTTTCCCTGTTTATTGACAGAAACAACTTTCTTATCTGAAGAACGATAGGAAAGATTATCCGAAGGGTGAGCGGCTGCTTTGAGGGAATAACCGCTTTCTGCAAAAATAGTAATTTCCTTTGCATTTAGATCCACGGAAGGTTTCTTTACCGTTACTTTACATGATTTTTTCAGGCTGCCGCAGCGGGCGGTGATGGTGGCAGTCCCAGGTTTTTTGGGAGTAACCTTGCCGGAAGAGCTGACAGCGACAATCTTTTTATTGGAAGATTTCCAAGAAACCGTTCCTTTTGGCTGTACGGCAGCTTTGAGGATGACTGGATTATCTAAATATATAGTTGCCTTAGACTTTAATTTCAGCGAAGGCTTTTTTACCGTGACTTTGCAGGAGGCAGATATACCGTCGAAAGCTGCGGTGATGGTGACAGAACCAGCTTTTTTAGGTGTGATTTTTCCATCAGGGCTAACATCTGCAATATTGGGATTGGATGAGGTCCATGTTACAGCGCCTGCCGCAGAAGACGTTAACTGCTGGACTTGTCCAAGATAGATGGTTAGATTTTCTTTATTTAAGGTAATAGTGTCTGCCACAGTGATGGTGCAGGAAGAGGAACCTGCCAGAACGCCGTTTTCTGTATAGAAGACAAGAGATGCCGTAATGACTGCAGTTCCTGATTTATGCGCTGTGACCAGTCCCTGATCCGATACGGTGGCAACGTCTTCCTGATTGGAGCTCCAGGCTGTCTGTGCAGCAGAAGAAAGATCACTGCCGGAAGCTTCGACAGCAGAAGCAGTTAATTGTACGGTGTTTCCCTTTTTTAGCGTGTATGTACTTTGGTTTAGATTTACCTTAAGGTCCGTCTGAACGGTTTGTTCCTGGGCCGGCTTGTCCTCAGAGAACTTGGAAGCAGACGAAAAGCTGGCTGCCTGTGGACTTATTGGATTGTCCAATAGCATTAGGCAGCTTAACAAAAGGGGAATCAGTTTTTTGCATTTCATTTATATATGCCTCCTGTGTAAAAAATAGATTTATACCTATAATAATCTCTTTTTGCCATAGATGCAAGAATTATATTAATTATCCGACAGAAAAATATTTTTTTCGTCTTGCTTTTTCCCAGGGATAATACTATAATAGTTGGGCATATATAGTGTAAAAGCATTAAAACGCCACAATATTTAGTTATTTTGGAGGAGACATCATGAAGATTATCAAAAGAAGCGGCAAGGAAACAGAGTTTGATAAGAGCAAAATTGTGGATGCAGTTGCGAAGGCAAATCACGAGGCGGCGGAGAATGACAGGCTGACAAAGGAGCAGATAGAGGCCATAGCGCAGCGGATTTCAGAAATCTGCGGCTCTATGGAGCGAATTTATAATGTAGAAGAGATTCAGGATCTGGTAGAAAATGAAATCATGGGTTACAAGGCCTTTGAGGTGGCAAGAAAGTATATTACTTACCGTTATAAACGTGCGCTGGTGCGTAAATCTAATTCTACAGATCAGCAGATCTTAAGTTTGATTGAATGCAATAATGAAGAGATTAAACAGGAAAACTCCAATAAAAATCCAATTGTAAACAGTGTACAGCGGGACTATATGGCTGGAGAAGTCAGCAAAGATATCACGAAAAGATTTTTGCTTCCGGAAAAAATTGTCCGCGCCCATGAGGAAGGAATGATTCATTTTCATGATGCAGATTATTTTGCACAGCATATGCATAACTGCTGTCTGGTGAATTTAGAGGATATGCTTCAGAATGGGACAGTTATCAGCGAGACTATGATTGAGCGTCCAAAGAGCTTTTCCACTGCATGTAATGTGGCTACGCAGGCAATTGCACAAATTGCAAGTTCACAGTATGGCGGACAGAGCATTACCCTGTCCCATCTTGCGCCTTTTGTGGACGTGAGCCGACAGAAACTGAAAAAAGTGGTGCGCCGGGAATTTCTGGCGGCAGGAGTGCCGTTAGACGAGAAAAAGGTCAATGAGGTGGCAGAACTGCGGGTGAAGGAAGAAATCCGCCGGGGCGTTCAGATGATTCAGTATCAGGTGATTACCTTAATGACTACCAATGGCCAGGCGCCTTTTGTAACAGTCTTTATGTATTTGAATGAAGTGGAAGAGGGACGCCTTCGGGATGATCTTGCCATGGTAATAAAGGAAATGCTGCTGCAGAGAATGCAGGGCGTAAAGAACGAAAAAGGCGTTTATATCACGCCAGCGTTTCCAAAACTGATTTACGTGCTGGAAGAAAATAATATCCGGGAGGGAAGCCGTTATTGGGATTTGACCAGGCTTGCAGCAAAGTGTACGGCAAAGCGGATGGTTCCAGATTATATTTCTGAGAAGATTATGAAAGAAAATAAAGAGGGAAATTGTTATCCCTGTATGGGATGCCGTTCTTTTCTGACTGTGTACCGGGATGAGCAGCAGAACCCAAAGTTCTACGGAAGGTTTAACCAGGGAGTTGTGACGCTGAATCTGGTGGATGTTGCCTGCTCGTCAGAAAAAGATATGGACAGGTTTTGGAGTATATTTGAGGAACGATTGGCATTATGTAAGGAAGCATTAATGCTGCGGCATGAACGTCTGAAAGGAACGCCGTCGGATGTTGCGCCTATTTTGTGGCAGTATGGCGCTTTGGCGCGGCTGAAAAAGGGGGAAGTGATAGACCGGCTGTTGTATCATGGATATTCTACCATTTCTCTGGGGTATGCAGGACTATGTGAATGTGTTCGGTATATGACCGGAAAATCACATACAGATCCGTCAGCAACTCCATTTGCACTGGAAATCATGGAGTATATGAATGAGGCATGCAGGCGATGGGCAGATGAGACCGATATCGCATTCAGTCTCTATGGCACGCCGTTAGAGTCTACTACCTATAAATTTGCAAAATGTTTACAGAGACGTTTTGGGGTTATTGAGGGTGTGACTGACCGGAATTATATTACCAACAGTTACCATGTCCATGTGACAGAGGAAATTGACGCGTTCCGTAAACTGGTCTTTGAAGCTCAGTTTCAGAAATTATCTCCGGGAGGAGCGGTTAGTTATGTGGAAGTGCCCAATATGCAGAATAATATCCATGCGGTTCTTTCGGTAATACAGTATATTTATGAAAACATCATGTATGGCGAGCTGAATACCAAGAGCGATTATTGTCAGATGTGCGGTTATGAAGGAGAAATTAAGATCGTGTCTGACCAGCATGGCAAGCTGGTATGGGAATGCCCCAACTGCCGGAACAGGGATGAAAGTAAGATGAATGTTGCACGCAGAACCTGCGGCTACATTGGAACCCAGTTTTGGAACCAGGGCCGGACCCAGGAAATTCAGGAAAGGGTGCTGCATTTATAATGAACTATGGAGAAATAAAAAAGACAGACGTAGCCAATGGGCCAGGCGTAAGGGTTTCTTTATTTGTATCAGGATGCACTCATCATTGCAAAGGATGCTTTAATTCGGAAACCTGGGATTTTTCTTATGGTCAGGAGTTTACGGCTGATATTCAGGAGGAACTGCTTGAACTGCTGAGGCCGGAGCATATTGCGGGGCTTACGATTTTGGGCGGAGAGCCATTTGAGCCTTCGAACCAGCGCGGCCTTTTGCCATTTCTTAGAAAAGTGAAAGAAAGATATCCGAAGAAAAGCATTTGGTGTTATACAGGGTACCTTCTGGAACGGGATTTGTGGAACGAGAGCTCTGCCAGGTGCGGGGCCACGGATGAGATGCTGTCTTTGATTGACGTGCTGGTGGACGGAGAATTTATACAGGAACAGAAAAATATCGCCCTTAAGTTCCGGGGTTCTGAGAACCAGAGACTGATAGATGTGCCACAAAGCAGGAAACAGGAGAATGTGTGCTTTTACAAGGAGGATTGATAAAAAGATTAAGAAAAGAATAAGAAATAATTTGCAAAATTACAAATCTTTTGCAGACAAGAGAAGATAAAATAAAAGAGGAAAGTTGAATATGAAATTAGAGGATGACTTTTGTGGAAAAGAATACATTAAGATTACATTGGTGTGTCTTTCACCTGATAAATGCAGTATTTTAAAAGGACCGGCGGAAGAAAAAAGACTGGTTGAAATCCTGCGGGATGATTATTGCATCAGCAGATATGAGAAAATGCTTCAGCTTGTGATAAAAGAGAAAGTGGCGGA
This sequence comes from uncultured Lachnospiraceae bacterium, assembly GCA_950097145.1. Classification (GTDB taxonomy): domain Bacteria; phylum Bacillota; class Clostridia; order Lachnospirales; family Lachnospiraceae; genus Petralouisia. Next base: position 13,506 of record CATNCF010000006.1, read on the forward strand.
GGATTATCAGGATTTCTGTTTTCAGATGTTTTCTCTTGAGGCTTTGCAGGAGGCATTTGAGAAGGGAAAGGATAATGTAACAGGTTCTTATCTCAGAAATGTACAAGGTAAGATGCAGAAGGTGACTGCCGCAATTTATCCAAGGAAGCTGGGAAATAAGGGAAAATTGGAAGAATTTATGCTTTATGTATACAGCCAGAAGTAGTTAAAAATAATAATAAAAGATTGAGGGATGAATATGCGAAGAAGAAAGCGAAGAAGAAAATTGAAAATCATCATAGGAAGTGTCAGTGGAGTAATTTTGCTGCTGGCAGCCATATACGTGGCCATGGGATTTTATTTTAGCAGCCATTTTTTCTTCCGTACCAAAATCAATGGCTGGAAGGTAGGCGGAATGGATTTATCCGGGGCTGAGGAAAAAGTGGGAGACGGTGTGGAAGATTATCTTTTGACGGTATTCGACCGGGATGGTGAGAAGCATCATGTGTATGGGGCTGATATTGAATGCAGTTATGTTCCGGATGGATCTGTGGAACAACTGTTGAAGGAACAGGAACCGTTCCAATGGCCTGTAATGCTCTTTCACACCCGGGAGGCTGAGGTACCTATTACCATGGAATATCATGAAGAATTAATTTCCAAAGCGGTGTCTGCCTTGGACTGTTTTCGAAAGGAAAATATTACAGAGCCGGAGAGTGCACGTGTGGAACTTGGTGATGATGGCTATTACATAGAGCCGGAAGTTCCCGGAAACCATATGATTTATGAAAATGTACTTGCAAAGGTGCAGAAAGCAGTATCAGCAGGAGATACTTCTGTGGAGCTGACCGACGAGGATTATATGGAGGCTGAATACACCAGTAAGAGCAAAGAAATTACACAGTTGATGGATCAGATTAACAGCTATGAAAATGCTGAGATTGATTACAAGATTAAAGATTATGAAGAAAAACTGGACAAGAAGCAGATTCGTGAATTTCTCCAGGTGGATGGTTTTTCCGTTTCCCTGAATGAAGAAAAGATTGAATCATATGTCCAGGCTCTTGCCAGCAAATACAATACGTATGCAGATGTGCGTTCCTTTAAAACATCTTCTGGAGATACGGTGGAGATTGGCGGCGGGGATTACGGCTGGATTGTCAATAAACCGAAAGAGGCAGAACAGATAAAAGCTGACTTGGAGGCTGGAAAACCTGTAAAGCGTGAACCTGTCTATTCCCAACGCCCCTTTGTGGAGGGCAAAGATGACATTGGAGATACATATGTGGAAATAGATTATACCAAACAGCATATGTGGTATTATGAAAATGGTAAACTGGTGGTGGAGAGCGATGTTGTAACAGGCAATATCAGCCGTAACAATGGTTCCCCGGACGGCGTGTTCAAAATTGTATATAAGGACAGCCCGGCAGTACTCAAAGGGGAGGACTATGAGTCAGACGTTACATATTTTATGCCCTTTGCCTATAATGTGGGAATTCATGACGCTTCCTGGAGAAATGGCAAATTTGGCGGTGAGATTTATAAGACCAGCGGGTCCCATGGCTGTATCAATGCCCCTCTTGAGGTGGCGCAGAAGATATTTGAAAAAATTAAAGTTGGCACGCCGGTAATTGCTTTTTACCGGGAACCAGTGGAACTGTCGGCTGAAAACGCTAAAATTTCCAATGCATATTCTTACGTGGATCCGGAGAAGAAAGCAGAAGAGGGGAAGCCTGTAACGTAAAGTACAGAAAGGAAACTAAGAAATGGATATTTACGGAACCATTGGACCGGCATGTGCAGAGCTTGGAATTTTGACAGAAATGTTTCAAATGGGAATGACAGGAATGCGGCTGAATCTCTCGCATATTGAGCTGTCAGCCTGCCGGGAATGGACGGATAAGATAAAACAAGCAGCCGAAGCTGCGGGTGTTTGCCCGCGGCTTCTTGTAGATCTGCAGGGACCGGAACTTCGAATTGGAGTTTTGAAAAAGCCTCTGGAATTACGGATAGGAACAAAAATTGTACTGACTTCTCAGTGCGTCAAAAGTTGTAAAGAAGAAAGAGCGATATCGATACCAGGAGTTTTGCTTCCGGTGATGAAGGAGGGGCAGGAAGTGCTTCTGGATGACGGCAAAATCCTTTTAAAAGTGGAAGAAGAGGGGATGGAGCAGATCTGCTGCCGGGTACAGCGGGGAGGTTTGTTAAGTTCCCGAAAAAGTATTGCGGTTCCTGGGACAGTGGCAGAACTTCCTACATTGACAGAAAGTGATCAGAAAAATATCAGAGAAGCCAAAAAGCACGGTGTTACAGGCGTCATGCTGCCGTTTGTGCGAAAACCAAGAGATCTGCAAAATTTGAAACGGGAGCTTCTGGAAGCAGAGGTACCAGAACTGGAGATATTTGCAAAAATAGAAAACATAGATGGCGTGGGCAGTCTGAAAGCTCTTCTTCCCTATGCAGACCAGATTGTTATTGCCAGGGGAGATCTTGGAAATAGTATGCCTCTGTGGGAACTTCCAGCGGTTCAGGCGGAAATTGCATCCGTCTGCCGAAGCCAGGGAATTCCCTTTATGGTGGTGACACAGATGCTGGCGTCTATGGAGGACAGCAGTGTTCCCACCCGTGCAGAAGTATCAGACATTTTTCAGGCAGTTTCCCAGGGAGCAGCAAGCGTGATGGTTACGGGGGAGACTGCATCTGGAAAATATCCGGCAGAGGCTATGAAGTATCTCTGCCGCACTGTGGAGAGCGCCAGGAAGTATCTTAATACAAAAGTTTAAGCGTCTGCTTCCCACCTTCCGCTGGCGCCGCAGGGCAGAACCAGACCGTTGGAGGAAACAGGAAGACCGAGTTCCTGGGCATCTATGGAGCCTTGAAATTTTTGCAGTCCTGTTCCCAGCATATAAGCAAGTACTGCCGGCTGGAGCCCGGTGGTATAGGAATTGATTAGGAAAAACAATGGATGCTCCGAGAGAAGCTGGGTACATAGTGTTATCAAAGGATAAATTGCATCTTCAATTTTCCAGATTTCGCCTTTCGGACCTCTGCCATAAGAGGGTGGATCCATGATCACTGCATCATATTTTCTGCCCCGGCGGATTTCACGTTCTACGAATTTTACGCAGTCGTCAACAATCCAGCGTATAGGCGCGTCTTCAAGATTAGATGCAATAGCATTTTCTTTAGCCCAGGTTACCATACCTTTGGATGCGTCAACATGGGTGACGCCTGCGCCTGCTGCGGCCGCTGCAAGGGTGGCTCCTCCGGTATAGGCAAAGAGATTCAAAACTTTGACGGGACGTTTTGCCTGCCGGATCTTTGTGCTGAACCAGTCCCAGTTTGCGGCCTGTTCCGGAAATAATCCTGTATGTTTAAAACTGAAAGGCTTCAGGCGAAAAGTAAGCGATTGGTAGTGGAGTTCCCACTGCTGGGGCAGGTCGAAAAATTCCCATTCTCCGCCGCCTTTTTTACTGCGGTGGTAATGTCCATTCCTGGTTTTCCATCCTTTGTGTATCCGTTCCGTGTCCCAGATTACCTGTGGATCAGGCCTTACCAGGATATAATCTGCCCAGCGTTCCAGCTTTTCACCTTTTGAACAGTCAATGATCTCATAGTCGTTCCATGTATCTGCAATCCACATATCTGTGTTCCTTTCTTGTCCATTCTTCTTGTATATTAAAAATATTATATCCCAGGAAAAAAACAGCGTCAACTCTTTGTGCAGATCTTTCAACCTGCCCCCAACGCATAATATTCCAGAATAAGACAGAAGATTACTGATGGCTTCTCTTGCAAAGAACGGACAAATTGCGTATAATTAACCACACAACAATACAGAAGTAGAAAGGAAAAGAGCATGATTAATGATATACAGATTGGACCGCTGACACTGCATGTGTATGGTATTATGGTTGCCCTTGGATTTTTAAGCGCATTGATAATCAGTGAAAGGCGTGCAAAAAAAAGAGGAATGGATACAGAGATTTTGTATGGTATTTTCTGGTGTGCGATTTTTGGAGGGGCGGCAGGAAGCAAGCTGCTCTATTATACGGTAAGCATTCCTGATATTTTGAAAGATCCGTCTATTTTATGGAGTTTCCAGAATGGATGGGTGGTTTACGGAGGAATTCTGGGAGGTGTTTTTGCCAGTTTTCTGTACTGCAGATATAAAAAAGCAGATTTTGTCCAGTACTTGGATTTGGTGCTTCCAGAAGTGGCATTTGCACAGGGGTGCGGGCGCATCGGCTGTTTTTTTGCAGGGTGCTGTTATGGCCGGGAGACGGATTCTGTGCTCAGCATCCAGTATTGGCAGTCTGAATATGCTCCCAATGGTGTAAAACTTATTCCTACGCAGATATATTCCAGCATTGGTGATTTTGCGCTGGCGTTTCTGTTGATGGCGTATGCAAAGAGGGAGCCCAAAAAGGGAAAAATAGCTGCAGGTTATTGTGTTTTGTATAGTATCGGACGTTTCATTATTGAAATGATGCGCAACGACTATCGGGGAGCGTGGGGATTTTTGTCAACTTCCCAGATTATTTCCATAGTTATCCTGGTACTTGGCATTGCAATTTTTGTGATAGCAGGCAGACAGTCAGAGAATTAACAAATGCTTTTTTCTTGCCGATATAAGAGTTAGAATTGATAACGGCGGAAAGAGGAGGTTGTGGATTATGAATATTATGCTGCACAATAATACAGAAAGAACAAAAGCGTATGCCGAAGGGAAATCCATAGATATTTCCCAGGTGATCCGTAATGTAACCGGTATAGAACGAGACAGGGAGAAACAATCAGTTCTTCAGCAGCTTTTGGAGCCGAAGGAAGTGGATGAGGGACAAAATGATGCGAAGAAGGCGGTGGAAATTGCACGCAGAATTGCCAGGGGAGCCCATGTGTCACCAGAGGAAAAGCGGTTTCTGATGAAAGTAGATCCCAGACTTGCTCAGATGGCAGAGCTTGCCAGGAAAGAAGGAGAACGGATCAAACACGCGTTGAGCCAGGCTTCCAATAAGGAAGAACAGCAGACGATTGTGCAGCAGGCGTACCAGATGGTACAGCAGGTAAGCAAGAACAATGAACAGTTTGGAATGCTGCTGGGAGAGGCAGTAAAAGCGGCGGTGCAGGAAAGTCAGAAAAAAAGACATCTGAAGGAAGAATATTTGGAAAAGGAAGGCTCTTTTATGGAAAAGAGTCCATTTCAAGATACAATATCTGCTGAGAAAAATGACACAATCCAAAAAGATGGACAGGAACTGTTGATGGAGCAGTTTTTTCCGGAGGAATGGATGTCTGTACTGGACTGCAAAGGGTGAAAGGAGCAGTTTTTTGAATCATATCATATGTGGGAGTTTAGAAACATTAAATACTCTTCAATTATCCAAGAATTTGGAAGGAATGGACACAGTAAGTAAAGATATTTAAAAAAATAAAGAAGTTCTTGCGGTGATTTTAAAGGGAGTGGTAAGGGAATATAAGGAATTTACAACTCAGGAAATTATGGAGTTTATAGAGTCGGATACGATTACATCAGAGGATGAAGTGACTACAGGGAGAACGAATACACGGATTCATGGAGACAATAATGAATTTGTGCAGCTCAATGAGAAAACTTCTAATTTTGATATTAGATTTCGGTCTAAAAATCCAATGTTATCAGGGAAAGTTCAGGTGAATCTGCACATAGATGTGGAACCTCAGAGGAATTATAAACCGGGATATCCCATAGAAAAACGGGGGATGTATTATCTCTCTCGCAGCCTTTCCTCACAGTTGTCATTGATTACAGAACATACAGATTATAACTCACTTGAGAAATGCTATAGTATTTGGATTTGCAGAGATAATGTTCCGCCTGAAGAAAGATATAGCATTTCCTATTATCAGATAGAGAACAGCGGAAATTATGGAACGTGTCATCCTCAAAGGGAAAATTATGATTTGCTGAGTCTTATTATTATTCGGCTTGGGAAAGCGCAATGTCCTTTGGAAGAGGGGGTATTAGAATTTTTGAGTGCAATTTTTTATCCTCATAAAAAAGATTTTTTAGATACTGTACAAAAATATATTGACTTTTCTCAGAACAAAGAACTGATGGAGGAGGTGTCACATATGAGTGGCCTGGGAGCGAGCATTCTCGAAGAAGGATTGGAACAAGGAATAGAACAAGGGAGAGCAAATCAGCTGGTAAGCAGTGTTGAAAATCTGGTGAAATCTTTAAATCTGTCTGTGGCGGATGTCTGTAAAGCTTTAAATGTAGAATTATGTGAATATGAGAACGCAAAAGAACTTATAGAAAAGTTGGTGCATTAATCTATGCCAATAGTTCTGCTGTCAACTAATGGGCAAAGTTAGATACGCAGCGTCTGGAAAATGCTGCGGACTTTGCAGATGGCACAGGAGGAACTGCTGCAATGTTTGTGAAATTTCACAAAAAAAGTACTTGCATTTTATGCAATTATGCTTTATACTAATCTATGCTGTGGCATGATAGCGACGAAGCGTGAGGTTGCTGCTTAGAAGATGGCAGGTTTTCCGTGGAGCGAATGTCAAGTTAGGAAACTGGCGACAAGTCACTGTATCACAATAAGAGATCTGCAAAAGAGCAGAAACAGCGTGTGTAAAATATATGACACACACGGAGAAGTGTACAGTCACCGCTTGTCGTACTGAAGTAAAGTGCGAAAAGGAGGCGGCTTTTTTTATGGCAAGTCAAGTAATGAGAATCACACTGAAGGCATATGACCATCAGTTAGTGGATGCATCTGCTAAGAAAATTATCGAAACTGTAAAGAAAAATGGATCACAGGTGAGCGGACCAGTTCCTCTTCCTACCAAAAAAGAAGTGGTTACTATTTTGAGAGCTGTTCATAAATATAAAGATTCCAGAGAACAGTTTGAGCAGAGGACTCATAAGAGACTGATTGATATCATCACACCTACCCAGAAGACGGTAGATGCATTATCCAGATTGGAAATGCCTGCGGGAGTATATATTGATATCAAAATGAAAAATAAGTAGTGATAGTAAGAATCCTGAAGGGTAATAGATAGATGCAACATAAGAAGTTTCATCATTTTACTGTTCTAGGATGAACGGTTCCTCTGCCCCAGGGCAGGTAAGAAGCGTTCCGCTGTAGAGAAACAGGAGGTAAAGAAATGAAGAAAGCGATCTTAGCTACAAAAGTCGGAATGACTCAAATCTTCAATACAGACGGCGTTTTGGTACCAGTTACTGTATTACAGGCTGGTCCATGTGTAGTAACTCAAATTAAAACTGTAGAAAATGACGGATACAGCGCGGTTCAGGTTGGTTTTGTTGACAAGAAAGATAAGATTGTGAACAAAGACGCCAACGGGAAAAAGGAAATCAGATACAGACATGGTGTTACAAAGGCAGAAAAGGGACATTTTGAGAAAGCCGGCGTATCCAGCAAGAGATTTGTCAGAGAGTTTAAGCTTGAAAATGCTGCTGATTACAAATTGGCAGACGAGATTAAAGCTGACATTTTTGCGGAGGGCGATAAGATTGATGCCACTGCAATTTCCAAAGGTAAAGGATTCCAGGGTGCTATTAAGAGATATGGACAGCACAGAGGACCTATGGCTCACGGTTCTAAATTCCATCGCCACCAGGGTTCCAATGGCGCATGTTCCAGCCCCAGCAAGGTGTTCAAAGGGAAAGGAATGCCGGGTCACATGGGTGCTGTGAAGGTGACGGTCCAGAATCTTGAAGTTGTCAGAGTAGACGCTGAGAACAATCTGCTTTTAGTAAAGGGTGCGGTTCCGGGACCTAAGAAATCTTTAGTAACAATTAAAGAGACTGTAAAAGCAGCGAAATAGTACTAAGTGAAAGGAGGAACTTAACGATGGCTAATGTAGCTATTTATAATATGGAAGGCAGCGAAGTAGGCAGCCTTGAGCTGAATGATGCAGTGTTCGGTGTAGAAGTCAATGAACACCTGGTACACATGGCAGTCGTACAGCAGCTCGCAAATAACCGTCAGGGGACACAGAAAGCAAAGACGCGTTCTGAAGTCCGCGGCGGCGGAAGAAAACCGTGGAGACAAAAAGGGACTGGTCATGCAAGACAGGGTTCTATCCGGGCTCCACAGTGGACAGGCGGCGGAGTGGTATTTGCTCCCGTGCCAAGAGACTATTCGTTCAAGTTAAATAAAAAAGAAAAGAGAGCAGCTCTCAAATCTGTGCTGACTTCTAAAGTAAATGACAGCAAGTTCATTGTTCTTGATGAGCTGAAATTGGGTGAAATTAAGACTAAGAAATTTCAGGATGTACTAAATAATCTGAAAGTGAAAAAGGCACTTGTAATCATTAATGAGAATGACAAGAATGTGGTAATGTCAGCCAGAAATATTCCGGCAGTGAAAATGGCTCTGACGAATACCATAAATGTTTATGATATTATGAAATACGACACCATTGTAGCCACCAAGGATGCCGTAGCAACGATCGAGGAGGTGTATGCATAATGGCAAACGTACAATATTATGACGTAATCCTCAAACCGGTTATCACAGAGAAAAGTATGAACGCAATGAGCGAGAAAAAGTATACTTTCCTGGTTCATCCGGAAGCGAACAAGACGATGATTAAAGAAGCTGTTGAGAAAATGTTTGAAGGAACCAAGGTGAAAAAAGTAAATACCTTGAATATCGGCGGCAAAAAGAAAAGAAGAGGCATGGTGGTGGGAAAAACTGCCAAGACTAAGAAAGCAATCGTTCAGTTGACAGAAGACAGCAAGGATATTGAAATTTTTGCTGGCTTATAGAAAGGAGAAGAACCATGGGAATCAAGACATATAACCCATATACACCTTCCAGAAGAAATATGACTGGTTCTGATTTCTCTGAGATTACCAAGACAACTCCGGAAAAATCACTGTTAATTTCCTTACAGAAGCAGTCGGGGCGTAACAATCAGGGTAAAATTACAGTGAGACACCGCGGAGGCGGTTCCAGAAGAAAATATAGAATTATTGACTTTAAAAGAAATAAAAAGGATGGTATTCCGGCTACGGTAATAGGTATCGAATACGATCCTAACAGAACAGCAAATATTGCTTTGATCTGCTATGCAGACGGCGAAAAGACTTATATCATTGCGCCGGAAGGATTGAAAGACGGTATGAAAGTTATGAACGGGCCGGAAGCTGAGGTAAGAATTGGAAATTGTCTGCCTCTTGAGAATATTCCAGTGGGTACTCAGGTGCACAACATTGAGCTGTACCCTGGCAAAGGAGGCCAGCTTGTCCGTTCTGCTGGAAACAGTGCACAGCTTATGGCTAAGGAAGGCAAGTATGCAACCCTTCGTCTTCCCTCTGGTGAGATGAGAATGGTTCCAATTATCTGCCGCGCAACTATTGGCGTAGTTGGAAATACAGATCACAACCTGGTTAAGATTGGTAAAGCAGGACGGAAGCGCCATATGGGTATTCGCCCAACAGTCCGCGGTTCTGTTATGAATCCCAATGACCATCCACATGGTGGTGGAGAAGGTAAGACCGGAATCGGCCGCCCGGGTCCATGTACACCTTGGGGCAAACCTGCGCTTGGCCTTAAGACCAGAAAGAAGAATAAAGCATCTAACAAGCTTATCGTAAGAAGAAGAGACGGTAGAGCAATCAAATAATATGTGGTACCCGCGGGCAAGGTTTCTGCCCGGTATACGGGGCCGGATCAAGGAGGTTAAATAATGGCTCGTTCATTGAAAAAAGGACCATTTGCTGATGCAAGTTTATTGAAAAAAGTAGACGCTATGAACGCTGCAGGCGAAAAGAGTGTGATTAAAACATGGTCTCGCCGTTCTACGATTTTCCCACAGTTCGTAGGTCATACATTTGCTGTACACGACGGCAGGAAACATGTGCCAGTCTATGTGACAGAAGATATGGTTGGACATAAATTAGGAGAGTTCGTGGCTACAAGAACTTACCGCGGACATGGAAAAGACGAAAAGAAATCAAAAGTTCGTTAATTATAAGAATCTGAAAGGAGGTTTCATCCATGGCTAAAGGACATAGAAGTCAAATAAAGAGAGAGAGAAATGCGCAGAAAGACACCAGACCTTCCGCAAAGTTATCTTATGCCAGAGTGTCTGTTCAGAAAGCTTGCTTCGTACTGGATGCGATTCGTGGAAAAGATGTGCAGACTGCACTTGCGATCCTGGCTTATAATCCCAGATATGCATCAAGCTTGATAGAAAAATTACTGAAATCTGCTGTTGCCAACGCAGAGAACAACAATGGATTGGATGCACAGAACCTTTATATTGCAGAGTGTTACGCAAATAAAGGACCAACAATGAAGAGAATTAGGCCAAGAGCACAGGGAAGGGCTTACAGAATTGAAAAGAGAATGAGCCACATTACAATTGTGCTTGATGAAAGATAGGAGGGCAGTCATGGGACAGAAGGTTAATCCTCATGGTTTAAGAGTCGGCATTATCAAAGATTGGGACTCTAAATGGTACGCAGAATCAGATTTTGCAGACTTTTTAGTAGAAGACTACAACATCAGAACATTTCTGAAGAAGAAATTATACGCATCAGGCGTTTCTAAAATTGAAATTGAAAGAGCTTCTGACCGCGTAAAGGTAATTCTTTATACAGCAAAGCCAGGTGTGGTAATTGGTAAAGGCGGAGCTGAAATTGAGAAAGTAAAAGCAGAGCTTCAGAAATATACAGACAAGAAATTAGTCGTAGACATCAAAGAAGTAAAAAGACCAGACAAAGATGCACAGCTTGTTGCTGAAAATATCGCTTTGCAGTTAGAAAACCGTGTTTCTTTCCGCCGTGCTATGAAATCCTGCATGGGCAGAAGCATGAAAGCAGGAGCACTGGGAATTAAGAGTTCCGTTTCTGGACGTCTGGGCGGCGCTGATATGGCACGTACCGAGTTCTATAGTGAAGGAACGATTCCACTTCAGACATTAAGAGCAGATATCGATTATGGATTCGCCGAGGCAGATACCACTTACGGAAAAGTAGGCGTAAAAGTATGGATCTACAAAGGCGAGATACTTCCAACAAAAGAAACAAAGGAAGGGAGCGATAAATAATGTTAATGCCAAAAAGAGTAAAACGTCGTAAGCAGTTCCGTGGTTCCATGGCAGGTAAGGCGTTAAGAGGTAATAAAATTACAAATGGTGAATACGGTATTATAGCTTTAGAACCTTGCTGGATCAAATCAAACCAGATTGAAGCAGCCCGTATTGCAATGACACGTTATATCAAGCGTGGTGGTAAAGTTTGGATTAAAATTTTCCCTGACAAACCAGTAACAGCAAAACCAGCAGAAACACGTATGGGTTCCGGAAAAGGAACATTGGAATACTGGGTGGCTGTAGTAAAACCAGGACGCGTGATGTTCGAGATCTCCGGTGTGTCGGAAGAAACAGCTCGTGAGGCATTACGTCTTGCTACACACAAATTACCTTGTAAATGTAAAGTGGTTTCGCGTGCAGACTTAGAAGGCGGTGAATCAAATGAAAACTAGTAATTATGTAAAAGATTTAAGAGAAGAATCCGTAGCAGCATTACAGGATCAGTTAGTAGCTGCTAAGAAGGAACTGTTTAATTTAAGATTCCAGAATGCAACCAATCAGTTGGATAATACCGGAAGAATCAAAGAGGTTCGCAAGAATATCGCTAGAATTCAGACGATTATTACTGAAAAGGCAAAACAGGCTTAAGCATCCTAGAAAGGAGATTCTATATCGTGGAAGAAAGAAATCTTAGAAAAACACGTACTGGTGTTGTTGTAAGCGATAAGATGAATAAGACCATTGTAGTTGCGGTGAGAGACAATGTAAGACATCCTCTGTACAACAAGATCGTTAAGAAAACTTATAAATTAAAAGCTCATGACGAAAACAACGACTGCAGGATTGGAGATACCGTCAGAGTAATGGAAACAAGACCTTTATCCAAGGATAAGAGATGGAGACTTGTAGAAATCATTGAGAGAGCGAAGTAAAGGAGGAGGCTACCAGCATGATTCAACAGGAAAGCAGACTGAAAGTAGCTGATAATACAGGAGCAAAAGAATTACTGTGTATCCGTGTTATGGGCGGTTCTACCAGAAGATATGCAAATATCGGAGACATCATTACTGCTACGGTTAAAGATGCAACACCAGGCGGCGTTGTAAAAAAAGGCGATGTGGTAAAAGCTGTAGTAGTTCGTACCAAGAAAGGCGCTCGCCGAAAGGACGGTTCTTATATCAAATTTGATGAAAATGCGGCTGTTATCATTAAAGATGATAAAACTCCGAGAGGAACCCGTATCTTTGGGCCGGTTGCAAGAGAGCTTCGTGAGAAACAGTTTATGAAGATTGTTTCCCTGGCTCCGGAAGTATTATAGGAGGTACAAAGATGGCAACAATGAAGATTAAAAAGGGCGATACTGTAAAGGTAATCGCTGGAAAAGATAAAGACAAAGAGGGCAAGGTAATTGCTGTTAATAAGAAAAAAAATACCGTAGTGGTAGAGGGTATCAACATGGTTACCAAGCATACAAAACCCAGCATGGCTAATCAGCAGGGTGGTATCGTTCATCAGGAAGGGCCCATCCATATTTCTAATGTGATGTATGTTCACAAAGGAAAGGCTACCAGAGTAGGATTCAAAATGGACGGAGACAAAAAAGTACGTTTTGCCAAATCCACTGGCGATGTCATTGATTAATTCAGGAGAGGAGGTCCATTCAGTTGAGTAGTAGATTAAAAGAAATTTATCAGAACGAAATGGTTGACGCTCTGATGAAAAAATTCGGATATAAAAACGTGATGCAGGTGCCGAAGCTTGAAAAAGTGGTTGTCAACATGGGTGTTGGCGAAGCCAAAGAAAATGCAAAGCTTTTAGATGCGGCTGTCAGCGATATGGAAACCATTACCGGACAGAAAGCGATTGTAACAAGAGCAAAGCATTCTGTGGCAAACTTTAAGATCAGAGAAGGAATGCCTATTGGCTGTAAAGTTACCTTAAGAGGCGATAAGATGTATGAATTTGTTGACCGCCTGATCAATCTTGCGCTGCCCCGTGTACGTGACTTCCGGGGAGTAAATCCTAACGCATTTGACGGAAGAGGAAACTATGCACTTGGTATTAAGGAACAGTTAATTTTCCCGGAAATTGAATACGATAAAGTTGATAAGGTTCGTGGTATGGATGTTATTTTTGTTACCACAGCCAAGACAGATGAAGAAGCACGTGAGTTATTGACATTGTTCAATATGCCATTTGCAAAACAATAAGGAGGGAATTTCAATGGCAAAAACATCTATGAAAGTAAAACAGCAGCGTAAACAGAAATTCTCTACCAGAGAATACAGCCGCTGCAGAATCTGCGGGCGTCCACATGCATATTTAAGAAAATACGGAATTTGCAGAATCTGTTTCCGTGAGCTGGCATATAAAGGACAGATTCCAGGCGTTAAAAAGGCAAGTTGGTAAGGAGGAAAATACATCATGACAATGAGTGATCCAATCGCAGATATGCTTACAAGAATCCGTAATGCAAATACTGCCAAACATGATACTGTAGATGTTCCAGCTTCCAAGATGAAAGTTGCAATTGCCGACATTCTTGTAAATGAAGGATACATTGTAAAATATGACATCGTGGAGGATGGCAGTTTCAATACAATTCGCATTACTTTAAAATATGGTAAAGACAAAAATGAGAAAATCATTACAGGTCTAAAAAGAATTTCCAAGCCAGGGCTTCGCGTATATGCTGGCAAAAATGAAATCCCGAAAGTTCTGGGTGGACTGGGAATTGCAATTCTTTCCACAAACCAGGGCGTTGTAACTGATAAAGAAGCAAGAAAATTAGCAGTAGGCGGAGAAGTTCTCGCCTATGTATGGTAGGAGGTACGGGCATGTCACGAATCGGAAGAATGCCAATCGCGGTACCAGCAGGCGTTACTGTTGATATTGCAGAAAATAATCATGTGACTGTAAAAGGTCCGAAGGGTACTCTGGAGAGGACTCTTCCATCAGAAATGGAAATCAAGTTAGAAGGTTCTGAGATAACTGTAACAAGACCAAACGATTTAAAGAGAATGAAATCCCTGCATGGTCTTACCAGAACACTAATTAACAACATGGTGGTCGGTGTGACAAACGGTTATACCAAGGAACTGGAAGTGAACGGTGTTGGTTACAGAGCTTCCAAATCAGGAAAAGAACTGACACTGAACTTGGGATATTCCCATCCGGTTGTTATGACCGATCCGGAAGGGCTTGAGTCCAAGGTTGACGGAAATAAAATCACTATTTCCGGTATAGATAAAGAGAAAGTTGGCCAATACGCAGCAGAAATCAGAGATAAGAGAAGACCTGAACCTTACAAAGGAAAGGGTATCAAATATGCTGATGAAGTTATTAGACGTAAAGTTGGTAAGACTGGTAAAAAATAAAATAGGAGGAACAAAAAATGGTTAATAAAAAATCAAGATCAGAAGTTCGTATGAAAAAACACAGAAGAATGCGTAATCGTTTCTCCGGTACAGCAGAAAGACCACGTTTGGCTGTGTTTAGAAGCAATAATCACATGTATGCACAGATTATTGACGATACAGTTGGAAATACACTTGTTTCCGCGTCTACACTTCAGAAGGATGTTAAGGCAGAGCTGGAAAAAACCAATAACGTGGACGCAGCAGCACATTTAGGAACTGTGATTGCAAAAAAAGCGTTAGAGAAAGGTATTACCACTGTTGTCTTCGACAGAGGCGGTTTTATCTATCAGGGAAAGATTAAAGCTTTAGCTGATGCAGCCAGAGAAGCTGGATTAGACTTTTAATAGGAGGAGACAAATACATGAAACGTACAATCATTGATGCTAGTCAATTGGAATTAACAGAGAAAGTGGTATCAATTAAACGTGTAACAAAAGTTGTTAAGGGCGGACGTAATATGCGTTTTACAGCTTTGGTTGTTGTCGGCGACGGCAATGGTCATGTAGGTGCAGGTTTAGGTAAAGCGACTGAAATTCCTGAGGCAATCCGCAAAGGAAAAGAAGACGCAATGAAAAAGCTGATTTCTGTGAAATTAGATGATAATAACAGTATTACGCATGATATTACCGGAAAGCATACCGGCGCATCCGTTTTACTGAAGAGAGCTCCCGAAGGTACTGGTGTAATTGCCGGCGGTCCCGCGCGTAATGTGTGCGAGCTTGCAGGCATTAAAAACATCCGTACAAAATCTTTAGGTTCCAACAATAAGCAGAATGTAGTTCTGGCTACCATTGATGCTTTAAGTCAGTTGAAATCTCCGGAAGAGGTGGCAAAACTCCGCGGAAAATCTGTGGAAGAGATACTCGGTTAAGGAGGACATGAAAGATGGCAGAAAAATTAAAAATTACACTTGTGAAATCTACAATCGGCGCTGTTCCCAAGAACCGTAAGACAGTAGAAGCATTGGGGTTAAGAAAATTAAACCATAGTGTGGAAATGCCAGATAACGCAGCAGTCAGAGGTATGATTCAGAAGGTGAGACATTTAGTGAAAGTAGAAGAAATTTAACAGGAAGTAAGGAGGTGTTAGAATGGACTTATCAAATTTAAAACCGGCAAAAGGTTCTAAACACAGCAATAATTTTAGAAGAGGACGCGGGCACGGTTCAGGAAATGGTAAGACTGCTGGTAAGGGACATAAGGGTCAGAAAGCTCGTTCCGGAGCTCCAAGACCTGGTTTCGAAGGTGGTCAGATGCCATTATACAGAAGAATACCAAAGCGCGGATTTACCAACCGGAATACGAAAGAGATCGTTGGTATTAATTTAGACAGGCTGGAAGTATTTGAAAATGACGCTGTAGTTACAGTGGAAGCTTTAATGGAAAAGGGAATTGTTAAGAATCCACGGGACGGCGTAAAGATTCTTGGAAATGGTGAGCTGACCAAAAAGCTTACCGTACAGGTAAATGCCTTCAGCGCTGGTGCAAAGGAAAAGATTGAAGCCCTTGGCGGAAAAGCAGAGGTGATCTAATGCTGGAGACACTTCGGAAAGCATTTAAAATAGAAGATATCAGAAAACGTATATTTTATACATTTTTAATGTTGATCGTCATCAGGATTGGTTCTCAATTGCCTCTTCCTGGTGTCAATGGGGAAGTGATTTCAAACTGGTTTGCAAGTCAGGGGGCTGACGGACTCAATTTCTTTAATGCTATTACAGGCGGTTCCTTTGAGCAGATGTCAGTCTTTGCTTTAAACATCACGCCTTATATTACGTCTTCCATTATTATGCAGCTTCTTACCATTGCAATTCCAAAGCTGGAAGAAATGCAGAAAGACGGAGAAGATGGACGTAAGAAAATTGCAGAAATCACACGTTATGTAACAGTGGTTCTTGCTTTGATTCAGGCTACCGCGATGGCAATTGGATTTGGGCGCAGCGGTTATCTTGATAAGTTTGATGCTATGCATGTTATCATGATGGTTACTAGTTTGACCGCAGGTTCTGCAGTTCTGATGTGGATTGGCGAGCGTATTACGGAGAAGGGTGTTGGAAACGGTATTTCCATCGTTTTGACTATCAATATTATCTCCAGAATTCCAGAAGATTTAATGACTCTTTATAATCAGTTTATCAAGAATGCGCCAAATGTTGGAAATGCAATTATTGCGGCTCTTGTAATTCTTGCAGTTATTTTAGTGACGGTAGTATTTGTCATTATTCTTCAAGATGGACAGCGCAAAATTCCGGTACAGTACAGTAAGAAAATTCAGGGGAGAAAGCAGGTGGGTGGCCAGTCCAGCCATATTCCGCTGAAAGTAAATACTGCAGGCGTAATTCCGATTATCTTTGCACAGTCCATTATGCAGTTCCCAGTGGTAATTGCAACCATTTTAGGGAAAGGAAATGGAAACGGTATTGGAAGCAAGATTCTTCACGGTTTGTCCCAGTCTTATTGGTGCGACCCGGAACAGCCTGTTTACAGTATCGGTTTGCTGGTATATATTATTTTAGTAGTAGCATTTGCATACTTCTATACTTCAATTACCTTTAATCCGCTGGAAATTGCTAATAATATGAAACGCCAGGGTGGTTTTATTCCAGGAATCCGGCCTGGAAAGCCGACCAGTGATTATCTGACAAAGATTTTAAATTATATTGTGTTTATTGGAGCTGTTGGCTTAACGATTGTAGCAGTTATTCCAATTTTCTTTAATGGAATATTTAATGCAAACGTGTCCTTCGGCGGAACATCTATCATTATTATTGTAGGTGTTATTATTGAAACCTTAAAGCAGATCGAATCTCAGATGCTGGTACGCTATTATAAAGGATTCTTAAATGACTAGTTAAATTATGTGTACCTGAGAGTTGCCAAAAGGCATCTCTTATGGTGCACTATAGTCATTTTTGCGAGCATAAAAATTGTCTCAATTATATAGGGACGTCAAGAATGGAGGAAAAGCTTATGAAAATTATTATGTTAGGTGCGCCTGGAGCAGGAAAAGGAACACAGGCGAAGCAGATTGCGGATAAGTATTCTATCCCGCACATTTCCACCGGGGATATTTTCCGTGCAAATCTCAAAGCTGGAACGGATCTGGGCAAGAAAGCAAAAGAGTATATGGATCAGGGACTTTTAGTACCAGATGAACTGACTTGCGATCTGGTTATGGATCGTATCAGCCAGGATGACTGCAGGAATGGATTTGTTCTGGACGGATTCCCAAGAACCATTCCTCAGGCAGAGGCATTGGATGCCGCTCTTTCCAAGATTGGACAGAAGATGGATTATGCGGTTGACGTAGATGTTCCAGACGAAAACATTATCAACAGAATGTCAGGAAGACGTGCCTGCCTGAACTGCGGTGCAACTTACCATATTGTATCCATTCCCACAAAGGTGGAAGGCGTATGTGACCGCTGCGGCAGTCCGGTTGTACTGAGAGATGATGATCAGCCAGAAACTGTTAAGAAGCGTCTGGAAGTTTATCATGCCCAGACTCAGCCACTGATTGATTATTATAAAAAGCAGAATATTTTAAAGAGTGTAGATGGAACACAGCCAATGGAAAAGGTATTTGATGCCATTGTGGAAATTTTAGGAGCGTAAAATATGTCAGTATCAATTAAATCTGCCAGAGAGATTGAGTTAATGAGGGCAGCAGGAAAAATCCTGGCAAAGGTTCATGAAAATCTGGGAAAGGAGCTGAAAGAGGGAATGTCCACATTGGAAATAGATCGTCTGGGTGACGAAATTATCCGAAGCTATGGATGTATTCCTTCCTTTAAGAATTACAATGGATATCCAGCGTCGGTATGTGTGTCGGTGAATGACGAAGTAGTTCATGGTATTCCCTCAAAAAAGCGTCTGATTAAAGAAGGCGACATTGTAAGCCTTGATATGGGTGTGATTTATAAGGGTTACCATTCCGACGCGGCACGTACCCATGGAATCGGTGAAATTTCCCAGGAGGCTGCATTATTAATAGAAAGAACCCGGCAGTGTTTTTTTGAAGGCATAAAATATGCGAAAGAAGGACATCATCTGCATGAAATTTCTAATGCAATCAGTGCATATGCGGAGGGATTCGGCTATGGAGTGGTGCGTGACCTGGTGGGTCATGGCATAGGGACTCATCTGCATGAAGATCCCCAGATTCCCAACTTTGCCCAGAAGAGCAGGGGAGTGCGTCTGAAAGCAGGTATGACATTGGCGATTGAACCCATGATCAATGCAGGGCGTTTTGATGTGGAATGGCAGAATGACGACTGGACGGTAGTAACCCAGGATCATTCCTTATCTGCTCATTACGAAAATACAGTTTTAGTTACATCCGGAGAGCCTGAGATATTGAGTATTTAGGGAGGTAGTACGGATGGACATTAAATTAGCGATTTCCAGGTCAGGGCATGACAAAGACAGCGTTTATGTAATTATAAAAGAAGAAGCCAATCTGGTTTATCTGGCAGACGGCAAATTAAAGCCTGTGGAAAAGCCGAAAAGAAAAAACAAGAAACATATTCAAATAATTAAAAAGCTTCCGAAAGAGATTACAGAAGTCTTTACGCAGGAGAATTTTCGGAATGAAGAAGTAAAAAGAGCCATAAAGCTTTATCAAATGCATACCTTGTGAAATGGCCGAATAGTCATTATGGGCTGCCCCTAGGGTATGGAATATCAGGAGGAAACAGAATGTCAAAAGCAGATGTAATTGAAGTAGAAGGAACTGTAGTGGAGAAATTACCAAATGCCATGTTTCAGGTAGAACTTGAGAACGGGCATCAGATTCTGGCACATATCAGCGGGAAACTGAGAATGAATTTTATCCGTATACTGCCAGGAGATAAAGTGACTATTGAGATGTCTCCATATGATCTGACAAAAGGAAGGATTATCTGGAGAGACAAGTAAATAATATTCAGACATAAGATACTATTTTACGAAAGATAAGTAAAGGGTATAAAAGATTCGGAGGCTTGCTTGAATTTTTTATACCCTGTTTTTTTGGAGGGCTTAAAAAGTGTATCAATATCTGCTATTGCTGGATACCGAACAGGAACGGAAATTCTTTAAAGAGCTGTACAGAGAGCATAAGAATGAAATGTATTATATAGCTTTAAAGATACTGAATAATGAATCCGATGCGGAAGATATGGTGCATGAGACATTTTTAACATTAACAGAGAATTTGCCAAAAATGATGGATAACCCGCCCCAGAAGAACTGGAATTACATACTCACGATTCTCAAACACAAATGCTACAATCTTTACAAAAAGAAGAAGTGGGAAATTGATGATGAGACAGAATTGGAGAATATGAAAGACGTATTCAGTGAAAAGCTGGATGACCGGATGGAGAGACTGGAAAAGAAGGAACTAATACTGAAAGTGATAAAAGGGATGAAATAGTCTTATCAGGAAGTATTGCTTTTACAGTATTACCACGAAATGGATATTGAAGAAATTGCGAAAGTGTTGGGAGAGACGCAGGATAATATCCGGCACATTTCTATGAGGGCAAAAAGGAAGATGCAGAAAATATTAGAAAAATATGGGGTTGTGGATTCGCATGGGATTTAAAATAATATAGCGTTCCGGCATGAGATGCCGGGAACTGAAAGGTCAGCCGGTTTTATGTATTCCGGCTGGCTTTTATTTTCATAAAAGTTATAATATCCTCCTGATCCTGGGGGGAGAGCCTGCGGAAAGATATTAATAGCTGCAATTCTTCTGCACTGATATCACAGCAGGCCTTGGCAGCATCCTCTGGTGTGATAGCGGGGTTTAACTGCAGCTTTAAAAAAGCGTTTAATGGGACATGATATAAATTTGCTAATTTTTATAGCGTTTCTATACTGGGGGACGTCCGTCCGGTTTCATAGTGAGAATAAGACTGACGAATGATGTCTAAGTAGGATGCAACGTATTCCTGCGTGTAATTTTGTTCTTTTCTAAGGGTTTTTAAGTAAGAGCCTAACGGATTCTTTGACATGAATTCACCGCCTTAAAACTAAAAATTTGCATTCATATACTTAGTATAACCAGATTAATTTTAAAAAAGGCTAAATATAATAGCATATTGTGACAATAAAGCTATTATAAATAGTGTTCTGTGATTAATGGAAGGATATGATAGGAGTTTATAAAATGGTGATACAGCACAATATGCTTGCAATGGACGGTGGCAGGCAATTAGGAATTACAAAGAAAGATAAACAGAGAAGCATGGAAAAACTGTCTTCTGGTTTTCGTATTAATCGTACGAGTTTTAATAAGGAGATTTATCCATTACTAGGAAACAAGATTGCGGCAAAAGCAGATTCAAATAAAACCATTACATATGACCCTGCGGATTTGATTCCCGGAATAGAATCTGTTATGACTGGGACAGTACCTGCGTCACAATTAACAGCGAAAGATATGGGTTACATTATGTTAGCTGTAAATTACTAGAAACAAATCATAGGATAAGGGATTATCTTATAAAGTCAAGGAGAACTGCAATATGCAAGTAATCGCACACAATATGTTAGCACAGTTTACCAATAGGCAGTTGAATATTACAAGCAGCGGAAAGTCAAAATCCACCGAAAAGCTTTCATCTGGATACCGCATAAACCGGGCAGCGGATGATGCGGCGGGGCTTTCCATATCAGAGAAAATGCGATGGCAGATCCGCGGTTTAAACCGCGGAAGGGATAATACGCAGGATGGTATTTCCTGGCTGCAGGTAGCAGACGGAAGCATGGAAGAGATTGGGAAAATGATCCATAGAATACGGGAACTTTCTGTCCAGGCTTCTAATGATACTAACACGGTTTCAGACAGGGCGGCTATTGACAATGAAGTCTCACAGCTAAAACATGAAATCAATGAAATTTGCCGGAATGCAGAATTTAATACACAGGATATCTTTGATAATATTACTCCGGCGGTTAAATATCGACGTTTTTACTTGCTTAAATTTCCATCTGCCGTGTTGTCATCAATCGTTGTAACACTCGCTACAACTCATTCTTCCGCCTTGCAGATGAAAATTTATTCTTCGTAAAATTCGTCGACATTTAACCGCCGGAGTAATAGCTATGTTTCCATGGATATTTTCGGAATGCCTGATGATCTGCAGATTTTTGACGCTTCCTATAACAGCAGGACTGGGGAGGTAACTTATGGCGGTTTTGTCTTCCATGGTGAACGGTATACCTGGGATACGGTGGCTCCTGGGATGGTAAGCATTGACGCCAGTACAGGAAAACAGGTTTTCGCAGGCGGAGATTATAGTTATAAGGATGCAAATGGGAATTATTTTAACATTTCCTGTAAGACCGGGGACGAAGTGCCAACCATTTCCAGAACCATAGAGTTTTCTGCTTCTTCTGGGGGAATTGTCATTGACGGGGAAACTGTGGACTGGAGTCATGTGATTGATGAGGACGGCAATGCTTTTTCTGCTTCCAACGTCCATGGAGACGCCTGGTCTTTAAACTATCACGGCGCAACCATCGGTTTTTTTGTGGGGGAAGTACGAAACCAGGACGATATGATAGACAGCATAAATTCCTGTAATAATGGAAAAGTATCGTATACCTGGAAAACAGAATTTAAAGGAACAGAAGAAGAGAAGGCAGTTGACGCCCAGGTAATGAAAGATCTTCAGATATCCAACTTCTTTGCCGCTAATCTAACATCCGGCCAGGATGTTTCTTATACGGTCCGGGCAGGAAATAACGGCGGGCAGCATGGCGTATGGCTGGAAAACAACAATGGGCAGACGGTGAACGGTTCTTTTAAATCCTGGGCGGATCTGGGCATCACTTCCTGGGATTCTGGAAGCAGTATTTCATCCCAGGCCACCTATACTTATGCCGACGACGAAGGTGTAAATGACACTTATATTTCTTTTGATTTTAATCTTTCAGACGTTACAAGTGAAGATTCTGTCATTGACGGCCTGGATGGGATGGTCATCAGTGGGCAGAATATCCGCACCAATTATTCTACTGATATTAATGCAGAGTTAAGTGGAAATATTCAAAAAGTTACTTCGACAGCTAAAAATCCCATTTACTTTGCAGAGGAACAGGCTCTGGGCAGGGATTTTGACCAGCAGACGATTGATGCGTTCAAAAACGAAAATATTGCATATGATGAAACTTCCCATACTGCTTCTCTGGAATATAAAGATGCCGCAAACAACACGGTTCTTTCCTATACCGCTGGAACTGCGGGGAATGAAAACCGGATGGACAGGGATTTGAAAACCTATGCCAATTATGTATTACAGGAAAAGCAGAAGATCGCGCTGTCCGGCAAAGATCCTCAGGATCCAGATATCAAATTGGGTTCCGGGAGCCTTACGGATTTGGTGGGAACTGGAAATATTACTACCAGCGGCTACTTTGATGGGACAGTAACTATCGCCCTGGGTATGGAGTTATCAGACGGGAGCGGCTACTATCATCCAGGAGATCTGGGAAAAACATACCCGGCGGCATTTATTGATTTTTCTGGCCTGGGTTCTGCATACAATTTAGACTCCCTGCTTGGATTAGGTTTTAATTCCACATGTAAAACTTGTGACAATCATTATAGTGTACTTTTTACAAACGGTTCTGCCGATTCAGTCAGCGGCGGCGGATATCAGTACAGCTTCCAGAAACAGGGAAGCAGAGATTATCTTCTGCAGATTGATATTAATTCTCTCAAGGCAAACGGTGTATCTACGGGATCTGATCTGACAAAGGCATTCGTGGATATTGCAAAGGACTGTTTTGATTTCCATTATACCCAGTATGCCCCTGACGGCAATAAGTTATGGGTTTATGACGACCGTGAGCAAAATTCCGAAGCAAGAAGCACTACTTTTGACACGGTGCCTTTCTACGCGATTGATACGGACGTGTTTGATTTCTCCTTAAAATCACAAGATGGGAAGCGTTCCATTGATGTAAGTTATACCTATAATTATGGAAGCATTGCAGACAGCATTGTTGTGGAAATGCAGCAGTCTGCCCAGGGAAATTATGTAAAAGACGGCAATGGCTCTTTTGTATTATATGATAATGCAAATCCAGCGCATATTGGAGCCGATCGGTATGAAATGAATGTATCTTACAAGAATGCCGATCAGAGCCAAAATGTTAATAATATAGATGAAACGATAGCTTCATATAAGCAGTTTGCCATGGAGGATATGTTGGAGAAAACCTCAGTTCAATTAAATGCGGATGATTATACTTATATGGATATGGCCGGGAATGAAAATCAGAATGCTGCAATCAAAGCAGTTTTTGATTCCAAGCTGGAAGAGACGCCTATTGAAAACGGCCTGAATATACAAAACAGCAGTCTGTCCCATGACAGTACCACAATACCGAGGTTTCCTATGAATACGGTAGTGCTGAGGCTTTACCGGGCAGGTACAAAAACATATGAGCAGGCACAGTCTTCTATCAGTTACTGTGACTATGCATTAGACACGCTCCTGGAAAAAAGAAGCTTATATGGGGCATACAAGAACCGTCTGGAGCATACGAACAGCGTGAAAGCAATTGAGGAAGAAAATGCGCAGGCGGCAGAATCCCGTATACGTGATACAGATATGGCGGCGGAACTGTTAAATCAGTCCAAGTATAATATCCTGCAGCAGTCCGGGCAGTCAGTGCTTGCCCAGGCAAATCAGGCGTATGATAATATATTGTCGCTGCTGCCGCAATAAATAAAAATTGTAAAAGGGGGTAAAGGTATCAGCACAATATGGTGACAATAACTTATAGTAGTGTGCAATAAGAGGATATTACTGCTAGGGAATTAATACCGCAGAAAATCCCAAGCTTATTGCCGAATAAATTCTATCTTTTTATGTGGAAATAAGCCGCCGATTTTTCGGCGGCTTATAAATTTAGTGTTAAGATTTCTGTCACAGAATTCTTTGGAATTAAGCGAAAATCCCTTGATTTTTCTGGGTTTGGGTGTTATAATACTAGCTGAACGCTTTTGGAGCATAGCTTTTTTGCGCAGAAAAATGTGTAAAATCAAGCTTAGAATTGCCCGCCAGGGCAGAGGTAGAAAGGAGGAAACGCTGTGAAGGTAAGATCATCCGTAAAACCTATTTGCGAAAAGTGCAAGATTATTAAGAGAAAAGGAAGCATCAGAGTGATCTGTGAAAATCCAAAGCATAAGCAGAGACAGGGCTGATTAAAACTGCTTAACGAACGTGAGCGATTGTGCAAAGGGTTCGTTTTGCGTAGAATTGTTCAGCAGTGTATTGTTTAGCAAATTATTTATGTGCGGCTGTAGTAAGGCTGCGTCAGCAGTTCTTACTATTCATAATAACCAGTGTGTACGGCTGGGCGCCTGTTTTTTGATACCGAGGAAACAGGCATAAGACAGTGCAGATAGATGAGGATGACAGTATGCACACATTTCAGGACGAGCAACCGTAGCTGTATATGGTCGTCTCTTGTCTGCAGAATCCGTTGCATATTCTGCGAAAAGATTGGTGATTTAATCTATCATGGAGTGAAATGGAATTTCACTTAACAAAAAAATTTATGGAGGTGTACGACACACATGGCTCGTATCGCAGGTGTAGATTTACCAAGAGAAAAACGTGTTGAAATAGGATTGACTTATATTTACGGTATTGGCAGAGTAAGCTCAAACCGTATTCTTGCGGAAGCAAAAGTAAATCCCGATACTCGTGTAAGAGATTTGACTGATGAAGAAGTAAAGAGAATTAGTGAAGTAATTGACAGAACACAGACAGTAGAAGGTGATCTCAGAAGAGAAATTGCTCTGAATATCAAGAGACTGCAGGAGATCGGATGTTATCGTGGAATCCGTCATAGAAAAGGACTTCCTGTCCGCGGTCAGAAGACAAAGACCAATGCAAGAACTAGAAAAGGTCCCAAGAGAACTGTTGCAAATAAGAAAAAATAAGCGTTGAGCATTGAACGAAAGCACATCGCAGATATGGCGTTGTTTATGCAAATATCTTGTGAAGAACGTATCAGAATAATTAAATAAGAAGAAAGTAGGTTAGTTTAGAAATGGCGAAAAACACTGCAAAAAAAGTGACAAAAAAGCGCGTAAAGAAAAACGTTGAACGGGGACAGGCGCACATTCAGTCATCTTTTAACAATACAATCGTAACTATTACAGATACTGAAGGAAATGCTTTATCTTGGGCAAGTGCAGGCGGTCTTGGATTTAGAGGTTCAAGGAAATCTACTCCTTATGCAGCCCAGATGGCAGCAGAAACTGCTACAAAAGCAGCTCTTATTCATGGATTAAAAACAGTAGACGTAATGGTAAAAGGACCTGGTTCAGGGCGTGAGGCAGCAATTCGTGCTCTTCAGGCATGCGGGCTTGAAGTGACCAGTATTAAAGACGTTACTCCGGTACCTCACAACGGATGCCGCCCACCAAAACGCAGAAGAGTCTAATTAGGAGGTATAGGTTAAGATGGCAGTAAATAGAGTTCCAGTTCTTAAGAGATGCAGATCTCTTGGTTTAGATCCCATTTATCTGGGAATAGATAAAAAATCCAACAGACAATTGAAAAGAGCCAACAGAAAGGTTTCTGAATATGGCCTTCAATTGAGAGAGAAACAAAAAGCAAAATTTATTTATGGGGTATTGGAAAAGCCATTCCATAATTATTATCTGAAAGCAGACAGGATGAAGGGCATGACAGGTGAAAATCTGATGATCATTCTGGAAAGCAGACTGGATAACGTGGTATTTCGTTTAGGACTGGCAAGAACCAGAAAAGAAGCAAGACAGATTGTCGATCACAAACATGTGATGGTGAATGGCAGGCAGGTGAATATTCCGTCTTATCTGGTGAAAGCAGGAGATACAATCGAAATCAAAGAAAAATGCAAAGGTTCTCAGAGATATAAGGATATCCTTGAAGTTACTGGTGGAAGGTTAGTACCAGAATGGCTGGATGCTGATCAGGAAAACCTGAAGGGTATGGTAAAGGAATTGCCGAACAGAGAAGCTATTGACGTTCCTGTTGATGAAATGCTTATCGTCGAGTTATATTCTAAATAATAAGTAACAAGCAACGATACCCGAAAAGGAGGGACTTTGTAGTGTTCGATTTTGAAAAACCGAAAATTGAAATTGCACAAATTTCAGAAGACAAAAAGTACGGCCGATTTGTCGTAGAACCACTTGAAAGAGGCTATGGTACTACACTTGGTAATTCTTTGAGAAGAATCATGCTTTCTTCTTTGCCAGGCGCAGCAGTCAGCCAGGTAAAAATCGAAGGTGTTTTGCATGAGTTCAGTTCCATTCCAGGCGTCAAAGAAGATGTAACTGAAATTATTATGAACATCAAGAATCTGGCATTAAAAAACACCAGCCCAACAAACGAGTCTAAAGTTGCTTACATTGAATTTGAAGGCGAAGGCGTAGTTACAGCAGCAGATATCCAGGTAGATCCGGATATTCAGGTGCTGAACCCTGATTTGGTAATTGCCCATCTGAACGGTGGAGCAGATTCCAGATTGTATATGGAACTGACTATTACCAAGGGCAGAGGTTATGTCAGTGCTGACAAGAACAAGAGTGAAGATGTGCCCATTGGTGTGATTGCGGTTGATTCTATTTACACACCTATTGAGCGTGTAAATTTAACAATTGAGAATACCCGCGTGGGACAGATTACAGACTATGATAAACTTACTCTGGATGTATTTACCAACGGTACTTTGGAGCCTGACGAGGCAGTGAGTCTGGCAGCGAAGGTTCTGAGTGAGCATTTAAATCTGTTCATTGATTTGTCTGAGAATGCGAGAACGGCAGAAGTCATGATAGAAAAAGAAGATAATGCCAAAGAAAAGGTTCTTGAGATGAATATTGATGAACTGGAATTGTCCGTCCGTTCTTATAACTGCCTGAAACGTGCGGGTATCAATACTGTTGAAGAACTAACAAACAGAACGCCAGAAGATATGATGAAAGTTAGAAATCTTGGACGCAAGTCTCTGGAAGAAGTTCTGGCAAAATTAAAAGAACTAGGATTACAATTAAACCCAGGCGAAGAATGAAATTCTTCGACTGGGTGCTGCCAAACGAACTGCTAGGGTTCGTTTGGATTCCACTTGAATAGCGAAGAATGAAACTCTTTGATTGGGTGAAAAACGAACAACGAAGCTTTATCTGGATTCCACCCAAAATAGGCGAGGGGGTAATCCTATGGAAACTCATAGATGGCAGGGTTTGTAAGACCAAAAGGCGAAGCCCTGTATATCCTTAAGGGATATGGCCTCAATGAGTGGCATGAAACAAGAAACTGTATTTGTTGAATAAGACCAAAAGGCATTGGCAGATATACCACAAATGGAGGATTATTAAAATGGCAAAGTATAGAAAGTTAGGCAGAACCTCTGATCAGAGAAAAGCTTTAATCAGAAATCAGGTAACTGCACTGTTGTATAATGGCAAGATCGTTACCACAGAAGCAAAAGCAAAAGAGATCCGCAAGGTAGCAGAGGGATTGATTGCTATGGCAGTAAAAGAGAGAGATAATTTTGAAGAAGTAACTGTAACTGCTAAAGTACCCCGCAAGGATCAGAATGGCAAGAGAGTGAAAGAAGTGGTAGACGGTAAGAAACGTACCGTATATGACGAAGTAGAAAAGAAGATCAAAAAAGACCTTCCTTCCCGTTTGCATGCAAGACGTCAGATGAACAAAGTATTATACTCAGTAACATCGGTTCCGGCTGAAAACGCAGGAAAGAAGAAGAACACCAAGAAGATTGACGTTGCAGCCAAAGTATTTGACGAAATTGCTCCAAAATATGCAGATCGCAATGGTGGTTACACCAGGATTGTTAAAATTGGCCAGCGTAAGGGTGACGGTGCTTTAGAGGTTCTTCTTGAATTAGTATAAGATTCGGAAATGCAGTTCTGCTGTGGCTAGACGTTGAACCATCGGAGAGAGTATTTGAAATGTATTCTTTCCGGTGGTTATTTTTTAGGTTTTGTGTTAGTATTCCGTTCAGTTATCTGCATCTTTCATTTTGCGCGAATAAAGTTTTGGAGATAATAAGGAAATGGAATAAAGGCAAGATATTTGAAAAGCAAAAAAGACGGCTAACAACCGTCTTTTTTGCTTACTGTCTGACATCCATTTGGATTGATTGGAAATAATTCTGGAACATCGTTCCATTATTGTTATACAAACCATTTTCTTTGGAATTGACTGAAAACTGGCTTCCTGCTCCGACAGCGGGCAGTGTCGCTCTGTTATTACTATTTCCAAATATAAACTTTTGTACGGTGTCCATGCGCTGAGTTTCTTTGTGGACAGATTCCTGCTGCTCTTTTCTAAGGCTGTTTACATCTGCACCTCTAAGGGCGTCCTGGTTTAGTTCTGCCTCCTGCACTCTGGCAGCGCTGTCATTCTGGGCAATGGTATTTCTAACAATATGGAATTGCCTCATGGCTGAACCAGTAGAAATAATTTTGTGCATACCACCTGGCAGAATTTGTCTGACTTCTCCATCTGTTACTGATACATCAGTCTGTTCCCTGCCGTTAGATTCTACAGTACTTTCCTGTGGCTGCCCATTCCTTGTATCCTGTGTGGATTCTGTGTTTTCCGGTCCTCGGATAACTTCTTGGGCGGCCTGTTCCTGCCGTTCTTCTTTTTGTTCCACTGCCCGTTCCGCTTCTTGCTGT
The DNA here is from genome assembly GCA_950097145.1 of uncultured Lachnospiraceae bacterium. Classification (GTDB taxonomy): domain Bacteria; phylum Bacillota; class Clostridia; order Lachnospirales; family Lachnospiraceae; genus Petralouisia. The sequence goes on from CATNCF010000006.1 coordinate 42,674, forward strand.
TTTTTCTTTTCTTCAGCCTCGCGCTGCCGCAGTTCCCGTTTTAAATCGCTGATTTCCTGTTGGATTTTCTGCCTTATATTTTCTTTTTCTGCTGCAGTCATTTCCATATTAAAAGAAAGCCCCTGCCGTTTTTTCAGGGCATTCATAATCTGGCTCTGAATTTCCTTGCTGACAGAATCTGTCGCAGTGTTTGTCTGTGCTGGTGCCGCAGATGCCTGTGCTTTAGCGGGCTGCACAGAATTTCCTGTTGAATTTACATGTTCGACCTGCATCATATTTTACCTCCTTTCGTCTGTAGGATGTGGGAAGAAATTTTCAAATCTTTATAAAGTATGCACGATTAATATAAGAAAATTACTTAATAATAGTATATGAAATTAGAAAAAACTTGTCAAGTAAAGACCAAAACTTGCAGGAAAATTCTATTCTAAAGAGGATTTTCTTCTTTTGTCATTGGCAGGGTAAAGATAAATTCTGTTCCTACGCCCTCCGTGCTGATAACATTGATGTTTTCATTGTGGGCAGAAATAATTTCTTTTACGATGGCCAGTCCCAGGCCAGTCCCTCGTTTGTCCTTTCCGCGGGAGAGATCCGTCTTGTAAAAGCGTTCCCAGATTTTTTTTATACTGTCTTTGGGAATTCCGATGCCGGTATCCTTTACAGATATAAAAACTTTATCGTTTTTTTCTGTTGTCTCAATGGTGATCGAAGAATCCATGTTGCTGAATTTAATGGCGTTATCAATCAGATTATAAAGTACCTGCTGGATTTTGCTCATATCTGCTGAGACAAAGGACGTCTGCCCTGTAAGTATCAGTTCAAAGGAAATTCGTTTCTTTTTGCATGTGCCTTCAAAGGATTGTATTACCATTTTAATCGTGTGATTAATGTCAAAGCTGTTGACGTCCAGCATGGAGCCTTTGGAACCATATTTGTTTAATTCCAGCATTCCCTGGGTCAGCTTATTGAGGCGTTCTGTTTCAAATAAAATGATATTTAAATATTTATCCTGCATTTCATGTGGAATGGTGCCGTCCATGATTGCCTCAATATAACCTTTGATGGAGGTCAGGGGAGAACGGAAATCGTGTGAGACATTCGCAATAAATTTTCGCTGGTCTTCTTCCAAAGTGGATAATTCTGCTGCCATATAGTTGATAGAGCCGGCCAGATACCCCATTTCATCGTTGGAGTGAATATTGATTTTGGTTTCAAAATTCCCTTCTGAGTATTCTCTTGCGGCCTGGGTGATTTTGCGGATAGGCAGATAAACGGTAAAGGTAAACAATCCCAGCATTACAAATGCACAGAGAAAAATGATAGCAAGTGTCAGATAGGAAATATTCAGGAAAGCATCCTTAAATCCCACAAGGTCAGACACTGGTTTATGTATCAGAAGATACCCCCGAACCTTATAATTAATGGTAACAGGGGAGAAAACAGATATCGTTTTCTCAGAAAAAGTATGAAAGAAATCACCTTTTTGATAGTAATTAGAGCCAAAAGCAGAGATATCAAAATCTTTTATGAGTCTCGATGAAACAGAGTCACTGTCTGTATTAATTAAGATATTACCTTTGCTGCCAATCAGCCAGATATCAGCATCCAGATAGGTGGCGACTGACTGGAGCTGTGAAGTGATATCCGCTAACGTCATAGAGCCATTGTAATAATTGGAGGCATAACTTGCAGACAGCAGGTTGGATTCCCGGTACATGCTGGAAATAGTGTCTTCTTCTATGTAGTTTAAGGTCAGACGGGAGGTAAATGTGGCAATAGTTACAAAAGCTAAAATTCCAAATATCACATATCCCAGCAGTAGTTTTAAATACAGTGTCCGTTTCACTATTTCACCTCAAATTTGTAACCGATGCCCCAGACGGTGGCAAGGCTCCAGGCCGAGTGGTCTTTGATTTTTTCCCTCAGACGTTTTACATGGACATCGACAGTTCTGGTGTCTCCGATATATTCATATCCCCAGATATGATCCAAAAGCTGTTCTCTGGTAAATACCTGATTGGGAGAGGAAGCAAGGAAATATAATAATTCCAGTTCCTTGGGAGGCATGTCGATGGGTTTTCCATAGTAGAGTACAGAATAATTACTCTGATTAATGGTTAGATCTGGATATTCCACACATTTAATTGAGGAAGAGACAGTTTCCTGTTTGGCAGGCTGATACCGCCGCAGCACAGCCTTTACCCGGGCTACCAGTTCCTTAGAATCGAAGGGTTTCATAATATAATCGTCTGCCCCAAGTTCCAACCCAAGAACTTTGTCGAAAATTTCACCTTTTGCGGAAAGCATAATAATAGGAAGGTTGGATTTTGTCCGTATTTCCCGGCAGACCTGATAGCCATCAATGCCAGGAAGCATGAGATCCAGTAAAATCAGGTTAGGTCCGTATTGTTCATATACCTGAAGGGCTTCCTCCCCATCGTGAACCATACGCGTGTCGTAACATTCCTTTGTAAGGTACAAAGAGATTAGTTCTGCAATATTTACATCATCATCTACAATAAGAATTTTCTGCTTTGCGGCCATGGTGTTCCTCCTTTACTTAAATTCCGCTATGGTGACACCGGAATCGCCCTCTCCAAATTCACCCAGGCGGAAGGATTTGATATAGCTGAGGCGTTTCAAATGGTTTTGTACGGCTTTGCGCAGAGCGCCGGTTCCCTTGCCGTGGACAATCCGCACAGAAGGCATATGGGCAAGATAGGCATCATCCAGATATTTATCTAAAAGTGAAATAGCTTCATCAGTGGTTTTGCCAATTAAGTTAATTTCCGTTGAAATGGAGGCGGATTTTGTCATTTTCAATTTTCCCGCGGCAGTGCTTTTTTTCTTAGTTCCCAGAGTTGGCGTGTCTTCAAGCAGTATTAAGTCCCGGATATTTACCTGAGAACGAAGGATTCCCATCTGAACATATAAGTCCCCTTTGGCATTGGGGAGTGTATGGACGGTCCCTTTCAGATTCATGCTTAAAACTTTTACAGAATCGCCAATTCTCAGATTTTTGGGAATTTTATGTTCTGAAGCCTGTTCTTTTTGCTTTAAAGAAATGTTCTTTTCCAGAACATTCATTTTTTCCCGGAGCCTGCTGCGTTCCTGCTCCATCTCCCGGGCGTTGGCATTTGTCTGGCCAAATTTATTGAAATTTTTAATGGTCTGGTCAGCAGTTTCTTTTGCGTTCCGCAAAATCGCGTGAGCTTCTTCGTTAGCCTGGCGGATAATTTTGTCCCTCTGGCTTTCTAGCCGTTCCTGTTTTTCTTGAAGTTTCCGCTTTAAATTCTCTGTTTCCTGGCGGTATTGTTCTGCTTCTAACCGTTCTTTTTCTATGGTGGTCCGGCTTGCTTCCAGATCAGAAAGTAAATCTTCAAAGTTCTCGTCCTGTTCAGACATCCGGCTTCTTGCATCTTCTATAATGTTGTTTGGAAGGCCCAGTTTGCCAGAAATGGCAAAAGCATTGCTTTTGCCTGGAATACCGATCAGGAGCCGGTAAGTTGGACTTAAGGTTTCCACGGAAAATTCACAGCAGGCATTTTCTACGCCTGGTGTGGATAAGGCAAATACCTTTAATTCACTGTAATGGGTAGTTGCCATGGTGCGGATGCCATAATTGTGCAGCTTTGACAAAATAGAGATGGCAAGGGCGGCGCCTTCTGTGGGATCGGTTCCTGCACATAATTCATCAAATAAAACCAGTGAATCTTCGTTTGCGTTATTTAAAATAGTAATAATATTTTTCATGTGAGAAGAAAAAGTACTGAGGCTCTGCTCAATACTCTGCTCGTCACCAATGTCTGCAAATACTTCTCGAAATACCGAAAGTTCTGAGCGGTCATTTGCAGGAATATGCAGTCCGGCCTGCCCCATGAGGGTAAACAGTCCTACCGTTTTCAGGGAGACTGTTTTTCCGCCGGTGTTAGGGCCGGTGATGATCAAAAGGTCGAAGTCATTTCCAAGATGAACGTCAATGGGAACAACTTTGCGTCTGTCCAATAAGGGATGGCGTCCCTTACGGATATGGATGCGGTGTTCTGTATTAAAAACAGGCGCGGTTCCGTTATAACTTTTTGCCAAGGAAGCTTTTGCAAAGATAAAGTCAAGTTTTGTCAGGACCTCATAGTTATCCTTGAGACATGGGATATTTTCCCCAGTGAGGCTGCTTAAGCCGGCAAGTATGATTTCTATTTCTTCCTGTTCTTTTAGGAAAAGTTCCTTTAAATCATTATTTAATTTCACAACGGCCATGGGTTCCACAAACAAAGTGGAACCTGTGGAGGACTGGTCGTGGATCATGCCGGGAACCTGGCTTTTTGCCTCTGCTTTGACTGGAAGGCAGTAGCGCCCGTTCCGCATGGTAATTACATTGTCCTGCAGATGGGTCCGGGTATCAGAGCTGTTGAGCATGGCATTCATCTGACTGCGGATTTTATCGTTGGTATTTTTGATGGAACGCCGGATATTCTTCAAATTTGGGGAGGCGTCGTCTGCAATCTCATCTTCAGAAAGGATGCATCTTCGGATTTCCTCTAAAAGCGGAGTCAGTGGTTCGATACGGCCAAAGAGTTCATCCAGGGAATCGGCGTTCTTCTCTTCCCTGTCACTGCGGGAATATGTTTTTGCCCGTTTTGCTGCTTCTAACAGGGAGGCAGTCTTAAGAAGCTCTTCGATGCTCAGAACTCCGCCAATTTCCAGGCGTTTTATGGAAGCGCCGATGTCATGAGTGCCGGAAAAAGAGAGAGAGCCTCTTTGGTAGATTCTTGTCAGTGCATCAGCTGTCTGCTGTTGGGTCATTCTGATTTCATCAGGGTCAATGGAAGGTTTTAAATTTTGGCAGAGCTCTCTGCCAGACTGACAGGTGGCATGTTCACACAGCAGGCTGATAATTTTATTATATTCTAAGGTATGAAATACTTTTTCGTTCATGTGTTCTATCCTTATTTATTTGCTAAAATGATTTTTGTGCCTTCATTATATCGTATAAATAAAAATCTTGCAACAACAGCAGGAAAAACGTATAATAGAGAATGAGAGCGTATTATTTTAGGGAGTGGAAGAGAACTTGTCCATTTTGTTATAGTGTATACAGGAGGGCGGTTATGAAGCGGCAGGAACAGGAGGAGCAGGAATTTGCTTTTATCAAGGAAAAAATAAAGGACAAACCAATTAATAAACGGCGTCTGATTCTGCGGGCTGGTTATAATTTATTGTGCGCAGTGGTATTTGGGGCTGCAGCCTGTTTTGTCTTTGTTTGGCTGAAGCCTTATATGGAGGAATGGCTCTATCCGGAACGAGGTTCTACGATCAGTATTCCCAAAGACGATATTCCCCAGGAAGGAGAGCCTGAAAAAAAGGACGATAATAAGAAAAATGGAGAGGAGGAGCCAGGGGTAGAGGAAAAGCCAACGGACGTGGTTCAGGGAGAACCAGAAACAAAACCAGAGGAACCGGAGCCTCCTCCCGTTGTAGTTCAGGAAGAATTGGAACTTGAGGATTACCAGGCGCTGCAGAATAAACTGTATGCCATTGGAAAGCAGGCAAATAAATCTGTAGTAACTGTTACAGGGGTAACCAGCGGTAAGGATTGGTTTGATACACCTTATGACAACGAGAATAGATCGGCAGGAATTATCATAGGGAAGAATGAACAGGAGCTTTTCATTCTTACAGAGAAAAAGATTATTGCGGATGCCCGGGAGATTAATATTACGTTTATTGATGAGACGGAAGTTTCAGCTTCCTTAAAAAAGTATGACGGCAATACAGGAATCGCTGTGATTGCAGTGCCATTATCAGAAGTTCCAGAGAAAACTATGGAAAAGATTGAGGTGGCGGTATTAGGAAATTCTTATATGATTGCACAGGGAACTTCCGTGATTGCCATTGGAAGTCCTTTGGGAACGAATTATTCTATTTTATGCGGAACCATAACGTCTTCTCAGAATAAGGTTTCTACGATAGACACAAATTATACAGTTTTTACTACGGACATTTTAGGAAGTGCAAGCGGAAGCGGTGTATTGATTAATCTAAAGGGAGAAATTGTGGGGCTGGTTCTGCAGGACTTTAGCAACCAAACGGACCGCAATACAATTACAGCGCTGTCTATTTCTGAGCTGAAACAGATTATTGAGGATTTGCTAAATAACAAGAATGTGCCATATGTTGGGCTGCGGATTAGTACGGTGACGGATCAGATTGCACAGGAATACGGGATACCCAAAGGGGTATATATCAAGTCGGTGGAGCTGGATTCCCCCGCTATGGCGGCAGGTCTGCAGGAAGCGGATGTAATTACTGCCATTAATGGAGAAGAAGTTGTTACGGTGGAACAGTATTTTCAAAAGGTATATGAAAAGGAGCCGGAAGATGCGGTTACCATTACCATAAAGCGGCAAAATGGTGAGGGTTATGTGGATATGCAGTGTGGAGTGACGGTTGGAATTTTAAAGTAACAGTAAACAGGAATGAAAAGGAGTAAAAGGATGAAATATATTGAAACACTGCGGGAAGGGGAACGTGTTGGAGAAATTTACCTGTGCAAAAGCAGGCAGACTGCGCTTACGAAGGCGGGAAAGCCTTATGAAACTTTGATTCTTCAGGATAAGACAGGCATGCTGGACGCGAAAGTCTGGGATCCAAATTCACAGGGGATTGATGAATTTGAGGCGCTGGATTATATTGATGTGGTCGGGGATGTGACAAGTTTTCAGGGCGTATTGCAGCTAAATGTTAAGCGCATCCGCAAAGTGAGGGAAGGCGAGTATGATCCCAAGGATTATCTTCCAGTCAGTGAGAGAGATATTGACCAGATGTATTTGGAACTTACTGGTTTTATCCAGGAAATGAAAAATCCTTATCTGAAAAAGCTTTGTTCTGGATTTTTCCTGGAGGATCCTGAATTTGAGCGGCGTTTTAAATTTCACAGTGCGGCAAAAAGCGTCCACCATGGTTTTGTGGGGGGGCTGCTGGAGCACACCTTAAGTGTCACAAAACTGTGCGAATATTATACCAGCCTGTATCCTTTGCTTCAAAGGGATTTGCTGTTGTCAGCAGCTATGTTCCATGATATTGGAAAACTGGAAGAGCTGTCGGTGTTTCCGGAGAATGATTATACGGATGCAGGACAGCTTTTGGGACATATTATGATTGGAGCGGAACTCATCGGGGCGCGTATTCGCACCATACCAGGTTTTCCGGTGAAACTGGCAAATGAATTAAAACATTGTATTTTGTCACATCATGGTGAGCTTGAGTATGGATCGCCAAAGAAACCGGCTCTTGCAGAAGCAGTTGCACTGAGTTTTGCAGATAATACAGACGCAAAGATGCAGACAATGAAGGAAGCTTTGGCAGCAGGCAATGGGAATGCTGGCTGGCTGGGTTATAACCGGTTATTTGAATCAAATATCCGAAAGACGAGTGAGGAATAATATGTTTCAGAAAAATATGGAACTTGAACTTCTTATTGAAGATATAGGTATAGACGGCGAAGGTATTGGAAGGGTGGAGGGAGCGGCATTTTTTGTGAAGGATGCTGTCATTGGAGATTATGTACGAGTGAAAATAATGAAAATGAAAAAGCGGTATGGATATGCCAGATTACTTAAAGTGATCTCTCCTTCTCCCAGCCGTGTAGAGCCTCCCTGTAATTACTACCGCCAGTGTGGAGGATGTCAGCTTCAGGCGTTGGATTACGCGGAGCAGCTTCATTTTAAGGAACGGAAGGTACGGAACAATCTGGAGCGGATTGGCGGATTTCATATAGAAGAAACTGAAAATGGAAAACAGAGGATTCTCTTTCATCCGATTATCGGTATGGAAGAGCCTTTTTTCTATCGGAATAAAGCTCAGTTTCCTGTGGGGACAGACAAAGAAGGAAAAATTGTAACGGGATTTTATGCAGCAAGAAGCCATAATATTATTTCCAATAGAAAATGCTGTCTGGGCGTGAAAATAAATGAGAAGATTCTGGATATTGTGATTTCTTTTATGGAACGATATGAGATTTCGGCTTATGATGAGAAATCAGGTACAGGGCTGGTGCGCCATGTTCTGATCCGCTATGGTTTTACTACAAAAGAAATTATGGTCTGTTTGGTGTTAAACGGCAGCAGGCTTCCTCAGTCGGATAGTCTGGTACAGGAACTTAAGAAACTTCCAGGGATGACCAGTATAATGCTGAATGTAAATGTTCGGAAAACAAATGTGATTCTGGGTGAGCAGGTGCTCCGTCTCTGGGGGAAGGAGTATATAACGGACTATATTGGAGAGGTAAAGTACCAGATTTCGCCTCTGTCTTTTTACCAGGTAAATCCGGTCCAGACGAAAAAGTTATATGAGACTGTATTGGATTACGCTGATTTGACCGGAAGGGAAATTGTGTGTGATCTCTATTGCGGAATAGGGACAATCTCTTTGTTTTTGGCGCAGAAGGCGGAACGCGTCTATGGAATAGAAGTTGTGGAGCCTGCAATTGAAGATGCCAGAAATAATGCAAAAATAAACGGAATTAATAATGCAGAATTTTTGGCTGGAAAAGCGGAGGAGGTACTTCCAAAGCTATATGAGCAGACAGGGCTTTGTGCGGATGTCATTGTGGTAGATCCGCCACGGAAGGGCTGTGATGAGATATGTCTTGAGACAATTTTGAAAATGCAGCCAGAGCGAGTGGTCTATGTGAGTTGTGACTCAGCGACACTGGCGCGGGATTTGAAATATTTGTGTGACAGAGGGTATGAGCTCAGGGAGGTGCAGGCAGTGGATATGTTTTCGCAGACGACACATGTGGAGAGCATATGTCTACTACATCGGAAGGATTCGTGAAAATCCTTGATTTTAGGCACTTTGAGAGGTTTTTCAGCTTTTCAAAAAGTGACCGCAAGACGTATAAAAAAGCGATTTCCGATGGTGTAAATGTCTCCGTGGTTCTTGATATGGTATCACGGAACACATCAAAGTAGGGTTCATAATTCATCAAAAACTGTATTATTCAAATAGAGAAAAAGTATGGGAGACCGTTCATTTTCAAGGCTTTGAGGATGGGCGGTCTTTTTTAGTTTCTATATTAGTTTATTGGAAATGAGAGGTGGTGATGGATATGGCAGGGAAAAAGCAGGATAATTCTTCAATCGTTCAAGACGAGGGTGTTGGAAGTAAGAAGAACACTTTTGAGGGAAAAATCCAATATTTGTCCTTAAATCAGTTGGCAGACTTCAAAAATCATCCGTTTAAGGTGGAAATGAATACGGAATTATTTGAACTGATGCAGAGTATTGAAAAAGAGGGTGTTCTGGTGCCGCTGCTTGCAAGACCGAATCCGGCAGGGCAGGGATATGAGCTGATAGCGGGACACCGAAGAAAGGCAGCCAGTAAATGGGCAGGTGTGGATAAAGTTCCTGTTATGGTTGTGGAATTGGATGATAACCAGGCGGTAATCGCAATGGTTGACAGCAACCTGCAGAGGGAGCATATCAAGCCCAGTGAAAAGGCGTTTGCCTACCGGATGAAATTAGAGGCAATGAAACAGCAGGGGAAAAGGACGGATTTAACTTTGTCCCAAGTTGGGACAAAGTTGCTGGATAATCCAACTTTATCGGTTGCAAAAGTTGTAGCTGATTATGATGAATCAGGGGAATGGAAGTTGCAGAATGAACCTGTGAAAATGCGTGCAGATGAAATGCTTGCACGGCAGGTGGGAGAGAGCAGGAACCAGATTGCACGGTACATTCGTCTGACATACCTCATTCCTAAGATATTAGACTGGGTTGACGAGGGTAAGATAGCATTCACTGTTGCAGTGGAATTATCCTATCTGAATGAGGAGCAGCAGTATGAGCTCCATGCCGTGATGGATATAGAACAGTGTACGCCATCCCTGTCACAGGCAAACCGGCTGAAACGCATGAGCCAGTCAGGGAAGTTGGACATGGATGCAATTTATCTGGTGCTGGAAGAAGAAAAACCAAACCAGAGGGAACAGATAAGGATTCGCTCTGACAGATTGAATCCATATTTCCCAAAGGATTATACGGTCAGGCAGAAGATTGAACTGATAGAAACACTTGTTAAGGAATGGCATCGGGAACAGATGCAGGTAAAAAGCAGATAAGGAGCTGGTTACATGAAAAGGAGGACATTCAAAATGGATAACAAAATAGAAGTGATTGGGATAGACCACGGCTGGTCCGGGATGAAAACGGTACATGAGGTATTTACATCAGGCTGTAAGGAAATCAGCACGGAGCCGGCATTTGCAGAGAACGTTTTGGAGTTTGCCGGGAAGTATTACAAGATTGGCAGCAGGCGTCTTGAGGTAAAGGACACAAAGGTAACGGATGAAAATTACTATATGCTGACATTGGCAGCGGTGGCAAAGGAATTAAAAATCAGGGGCAGAAAGACAGCCCATGTGCTGCTGGCGGTTGGGCTGCCGCTGACAAGGTTTGGGGACGAGAAAAAAGATTTCGTTTCTTACCTGTTGAAGAAAAAGGAAGTCTCGTTTGCCTTTGAGAAAGAGAGGTACCATATTTCCATTGACAATATCTGCGTTTACCCGCAATGCTATGCGGCAGTGGTTGACCGTATTGACAGATTCCCGGAGAAACAGCTTGCAGTGGATATTGGTTCCTGGACAGTAGACATTATGCCAATTGTCAACGGCCTGCCGGATGAATCGGCATGTGTGACCCAGCCGCATGGGATTATCACCTGCATCCAGCAGATTAACAAGGAGTGTGTGAGGCAGCTGAACGCAGAAGTGGACGAGTATGACATTCAGAAAGTCATGGTAAGTGGCGGGGGAGACCTGCCGGAGAAGTACCGGAAGATTATCATCAAGGAAATCCGTGGCTACTGCCGGCAGATTTATCACAGCCTCCGGGAGCTTGGCTATAACATGGACCTCACGCAGATAATTTTTGTGGGCGGTGGCGCCGGGGTGATGAAACGTTTTGGCGGCCTGGAGCAGAAGAACATCCAGTATATTGAGGATGTGAAAGCAAACGCAAGGGGCTATGAGCTGCTTGGGAACACATATCTGGCACAGTTGCAGAAACGCAGGTTTGGATAGGGGGGATTGCAATGGCTTATGGGGACCTGTTCCGCAATTTCACGATACGTTTTTCCATGACAAAAAGAGAGCATGTCCGGCTGCTGGAAAAGTTTGAGGATGATAAACTGAATGGCGGGAGGGCAAAGAACCAGGTGGTCATGGACGCGCTGAAAATGTATTATGACGCACAGGAGGCAGGGAATGGGAATGGGCTGCCGGAAGAAATGACGCCTGCCTATTTTGAAAAGAGGCTGTCCGAGGTGAAAGAGGAGATAAAGACAGAAGTAATCCATGAGGTTGTCCGCATCGTTTTAGGGAATGCAGTGGCAGGGCAGCCGGTTATGGCGCATCTTCCCGACGGGGAGCCGGAGGCAGAAGATACAGAAGATATGGAAGAAGATGGGGCTGCAGGCATTAGCGGGATGCCGGACGTCATGGATAAGATAATGGCATGGAGTGAGGAGTAGGAGGGATTTATGGAAAGAAATAATAATTCTGCCTTTATCCGTGGCAGGATGGCAATGGAATAAGGGAAAGCCCGGTATGCGGACCGGCTTTATGGGTTGAAAAGGCACGCTGAAATATGCGTGCTTTTTTTCTGCACAAATGCCGGGGATATGCCCGGCGTCTGTGCCGGCAGGGAATATCCGCAGGGAACAGAATACCGGATATGAATGGAGGACGTATATGACAAAAAAGAGATGGAAAAGGGTTATGGCTCTTATAATGGCTCTTGTCCTGACAGTGGGAGCCGCCATCCCCACTGCCGTTTATGCCAATGCAGACGGAGCGGATGCAGACGCGGCAGCGGACAGTGACAGTTTGGCAGACGTGGAGCCGGAACCTGTACTTTATGACAAAACAGTGGGGACAGACGTGGAGCCTGCAAAGATTGTGGAGCCTGCAGAGATTGTGGAGCCGTCTGAGGAAGAAAGCAGGGAATCCGGCGGCAGGCAGCAGGAAAAAGAAGACGGAGACAGCGGGGAGGAGGAGCCTGCCCCCAATGAGGAGGAAACTGCCCCAACAGAGGATGGGAAAGTGGTTCCACTGTCAGATGGGGAACCGGAAATGTTTAGCGCGGGGGACACAATGACAATCCAGACGGCCTCTGCCCCGGTGCTGATGGCAGCAGGCGCCCCGGACAGCATGGCGGTGTCATGCAGCGGTTACGCAAAATACTGCGGACACAGCATGGGAATTAAGTATATTTCAGAACCCGGGGCTTACAACAGCCATCTGGTTTACTGTCTGGAGCTGAGCAAGAATACCACGGATGGGGCTGTGGGCGCCTCCGGTGCGGGCAGCAGCATCAAGCCGGAAATCACGTTCTGCATGGTAAACGGCGCCAGGATGCTGAATGGGCTCTGTTACAACAGCAGGTATTCCGAGGGTTCTGCCCCGGCTGATTATTTCATTACCGGTGCGGCAATCCATGTGCTGAATGGGGAAGTAAAGCTGGGCTATTACAACGATGGCAGCGGCGTCTATAATAAAATAGCAGCCCTTGTGTCGGATGCGGAAAATTATAACCGGGACGAGTATGACGAGGCAACCGGGACTACAAAGTCCATCGCTTATGCGATTTCCCCAAAGAAAACGGAGTGGCAGGACATGGGTGACGGCTTGTACAGGTCAAAGGAGAAGTTTGTCCGCACCAAAACGGGGAGCATTACCAATGTTTCCTATAAAATCATGGGGCAGCCGGACGGCCTGACCGTAGGCGAGCTGAAAACAGACGCCAGTGAGATTGAGGACGATTCTGATTTGAAGAAGTATGACATCTGTGTGGCACAGACGGATGCGAGCCAGCCATCTTCCAACTTTTACCTGTACTGCAATGAGGAGGCGATGGAAAAGATTGTCATGGCAGACAGCACCATCAAGCTGACGGCGACCGCAAAGTCAAAGGAGCATGGTGGGAGGAAATGGACGCCGACGGTGGTGTCGCAGCAGAAGATTACCTTTCTGGAGGAGTTTGAGCCGGGGACCGTGACTGCAAGCGTGAAAGTGACTTCCAAATTTAAGGAGGGAAGTTTTGAACTTCATAAGACAAACGTGTATACCGGCAGGCCGGTGCCGGGGGCAGCTTATTACCTCTATGAGGATGCGGAATGTACGGATCTGCTGTGCAAACTTGGAAGGACAAATACAAAGGGGCAGGCGTTGTCCGGGAAGGAGATGCTGACACAGGGCACCTATTACCTGAAGGAAGTCAGGGCGGCTCCGGGATATTTGAAAGATGAAACGGTCTACCCGGTGGGGCTGGAGTATTTTACCCTTTATGACAGCGACGGGAAAGTAACCCAGAAAGGGAAGACCATGCCGGTTGTGGAATACCCTGACACGGTGGGCGTCATGGTAAAAAAGACGGATTCGGAATCGAAAAATGTTGTGAAAGGAGCCGGGTTTGCCGTGTTCACCGATGCCGGATGCACGAAACGTGTTTCCGTGGGCGGGGACGGCAAGGCGGAGGTGCCGGTGTTCTATTATGATGAGGACTTAGGCATGGCTGCCTCCCAAAAGTTTGTGAAAAAGCAGGACAAATATTATGTGAAAGAGATTGTCATCCCGGATGGGTACCGGGATGACGGAAAGGTGTGGGAAGTGAGGCCGGACTATGGGGAGATTTCTGATTTCCGTGCGGAAAACACGCCAATCCGATGTGACGTGTCAGCAAAAAAGGAGGACAGGGAGACCGGGGAGGAACCCCAGGGGGATGCAGAACTGTCAGGGGCAACCTATGGGTTGTATGCGGCGGAGACCATCACTTACCCGGACGGCAGGGGGACTGTAACCTATGCGGGGGATGACGACATTACCAGCACACAGGGGGCGGATTTTGCGTCAACAGGCATCCCGGCGGAGAAAGGCGCGCTGCTTGCAACGGTAAAGACAGGGGAGCAGGCGGAATTTAACTTCGGCAACCTGTACTTCGGCAGCTATTATATCCGCGAGATAGAGCCGAGCGAGGGGTACCTGCTTGACGGGACCATTTACCCGGTCAATTTCCGCGGGGCGCAGGAAATCCATCAGGATATTTCCCTCAATACAGCCGTAATTGAAACGGCAAAGAAACAGGCATTTGAAATTATCAAGGTGTCCACTGATGGCGCAAGCACGGAGACGGATTATGTAAAAGGCGCAGAATTTACCGTAAAACTGCAGTCGGATATTGACAAGAACGGGTGGGACAATGCAAAAACCCATGACGTGCTTGTGACGGACGAAAAGGGATGCGCGCTTTCCAAAGAGCTGCCTTATGGGACGTATCTGGTAAAAGAAACAAAGACGCCGGGGGATTTATATAAAACAAAGGATTTCACTGTGACGGTTACGGAGGATTCCAGGGAGCCGCAGCATTGGAGGGTGTTCAATGACGCGCCTTTCAAAGCCTATATCCGCATTGTGAAAAAGGATGCGGAAAATGGGAACACGGTGCTGATTCCCGGCGTGACCTTTAAGATTAAAAATATGGATACCGGGGAGTATGTGGAGCAGAAATTGGGGGATAAGAAAATCAGTGAGTTTGCCACGGATGAGACGGGAACCGTAACCACGCCTCTGCAGCTGGGCTATGGGAATTATGTGGTGGAAGAAATTACGGCACCGGAGGGATATGTCATTGCAGATGAGGGTTTCCCTCTGGAAGTCACTACGGATGGGGCATTGAAAGTCGTGGAGGATATGGACGGCGATCCGGTCATTGAGGTAGTTATTGAAAACCAGCCCGTCAAGGGCAGCATTTCCATTGAAAAGTCAGGGGAAGTGCCGGTCTCCGTGGCATACGATACCATTATTGACCGTATCCTCAGTGCAGTTACAGGCAAAAACAGGAGCGTGGATTTCAATTACGAGGAACAGCCGCTTGCCGGCGCAGTATTTCATGTTATTGCAGCGGAGGATATTTATACCCCGGACCGCCAGACGGATGAAGATGGGAAACGCATATTGGAAATGGTAAACGGCATTCCGGCAGGCAAGGGGGCAGTTGTAGCGACGCTTACCACGGATGAAAAGGGGGAGGCTTTCCTTGACAGCCTTCCGCTTGGGAAATATCAGGTGGCAGAGGTACAGCCGCCGTCAGGGTTTGCCATCTGTGGGGAGCCAAAGGAGGTTTCACTTTCCTATGCAGACGAGCATACGGAAGTAGTTTTCGGGGAGGCAGGGTTTGTCAATGCGAGGGTAAGGCCAGAGCTGTCGCTGATGAAAACGGACGGCGTAACCGCCTGCCCGGTAGCCGGCGCTGTTTATGGCATTTATGCGAAAGAGGAGATTGTGAGCGTATCCGGGGAAGTGCTTGTAAAAGCGGATGATTTGGTGGATACGGCTGTGACGGATGAAAATGGGAAGGCAGAATTTGAGGCTGACCTGCCGCTGGGGCTGTACTATGTGAAAGAAGTGGAATCCCCGGCGGGGTATCTGCTGGATGAAACGGCATATGACGTGGATTTTTCCTACACACAGGAGATGGCTGCCACACCGGCCGTGGCAAAACAGTTGGAAGTGAAAGACACGCCGATAATTGTGGAGGTGTCCAAAACGGACATTACGACAGGGAAAGAGCTTCCGGGGGCAACGCTGGAGGTCATTGATTCCAATGGGGATGTGTACGCCTCATGGAAAACGGATAGAAAGCCGTACCGTTTAGAGGCAATCCCGGCGGGAAGGTATACCCTGCGTGAGACAGCGGCGCCGTACGGCTATCTGATTGCCAATGAAGTAGATTTTACTGTGGGGGAGACAGGGAAGATTCAGAAAGTCTTCATGTCCGATGAAAGGGTAAAGGGAAAAATCATTGTCTGCAAAACCTGTAGCCAGTCGGGAAAGCCGTTGGAGGGCGTCATGTTTGAGCTCCGCAGCAAGGAGGGGAGGAAACTGGACACGCTGGTGACGGACAAGACAGGCTGTGCAGAGACGGGGCTTTTGGACATCTGCACCTATCATAAGGATGGCAGCTTTGGTGAGGACATTCCGTATTATATCGTGGAGACAAAGGCTGCGGAGGGGTATGTCCTTGACAGTACCCCGCATGAGGTGCGGCTGCAGTATGACGACAGTGTGACGGAGACAGTGGTTTATATGCTGAAATTGAAGAATAAGCCGGACAGGCCGGGGCTGCCGCAGACAGGCGGGAACTACCATCCGTGGATGTTTGCCGCATTGGGCGGCATGTGCATTGCCGGCGGCGTGCTGTATGAAAGGAAACACAGGAAGAAAAGAAGATAGCAGACTATCAGTATGATTTTGGGAGAGGGGCCGATCCGGTTTCTCTCCTTTTTTAAGCAAGGAGAATGATTGTTATGATGGATTATGAAGTATTCAAAAGCATTGTAAAAGGGAAGTTTTTAAGTTATATGCCGCCCGAATATAGGGATGCGGCTGTAGATATAAGGCCGGTACAGAAAGTGAACCAGACACGAGATGCCCTGACGGTGTATAAGGGGAAAGGCACGGTGATGGCTCCAACCATTTATATTGATGACATATATGGGCATTACCGGGAATGTGGCAGTCTGGAGGCTGCACTCAGGGATTCGGCAGAAAGATATGCTGTGGAATTGGAAAATGCAAAAAACTGCGTACCCAATATTGACATTAGGCATTTGAAAGAGAATGTCGTCATGTGCCTTGTGAATACAGAGCAGAACAGAGGGCTGCTGGCAGGGGTTCCGAGCCGGGAATTCCATGATTTGTCGGTTATCTACCGTTGGGATGTTGAGGTCATGCCTGGCGTGTCAGGCAGCATAACCGTTACAAATGTAGTTGCGGAAATGGCTGGCATGACGGAGGAAGAACTGTTCCGGCATGCCTCTGAAAATACCAGGAGAATCAGCCCGGTCAGTATTATGCCCATGCGGGAGCTTATGCTTGAACTGCTGCCTGATGAAATGAAAAGCATGTTCATGCAGGAAAGCAGCCACGCAGAGGGCAGATGGGTTATCACTAATGAAAGCAGAATCAATGGGGCTGTATCCATGCTGTTTGAGGAGAACCTGCACCAGCTGGCTGAACAGATAGGCGATAATCTTCTGCTCCTGCCATCGTCTGTCCATGAGGTGATTGCTGTTCCTGCAGGAATGGCGGAGGGAGACCCGTCTGAACTTGCGGAACTGGTGCATGGCATAAACATGGATATGGTGGAACTGGAGGAGCGTTTATCAAACAGTGTCTACTGTTATGACAAAGATGCAAGGACTATCGTGCTGGCTGTGGAATCACCGGAAAAAAGGCTGGATGGGAAAGGGGCGGAGCAACCGCTGATTCAGGAAGACAGAGGGCAGAGATAGGTGCAGTATGAGGATGTTGAGGTTTACAGAGGAAGAGCTGGCGCTTGCAAAACAGGTTGACTTATGCAGGGTGGCAGAACGATTAGGATATACCGTAAAAAGGATTGGCCAGTACCATACGCTGAAAGAGATGGATTCCATCCGCATTTATCACAGGAGCCACTGGTGCAGGTTTTCAAGGCGGTATGACAAGGGGGAGAACGGCGGCAGCCAGATTGATTTCCTGCGGGTGTTTGCAGGCATGGATGTGAAAGAGGCGGTGTTCTGGCTGCTGGATTTTGCGGGATACCGGAGGGAGGAAAGCGAGAGGGGCATTCGGAACATTGCCCCGGATAGAGGGAAAGAGGAACGCCCAAAGCCTTTCATATTGCCGGAGCCTGCGGGCAGCAACGCTTATCTGTACCGTTATCTGGAGCATGAACGCGGGATTGCACGGCCGGTCATTGACTTTTTTGTGAGGAAAGGGATTCTGTATGAGGCGAAGAATTACCACAACATTGTCTTTGTAGGAACAGATGGGAAAGGTGTGCCAAAGTTTGCTAGTATGCGGGGCGTCTTTGACAGGGATGGGAAAGGATTTAAGTGTGACGTGGCGGGAAACGACAAACGGTACGGTTTCCATTTCCATTGCCAGGGCAGCAGGGAAGTCATTGTGTTTGAGGCAGCAATCGACCTGATGAGCCATATCACGATGTTCCCGGCGTACAGGGCAAGCATGGTGGCGCTTGGGATGCTGGCGGATGCCCCGCTGGAAACATTCCTTGCACAGCACCCGGAGGTAGAAAAAATTAAATTATGCCTGGACAATGATGGACCGGGCAGGAAAGCGGCGGAAACACTGCGGCAGAAGTACAGGGAAAAGGGTTATGCGGCTGAGATTTTTCTGCCTCCAGAACCGTACAAGGACTTTAACCAGTGGAATGTGGGACTGAAAAAATCAGAGGAACAGGAAGAAATCCGGGAAACGGAAAAAGTGATGTAGGAATGGTGTAGTTTTGCAGATTTTTGGTGTAGGAATGGTGTAGAAAATGAAGAAAATGGTGTAGGAATGGTGTAGGCTTTTCGGACAGCCTTTTTTTGATGGTGTAGGAATGGTGTAGTTTTGCAGATTTTTGGTGTAGGAATGGTGTAGAAAATGAAGAAAATGGTGTAGGAATGGTGTAGATTTTCTGTTTATCCGTATATTATCAGGGTTTTAGGGAGACGTGTCCCTAACCAGAAAGCCGAACCTCCGGGCGGCTTGCATTTTGTGACACAAAATGCGTATCTGGCGAAAACTTTGGGAGTGAAAGCGGGCCAAAGTTTTCAGGGCAGGAGTGGACCGGCAGCGGGTAAAAACAGACAGGTAAGGAAATGAAAACAGGAGGTGCAAGGGAGCATGGGAATGGAAGTGCTGGAAGTAAACACGCCCGGTGAGCTGGTGATGTGGCTTTATCTGGCGGAATCAGAGGTCAGCATGCAACAGGGTGAGGCAGAAATTATTCTGGACTATCTGAAAGAGCATAACATGGCGCTGGCTGTATGCAGCCAGGAACTGATGGTAAAAGATATGGGAGAGGAATCCCCGGAATATCAGCCTTATTCCATAGATGATGCCATCCACGATGTCTGTGAGTGGAATCTGGAGCTGATAGACGAGATGGAGGAGGGTATGAAAAACCCAGACAGCCGGGAGGATTATGACCGGTTCAGCGACGCACTTGATGTCCTGAAACAGCAGGAAGAAGTGCTGGACGGCCTGTACAGCCAGACGAAATATGAGCAGATTGCAGTGGAATGTGCATTGCAGGCGATTATTGCCGCACTTGGAAGTGTGCCGGAGGGAGTACAGGAAAAACTGGATGCATACAGACAGCGCAGCCCGGGGCAGACAGAAAAAACAGCAGGGATGGAAGAAGGAAACAGGCAGGAAACAGGGCAGCAGGAAAGGATAAGGTAGATGGCAAAGGAAGTTGTAAAGCATTTCCGCCTGACTGCCCATGATGCGGGGATTTTTGCGGATAAGGCGAAAGATGCGGGGATGAAGGAATCTGAGTATTTCCGCCTGCTGATAACGCAGGAGCCAAACGACTATCCAGAAGTGAGGCAGGGGCTGAAAGCCCTTATTAATGAAGTGAACCGGATTGGCGTCAACATCAATGAGATTGTCCACAACAATAATTCAGGGTTGTACCGGGAGTCAGATAAAATCCGTCTGGTTGCCTATATGCGGAAACTGAATGAGGGGATGGAAAGCGTGGTGGCGGCTCTTGGCTATCACTAAGATTTTAACCATCAATGACAGCGGCGTGAAGTTTGCGGGGAAACATCTGGAGCAGGCGGTTTCCTACATCCTTGACAGGGGGAAAACGCAGGGCGGCAGGCTGGTGACGGGAGTCAACTGCCTGCCAGGGAAAGCCTATGAGCAGATGGCGGAGACAAAACAGAAGTATGGGAAGACGGGCAAGAGGCAGGGCTACCACCTCATCATTTCCTTTGAGGCGGGTGAGGTCAGTCCGGACACTGCTTTTGAGATTATCCGGCGATTTGTGGAGGAATATCTGGGGCAGGAGTACGAGGCGGTTCTCGCCGTCCATGACAATACCGCCCATGTCCACGGGCATATCATATTCAACAGCGTGAATTACCTGGACGGCAGGAAATACCGCTATGAAAAAGGAGACTGGGCAAAAAAGATACAGCCCATCACAAACCGGCTTTGTGAGGAATATGGGCTTTCGACCATAGAGATAGAGGAATATGGCAGGAAACGCAATCAGAGGTATAAGGACTGGAATGAGTTCCGGGATGGAAAATTCATCTGGCGGGAAATGATACGGAGGGATGTGGATGCCTGCGTCATGCAGGCGGAATCCTTTGAGGAGTTTCTTGGCTTTATGGCGGAAAAGGGCTATGACGTCAGGCAGAATAAATATCTGGCGGTCCGGCCTAAGGGGATGCAGCGGTTCTGCCGGTGCAAATCTATGGGAGAAAATTATACGGAGGACAGGATATGGGAGAGAATCCGGCAGGAAAGCTTTGAGACCTATGCAAAAAGGGGGTGTGGGGAAGAATCCCATGCCATAGCCCCCCCGGAGGATGAATTTTTGCGCAGGACAAAACTGACAGGCATACAGAAAACCTATTATGCAAGGGTATGCCGCCTGCGCCATCTGGAACGGCTGCCTTACAGCAAGGCATGGGAATACCGGGAGGAAATCCGTAAAATGCAGGAAGTCCATGAGAAATACCTGTTCCTTGTAAAGAATGGAATCCATTCCCTTGCGGAGTTAATTGCAGCCAGAGAGAACCTTGAGGAAAAAGCGGCAGAGTGCAAAAAAGAGAGGCGCAGGCTGTACAGGGAGAAAAAGCAGATGGAGCCGTTGTTTTCTGTAGCAGATAAGATGGCGGAATTAGCCCCGGCGGAAGAAAGCTATCAGGCAGGGGATGATTTTTTTGCAAAGGAGCACCTGCGGTATCAGGCATTGGAGGGACAGCTGCAGAGCCAGGGATATTCACTGGAAGAAACAGAAATCCTCCGCAATAGATATAAGGACAGGGGCAGCGGCATTTACCAGAGGCAGAGGGAAATCAGCCGGAGGTTAAAAATGTCAGGGGAAATGATAGAGGAATTTACCGACAGTCTGGAATGGGCAAGGGACAGGCAGACGGTAAAAACAAAACAGGATTTAAGCGGGGACAGCCGGAGCAGGGAATGACTTACTGCAGGCTGTTATTTTTATGTAAAAGTAAAGCCGGGTGTATGGGAAAACCCATGCTTGCATGGTGGTTTTCCCATACATTTGGCGCACCACCAAAATGAGCAAGTAGGGCGACAGCCCGGATTGCGAATGTAGGTGGCGATTGCAAGAGTGCGGAGCACGGAGCAATCGACTTTTATGTATGGAGAAATGGGATTAGAAAATATATGTATGGAGGCAATGGCGATGGCAGAAATCAGAAAACTTATCCATGCGGCAGGGAAGATTCCATAGAAGAATCTCCAAATGAATATTAGTGTGACTATAAAAACAGGAAAGAGAGGCAGGATATGGAAACAAAGAGACCAGAGAACGTGCAGGTTGCATCCGTCATTGTGGAGCTTAAGGACAGGGGCTGCAGGGATGACGTGCTCAAACTTGCAAAAGAGGATTTGGAGCTTGGCTATCCAAAGGAGCTGGTTGCCATGTATGCAGAGGCAGGATGGCAGATGGACCGCTGCAGGAAGTTTTCCTCCATCATGCGGGCAAACAGTGATGGGGAACTGCTGCAGCTGCTGGCAGAGGGAGGATTTAACCCTTACCAGATGCAGCTGCTGGCAAATTATTATGATAAAGGCGTGGCGGTGGCACAGCTGGCAGACGTGGGTTCCAAAGGGCTGACTGCCTATGACATGGAGCAGGCGTTGAAACTGGTATACCAGGCAAACCGTGAGACAGGGACGGCACAGGGAAAAGAAAGCCCGGAAACAGAAATTCCGCAGGAGCAGGCTGTTTCTATGGCAGAAGAACTCCGCCAGAGGGAAAAGGAGCTGGAGGAGCAGCAGGAAATCAATAATAAGCAGGCGTCAGAAAATGCAAAGCTCCGCACAAAGGTAGAAAGCCTGGAAAAGCAGGTCAGGGAACTGGAACAGGAGAAAGCAGGCTATGACAGTGAAAAGCGTTCCATTTTAGAGGAGCGGGACCGCATTTACCGGCAGAACCAGATACTTCTTGAGGAAAAAGAGCAGCTGATTGCAGACCTTGAGGAAGTCCAGAAAGAAAAGGATGGGCTGGAACAGAGCCTGAAAGGGAAAGAGGATAAAGAAATGGCACAGGCAGCTAAAAGCAGCAGGGATATGGGAAATCATGATTTTGTTGCTGCCATAAAGGGCAGGAATGGGGAGACACGCCTTGTCCCGGTGGAGAGGACGTCACGCAGAAAGCCGGAGGGAATCCGGGCGTTTGCGGAAAAGATTTTCGGAAAGGGCAGGCAGGGTTCCGGGCTGATAAAGCAGCTTACCGGAAAAGGGCTGAACCCTGCACAGATGGAACAGGTCAGGATGGCAATACAGGCAGGCCTTACAGAGCAGGAAGTGGGTGACCTGATTGACAGCGGTTTCAGTGCGGAGGAAATGGCACAGGCGGTTGAGATTGTAGTGGCGGAAAAAGCGTACCAGTAAGGAGGCAAATATGTCAGAGATAGCAGATGCAGTACAGATTATCCGTGTCACTTATGACGGGATAGAAATAGCCATGAAGATGGGGAGCGCCGGGGTCCGCTCCATGCAGAAAGCGCTGGATTTGATTGTGGCAATGCTGGAGCATGAGAAAGAAATGGGCAGGACGAACCTGAAAGGGCTGCTGGCAAAAGGCGGCGACATACAGGTGCTTTCCTTTGCGGATGAGGATTTGAAGAAGTTCCGGAAACTGGCAAAGAAATATGGGATTCTGTATTCAGAAATGCCGGATGCAGACAGGAATGACGGGCTTACGGAAGTGATGTTCCATTCCGAGGCGGCGCCGAGGATACGGATGATGTCACAGAAGTTACAGGACGGCAGGGTATTCAACATGGATGAATACTTAAAAAACGGCAATGAGGAAAAGCTGGAACAGTTATTACAGTATCTGGAAAACGAAAAAAGGGGAAAAAACGGGAAGTCCCCACGGAAACTCCATGCGGATGAGGCAGTCCGGGCGGATAATGCCATTGACGGGCTGATACAGAAAGTAGGCCGTTATGCGGTGGAGAAAAAATCGGTCAGCGTGGAGGCGGTAAAGGCAGACCTGCAGGTGGGGGCAGACGAGGCAGAAAGGGCAATCGGGCAGCTTGCCAAAATCGGTGTCCTTGACAGAGCCGACAATGCAGGCAATTACCGTGTCATGATGGAATGGGAGGCATTTGACAGACGGATTAGGCGGTATCAGGAACTGAATAACCGCATGAGGCAGATAACCGCCTCGAAGAACACGTCGCTGTTGGACATTACCATCTCGAAAAAGCTGATTGCACAGGAAAATGAGCATGCCGTAAAGACAAGGGTGCCGGGGATGTATGGGCAGAATGAGGGGTATGTCTGGATAGACAAGGCAGACATTATGGAAATCCACAATGGGAAGACGCTGCTTACCTATCTGGATAAGAACAAGGAATACAAGATTTACTCTGTGGATAACCGGGTACTCCGCACCATCAAAGGTGAGGAACTTTACAGCGGGCATTATGACCGGGTGGAGGCGGCAGTAAGGCAGCGGTATAAGGCAGCAAAAGCACAGCCGGCAAAAACCGTGGAGAGGACAAGGAGGAGGTAAAGATGCAGACAACAAAAAAGAGACCAAATATCATTATGATTGTGCTTGGTGCCTTTGCCTCTGCCTTTCTTGGCTATCTGGTGGCGGGTGCATGGAGGGATGGGATAGAGTTTCATGAGTTCTTGGAACGGTTTACCATTGTATGCTCCTATCCCCTGCATGATTATTATAATGAGTTTACTTTCCGCATGACCAGCTATGCCCTGCTGGCGTATGCCGTTATCATCGTCATGTATTATACAAGCCAGAGGAATTTCATGCCGGGGAAAGAATACGGCACTTCCAGACTGGCGGATACAAAGCAGGTCAACCGTGTTTTAGCGGATAAGGATGAGGGCAGGAACCGCATACTGAGCCAGAATGTCCGCATGAGCCTTGACACAAGGCATACCAAACTTAATAACAATGTCCTTATTATCGGCGGTTCCGGTGCAGGAAAGACATTCTATGAGGTAAAGCCAAACCTTATGCAGTTAAATACCTCTTTTATCGCAACGGATCCGAAAGGGGAGCTGCTCCGCAGCGAGGGTGAAATGCTGAAGAATAATGGTTACAACGTGAAGGTCATCAATCTTTTGGAGATGGCAAAATCGGACTGTTACAATCCCTTTGCCTATATCCGGGAGGAAACGGATGTGGTAAAGCTGATAACGAATATCATGAGCAATACAACCCCGAAAGGCGCGAGTCCCTCAGATCCGTTTTGGGAGAAAGCAGAGGGATTATTTTTGCAGGCGCTTTTCTATTATGTGTGGCTGGAGGAAAAGCCGCCAAAACGGAATTTTGCCTCGGTGCTGAAACTCATGGAGGAGGCGGAAGTCACGGAAAAGGGTAAGCCTTCCATGCTGGACACCAGAATGAAGTTCCTGGAGGCAACAAGCCCATTGAAAGAAAACCATCCTGCTGTCAAACAGTACAACAAGTGTATGCGCGGTGCGGGCGATACCGTCCGTTCCATTATTATCAGCGCCAACTCAAGGCTTGCCACGCTGGAGAATAAACAGGTGTTGCGTATGCTTTCAAGGGACGAGCTGAACCTTGCGGAGCTGGGGATTGGCGTCAATGGGGATGGAAAGACGAAAACGGCATTATTCTGTGTGATACCGGATTCGGATAAGTCCTATAACTATATCATTGGAATGCTCTACACACAGATATTTCAGGAACTGTATTATCAGGCGGATTTTAACTGCGAGGGCAGGCTGCCGGTGCATGTTACCTTTATGCTGGATGAGTTCAGCAACGTGGCTCTGCCGGATGATTACTGCTCGCTGTTATCCACCATGCGCAGCAGGGAGATTTCCAGTGTGATTATCATCCAGAACCTTGCACAGATTAAGGCATTGTTCAAAGACACATGGGAGACGATACCGGGGAATTGTGACAGTCTGGTTTATCTCGGCGGCAACGAGCAGAGCACCCATGAGTACATCTCAAAGCTGCTTGGCAAAGCGACCATTGACAAAAAATCAAGCGGTGAGACAAGGGGAAGGCAGGGGAGTTCCTCAAGGAATTATGACGTCCTCGGCAGGGAGATTATGACACCCGATGAAGTCAGGAAGATGGACAATAAAAAATGCCTTATCTTTATCCGTGGGTTCGATCCGATACTGGATAATAAATATAACCCGTTCGGGCACCCGGTATTTGCCCAGACCGCAGACGGGGAGGGGGAGCCTTATGAGCATGAGCCAGCGGCAGAGGGGGAGAGTGCGGAACCGGGATTTACCATTCTGAACCAGAAATCCCTTGCTTACTATGAGGGGCTGAAAGAAAAAGGGGAGCCGGTTTATATTGACACAATCCCTTATGAAGAATTTATGCTGCTTGGGCAGGTGGAAATGGAAAAACGGTTTACAGATTTGGAAGGGCAGGAGCAGCGGGAGAGCCTTAATGAAGATATGCAGCTGGAATATGCCTTTGACGTGGAAGAAGATACACCGGATTTGTCAGCGGAGGATGCGGCAATACCGGAATCCTTTGCAGCAGGGGATACAGGAGCAGCGGATTCCATTTCTTACCGTATGTTCCACTGGAAATTTACCGTGGAGCAGAAAGAGGAAGTAAAGCGGGCAATGGCTGTCCGTGTGCCAAAGGATGTGATACTGTCTTATTTCTACCCGGAAACTTCGGTGGTGAAGATGATGGAGATACGCAGGAAATATGAATAAATTTGATTGGTGGTTGTGTATGAGTTCGTGTGCGTGTTAAAATAAAGTCAAAGCTGAAAAATGGCAGATAAAATATGAACTGTATTTATGTAGAAAATATGGGATTTTGCGATTGTGAATGTAGAAAGAGGAAAAAGAATGAATTTCTTATGGGTTGCATTAGGCGGTGCAGTTGGCGCAATGGGAAGATACGCGATAAGTTTAATTCCCTCAAAAACCACATTTCCGGTTCTTACACTGGTTACAAATATAATAGGGGCGGTTTTAATTGGGTTTGTGGTTGGGATTGTCAGCACACGGGAAGATATATCACAAAACAGTGTTCTGTTCTGGAAAACCGGAATTTGCGGTGGATTTACTACATTTTCCACGTTTTCATTGGAGGCATATAGGTTATTTGAAGATAGACTTTATATGCAGGGAACCTTATATGCTGCTTTAAGTGTGGTATGCTGTATCTTGGGAGTTTTCTGTGGCGAAAAACTGGCATTGTTATTGCGGTAAGGGATATTTATTCAAGAAAAGTACAGAGGAGGGAAAAATATGCTGATAGATTTTAATAAACAGCAGGAGAAAAAAATGCCTGGAATGAATGGCGGGACCGGAGAAATGTCTGCAAAGATGTTTATGGATGGCAATGGAAAAATTATACCATGTAAAATCCATGCAGGCGGTTCTATTGGGTTGCACAGGCATCCTACAAGTGATGACATCAATTATATTATTTCAGGCATCGGGAAAGCAGTCTGTGATGGGGAGGAGGAGCTGCTTGCAATGGGAAACTGCCATGTGTGCAAAAAGGGTTCTGAACACAGTATTATCAATACAGGAGACGAGGATTTAGTGATGCTCACAGTTGTTGTGGAGAGATGATTTTTTCATTGGGAAAAATTCAAAAGAAAAAAGTAAACTGATACAGATAAAATAATAGGTTATGAAATTTGACATCAGCCATTTCATTTTGGTTGGTGTCTTTTTTTGTGACATTGGAAAGGGGGTGACTGCTGCAGTAACGCACTGGGGAAAGCCCGGTTTCCTTTAATAACGGGAGGATTCCCGATGAAATATAAGAACAGATATGGATGGACTTGTTTCATCAGACGGAGATAAAAGCCGTGGATGGAAGAAGTCTGTCCATATTTTTATCTCCGTATTTTTATGAAAAGGAGAGAGCAAAGATGAGAAACAACACAAGTAAGAAGAAACAAAACAACATTGGCGGTTTCTGCAAAAGGGTTCTGGTTCCGTCTTTTGCTGGTGCGGCATATGCCGTGTCGCAGATGACAGCAACGGTTTTTGCGGCAGGAGGCGATACCAGTGCCGTTACAAAGCCGCTTGACAATTTAAAGACGTTAGTGATTGCAGTGATTGGGGCGGTGGGCGTCATTATCCTTGCAAAAAATGTGATGGAATTTGCACAGGCATACCAACAGCAGGATTCTTCCACCATGAACTCTGCACTGAAAGGGATTGTGGCAGGCGCAATGATGGCGGGGATTTCCTCAGTGCTGACATTCCTGGGCTTTTAGGAAAGGTGGAAACGAGGTGACTTGAAATGGACATTTTTAAGCTGGGCGACAAGATACTGGCACTTTTGGAGGCAGTGTTTGGGTTTTGGAATAACCAGATTTCCCTTATCTTTGACCTGTTGGGGCAGTCGCCCGATGCGTTTAAGGGAGGGGGGCCGTGGAATGTCATAGCCGGCATTGAGCCTATATTTGTGGCTGTCGGTTCTTCCCTTGTGGTACTGTTCTTCGTGATAGGGTTCTGTTCGGAGAGTATTGACATCAGGGAGGAAATGAGGTTTGAGGCAATCCTGCGTATGCTAATCCGGCTTGGGCTGGCGGAGTATATGGTGGCAAACAACGTAACGATTATGAAAGCCGCATTTACTTCCATCGGCAGTCTGGTGGGGCTGCTCAGTGCGGGCAATGCCACGGAGCTGAAAATCGCAGAGGAGCAGGCGCAGGTTATTGAAAATTTAGGGTTTGGGGAAAGCCTGATTATGCTGATACTGGCGGCGCTGCTGTCGCTGATTGTGATAATCTGTGGTTTTTTCCTGCTCTATACGGTGTATTTCCGTTTCCTGAAACTGCTGGTTATTGTGCCGATTGGTTCGATAGCTTACGCTACCATGAGCGGGAACCGGATGGTGGCACACACGGCGGTCACTTACAGCAAATATTTCCTGTCAGTGGCATTTGAGGCAGTTACAATGGCACTGGCAATTATCGTCTGCAATGCCTTTATCAATGCGGGGCTGCCATCTTTTACGGGGGATTATTCGGATTGGGCAAAAACCCTGATTTATCTGTGTGAGATGACGTTTACGATTGCACTTACGGTAGGAAGTGTGAAAGGAGCCCAGAGCCTTACCGGTAAGGTATTGGGGCTTTAAGAAAGGGGATAAGATGAACGAATTAAAAATAAGGCCGCTTACAGAGGAAGAAAGGAAATATACCTTTACACAGGGTATGCAGCTTGAAGGGCAGACGGGAACTATCGGTTTCATGTATGGGGAGCTTGACAGCAGCAGGAAAGATTTTTACACCGCATGGACGGACCGGTGGGAGAAATACAAAACAGATGCGTTTAAGACAGAACTGGACGGAGTGGTTGGCGGCCTACGTTCAGGGGAGCATGGGCTTTTGCAGAGCCGCACTTCCATGAGGGACTATGTGCGTGAACACCCGGAAAGCATTTTCGGGGCAGGGGACATGACGGTAGCCGGTTTCCGTGTGGACAAGGGGGAACACGCCTTTCTGATACGCTGCAATCTGAGGCCGGAAAAAGATACCTTTTTCTGTTACTGCTATGTTTCAGAGTTTCTGGACAGGCATATGGCAAATGCACGCCCGGGCATCCGTTTTGTCGATCCGCATTATCAGGAGCTGTTCCGTGTACCGGATGGAGGGAGGATAATCATAACGGAACCGGATGGAGAGCAGAGGGAAAAAATTTGCCGGTTTGTGGATGGATACCATACGGAAGTTTCCGGCTGGATTTTCCATATCTGTGAGTTTGCTGAGAAAATGGAACAGAACGGAAATTCCTATGAACCGGTGCAGGAAAAAGGCATGGGAAAGGAACAGCCGGGAAAAGCAAGGTAAGTAATGGTATTTGCAGGAAAGGAGAATAAATTTTGAAAATCAATACAATTTCATCGGAAGATTTGCGCAGCATGGAGGATAAGGAGGGGCTTATTTTGCAAGGCTGCGGCGGGGAACTTAAAGAGTGGGTGGATGGAATCAACCAGATGCTTACGGAAGAAGGAATTTTACTGGATGGGACAGAATTTCAGGAAGTGTCGACATTTGAACATGATGGGCTGCCTTGTATTTTATATCCTTTTGAGGATGTAAAGCTGGATATGGGGAAATTCGCCATATGGCGGTTACAGACGTATGAGAACTTTGGCGGCACATGGCTGTCCGACTATGTGCCGAACCGTCTGGGCGGCTTTGCGGACAGGCCTGTGGAAAAGCCGGACTGTGCCCTGATTGGGGAGGACAGCAACATCTTTAACCTGGCAGGGGTTGCTGCCAGTACGTTAAGGGAGCATGGACTGAAAGAGCAGGCAGAGGAACTGAGAGAACGTGTTTGTTCTTCTGGCAGTTATCATGAGGCGCTCCATATCATTGGCGAATATGTCAATATCACATCCAAAGATGAATGGGAGTTTGGGGACGCAGAGAGGGAACAGGAGCCTGTGCGGCAGGAACCGGGGAAGTCAAGGTAAAAAGCCGTCAGGAAAGGAGAAGAAAACAGTGGTAATAGAGATTAATAAAAATATTGACAACTACAAGGAGTCCGTGGTGCTAGGACTGACTGCAAGACAGCTTGTGTACTCTGTCTTATCTGTAGCTGTGGGAGGCGGGATTGTGCTGCTTTTGTACCAATATGTGGGGCTGACGGTCAGCGCCTATATAGCAATCCCGGTGGTTGCACCAATCGCCATGACGGGCTTTTATTCTTATCATGGGATGACGTTTATGGAAATGATGAAATTAAAGCTGCACTTTGCCTTTGCAAACCGCACCTACACCTATGTATCTACGGAGGGGGAGCAGGCAGTACGGAAGTTGCGGCTGGAGGAAGAAACAAAGAATAAGGCAGGAAAGAAAAGCAGTACAGGAAAGAAAGGGGATAATGGTGGAAGCGGCTTTGCAGCAGTCCGGAAAAAGATGTTCCGTATGTTTTTTGCAATGGTATTATTTTTTGTTTTATTTGTAGTATTGGCAGTCTGGTATAAGTACAGACAGTAAAAAGAATAAGTAACAATCAGGGCATTTTCCGCTGTATGGGAGATGCCCTTTTTGTATGGAAAGGGAAAAGAAATATATGCAGGATTTAACACACGTCAGCCTGTTTACCGGCATTGGCGGGCTTGACCTTGCGGCGGAGGCGGCGGGGTTTACCACTGTTGCACAGTGCGAATGGGCTGATTTTCAGAATGGGATATTGGAAAAACACTGGAAAGATGTGCCTAGATTTAAGGACATCAAGGATTTGAATAAGGAGGAGTTTTATGCGAGGACAAACGAACGAAGTGTCACACTCATCTCAGGGGGATTCCCCTGCCAGCCGTTTTCCTTTGCCGGGAGACGCAGAGGCTTTGAGGATGACCGTTACCTCTGGCCGGAAATGCTTAGAGTCATCAAAGAGCTCTCCCCCGCTTGGGTGCTTGGAGAAAATGTTGCTGGGTTCCTCAATATGGGGCTCGAACAGACGGTTTCTGATTTGGAAGGAGCAGGCTATGAAGTCCGGGCTTTCGTACTACCTGCTCTCGCCGTCGGCGCGTGGCATGAGAGGAAACGGGTATTCATTGCCGGACACCTGGCCGACGCCGGTGGCGGCCATTGGGAAGATGGATGTTTCCACTGCCCTCATTGGCAGGATGAAGAAAACGGGAACATTAAAGAAACTCAACTCGACGGGGACGCTCTGGAACCCCAACCTGCAGATGCGGGTATTCTGTACCCCGGAGGTAATGGAGCAGACGGGGACCGGGTTCCACGAACCGGAGACGGAGGAGCAGAGGGAGCTTTTTACGGAAGTCACGGAACTTTCCATGAAACAGCACAAACTCAACCCAGAGTGGGTGGAATGGCTGATGGGCTTCCCGGTTGGATGGACGGACATAGGATGTGGGAAAAAGAGCCGGAGGGTGTAAGCCGCATTACGAGACCTTACCCGCTGTGGGGCAGCCGTATGTTTTCGCTTGGGAATGCGGTGGTGCCGCAGCAGGCCTATCCGATACTGAAGTGTATTGCGGATATTGAGATGGGCAGGTGCAGGTCTTTCTGTCCGGAGAAGAAACAGTAGAAAGGAAAACAGTGCAGATGGGGAGCCGGCAGGGAGTTTGCCGCTTTCCCTATTGCACGGGAATGGAGGCAGACATGGGAATTTTTTCAGATGGATTCAAAGAGCTTAAAAAGGCAGATGTGCCCCTTTATAAGACGCCGAAATCCATACAGGAGACAATAGAGATACTGTCGGTGGCTGAGAACGGCATTTTTGAGGTTGCAAAAAACCGTTATTCAAAGAGTTACCGTTTTATGGACATTAATTACACGACTGCCAATGAGGGGGAGCAGGAAAGCATTTTTGAGAGGTACTGCAAATTCCTCAACTCACTGGACTGTAATTTTAAGGTTACCATAAACAACAGGAATAAGGACATGGCCAATTTGCGGGAGATGGTGCTGCTGCCATACCGCCAGGACGGGTTTGACCGGTTCCGTAAAATCTACAATGACATCATAGAGGGCAAAATCCGTGAGGGCAGGCAGGGGATAGAGCAGGAACGGTATCTGACGCTTACGGTTGAGAGGAAGAATTTTGAGGAGGCAAAGGCGCAGTTTGCCACGCTGGAGGCTGTACTGCACAAGGCTTTTGGGGAACTTGGGGCAGAGATAGAGCCGCTTTCTGGAAATGAGAGGTTAAAGGTGCTGCATGATTTTTACCACCTCGGCAGGGAGGACGGTTTTGACTTTGACATCCGGCGGGCAAAAAAGGTTGGCTTGGATTTCCGCAATGATTTGTGCAATGGGATGCTGAAATACTTCCCGGAGCATATCGAAGACGAGGGTAAGTTTGTAAGGGCGCTGTTCATTAAAAAATATCCCAGCAGCTTATCCGACCGTTTCCTTAATGAAATTACGTCACTGCCTGTCCATTCCATTGTGAGCATTGACGTTGTGCCGGTGCCGAAAGATTTGACGACAAAGATACTGCAGAAAAAATATCTCGGCATTGAGAGCGACATTATCAGGCAGCAGCGGGTAAGGAACAAAAACAATGACTTTTCCTCGGAAATTTCCTATGCAAAGCGCATGGAGAAAAAAGACATTGAGGAAATCATGGATGACGTGAGGGAAAACGACCAGTGTTTATTTTATGCGGCGGTCAGCATTATTCTTGTGGCAGAGAGCAGGGAGGAACTGGAGAGCGTGACGGAGACGGTGGAGACCATTGGGAAACGCCATTCGGTTATCATCGACACCCACTACCTGAAACAGAGGGAGGCGTTAAATACTGCACTTCCTATCGGGGTAAGGCAGGTGGAGACCATGCGCACCATGCTGACGCAGTCCCTTGCGGCATTGTTGCCTTTCAATGTGCAGGAATTAAACGATGCCGGGGGCAACTATTACGGCATTAACCAGATTAGCAAAAACATCAACGTGGGGAACCGGAAGACGCTGATAAATGGCAATGGGTTCATTTTCGGCGTGCCGGGCTCCGGCAAGTCCTTTTTTGCAAAGCAGGAGATGGGCAGCGTGTTCTTAAATACGGATGATGACGTGATAGTCATAGATCCGATGAATGAATATTTTGACATTGCGGCGACTTACGGCGGTGCGGTTGTGAACCTGTCAGCATATACGAAAAACTTTGTCAACCCGCTGGAGACAGATATGGCACACACCAATGAGAAAGGGCTGCGGGAGGCCATTGCTGACAAGTCGGAATTTATGCTTTCCCTCTGCGACCAGCTGTTAGGCAACGTCCTGAACCAGAAACACCATTCCATCATTGACCGCTGTGTCCGCAGCCTTTATATGGCGGCATGGAAACAGCAGAGGGTTCCGGTCATGTCAGATTTTTATCGGATTCTCAAGGCACAGGAAGAAATGGAGGCGCAGGAGCTGGCACTTTCCCTTGAATTATTCGTGGAGGGTTCCCTTAACATCTTCAACCACCACACGAACGTGGATGTGGACAGCCGTTTTACGGTGTACGGCATACAGGATTTGGGGAGCCAGCTTGCGCCGGTGGCAATGCTTGTGATGATGGAGGCGATTCAGCAGAGGATTTTGGACAACGCAAAGCGGGGCAGGGCAACGTGGCTGTATATTGACGAATGCCATGTGCTGCTTGGCAGTGAGTACAGTGCAAAGTATTTACAGCAGTTGTGGAAAAAGGTCAGAAAGCAGGGCGGCCTCTGTACCGGAATCAGCCAGAACGTGTCAGATTTGTTACAGAATTATATCGCCACTACTTTGTTATCCAACAGTGAGTTTGTGGTGCTGTTAAAGCAGTCCAATGTGGACAGTGCAAAGCTGGCGGAGACCATAGGCGTGTCGGATGCGCAGCTGCGTTTTGTCAGCAATTCATCAAGCGGAACGGGACTGTTAAAGTGTGGCAGTGTTGTCATTCCTTTTGACAACAGGATAAGTAAGGAGACGGATTTGTACCGTCTGTATAACACGAACCTCCATGAGAAGATAGCGGAGGGGGCATTGCAGGATAATGGGAACACCGGTTTTTTGTCTATGCCGGAATCGGAAACAGAGCCGATGGATGGCTTTATGCCAGAGCAGGAAACAGAACCGGTAGGAGGTTTTATGCTGGAATGGGATATGCTGCAACTAGCAGCAGAGGAAATCGGAATGGCAGGAAATATCTTTCAGCCGGACAACAGGGATGTATCTGGGGAGGATAATGCGCCAATGAAAATATATGAGCCAAAGCACCGCAGGACAGAAAGCGGGCAGTTTTTTTCAGGGCCGCAGAAGACGGAAAAAGCGGGTAATGACTGGATGATATATGGTTAGGTTTTGCTGGAGAAAATGGCAGACAGAAAATAGGATGTTTTGACAGGAGAGGACGCTAGAAATAGCGTTCTTTCTGCATATCCCTGTTGGGGAAAGGAGGTTGGGTAAGATTGAAAATCAGGAAAGTGGATGACAAACTGATGGTTATCCACACAAAGCGAAAGCCCCGTCTGCACCTGCAAACAGGTAAAAAGGCAGTAACCAGAAAAAAGGCGGAAAGCACTTCTGCCGCCGTAAAAGGAAGAAAGCCGCATATTGGCATTAGGGATAAATATACGGAGTCCGGGAGGTCGGTCAAAGTCCGTAACCAGAGTTTGAAAATTATGGCGGCAGCAGGGGCAAGGGCAGGGGCAGGACAGGTTGAAGGCGGCGAGGAGATAAAGGAAAGCCTTGATTTGGCGGCGACAGCAGCAGCCCCGGCAATGGGTATCACTTCCGGGGCGGGAAAGCTGTACCGCAGAAAAAAAACTAAAAATGAGAAGAAAGAGGAGAAAAAACGTGTCCGCACGGACAGAAGTGAGGCAGGGCTTTCCAACCATGCCAGAGAAAGGGGCAGTAAAGGAAAAGACAGAAATGGGAGAAAGCACAGTGGAAAAAAAGACAGTGCAAAGAAGAAAACTGGGAAAGGTTCTTCGGTCAATGGCGCTGTCAAAGGACGTATGATTGACACATTTCTGGATGCCTTCCGGACAGAGAGGCAGGAGCAGAAAGATTTGATAACTTGTACAAAGTCAGCGGCAAAGGCAGCTGTCCTGCTGCTTGCAAAACAGGCAGCGGCGGCACTTACACCATTACTTCTTGCCGTGTCTTTTGTGGCTGCCGTTGTGGGAATTATTGTGGCTGCCATACTGGCGGCAATTTATAATTCACCGATTGCTATCTTTTTTCCGCTGCCGGACACCGGGTATGACAATCCCCGGACCGTGTTAAGCGAGTATTACCGGGATTTTAACAGCCAGGTTGCCTCACTGGAGGAGCAGGGCTATGTTATCACTTACCGGAACAGTGAGGATGGCGTTCCCATATCGAATTTTAACGATACCCTCATGGTATATATGGTAAAGTACGGAACCGGGCAGGCGGCTTATGTCATGGATGACGAGGGGAAGAAACATCTGAAAGAAGTTTTTGACGAGATGAATTACTGTGACAGTTCCAGCAGCAAAACGCAGATTCCGGCAGGTGCGTCATTGGGGCAGGTGGTGACGACGGGCTACTGCAACTGTTCCCTCTGCTGTGGGAAATGGGCAGGCGGGCATACCGCCTCCGGCACTGTGCCAAAGGCAGGCCATACGCTGGCGGTGGATGCACACAGCCCCAAAGTGCCGATGGGGACAGAAATTGTAATGAATGGAAAGACTTACAAGGTGGAAGATACAGGGAACTTTGCCCGGGATGGCACAGATTTTGACATTTATTTTGACAGCCATGCAGCGGCTTTGGCATGGGGAAGGCGGAAAGTGGAGGCGTTTCTGGCAGAGGGGAACGAGAATACCGTGGAAGTTACGGTGTCCGGCACGCTGGTACACAACCTGGCTTATGAAGATTACCTTGCATTGGGTAAATTAACGGAGGAACAAAAGGGCTGGCTGGAATCCATGATGGATGATGAAATGCAGGACAGCTTTCCGGCAGGCGCAGGGGGACAGACGGTCGCTGAACTTGCCGTGACAAAGATAGGCTGCCAGTACAGCCAGGACAAGCGGTACCAGGAGGGGTATTACGACTGCAGCTCCCTTGTGCAGAGATTATATAAGGAGGCCGGCATCGACCTTCCGGCGACAGCGGCAGAGCAGGGGAAATATTGTTATGTCAATGCCATGATAATCAATAAAAAGGAGCTGGAGCCGGGGGACTTGATATTTTATTCCTATGAGGAGAATGGGGAGTTTCGTAATATCTCCCATGTGGCGATTTATGTGGGGGATGGGAAGATGGTCCATGCAGCCAGTCCGTCCAGGGGCGTTGCGCTTGATCCGTTACGAACAAATAAAGTTGTATTTTATGCCAGGCCGTATTAGCAGGTCCGACGTTTTGGGAAAGGAGAGGTAAATGAGAATACAGGATATGGTTCTTGTGATAGCGAATATCAAGGGCAGCGAAAAAAATATGCTGATGACACTGAAAGAATATAAGGAGGAGTACCTTTTTGTGCCTGCTTTATCAAGGGAGGAGTCGGCACAGACGTTAAAGGAGCTGTTTGACACAAAGTTATCAGCACCAGGAGAAGGCTGGGCGGAGCATTATATTACCGCAAACAAAAGCTTTTATGCGAAGTTCTGCAGCGGCAGTGATGAACTGCAGTGTTTTCTCTGCGGAAGTTACAATGACGATAAGGAGTTCCAGTTTGACAGGGAAGAAAGCAGCCAGGAGTGCATGAGGGCATTGGAGGAATATAACCTTGATGTAAACGGTGGAATGAAGGGCTGTATGTTCCATTATGAACAGGAAGAACATGAGTTTAAGCAGGGGGAAGTCCTGCATAACTTCAATGGAACGGATTATAAAGTGATGGAGCGCTACAGCAAAAATAACCTCCTGATGATGAATATGGCATCAGGGCAGTTTCTGGTGGCGGTTGGCGTGCAGTGTTATTCACGTTATCCTTATGCCGGGGAGTATACAAAGGAAAACGCAGAGACCGGCATTGAGTGGGGGCATGGGGTATACCTTTCTGCCACGCCGTCGGAAATTGACTTTGTGGGGCTTAGGTCAGAATATTGTGAGCCGTACCATCAGAAAGGGGACAGCTTTCCAATAGAAATCCGCGAGGTATTGTCGAGGGTGGAAAACATTGAGGCGGAAACGCTTGGGGATGCCATTGACAAGGCAATGGAGCTTTATAAAAATTCAGAGGTAGTCCTTGATGCAGAGGATTTTAAGGATGTTTCTTATCTTCCGGCAAAAGCAGGGGGCAGATAGGGGGCGTATATGGGAGTAGAATATATGGCTCGCCAGATATATCAGGATGTGGTTTCCAGGGTGACGCAGACTGAGGCGGACTGGAAGGCAGTCTGCCGTCTGGCAGGGCGGATATATCGGTATGAGTTTGACAATGTGCTTATGGTGTATGCACAGAGGCCGTCTGCCACGCTGGTTGCGGATTATGATACATGGAAAAAGGTACGCCGCCATGTGAAACGGGACAGTAAAGGAATTGCCATCTTTCCATCGAGGATATTAAAGCCGGGGATGCGTTATGTGTTTGACATTGGCGATACCGGAGGGAAAAACGTAAAGCTGGCGTGGGATTTGGAGGGGGAAAACCTGCCGGATTTGCTGTCGGCACTCCGGAAACGGGGAGAAATTGCGGAAGTATTAGGAACAGACAGGAAAAGCTGGCTAAAGCAGCTGAAAGCCTTTACAAAGCAAGAAGTGTGCGGTATTCTAAAAGAGGACTTCGGTAAGCAGCTTGCCGAGGCCGCCATGCTTGCAGGACGTGAGATAACTGGCGGAGAGAATGAAACGCCAGAGCTTACCGCACAGAAATTGATTTTTAACAGCATTTTCTATGCGGTGGGGACAAGATGCGGATTTGACTTAAGCAGCGAAGAACAGGACTTAGGTGCAATAGTTAATGTGAAAGATGAGGGCAGCATTAGCGTACTTGGTACTCTGGTAAGTGACGTATCCTGTACCGTTCTTCGGAATATTGGCCGTGAAATAATGGGTATTGAACAGGGAAGAAAGCGGGCTGCATATCTGCAGCAGAATCTTTCCGGAAAAGGAGGCAGGAATGGCACTAGCAATCAGTTACCACGAGGGGACAGACGGGATGCTGTACCCGGACATCAAAGCAGCGGAACAGACGGAAACAGGGACGTTAGGGAAGTTCGGAATCATGGCGATGGAATATTTGGAGGAAAATTACCCGCAGAGATACCGGAGCCTGATACGGTTCGGCAACCTCTACCCAAAACTGAAAGAAGTGGAGGAGGAGGCAGGCCGGATGTTGGAAAGTCTCATGGAGAAGTATCTGGAAAGCCACAGGCCGGAGAATCCGGAATCCACAATGGAGATGTTACGCATCCGGAAACAGGGGATGATGGAGGCAGAGGAGATTATCCGTCACGACCTGATAAACCAATTTCATTAGAAACGCAGGAAGAATTAGACAGGGAGCAGGATGACTTAAATTCATTTGGTACGGAAAGGGAGGCCGTTTTCAGACAGGCTTCTCTTTTTGATTATAAAGAAACAGGGATTGACAGCTATGCGATTCCTGACGAGGCAGACCAAATGGGAGTGCCGGATGCCGTGCGTTTTGAGCAACGGCAAAAAATAAATAACTATCATGTCGCTTATGAAGATTCGGAGGGAAAAGAGAAAAAAGAACCAGTTTCGGAGTCTGCTGACACCAGAGAAAAAGAACAGGTTCCGGCAGCAGAAACTGAAAATATAATGCTGCCACAGCCCCATAATTATGTCATTGACATTCACAAACAGGAGACCGGCGGGGAAAAGGCACGCTATAAGTGGAACGTGGATGCCATAAAAACATTAAAGCAGATAGAGACAGAAAACGGGCACGCCACGCCGGAGGAGCAGGAAATCCTTGCCAGGTATGCCGGGTGGGGCGGCACGTCACAGGCATTTGATGAAAAAAGCGAAAGCTGGCGGAAAGAATATGCGGAGTTGAAGGAACTCCTTACCCCAGAGGAATACCGGGAGGCAAGGGCAACGGTCACGACTGCTTTCTACACACCGCCTGCGGTAGCTGCTGCCGTTGGAGAGGCGCTGGTGCAGTTTGGCTTTGCCGGAGGAAATGTGCTGGAGCCCTCTGTAGGGACAGGGCATTTCTTTGGGACCATGCCGGAGCAGCTATGGGGCAGCAGACTTTTTGGCGTGGAGAAAGACAGCATCAGCGGCAGGATTGCAAAACTTCTGTACCCGGGGGCAGATATACAGATAAAAGGGTTTGAGGAAACAGACTTCCCGGACAACTTTTTTGACGTTGTGGTGGGGAATGTCCCATTCGGGGATTTTAAGGTCTACGACAGGAAGTACAATGCAGAGAATTTCAAAATCCACGACTACTTTGTGGCAAAGTCCATAGACAAAGTACGTCCGGGCGGCATTGTTGCCGTGATTACCACGAAAGGGACAATGGATAAGAAAAACAGCAGTGTCCGTAAATATCTGGCGCAGCGTGCGGAACTTGCCGGGGCGGTCAGGCTGCCGAACAGCGCTTTCAAGGCAGAGGCAGGGACGGAAGTCACCAGTGATATTTTGTTTTTCCAGAAAAGGGAACGGAAAATATCGGCGGAGCCGGGCTGGGTTCACCTCGGCATGACGGAAAATGGAGTGCCTGTCAATTCGTATTTCGTGGAACACCCGGAGATGATGTTAGGCCGCATGGAGTATGATACCGGCAGGTATGGCAGTGATGCGGGATATACAGTATGTGTCAATGACAGGGAAGATTTTGACCTGTATGGGGCATTGCAGCAGGCGGTAAGCCGCCTTTTGGTGCAGATGCCGGATTATGAAATCTTACAGGAGGGGGAACCGGAGGAGAGCATACCGGCTGATCCGGATGTAAAGAATTACACCTACACGTTTGTGGATGGGGCACTGTATTACCGGAAAGATTCACGGATGCACCGGCAGGAAGTGGGAAATACCGTGTTTGGACGCATAAGGGGAATGGATAAACTGCGGAAATGCACCAGACACCTGATAGACATCCAGTTAAACGGGTGCAGTGAGAAAGAACTGAATGCAGCACAGGGGGAATTAAATTCCATATATGACAGCTTTACAAAAAAATACGGTTATATCACTTCACAGGGTAATTCGAGGGCCTTCCGGGACGACGAGGATTACCCTCTTTTATGTTCACTGGAAATGGTGGATGCGGAGAATGGCGCTGTCACCAAAGCGGATATGTTTACGAAACAGACCATACGGGCAAGGAGGGAAATGGACCATGCAGAGACAGCGGTGGAGGCCCTCAACCTTTCCATATGTGAGTACAACGGCGTCAATCTTCCGTATATGCTGCAGATTTATGAGCCGGACATCAGCGGATATGCAGAAAAACTCAGGGAAAGGCAGAAAGATATGCAGGAAGAAATTCTCCTTTCTGTGGCTGACGGAGGAGAATTAAAGAGAGAAAAACTGATTGAGGAGCTGAAAGGCGTTATCTTCCTGAATCCGCAGAAATACCTTACGCATGATAAAAACCAGGGATGGGAGACAGCGGATGAGTACCTGTCCGGCAATGTCCGGGACAAGCTGCGTGTGGCAAAAGCAGCAGCGGGCGAACACCCGGAACTGTTCGGGGATAACGTGGCAGCGTTAGAACAGGTGCAGCCGCGGGATTTGGATGCCGGGGAGATAGATGTGAGGATTGGCACGACATGGATTGAGCCGGAGGACTATGAGAAATTCCTTTATGAAACGCTGCACACGCCAAAACGGGCGCAGGCGAGGAGACATGACTATGGTTCTTCCGGGATACAGGTGCAGCTGAATAAGTTCCGGATGGAATGGTTTGTTGAGAATAAACCTTTAGACAATACTTCAGTGGCGGCAACCAAAACCTACGGTACGTCAAGGATGGACGCTTATACTATTTTTGAAAGCACGCTGAACCTGCGCACCGTGACGGTTCGGGATCGGATTGAAGATGGTGGGGGAAAGCACCATTATGAAACGAACCAGAAGGAGACCATGCTGGCAAGGGAAAAACAGAACCAGTTAAAAGAGGCGTTCCGGGACTGGATATTTGCAGAGCCAAAGCGGAGGAATAAATATGTCGGTTATTATAATGAGACCTTTAACAATGTAAGGCTGCGGGAGTATGACGGCAGCCATTTACAGTTTCCCGGCATGAACCCGGATATCCGGCTAAAGCCGCACCAGAGGAATGCCATTGCAAGGATTCTGATGGGAGGGAACACCCTGCTTGCCCACTGCGTGGGTGCAGGCAAGAGTTTTGAGATGATGGCGGCGTGTATGGAACAGAAACGTCTGGGGCTTTCTAACAAAACGGTCATGGTAGTGCCAAAGCCGCTGATCGGGCAGACTGCCAGTGAGTTCCTGCGCCTTTATCCCTCTGCAAACATTCTGGTGGCTGCCGAGAGGGATTTTGAGAAACACAGGAGAAAGCAGTTTATCTCCCGCATTGCCACTGGGGACTATGACTGCATCATCATGTCGCACTCGCAGTTTGAGAAAATCCCGGTATCAAAGGAAAGGAGGGAAATGCTGTTAAACCGCCAGATTGACGACATCAGCTTTGCCATTGCGGAAATGAAGGAGCGCAACCGGGAGCGGTGGACCGTCAAGCAGATGGAGGCACAGAGAACGCGGATGGAGGAGCAGCTGCGGGAAATGGCGGATGAGGAGCGGAAGGATGACCTCATTACCTTTGAGGAACTCGGCATTGACTCCATCATGGTGGACGAGGCACACGCGTTTAAGAATCTCGCCGTATTTTCAAAAATGAACGTGTCGGGGATAACCGGCAGCGGCAGCCAGAGGGCAATGGACATGTACCTCAAATGCCAGTATGTCAATGAGATAAACAATGGGAGGGGGATTGTCTTTGCCACGGGGACGCCGGTCAGCAATACAATGTGTGAGATGTACGTCATGCAGCAGTTTCTGCAGAAAGACACATTAGAGCAGCTTGGGATTTACCATTTTGACAGCTGGGCGGCTAATTTCGGGGAGCAGACAACGGCTCTGGAACTTACTGTTGAGGGCAGCGGGTTCCGGTTCAAGACAAGGTTTAATAAATTTACCAACCTGCCGGAGCTGATGAACATTTTCCGGGAGGCAGCGGACATCCAGACAAGGGACATGCTGGACCTTGACGCCCCGGAACTGCGGGGCGGGAAATATATCATCGTGGAGAGCGAGCCGGACTGGTATGTGAGGCAGGTCATGGAAACTTTTGTCCGGCGGGCGGAGGCAATCCGTGACGGCGGTGTCGATCCGAAAGTAGACAATTTCCTTAAAATCACCCATGAGGCAAGGCTGTTAGGCACAGATGCAAGGCTTTTAACCCCGGACGCACCGGGGAGCGTGGATGGCAAGTTAAATAAAGTGGTGGAAAATGTGCTGTATGAATACCGTAAGGCAGAAAGTGAGGGGAAAGTAGGCACACAGCTTATCTTTTCGGATATTGGCACGCCGAAACGTTCATGGAGCCGGGATATGTTAAACACACCGTGGCATGAAATAGGAAGTTTTGATGTTTATAATTATATCAAGACGGAACTGGTAAAGCAGGGCATTCCGGCGGAGGAAATCGCATTCATACACGATTCCAAAACAGACGCACAGAGGGACGTCCTGTTCCGTGAAATGCGTTCCGGCATAAAAAAGGTGCTGATTGGCTCTACGGACAAATGCGGCACCGGCGTCAACGTGCAGACGCACCTTGTGGCAATGCACCACTGCGACTGCCCGTGGAAACCCTCAAGCATAGAACAGCGTGAGGGCAGGGGACTCAGACAGGGCAATGAGAATGATGAGGTTGCCGTGTACCGCTATGTGACAAAAGGGACCTTTGACGCATACAGTTGGGCGCTGGTCGAAAACAAGCAGCGCTTTATCTCACAGGTAATGACAGGGAAATCCATATCAAGGACCTGTGAGGATATTGACGAGGCAGTCCTCTCCTATGCGGAGATAAAGGCTGTGGCTACTGGGAATCCGATGATAAAAGAAAAAATGCAGACAGACAATGACGTGCAGCGTCTGAAAATGCTGAAAGCAGCGTATGACAGCCAGCACTATGCCATGCAGGACGGTTTTATGGTAAAGTTCCCGAAACTGATTGCAGAGGCAGAGGAAAAACTGAAACGCGTCCATGAAGATGTCAGGGAGCGGGACAAATGCCTGATGGCAGAAACGGATTTTTCCATTAAAGTGGGAGGAATCACGTTTACGGAGAGGGTGGACGGCGGAACTGCTTTCCTGTCTGCCGCCAGTAAATGCAAGGCAGGCACGAAGACGGAAGTGGCAGAGTACAAAGGCTTTTTGGTCCTTGTGGAAAAGAATTTCATGGGGGAGGATTGTCTGGTGATGCGGGGGAGGATGGAATACAGGGCGGACATGTCCACTTCCCCGGTAGGCTGCATGACAAAGATTGAAAACCTTTTTAACGGGATGCAGGCAGCCGTTGGCTTTCTTGAGGAAAAGCTGGAAAAATACCGCCTTGACATGGAGCAGGCGAAACTGGAATATGAAAAGCCGTTCCAATATGAGGCGGAACTGAAAGCAAAGCTGGCAAGGCAGTTTGAGCTAAATAACCTGCTGGATTTGGAGAACCAGGCGTCCAAAGAGGAAGAACAGGAACCGGAAGTCAGCCGTGCGGCGGAACCGTCACATGGGTATGGGAAAGAAAGGGAGGGGAACCGTTGATAAGTAAAAAAACAATAACATTTATCCTGGTTGGGATAGCCATAGCGGCTGTCCCTTTTTTTCAGCGGATGCAGGAGCAGCAGAGGGCAGGCTGGTATATCAATCAGATTGAGGAGGATGGAAATGAGGAGAGTGAAAAAACCGGCAGTTATAAAAAGGAGGTTTCCCCACATCTGGCGGAGGAGGCAGCCGGGATTGTGGAGATACCGGACCTGAACATCAGGTATCCGGTATTTGAGGGGACCGGCACAGCGCAGTTAAATGAGGGGATTGGGCATATGGAAAGCACTGAGCCTTTATGTGGAAAAGGCAACTGCGTCCTTGCCGGGCATAACGGCAGCAGGCGCGGGACTTTTTTTACAGGCCTCGGAAGTATCAGGATGGGGGCAGAGGTAAAGCTGACAACGAAAGCAGGGCTGACGCACCGTTATACAGTGGAGGAAATGCGGGTGGTAAACCCTTATGAGGAATGGGTAACGGCAGAAAGCGATACGGAAGTGCTTACCCTGTTCACCTGTGCAGAGCATGGCACAAGGAGGTTTGCCTGCAAATGTGTCCCGGTTAAGGATTATTTCCATGAAAGGGAGAATGCCGGCAGCGAACAGAAGTAACCAGTAAATTACAGCAGGGCAAAAGCCGGCACAGCCGGCCATGCAGAAATGGAGGATTTTATGAAGTATGAGATTACCGTAGGAGAAGTGCAGGCACAGAACAGCAGCGTAAAAGGCTATGCCTCAGTGGTATTCGGGGACAGTTTCAAGGTCAGCAATATTGCGATTCTGGCGGACAGGAATAACCGGCTGTATATTTCCATGCCGCATTACAAGAACCAGGATAAGAAAAAGAAAGACATCTGCTATCCGACCACAAAAAGTTTTCATGGGGAGCTGGAGGCAAATATTTTGCTTTCACTGGAGAACCTGCAGCAGACGGGGCAGAAGAAATACCTTGTGGGGGATGGGCAGGACATGGAGCTGCCTTTTACGGTGGCGGTCACGCCTTTTGAAAAGGAAAACAGCAGTATCCGGGGGCTTGCCCGCATTTATCTGGACGAATGTTTTGCTGTCAGCAATATCAGCCTTATTATGGGGAAAAATGGGATGTTTGTGTCCATGCCTTCTTACAAGACAAACCAGATAGGTGAGAATAACAAAGAAGTATACCGGGACATCTGCTATCCGGTTACCGGGGAGTTCCGTGAGAAAGTAAATAATATGCTGACGGCTGCTTATGAAAGGGCGGTGGCAAAAGTGCAGGAGAACGTATTGGCACAGGCGGATGGGTTTGTGC
This sequence comes from uncultured Lachnospiraceae bacterium, assembly GCA_950097145.1. Taxonomy (GTDB): domain Bacteria; phylum Bacillota; class Clostridia; order Lachnospirales; family Lachnospiraceae; genus Petralouisia. The sequence continues at coordinate 87,194 of CATNCF010000006.1, forward strand.
CGACACAGGATTTCCCGGATATGGGTTTGCCTGCTAGATAATAAAGATTTAGGAAATGATTTGCCGGAGCCGGGGATAGCTGTTGCTTTCTCTGGTTTCGGCATAGTGGAAAGAAACACTGATTTTGCAGACTTGGTGATAATACGGCTTTTATGACTGCGGTTCATATCCAGTGCAACACATATTGAAATATAACGGTCAGGAAATCCAAAAATGTTTGTGTAAAAACGTAACTTTTGTATTTAAAATACGATATATTAATTAAGAACGGTTTTAAAAGATTGGCCGATTATTTTAACAAAAGAAATAGATAAAAGGGGAATAAGTAATGAATGATGCCTACATAATTGATTTGTTTTGGAACAGAGATGAAAATGCAATAAGGATAGTGGATGAGAAGTATAACTCTTTTTGTTATTCCATTGCATGGAAAATCCTCACAAACCGGGAGGATTCAGAAGAATGCGTGAATGACACATGGTTTGCGGCATGGAGGCATATCCCGCCCAAGAGGCCTTCAAAGCTGGCTGCTTTTTTAGGTAAGATTACGCGTGGGTTTGCAATAGATACATTGAGGAAAAAATATGCAGTGAAACGGATGGATATGCACATTGTGGAAATAAAGGAAGAAGTGGAAGATTTAAATGCGGCGGTAATCCATAACTTTGAGGAACATATTGAGGAAGAAGAATTAATAGGGATTATAAATGGCTTTCTGGCGGGGCTGTCAGAACGGGACAGGGATATTTTTGTCCAGCGGTATTGGGGAATGGAACCATTGAAGAATATTGCGGCAAGGCATCGGGTATCGGAGGGGGCGGTAAAGCAGAATCTGCTGCGCAACAAGAAGAAATTAAGAAAATTATTGGAAAAAGAGGGACGCTTATGAAAGAAGATGGATTTGAATTTTTGGAGCTTTTTGGGAAGATTGATGAAGAATATATTTATCAGGCGCTGCAGCCTTGGAAAGGACAGACGAGAAGATATGTAATGTACCACATGGGAAAAAAGGTTGCCTGTCTTTTCATCATTATGCTGCTTGGTTTCTGTATGGTGTTCCATAATCAGGTCTATGCAGCCATAAGCAGGTTTACGACGATGATGGGAGAGATTTTAGGGCTGTCAGATGACCTGACGCCCTATACGGATATTATCAATACAACCCAGAGACAGGATGGGACAGGAATAACTTTGAAGGAAGTCATCTGGACGGGAAACAGCCTTCTTGCATCTGTCCATGTGGAGGGGGCAGATGACGGTGCAGGCATAAGCGCAGGGGAAAGCATCGAAATCAATGGGGAAGAAAAGGAATGTGATTCTACAAAAGTATACAGCAGGGAAGATATTGAAGGAACAGGCGGCGATTATGTTGTCGAATGGGATTATGGCAGCAGCTTACAGATAACCGGGAAAGTAAATATTAAGATGGAAATTGTGCTGCACAGGCATATGGAGGATTTTGAAGGGCAGGCGTTTGTATTTGCATTTTCAGCATCAGAAGAAGAATTGCAGAAGAACACACTGCGTATGGAGCTGAACCGGAAAATAGAGACAGGAGATATAGAGGCTGTTGTCAAAGAAATGTCATTAAACAGCGTGGCAGGCAGCATTCAGGTTGAATGTGGGGAACTTCCTCTGGAAGAAAAGCAGTATTATTTTAAAATTACGGATATGGATGGAAAAGATTTCCTTTACTATTTAGTAAATATACAGAATGGGGTATATACGTTTCAGAATGACGGTGAGCCGCCGTCTATGGGGAATGAATGGCTGGATGTCCAAATGTACGCCCTGCCCTTTGAATGGGAAGAAGGTACAGGGGATTCAGATTCTACCGGTGAACAGTTAAGCGAAGTTTTCCAAGTGGACAATGGGAAAATGGAGCCGGTAGGACAAAAATTCAGGGTTGCAATAAAAAACAGCATATCAATGAAGTAATGGAATGCTGTGGGTTTATCCGTTATAGGAAAATGAAATTAGGGCTGTCAATACAGAAAATATGTGTATTGACAGCCGATTTATATTTAGGGCAATTATAGAAATTTTTAATTAAATTGAAAAAAAGCGTAACTTAAAAAAGAAAAATACGATTATTCATATAGATGGCAAATTTTTCAAAGCGGCGCGTGCCGGTACACATAAAGAATGTCTTCTGGCGAGATGGCAGGTGGCACGAGGTGTCGCGTGCCGAACCGCATTATAAGGAGGGGAGGGAGGAAACATTATCAGCCATTGAAAATTAGTATACCATGAATTGCTCCGCGGTGACATGGTAACTTATGCGCACTTCGGCGCGTAAAATATCTAACAATATTTTACCTTACAGGTGTAAAAATCATGAAAAGAAAGGAATGGTAAACAATGAAATTTAGAAAAATTATATTGTCTTTATTAACAGCAGCTTTGATGGGAACAGCAGCAATGCCTGCATATGCAGCAGATATATCCGCTGGGGAATATTCAGGTAGAGAATATAGCGAAGATTGTGCCGCAGAAGATGAAGTGGCAGTAGAAGAATATATGGAGGAAGGAGATGAGGTGGCAGTAGAAGAATATATGCAGGAAGAAGATGAAGTGGCAGTAGAACAGATGGGATATGTGGCAGATAAAAGCGAGCAGGAGATGTCAGCAGAAACTAGGAACGCGATGCAGGATAACAGTATGGCATTAATATTAAAAGAGACTAAATCAATGAAGTTAGTTTCTTCTAAAGTTTATGACATAGATAATGAAGTTGCAGCTGAAGTAAATGACTACGAGTCACGTTCCGTTTCAAAAAAAGCAGCTCCAATAGTCAGCACTGTAGAACATAGCCGTACATTCAGGATTTACAGAAAAAAGGATAATGCGACATATGTGCAGTGGGTGTTAAGAGGGGTATTTGAGTATAATGGAAAAACAAGCCGCTGCAAGGATACAAGCATGAGGTGCTATAATAATGCACCTGGAACTTACCAAGTTACATCAAGAACAAGTTATAAATCGGGAATGTATGCAGTAGGGAATTGCCGGGCAGTCAATAAGAAAACAGGAAAAGCCTACGCAAAAATGCTTAGGTTTGGAGTAACGGCAGCGGGAAAAGTGGTAAATAGGTAAAAAGCATAGATTCTGGTAGAGAAATAAGATGAAAGAGAGGATGTCATGAATAAAATATTAAAAAGAATTGGAATGTTTGTTATAAGTGGTGTTATTGCGGTAAGTGCATCCGTTATGCCAACAATGGCAGCACACAAGGAAACAGACATGGTAACTTATGATGGGAGAAGTTTTAAAAAACTCAAACTTCGCATTTGAATAGGCGCAGATGCACCTTGCTACGAAAATAAAACTCGTAGCCAGGAACTGAACCTTGACAACAAATGTTTTCAACAATCATGAAAGCATAGCTATAAAGCAGTCAGATAAGATAGGCTGCTTATGGTGACATATTG
>CATNCF010000007.1 GCA_950097145.1 uncultured Lachnospiraceae bacterium
AATTTCATTTTATATGAAAATTCTGGTAAAATAAAGTTCAGAAGTGGACAAAATATATCTCTTGTGATAAATACTTAATAGAAGGGACACTATAGAGATCAAGCAGTAAAACATCATTTACAAAATTTCATTTATAAGGAGGTTATCATGACAAATCACGCAGCAGAATTTCGTGGAGACTTGAAAGAGTTCCATGAAATGACAGACAAATTTTACAAAAAAGAGATTAACGTAGCCCAGTACAAAGGCTTTTCCGGCCGGTTCGGCAGCTATGCCCAAAGAGGGGGCAATGCGAATATGCTCCGTCTGCGCATGACGGGTGGTGAAGTCAGCAAAGAAAAACTCAGCTTTATCGCTGACAGTATTGAAAAATATGATATTTCTCTGGCACATATCACTACTTGTGAAACTCTGCAGCTCCACAACTTATCTGCCGGACAGGTCTGTTCCCTGATCGAAGAAGCATTTGACCATGAAATCATTACCATGGGCGGCGGCGGAGATTTTCCGCGAAATGTAATGTGCTCCCCTCTATCTGGTGTCCAGCAGGATGAATATTTTGATGTGATGCCTTACGCAAAGGAAGCTGCAGACTATCTTCTGGGCTTTATCAACACTGTGAAACTGCCCCGGAAATTAAAAGTCTGCTTTTCCAATAGTAAGGAGAATGTGACCCACGCCACCTTCCGCGATCTTGGCTTTGTAGCAAAAGAAAATGGTACTTTTGATATATACAGCGCTGGCGGACTTGGCCGCAGCCCGCGTATGGGAGCACGGGTGGCTTCTGACATCGAACCTTCTAAAATTCTTTATTATATCAAAGCCATGGTAGAGACATTTGTTGCACATGGAAATTACGAAAACCGTGCCGCAGCACGTACCCGCTTTATGCAGGAAACCCTTGGTACAGAAGGTTACATCCAAGCTTACCAGGAAAAACTTTCTAAAATACTCGCTGAAGAACATCTGGACCTCAATGTAGAAATTCCTGAAATCACAAAACAGGGGGACGGCCATACTGTGAACAATCCAAGAGCAATACCCCAGAAACAGCCCGGGCTTTACGCTGTTTCTTACCATCCCGTAGGCGGCAGTCCAAAACCAGAATTGTTCCGCAAATTATACGATGCTATTCTTCCTATGGAAGACGTTGTGATCCGCCTTTCACCTGACGAAGGCATGTACATCATCAATCTGACTTCTTCTGAAGCTGAAAAAATTCTCGCCCTCACCGATGATGGGGCAGATAATACCTTTGAATCCTCTGTTGCATGTATCGGCGCTTCTATCTGCCAGGTCGGCGCAAGAGATTCCCAGAGCCTGTTGCATGCCTGTGTGGAAAGAGTCCGCAAGGAGAACTTCCCAGAAGGAACACTTCCAAAGATCCATATTTCCGGCTGCCCATCTTCCTGCTCTGCCCACCAGATCGCACCCCTGGGATTCCGCGGCGGCGTAAGGCAGACGCCCGACGGACCGAAACCTGCTTTCGCCGTTTTCGAACAGGGATGTGAAATCCAGAACAAAGAAGCGTTCGGTGAAGATTTAGGCGTCATGCTGGAATCTGAAATCCCAGAATTTTTAGCAGAACTTGGAAAAGCAGTTCTGGCCAAAGGACAAACTTACGAACAATTTACTGCAGAACACCGGGAGCAATTTATGGAGATTGTGCAGAAATACACTGCTTAAATTCAATTTTTATTACAGAGATGTTAAATCATATTTTTAAGGCCCGCCGTACTTACAATCACTATTGTTCGTACAGCAGGCCTTATGGTGTGCAAAATCTTATTCAAATTTCTCCAAATGACCGTGGTAAAAACTATCTCTATCCACCGGCCTTCCAAAATAGAATCCTTGTATATAATCTGGTTCCAGTTTCTTTAATTTTTCAAGCTCTTCTTCCGTCTCTATCCCTTCAAAACACACCTTCATACCAATAGTGTGAGCCATATCCACAATATAACCGATCAGATTATAATTAAAATCATTTACTACTGCCTTAGAGGTAAATCCCCGATCCAGTTTCAGCAGGTTCACCCGCAGGTTCTGCAGATACGCCAGGGAAGAATATCCTGTACCAAAATCATCAAGCGCAATCTTCACTTGATTTTCATTCAGCACATCTAAAAGACGCTGAACAGAATCATCATAAGAGATCATCCCGCTCTCCGTAAACTCAAACAGTACTGTACTGGGATCAATCCCCAGTTCATCAATTGATTTCATAATTCCGCTCACCACATCTGACTTACAGATCTGTATAAAAGAAAGATTGATATTAATTCTGAACCCTGGAAGCAGCTTCTGCCATGTCATACTCTGACGCATTGCAGTCTGATATACCCACTCCCCCACTGGAATGATAAGCCCGCTTTCCTCTAAAATAGGAATGAACAACCCTGGCGATAGCATACCATACTCCCGGGAAGAAAAACGAAGCAGAGCCTCGGCCCCCACAATCTCTCCTGTTTCTGCTGAAACAATGGGCTGATAATATACTTCAAAGCCATGGAACCCATGGTTTACTGCATAACGCAGCTTTTCCTGTATCTTAATGCTCTTCAAGTAAGCGTCATAATCTTCTTTGGTATGTACATAAGAACAGTTCTTACCCTTTTTCTTGGCCATACTGAGTGCAAACTCAGAATAACTGTGCAGCCGTTCAAAATCTGTCTGCTCATAGGAAAATCCTACAACCCCGGCCGAAATGGTATAAAAATTCTGATACCCCTGGGCTTTTCTTTGTTCTTCAATCAAAATCCGGATCGTGTGATAATGTTCTCTTGCCTTCTGAGTATCTTTTCCCTCCATCAGAAGCACAAATTCATCCCCATCCAATCTATAACAACGATCGTTCTCTCCTCTTACCAATTCCATGCACTGGGCAATCATTTTTAATACTGCATCCCCGGTTTCCATCCCGTAACGCTCATTAATTTCTTTAAAATTATCTACACCGATACGCAGAAGAACTCCATTTTGGTATTTCCCATCCTTCTTAAACTTCTCAAAATCAAGTATTAACTGACGCTCCGCAAAGAGGCCTGTTACATTGTCTGCCTTGCGCTTGCTTCCAATTTCTGTAATCCTTCCTATCAGAATCGTTGTCTTCTGTTCCTGTGTACTATCCTGGATTACCACCCCTCTGCAGCTAATCCACACAATCTTTCCTTCTCTGTCCACCCAGCGGTATTCCAGATTATGTTCTTCGCTCTTTCCACTCTTTAATTTATCCAAATCCTCTGCCAATTCTGGCATATCCTCTGGATAAATTACATTTTGCAATACAGCGCCGGCGTGAAAAAAATGGTTGCCCGGCAAATCAAATTTATCCAGGATTTGTTCTGAAATGATATACTCATCCTTATCCAAATCGAACAAAAACATGTAATCATCTGTACATCTTGCAAACACTTCCATAATTACTTCAAATTCATCTCTTCCCACCAGATTGATGGATGTTGTCTTCCCCATAAATACGCTCCTGATTCTATTCTATCAAAAAAACGGCTATTAATTTTACCAACTATTATAATTGTATCACTTTCATTTATTTTTTCAACATATTACACAATTTTTTTCAGATTCATTTTATTTTTTAGTTATTTCTAACCATTGTATTTCCTGTTCAAAAATGTATCGCCGTCATTTTGCTTCAAAGACAACACCCGTCTTTAATTACTATGATGTCCTTCCTCATGATGACTGTCATGACTAGAAGAACTACCAGCCTCATCTTCACATCCCTGTTCCAGGCTTTCATGTTCCTTCTCCTGACAGTTTCCTCCATTCTGTTCATGATTGTGTACCAGTCCATGAATTTCCCCTACACTCATATGCCTACATTCCTCCATAGTCACCGTGCTGTCATATTGTGACAGCTGCAGATAAGCATAATATTTCCCCACTGACAGCCCCTGGTTATGCGCCTGGATCGCAGTCTTTAGATCTGTTCCCAGACTGTGGCTTTTATGACGGATATGTCCCTGGCAGTGAGAGACCCCCGTTTTAATCTCCTGTTCCCTGTTTACGTCCGCTGCTATCGTAAAGACAATTTCCGCCTGCCGCGTTAAATAACGTTCCATCACTTTACTCTCTACAACCGCATCTATAGCTTCGATATATTTCTTTCCTTTCAAAGATAAATTTTCAAGAATTTCTTCTCCTTCCGGATTATATGCTTCAGCAGAAACCACTCTGTCAAAACGGTTCAATGCCAGTTCCACAGAAGGATTGACATCAATACTCACATAAGACACTGGCATCCCAATGCACCAAAAGCTTCCCAATCCGATTGTCAAAAGCAGGATTCCACAAACCGCAGTAAAGGTTTTATAGACTCTCATACCGTAAAACGGCTTCTCTTTTTCCTCTCTCTTTTGGGATAAAAACTCTTTTGTGGTTTCTTTCAGACTGGAATCAGCCTTGATATTATCAAATGCATTTCGAATTTTATTTTCCAATCCAATCACCTCCCAGCTTCTCCCTGAGCATCCCCCGTCCCCGAGACAACAGAGAATATACAGCGTTCTCTTTTTTTCCTAGAATTTTTCCTATTTCGGCCGCTGTATACCCCTCGTAATAATGAAGATAAATGGTATCTTTATATTTCTCCGGAAGAGACAGCACAGCCTCCAAAACCTCCCTGTAGTCTTCTGGCACATCCGCTTCCATTTCATTCAGAACTTCCAGGGATACAACATTTTTCCTGAAAAAACTTTTCAAATAATCCTTACAGGCATTAATTGCCACCCGAAGCAGCCATGCCTTCTCATGTTCACTGTCTCTAAATAATTCCTCCGACAGCATGTATTTCATGAAAACATTCTGAAATACATCTTCTGTATCCGCCTGGTTCTTCAAATGATAAAAACAGACACGCTGTACCATATCTGCATATCGTTCCACCGCCCGGTTTATTTCCGTTTCGCTGCGCATTTTTTGTGCCACCTCCTCCTGGGCCATATTATACATCAGAATCCGTCAGATGTCATTCTGCAATAAAAGGGCAGCGGCTCCTGCCGCTGCCTGCACAAAATACCCATTGTCAGTGATGTCTTCCTCCATGATGCCGCCCTTGTGAATGATGCCTTCCATATCCAGTCCCCTGTGCCGGAGCAGAAACTGTACTATTACTTGTACTGCTCCCGCTGTAGACAGATGAATGATGATTTCCCAAATCACAGATACCATCATGATTCTCGTCTACAAACGAACATAATTCTGTATGATTTTCATCCACATATGGGCAAGTACCCGTATGATGTCCATCTACATACTCACATCCGTAACCTTGGCCCACTGCCACTGTGTCCTGCTGAACCACCGCAGGTTCAGCCTTCGGTTCTTCATATTCCTGAACCACTGCAGTCTGTGCAGCCTCCGCCTCATTCTTATCTTGTATGGAAAAACTATCTGCCGGAAGTACAATAACTCCCATAGCAATTGTCACTCCTCCAACCATCCCAAACATCATTGCTTTTGTCATTTTATTTATTTCCTCCTTAATTAACTGCCATTATGATCTGTTTCACTTATAATACGATTGAAGAAAGAAAATCCTTGCAATATTTGGGATAAATTTATATTTCTTTTGACAAATTGCTGACAGCCCCTCATCTCGATGTGAAAACTCTATATTCCCAGATTTGTATAACCCATCAGGCTGAAATCCACTTCCCTTGCCGCTTCCCTGCCTTCGCGGATGGCCCATACTACCAGAGACTGGCCTCTGTGCATATCTCCTGCTGTAAAAACATTTTTCACACTGGTGCGGTACTGCCCTTCTTCTGTTTCAACATTACTGCGCTCATTCAGCGGCACATGAAACGCATCTGCGACATACTTCTCCGCACCCAAAAAGCCTGCGGCAATCAAAACCAAATCAGTCTCTATCTTATGTTCAGAACCTGGTACTTCCGCCATTACCATCCGTCCAGTTTTTTCATCCTTTTTACTTTCCAGTTTTACAGTAGTGAGGCCACTGAGATTTCCATTTTTATCTTTCAAAAATTCTTTTACCGTGGTCTGATAAATTCTGGGATCACTGCCAAAGACTGCCATAGCTTCCTCCTGGCCATAATCTGTCTTGCAGACTTTAGGCCACTGAGGCCAGGAATTGTTATCGCTGCGCTCTTCCGGCGCTTTTGGCATCATTTCAAGCTGAACTACGGAAGCAGCGCCATGACGGATCGCTGTTCCCACACAGTCGTTTCCCGTATCGCCTCCGCCAATCACCACCACCTTTTTACCTTTGGCAGAGATAAACTTATTATCCTTTAACCCAGAATCCAGCAGGCTTTTCGTGGTTGCTGCCAGAAAATCCACCGCAAAATAAATATTCTTAGCGTCCCTGCCCGGAACCTTGATATCCCGGGGATTTTTAGCTCCGCAGGCAAGAATCACCCGGTCATACTCTTTCAGCAGTTTAGACGCCTTCATGTCCTTGCCAATGTTGACCCCAGTGATAAATTCCACGCCCTCTTCTTTCATTATATTAATCTTCCGGTCAATGATGTGCTTTTCTAATTTCATATTGGGAATACCGTACATCAGAAGCCCCCCCAGGCGGTCATCCCGCTCGTATACCGTCACCTGATGTCCCCGTTTGTTGAGCTGATCTGCTGCTGCCAGCCCTGCCGGCCCAGAACCAACCACTGCCACTCTTTTCCCAGTGCGCACTTTTGGGGGTTTTGCACTGGCATATCCCTGTTCATAAGCATACTCAATAATACCAAATTCATTTTCCTTGACAGAAACAGCATCGCCATAATGGCTGCAGGTACAGGCTGCCTCGCAGAGAGCCGGACACACCCTTGCTGTAAATTCTGGAAAATTGTTTGTCTTCTTCAGACGGCTGTATGCCTGCTGCCAGTTTCCCGTATAAATCAGGTCATTCCACTCTGGTACCAGATTGTGCAAAGGACACCCGGAGGTCATTCCCATAATGTCCATGCCTGACTGGCAGAACGGAACGCCGCACGCCATACAGCGGGCGCCCTGTCTGCGCTGTTCTTCCTGGCTAAGCGGGGTGTGAAATTCGTTAAAATTCTTAATCCGGTCCTTTGGTTCTGCTGCCTCTGCTGTTTGTCTGTCATATTCCATAAATCCTGTTGGTTTTCCCACGACAAATTCCTCCTTAAATTCTCAATTTACTGCCTTATCATATAGACGCATCAGGGCTGCGCCGGGTCCCTCCTCATGCTAAATCGCCGGGTCCCTCCTCATGCCTTTCTTCTTTTTTTGGACGTTCTTCGTGGCATAAGGGCTCCTCCCGGCTATGCCGGGTCCCTCCTCATGCTAAAGAAAGCCTCAATTTGTGCTTGTTCCGAGCTTAAGCCTTTTTCTTCCATCTGGACAATAGCCATCATCATCCGATTATAGTCATAAGGTACAATCTTCTTGAATTTAGGCAGATACTGACTGAAATTATCCAGGATCTCCTTCCCTTTCCGGGAATTCGTTAATGCTACATGCTCTTTTATCATATCCTTTAATTCCATCACATCATATTTAGAGGTAATCTCCTGGGAAAATACCATTTCTTTATTGATTCTGGTGTACAGATCGTTATCCTCGTCCAGTACATAAGCAATTCCGCCGCTCATACCCGCTGCAAAGTTTTTCCCGGTTTTTCCAAGAACTGCCACCCTGCCTCCAGTCATGTATTCACAGCCGTGATCGCCCACGCCTTCCACCACCGCATTTGCCCCGGAATTGCGGACACAAAACCGTTCTCCGGCAACGCCGTTGATAAACGCTTTTCCGCTGGTGGCTCCATAAAGCGCTACGTTTCCGATAATAATGTTTTCATCCTGGCGGTATTTCACTCCTGCCGGAGGATAAACTACCAGCTTGCCGCCAGACAATCCTTTTCCAAAATAATCGTTGCTGTCCCCCACCAGTTCCAGGGTCAGCCCTTTGGGAATAAACGCCCCAAAACTCTGACCGCCTGCCCCAGTACACTTCACCAGGAACGTGTCTTCCTCCAGGCTGTCCACATAGCGCCTGGTAATCTCCGAACCAAATATGGTGCCAAACGCCCGATCCGTATTGGTAACTTCCACGTCAATACTGCGTTTCTGCCTGGTTTCCAGGGCAGATTTCAACTGCTTTACTAAAATCTTTTCATCCTTCGTCTTTTCCAATTCAAAATCATAGACCTGTTTGGGGTCAAAGATAACTTTTTCCTTGGGCCCTGCAAATGGGTTTTGTAAGATGGCAGACAAATCCAATTCTTTCTCTCTTTCATTCAAATCCTCGCGGACTTTTAACAGATCGCTCCGCCCCACCAGCTCATCCACCGTGCGGACTCCTAATTTTGCCATATATTCCCGCAGTTCCTCAGCAATAAAACGCATAAAGTTCACTACATACTCCGGCTTTCCGGCAAAACGTTTCCGCAGTTTTGGATTCTGAGTGGCAATCCCTGCCGGACAGGTATCCAGATGGCAGACACGCATCATGACACATCCCATGGTTACCAGCGGAGCCGTGGCAAATCCAAATTCCTCCGCCCCGAGCATGGCCGCAACCGCCACATCCCGCCCGGTCATCAGCTTGCCGTCCGTCTCAATCCTCACCTTATTCCGCAGTCCGTTGAGTATCAAGGTCTGGTGTGTCTCGGAAAGTCCCAGCTCCCAGGGAAGTCCTGCATTGTGGATAGAACTGCTGGGCGCCGCTCCGGTTCCTCCGTCATAGCCGGAAATCAGAACCACCTGCGCTCCCGCCTTTGCCACACCGGCTGCAACAGTACCCACGCCAGCTTCCGATACCAGTTTTACCGTAATTCTTGCCTGACGGTTGGCATTTTTCAGGTCATAAATCAACTGCTCTAAATCTTCAATAGAATAGATATCATGGTGGGGCGGCGGAGAAATCAAAGACACTCCAGGGGTAGACAGCCTGGTCTTTGCAATCCAGGGATATACTTTCTGCCCCGGAAGATGTCCACCCTCTCCCGGCTTGGCTCCCTGAGCCATTTTGATCTGTATTTCTTTGGCGCTCACCAAATACTGGCTGGTAACTCCAAATCTTCCAGAGGCTACCTGTTTGATGGCAGAACAGCGGTTTAATCCATCTCTTCCTGTCACCAGACGCTCCGGGTTTTCTCCGCCCTCTCCGCTGTTTGATTTTCCATGGAGGCGGTTCATGGCAATTGCAAGCGTTTCATGTGCTTCCTGGGAAATAGAACCATAGGACATGGCGCCTGTCTTAAATCGGGTCACAATGGATTCCACACTCTCCACTTCTTCTATCGGCACTCCCTTTTTCGGAAATTTAAATGTCATCATCCCCCGGATATTGGCATTTTTCTCCTGGGCGTCCGCCGCTTTGGTATACTGTTTAAAGAGCTGATAATCTCCTCTTTTGGTAGATTCCTGGAGAAGATGAATGGTCACTGGATTGTAAAGATGGCTGTCTGCTCCGCTGCGCATTTTATGGCGTCCCCGGCTCTCCAGCGTAAGATCTGTCTCCAGTCCCAGCGGATCATAGGCGCTGGAATGCAGGGCATCCACGTCATCTTCAATATCTTTCAAGGTAATGCCGCCGATACGGCTTACGGTATTGGTAAAATATTTTTCAATCACATCCGCACTGATACCAATCGCTTCAAAAATCTTGGCGCCCTGATAAGACTGAATGGTAGAAATCCCCATTTTTGCCGCAATCTTTACAATTCCATGAAGAATGGCGTTGTTGTAATCCTGTACCGCCGCATAGTAATCCTTATCCAGCATATGTTCGTCAATCAGCTGCTTCACTGTATCCTGAGCCAGATAAGGGTTAATAGCACAGGCTCCGTACCCCAAAAGAGTCGCAAAATGATGAACTTCTCTGGGTTCCCCGGACTCCAGTATCATCGCAAGGGCCGTGCGTTTCTTTGTCTTAATCAAATACTGCTGCAAAGCCGACACTGCAAGGAGAGAGGGAATCGGCACATGGTTTTCGTCCACACTCCGGTCTGATAAAATCAAGATATTCGCCCCATCCCGGTATGCCCGGTCCGCCTCTACAAACAAACGGTCGATAGCCTTTTCCAGGCTCGTATTTTTATAATAAGTAATTGGAATTTCCACTACATGAAATCCCTCCACCTTCATGGCCTTAATTTTCATCAAATCCGTGTTGGTGAGAATCGGATTATCTACCTTTAACACCTGGCAGTTCATGGGCTTTTCTTCCAGAAGATTGCCGTCCTCCCCGATATATACCGTGGTACTGGTTACTACTTCCTCCCGTATAGAATCAATGGGCGGGTTGGTCACTTGGGCAAATTTCTGTTTAAAATAGTTAAACAAAGGCTGATGATCTCCCGCCAGTGCAGCCAGAGGAGTATCAATTCCCATTGCAGCCGTTGCCTCCCCGCCGTCTTTCGCCATGGGAAGGATAGATTCTTTTAAAGATTCATAAGTATAACCAAAGGTTTTCTGCAGCCTCTGCCGCTCTTCACTTTGATATTCCGGTACACGCTGATTGGGAATTTTCAAATCAGAGAGCTTGATTAAGTTCCGATCCAGCCACTCACCATAAGGCTGTCTGCCGGCATATTTTTCTTTTAACTCATCATCGTCAATCATTCTTCCCTGAACGGTATCCACCAGAAGCATTTTGCCAGGGCGAAGACGCTCTTTTGCTGTAATCTTCGTGGGCGGAATGTCAAGCACTCCCACTTCCGAAGATAAAATCAGATAATCATCTTCTGTAATATAGTAACGGGAAGGACGCAGGCCGTTTCGATCCAGAACCGCCCCTAAAATATCCCCGTCACTGAACAAAATAGATGCCGGGCCGTCCCAGGGCTCCATCATGGTAGCATAATACTGATAAAAATCCTTTTTCTTCTGGCTCATAATCCGATTATTTGCCCATGGTTCCGGAATGGTAATCATCACTGCAAGAGGAAGATCCATACCGCTCATCACCAGAAATTCCAGCGTATTATCCAGCCTGGCAGAATCGGAACCTTCTGTATTTACTACCGGAAGCACCTTCTGCAGTTCTCCCCGCAGATACTCCGACTCCATAGTTTCCTCTCTTGCAAGCATTTTGTCCGCATTTCCACGAATGGTATTAATTTCTCCGTTATGCACAATAAAACGGTTGGGATGGGCACGCTCCCAGCTTGGATTAGTATTGGTAGAAAATCTGGAATGCACCGTTGCGATTGCCGATTCATAATCCGGATCCTGCAGATCCCCAAAAAACTGACGAAGCTGCTCCACCAGAAACATGCCCTTGTATACAATGGTACGGCTGGAAAGAGAAACCACATAGGTATCGTCATTGGACTGCTCAAATACCCGGCGCGCCACATACAGCCTCCGGTCAAAATCCAGTCCTCTGTTTACATGTTCGGGACGTTTGACAAATCCCTGCATAATACATGGCATACAGTCCACGGCCTTCTTGCCCAATTTCTCAGGGGCAATCGGCACTTGCCGCCATCCCAGAAATTCCATGCCTTCTTTCCTTACTATCACCTCAAACATTTTTTTTGCCTGGTTGCGTTTCAGCTCATCCTGAGAAAAGAAAAACATTCCGATTCCATAATCCCGTTCCTCTCCCAAAATGATTCCAGCTTCTTCTGCCGCCTTTTGAAAGAATTTGTGGGAAATCTGCAGAAGAATTCCCACACCGTCTCCAGTCTTGCCCTCTGCGTCTTTTCCAGCTCTGTGCTTTAAGTTTTCTACAATCTTCAATGCATTTTCTACTGTTTTATGAGTCTTAATACCTTTAATATTTACAACTGCGCCAATTCCGCAGTTGTCGTGCTCAAACTCCGGATCATACAGTCCCATTGCTGTTCTTTTCGTCTCCTGCATCTCTCTTCCTCCCTGTTTTTACCACTTTTCTATGATGAAGTACTGTTCTGTAAAATACTATACACCTTTTTTTCGTTTCTGTAAACATGTTTTTTCTATATGTTGTCTGATTATTTGAATATATTGCGTATATATCTTATATTATCAGTTAATTTATAGGTGTTTTTTCTTTAAACCCTTTATTTTTATACAATTTATATGCTATTTTCCAGATATTTTCTTTGTATATTTCGTTTGCATTTTACATTTCTATTGAATTGTTTGAGAATTGTACAACATAATTTTCACGAAATCATCTTAGAACAGTTCCCTATTTATAACAATTGTCCCAAAAACAATCATATATATATTTACTATTTCCTTCTAATCAGCTATAATATTTCTAGTACAACGAAAATTAAGTATTGGATAGTTTGACGCAGAATATTTTTCTGAGAGTGCGGCTTCACAAACGCAGGCGTAGCGGTGGCTACGTCTAGGCTTGGGAAGTCGTGCTATCGGGAAAATAGGCAAGTCAAACTGCCAATTACTTAATTTTCGTTGTACTAGTACATCGTCTAGATTTATTTTTGAAAGGACAGTGATAATTATGAATGAAAAAGAAATCATTGATATTTCTATCCGCACATATTGCAATCTGCAGCGCATTAAGAAATACGAGAAAGGCGAGAACCCAGAACTTGAATATCAATTAAGAGAAGCGAAAGCAAAACTTTCTATATACGGCGTAAACATCCAGGAACTTGAATTTGATTAAATTTCCTATATCAAAAGCCAGCCAGAACTGAACTCTTATCAATTCTGGCTGGCGTACTGGCTTTCATGTCAGCTTTTTGTAAAATCACTGAACACTTTTCATTCTTCACACCTGATTCTTTCCTAAATACTCCTTGTTTTCTAATACCATTTCCATGCAGTCCCAGATTTCACCCATACAGCAGTAACGTTCCGTGGATTCCAGCTTCATTTCCTGAAAACCACAGGAACGGTAACATTTTATGGCTGCAGTATTATTCACAAAAACGCCCAACGAAACTTTTTTTACTTTCAAAAACTCAAAAGCATACCTGACTGCCATGGAAACCATTTCTTTCCCATAGCCTCTGCCCCGTTTTCTATCGTCCACAATAATAAATCCCAGCCGGATTTCTTCAAAGCTGTCCTCATCCGGATAACGCATAGTAAAATGTCCAGCAATACCCGACTCGTCAAACATTGTCATACCCCAAATCCGCTCATTCTCTCTGTCTTTTTCATAATATTCATTCATATCCCCTGGAGTAATAGGATAATTATTATAACGGTCCGCGCTCCACTGACGGAACGCATACTCATCCGCAAACCACTGGGTAATACTCTGTGCATCACAGATTTTATACGGCCTTAATCTCAGCATAAAAATTCCTCCTTTTCCCATTAACAATGCTCCAATGTCTCAAACCCCCATCAGCTTATCACTTTGTAGATCTGCTGCATAAATACGAACCAGGAATCTTCTTTTTCAGGAACTGCACCACAAATTTTTTCAGATAAATATAATTTTCATTTTTCCGAAACATGAAAGCCATAAAAAGATTCGGTATTATCATACACAAGGCAGCCTTGACCATAAATCCTGCAATTGGACGCATACTTACCAAACTGCACCCAAACATCGTAAGGCATGATGCGCCAAAGGCAATGGCCGCATACTTTGCATGGCATAACATGAATTCCCAAAACCCCTTTTTAAAATAAGAACGGTACAAAAGATAGGGCTCCAGCAGGCCGGACATACAACAAGTACTGATAATTGTGCCAAGCAGAGTCCCTGCAACGCCAAAGCGGACAGCCAGCGGTATGGAAACTGCCAGATTTAAAAACCCTTCAAAAATGGGCCGGTAACGGGTCTGCCAAAAAAGCCCTATCGCCCGTTTAAAAGTCACCAGAGTCGCCCGCATCCCCTCCAGATAAAAATTAAGGATAATGACAACCAGAGTTTTGTCAGATAGGAGGTAGTGTTCCCCAGCCCACAACCGGATAAATGGCTGCAGCAGGCAGAATAAGCAGGCAGAACAGAAACAGAACATCCACCCATTGATAAACAATACCCTGTACAAGATTTTTTCTACTTCCCTTTTTCCGTTCGCGGCAGCGAAATCTCCTATACTGGCGGTTATGGAATCAAAAAAACGGTAGGCCGCCGTCTGGACTGCCTGAATCACCAGGGTATAATTAGAATAAACGCCTACAGAAGAAAACCCCACAAACCTGGAAATAATCAGGTTGTCTGTGGCATACACAATCACTGCACCTATTTTCTGGAACAAAAGAGCATAGGCATTTTTCTTGATATCTTTGGAAATTTCAGGGCTGAGTTTCTTTTTCCTTTTATCTTTTAAGAATGGATACATTTTGTCCGCCAGCATGGCAATCATAAGATTCTGAAGGAGGGAGGCACCAATCATAAGGCTTAAATAAACCGTATAGCTCCGGAAAAGGAACAGGGATACAATCTGCAGAAGTTTTATGGCAATATGGAACAGAGATGTTATGATACTGACCATATATTCCTTCTGATCACAGATAATCAGAGAGCGCTTATAGGCATACAAGTAACTAATTCCTGAATCGGCAAGATAAAGAAAAAAATATAGGTACATATGCCCGATATGTGTCGGCGCTTCTTTGATAAAATGCGGCAAAAATGGAGCCAGTACACACCCAGACCCCAGCACTGTAAGCCCTGTGAAGATATAGAAGCGGCGGTAAAGAGCCATAATAGATTTCAAAGTTTCTGTATCCTGCTCTTTTAAAGGCTTATAGAGTGCAAAATTAATTGCGCCTCCAATCCCCAGTTCGGCAAGGGATAAAAAGGAAAGTATATTGGAAAACAGACCATTTAAGCTAAGGTATTCTCCCGGCAGGTAACGTATGAAAAAACTCCGGTTTGCAAACTGCAAAATAAGGATTGCTGCATAGGAAAGTTCGGAAAAAATTATATTTCTTGCACTGTTTTTTGTTCTGGAACCCATGTTTTTTCCTTCCATTTTTCTATACACTGTTTTCTGACAGCAATTTTACTTCTTTCCAAGAATACGCCGTTTAACACTGATAAAAGCGGAATATCCCCAGTTGACGATCCTGCCCAGGCGATGGCCGAATATCCGGTTTATTTTCTGGATACGTTTGGTTTGCTTCTGCTGTTCTTTCGTATGCCAGGAGGCATGATACCAATGAATACTGTAGGTATTGGGGGTTATTTTTAAACGGTTGTCTGTATAACAGAGAGGGGCAAAATATTCCGCTGGAAATATATCAATCCCATGTACAGTCTGACGTTTTCCATTGAGCTGAAGACCGTAGGATTTCAGGAATCCTGTGGCGTAAACGGGAGAAGGCACGATATTTGGCGTACCATTTTCATTATAAAAAGAAAACGAATGGTACATATCCCGCATTTGTTTTAATATTTCATTTCCTGGCTCTGCGCCAAACCCCAGTCCCGGCGCTACGGACGCCCGGTTTTCAAAGCCCAGGAAGGCCTTGCAGCTTAACAGGTTATCCAGGCTTCGCAGCAATTCCACATCCGTGTCCAGATAAATCCCGCCGTTTCGGTAAATAACATCCAGCCGGGCATAATCAGGAACAAAACCCCATAGCCTGGATTCATAGGCCTGGGCCATATAAGTACATACAGAAAAATCATAATTAGATTCATTCCATTCAATAATCTCATAATCCGGACAGAATTTTTTCCAGCTTGCCACACAGGCTTTGTTTTTTTCTGGCATGGGGCTGCCGCCAACCCAGAAATAATGTATTTTTTTCGGAATCATAGAAGAACCTCTAATACTTTATTATTTTTTTTAAGATTTCACTTAGAACTTGATAGCGGCCGGGAACAGCAAAAAATAACATCATTTTTCCTATGCTCTTGATATCCCGGGCATTGCGCTGGATAAATTTCCTGTCCTGGAACGTCATCCCTTCTTGAGCCGACAGTTGGCAGACGCTTATCATCTGCCGGGCCAGATAACTTGTCAGGATATTGCGCTGGCGTCTGGTAAAACCAAAATTCCGGTAATAATCCTCTAATTGAAAGAAGATTTTCTTTGCATGGCGTACATTTTCTCCTTTGTTGGCACAGTGCATAATGGATCCTTCCCGCTGAACATAATGATAAAGACACTTGTCTATATATTTAACCGTATCTGCCAGCAGGTATAGTTTGGGTGTCCAAAGCTCATCTTCATGGAGCATTCCTTTTGCAAAATAATGATGGTGTTCTAAAATCAGGCTGCGCCGGACAACTTTCAGCCAGACAGGTGAAACCAAAGCTCTGGCTTTTACATTATCCAAAATATAATCTTTCCCATTTTTTATCTTGCCTGCGTCAACGTAATAATTATTCACATATCCTGTTTTCCTCCCGTGCTCCACAATCCATCCGTTAAATTCCAGCACATCTACCGGATATCTGGAGAGTTCCTGCTCAATCACACAGAGTGCATATTCCTCAAGGAAATCATCCCCGTCAACAAAAAGAATGTATTCAGAGGAAGCTTTTGCGATTCCATAATTCCTGGCATCGGAAAGGCCGCCGTTTTCTTTCCGGTAATACTCAAAACGGGAATCCCTTTCAGCAAAGCTTTTTGCAATTCCCGGGCTTTGATCCGTAGAACCGTCATCCACCATGATAGCACGGAACCTGCCGTATGACTGACGGGAAATACTGTCCAAACATTTCCCAAGTTCCTGCTGAATATTATAGATAGGGATAATGATATCATATTTCATGGACACAGCTTGGCAATACACCTGTGGGCAGACCAGATGAACCATCTCCTGTAAAATTTAATCTAGCTGAATAGCAGCATGACAGCCAAAAATGGCTTACAAATAAACCCCATATCGTATAATTCCCTTATATTTCTGTCCCTTCCTTTCCTGCATTTTTTTATATTGGAGGACAGGCCGCTTTCCCCATAATAATTTTTCTGAATAGAAATTTTGACTAATTTCTCTGCTAATATGTAATAGCTGCCATAGAACAAAAAACGCTGATAAAATTGAACATCCTCCCCAAACTGCCGGTTCTCATCAAACAGGCCCAATGCTTCTCCAGCCGATTTTTTGAAAACTACCGAAGAGGTAGGCGTACAGCTTCGCAGACAAAGTTCTTTTGCGGTCAGTTTACATAAACCATGCCGTTTTTTTATTAAGATTTTCAATGGCTCAATTGCACCCAAAAAGCAGATGTCGGGATGCGTGTCCAGAACCTGTGCCTGCCGTTCTAATTTGTGTTCCAGCCAGATATCATCCCCATCCAGCAGAGCAATCCACTCTGCCTTTGCCGCACGAATGCCCTTGTTTCTAGTGTAGGAAACCCCATGGTTTTTATGTTGAAAATACAGGATTGGCATAGCCGAATGACTGGAAATATAGTCCGCGATAATTTTACCAGTCTGATCCGTGGAGCCATCATTGAGAACAATAATTTCTTCTACTAAATCAAAACGTGTCTGCAGCCTTACAGAATCCAACACTTGCCGGATGGTTCTCTCACAATTGTATACTGGGATTATGACACTAAACATTAGTTATTCCTCCTTCTGATAATTGTTGGGACAGCAGTACTTATACAGCCCTTATACGCTGGAGCGTGTTTGACCACGGACCTAAGCCCCATATGCAGTTATTATATAAAAAGGGAACTGTTATGTCAATCAATAAAAGAAAACGAAGGTTTTCAGCTCAAAAAAGAAAGCCGGCTATTTTACAAAAAGAAAAGCTTGCGTTTCCTATCTAAAAACCATATAATTGATACAACTTGCGAAAAATTTAAATGAATCAAGGAGCCGCTATGAACGTCGTTGGAATCATTGCTGAATACAACCCTTTTCACAGGGGACACGCTTACCAGATACAGAAATTAAAAGAAATCTGTCATGCAGACTACATTATCATTGCCATGAGCGGAAACTTTGTCCAGCGGGGAGCCCCAGCCCTGATGGATAAATACAGCCGCGCCAGAATGGCATTGAGCCTGGGTGCAGACCTGGTACTGGAATTGCCTGCATTATTTTCCTGTGCCAGTGCAGAATTGTTTGCCCTGGGAGGAGTTTCTCTGCTAAACAGCACAGGCATTGTAACACATCTTGGATTTGGCGCCGAAACAGATAATCTTCCCGTACTATCTGAACTGGCTGCCATTCTATTCAAAGAACCTGCCTCCTACAGACATGCACTGCACAGAGCCTTGAAAAAGGGCTGTTCCTTCCCGGCTGCCCGTGCAGCAGCTCTGCAGGCCAGTATTTCCGGCTCAGATTCCCCAGACAGCAGTTTATCTAAAATCCTCGCCGGCCCTAACAATATTCTTGCCCTGGAATATCTGAAGGCGCTTGCCGCACGTTCCTCCAATATGATTCCAGTTCCAATTTTACGGCGCGGCAAAGGCTACCATGATACAGAGCTGGATGAAGATTTCTGCTCCGCCTCCGGGATTCGGGCACAGATAAAAAGAAGTCTCCAAAACGGAACCCTTTCACAACATACTATTCCCAACCGTGCAGTACCAGATACTGTTTACAAAATCATACGCGATTATCCCCATCCATTTCTGTTTGAAGACGACTTTTCCATGCTTCTTCATTATAAACTGCTGACAAGGAACGCACACCAACTTGCCGCATGCGGTAATGGCAGCCTTGAACTGGCGAACCGTATCATAAAAGAACGGGATTCTTTTACTGGATGGAATGCATTCTGCCGGCACATAAAAACAAAGAATATCACTTATACAAGGCTCAGCCGCCTTTTTTTGCACCTGCTGCTGGATATCACCCAGAAGGATTACGAACAATTTTCTAATCCTTCTTATTTACGCATCCTTGGTTTTCGTAATGCTGCCGCCCCCCTGCTCACCGCGCTAAAAAACTGCCCGCTTCCAGTTATCACCAATCTTTCCAACGCCTCCCGTCTGCTGCCTGCCCATGCCCAGAAATTATTGGCAATCGATCTGCGTGCCTTTGATCTGTACCGTGTGGGACTCACCTTCAAAGGTGACAATACCATGAAAAACGACTATCGCCAGCAAGTGATCCGATTTTAGGAATGTGTAAACACATTCTTGTGCCCCTTTTGAGCAAGAATCACACGCTCATAACTGTATTCTGCCATCCACGATACCGCTTCATTTCTATAACGCCAGGCTGTATCACCCGCGCCTTCTACAAGCTTGTTGTAAAGTTCAGAATCACATAAGAGCTGCTGTATTTTTTCCGCAAATGCTTCTTCCCGTTCCTCTGTCATATACCCATTCTGCCCGTTTCTCACTACGTCACATACCCCCGTGGCCTTCACTGCCACCACCGGGCTTTTTCCCGCCATTGCCTCCAGAAGCACAATGCCCTGTGTCTCTGATTTCGAAGCAAAGAGAAACAAATCACTTGCACAGTGAAAAGCTGCAATCTCTTCATTTGGCACCGTTCCAAGAAATGTTATATTTTCTAAAATATCCAGTTCATGGGCATACTGTTCCAGTTCCTGCTTTTGAGGACCATCTCCAATAATCAAAAGCTGAAAATCATTTCCCATCCGTTCTTTTAGCTCCCCAAGGGATCTCAATAGAAATTTCAGATTTTTTTCCTCTGAAAGCCTTGCCACCGTACACAATATATTTGTTCTTTCTTTTCCATAGATTTTTCGGATATACTCCACAGACAGCCTGTATTCTTTTATCTGCCTCCAATATTCTTCATAAGAAAAATCTGGAAGCCCCGTCGGCATCACTGTGGTATTCGCCTCCCATCCCCGTCCTTTCAAAATCCTCTCCACCTGATTGGTAGGAGCAAATACCAGGCTGCATTTTTCTGTAAATCTGCGGATAACAGCAAGCACAAGCTGATTTTCTATGAAATCTACCATTTTGTCCTCCAAAATCCCTCCTCTTTTTTTCAGCCAGCGGTAGGGTTTCCAATAATGCAGATATTGCTCATACTGGGTGTGATAGGTAAACACCACCGGAACACCATACTTTTTTCCAAGATACCTGGCCCGCTGCCCAATCAGCACTGGATGGTGCACATGGATGATATCAAATTTTAGCTCCCGAAACTTTCGTTCCATAGCCAGATCTACAGGCTTCATTAAGGGCACATAACCGCCCGCTTTTTTATGAAATGCACGGTAACGTATGACAAATTCCTCCTCCTGATCTTCCTGCCCCTGATATTCTGGTGCAAATATGTACACCAAATGCCCGCGCTTACGCAGTCCGTCCGCCAGCCGTTCAATAGCGATGGGGACTCCTCCAACCACTGGTTTATAATTATTTGTCATCATTGCAATCTTCATATAAGCTCTCCTTTCTCTGCTTAACCCAGCAACTCAAATACTTTATTTCCCA
Organism: uncultured Lachnospiraceae bacterium; assembly: GCA_950097145.1. Taxonomy (GTDB): domain Bacteria; phylum Bacillota; class Clostridia; order Lachnospirales; family Lachnospiraceae; genus Petralouisia. The sequence continues at coordinate 20,215 of CATNCF010000007.1, forward strand.
TCAAATATCCGGCGCCGACAAAGAAAAAATTCCATACAAAAATGCCCAAAGCAGAACTTATTGTATATTTCATAAAATCAATATGCAGGACACCTGCTGGAATGGAAATCAACGTCCGAACCATTGGGATCAATTTACTAATAAAAATTCCAGCACAACCCTTCTGCCGTATCATCTCAAAATTCCTATCAATTGCCTTTTGCTGCTTGGGAAATTTTTTCACATATACCTTTAAAAATACATCTCCCCCAAACCGTCCAAAAAAATATAAAATCCAGCTTCCTGTCAGTCCCGCCAACACAGAGATTGCTATTGTCAGCAGAAAGCTCAGTTTTCCATTTGCCGCCCAGATTCCAGCCATAGGCATAATAATTCCAGCCGGAAATCCTGGGAGATTCAGATATTCTAAAAGTACAATTACAAAAATAGCAATAGCTCCATAATTTTCAAAATATTCTGTTATCAATTCCATACTCATAATTCGTCCTCCGTTTCTTAAAACCGTTCTTCATTTACCAATATTTTACCCGTCCATCCTTTCGTTTCTCTTGCAGAAAAGAAACGAAAATCTTACATTTTTGAAATATTTTTTCTTCTATACTTATATAACGAAAAACAATTCCATTTTGCTTCATAAAGACAGAAATCCCTGCTGAATTTATAGACTTTGCACTCCCCCTGTGATATACTATTCACATCATCAGATATATAGAGGGAGAAAATATTATGAAAAACAATGAGTTGTCACTTGCTGTCTCTGAAAAAATGGATATAAAGGCTGATGCTGATTTACAGCCAATGAATACTAATATTGGAAACTTAAAACAAAATGTCAGACAATTAGACAATGACGTCGCGGAACTAAGAGTAAATTCTTCCACATTGAAAAGCAGCATTGAGCAGTTGAAAGCTAATTCCACTGTATTTTTTACAAACATAGAGAAACTAAAAAATAATGTTACAGCACTTAGAGATGATGTTACAAACTTAAATACCAGATTCACAGAATTAGATCAGTCTATGCAAAAGGTGCAGAGTTTATGATTGTTTTCATAAACTCTGCACCTTTTAAATTCAGCATATTCTTAATGGTGGAATAAACGGATTCCAGTAAAGCACATGGCCATATGATATTTATTACAAGTCTCGATTACATGGTCGTCGCGGATAGAGCCCCCTGGTTCTGCCACATATGTCACACCGCTCTTATGAGCACGCTCAATGTTATCACCAAATGGGAAAAATGCATCTGACCCAAGAGAAACTCCCGTCATCTGATCTAACCAGGCACGTTTTTCTTCTCTGGTAAACACTTCAGGCTTCACCTTAAAAATATTCTCCCACGCCCCGTCAGCCAGCACATCCATATAATCCTCTCCAATGTACAAATCAATGGAATTATCCCTGTCTGCACGCCCAATACCGTCTACAAACTGCAATTGCAGCACCTTAGGCGCCTGACGCAGAAACCAGTTATCTGCCTTTTGTCCGGCAAGGCGGGTACAGTGAATGCGGGACTGCTGTCCTGCACCAATGCCAATCGCTTGTCCATCCTTTGCATAACACACGGAATTAGACTGGGTATATTTCAAGGTAATCATGGCAATCGCAAGATCTATTCTGGCAGATTCAGGAATCTCCTTATTCTCTGTTACCACATTGCCAAAGAAATCCTTGTCAATCTTTAATTCATTTCTTCCCTGCTCAAAGGTAATTCCGAATACTTCTTTGCGTTCCACCGGATCAGGAACATAATCCGGATCAATCTCAATGACATTATAATTGCCTTTTTTCTTGGCCTTTAAAATCTCCAATGCCTCCGGCTCATATCCAGGCGCAATTACTCCGTCGGAAACTTCACGCTTAATAATCTTTGCTGTAGCTGCATCACAGACATCTGACAGAGATATAAAATCTCCAAATGAAGACATTCTGTCTGCTCCTCTGGCTCTGGCATATGCGTTGGCGAGGGGGGTAAATTCCATATCCATATCATCTACCCAGTAGATCTTTTTTTCCACTTCTGTCATAGGAAGACCCACTGCCGCCCCTGCTGGAGACACGTGTTTAAAAGAAGTGGCAGCGGCAAGGCCAGTTGCTTTTTTTAACTCCTTAACAAGCTGCCAGCCATTGAACGCATCCAGGAAATTAATATAACCTGGTTTTCCATTCAAGACCTTAATGGGAAGTTCCCCATTTTCCATATAAATTCTGGAAGGCTTCTGGTTGGGGTTACATCCATACTTTAATTCTAATTCCTGCATAACTTCCTCCATCTATTCTACTGATTTTTATTGACAATCCTTGTCTCATACTTACCGCTTTCAATCTCTATATATCTCACAAACAGCGATACCTTATTATCTTCATTCAGGCTGCTCCATATTTTCTGGGTAAATGCGTCTATATCTCCGTCCAATTCCACCAGTTTAGGTTCTCCCTCAAAGCTCGGAAGAGGATCTCCATCCCCCAGATAAGTATGAATAAAATGTCCCTCGCCATCAATTGGATGTTCATATGCAAAGGTAAAACGGTTACATGCATCCGGATTCCCGTTGCTGCTCTTTAAAATAGACATTGCATAACTATAGCCACCATTTTCCAAATGCATAATACCAGAAATCCGGGGCGTATAATTCGGAGCATCCGGTTCAAATTCACGCGTCCGCAGTGATTGTTCAAAGGTCTGCTGTTTGTCCATCAATTTATAAATAGTATCTGTCTGATCCCCATTGGTGACAATTGTCTTATTTCCCAGGACGCGCACTGGCGCATAAATGATCAGGCTGGGATCACTCAACTTAGACGGATCAAATGCCTGCGTTCGGATTCCTTCCCCTTCCTCCACAAAAATACGATTTCTGCTGTTCTCACTTCTTCCCATAATAAAGTAAGCAGTCACTGCATAGTTCCCATCCATGGATTTCCCTATGACAATTCCTCTGCCTGGATATGCATTCCCCTTTAATTCTGTTTCCAATGATAAGCTCTTCACTTTATGTCCTCCTTTGTTCTCCAGAGATTTGGTATATGATGAAAAAGGAATCCTGTATTACAGGATTCCTCTGCCTGTCTGTCGGTACAATCCTGTAAGCACTCCCAGGCAGGTTAAATTCACGTCTTATATTTTATTGTTGCTGTTTCAACGCCAGTTTCTCTTTCCTTTCATCCAAAAGATTGTCAATGGCGCTTACCAGTTTACCGATCTCCGGTTTTGTCAATTGTGCATCTGCCCCCAGCATTTCACCTTTACGCCTCATCTCTTCATTAACCAAAGAGGAGAAAATAATGACTGGAATATGCTTTAAATCCTCATCTTCCTTTACAAGCTTTGTCAGGCGGTGCCCATCCATCAACGGCATCTCTATGTCAGTGATAACCATATGTACTTTGTCATCCAGACTACCGTCTTTCTGGAACTCACAGAGCTTATCCCACGCTTCCTGGCCATTATTATTAACAATTAGTTTCGTGTACCCTGCCTTTTTAAGACAGTCTGTAATTAATTTAGACAGCAGTGGAGAATCTTCTGCAATCAAAATAGGAGAATCGCTTCGATTGCGTTCTTCTAATCCTTCAAGGTCAGAAACCTGTAATCCAGTCTCTGGGCTGATATCGGTAACAATCTTCTCAAAATCAAGAATTACAATCAATCGGTCTTCCAGCTTGATTACGCCGGTAGAGACTCCATTTTCTTCTATATTAATCGTTGCATCCGGAGTTATAATATCCGCCCAGGAAAGTCTGTGAATACCGCAAACCTCATCTACATGAAATGCAATATTCAGTTTATTGAAATTTGTTATAATAAAGAGCCCATCCTTTTCATTATCAGGCAAACCAAGACAACCGCGCAGATTTATAACAGAAATCATCGTATCACGCGGCATAAATATACCTTCCACACAAGGATGTGCATTCGGAATTGGAGTAACTGGCTGATAAGTTAATATCTCCCGAATCTTCGCTACATTAATTCCATAATGATTTCCCGCCAGAGTAAATTCCAATACCTCCAGCTCATTTGTTCCATTCTCCAAAAGAATCTTTGTATCCATAATTGTCAATCGCTCCTCTCCGGTATATTGCCGTATCAATCTATTTCTTCCATTATAGCATATACTTTCTGAAAAATATATAATATTTTTTATTTTATCAAGATTTATTTCATTTCTATCTCAGTTGTCTTTTCATTCATCACAAGAGAAAGCTGCATAGATGAAATATTATTTGCCGCAGCCTCTGGAACTTCGAAAAGTAAAATTCCCGCCTCGGTCTGCCCAGCCTCCAAAGTTCCTGCATAAGTTGACACATCATTTGTGAGAATCGTTAATTCATTTACTACTGTGATATCTCCATTGAGCTTCAAGGTAAATTTCGGCTGTCCTGCCAATAAATTACATTCTGCGGGTGCAGTTCCCGTATTGGTAATATTTATGTTCAACACCACAAACACCTTGCCTGCCGAAGCATCCAGTGAAAAATAATCTCCCTGGCTATAGCTGTTGACGATTGAATAGTCCTTATAGGAAAAATCCACTCCAGGCACTGCAAGGGCCTCTGTCAAGGTAGAATGCCCAGCAGCCACAGGCTGTTCCTTCTCTTCCTTCTCCTTATCATTTTTATCCTTGCTGTCCTCGGTTTTCTTATCTTCTTCAGGTTCTTCTGTCTCAGGCTCCTTCTCATCTTCGGCTTCTTCCTGTTTAGGTTCTTCCTCTTCAGGATATAATGTCGTCAGGCCCTCCTGCTGAAAACTATTATGCTTTGCAAGAGTTCCAGCGGCATATTGTATCACTGTCGCTTCTTCACTTTCTGTAAGGGGAGTAACTGCTTCTCCGCAACCGGTAAGGAGCACTGCTGCCGCAGCCAATACGATACCCTTCTTTATGATTTTTCTCATAAATTTGTCTCCTTTCCATCTGACTACTAATATTCTACCATTATTTATCCATAAGGGCAACAAAAAAAGTTGTATATCAAATAATTTTATGATAAGATATACGAAATAAGTGGGGCAGATAATCGCGGCTGCAGGTGTCGAAAGACCGCAGGTGAGGAAAGTCCGGGCTTCACAGGGCAGGATGCCGGCTAACGGCCGGTGGAGGCGACTCTAAGGACAGTGCAACAGAAATATACCGCTATAAAATAGTAAGGGTGGAAGGGCAGCTTAAGAGACTACCGCCTGTCTGGCAACAGGCAGGGCACATGTAAACCCCATCCGAAGCAAGACCGAACAGAAGCGTTGACGCGGCCCGCCAGCTTCAGGTAGGTCGCAGGATCTGTCTGGCAACAGACAGGCTAGATAGATGATTATCCACGACATAACCCGGCTTACCGCCCCGCTTATATTAGAATCTCACACACTGCGGCGCCCATGCCAGTCAGCGGAACGACGACACCTTACAGAAATTTTATTACGTAATTATAAATAATTCTTAAAAGAAAATAACTCCATTGACTTCCCATTTTTTCTGCGCTACCATGAAGAAAATATACCGTACAGGAGATGAGATTATGAAACAAAAAATACAGCATTTCATGATGGGAAGATATGGCGCTGACCATCTTGGACAATTATTGATGGGAATGTCCGTTGTGGCCTTACTAATTTCCCTGTTTACCAGGCTGGATATTTTTTATATTTTTGCACTGGGATTGATGGGATATGAATATTATCGCATGATGTCCCGCCAAATTGAACGGCGGTACGGCGAAAACCAAAAGTTTATGAACTGGCGGTACCAGCTTGCCATAAAATGGAATAGAAAGAAAGAGCATATCAGACAGCGGAAAACCCATCGTTTTTACAAATGCCCCTCCTGCCGGCAGAATGTAAGGGTTCCCAGAGGGAAAGGAAAGATTTGTATTACCTGTCCCAAATGCAGTGCCGAATTTATCAAAAAAAGCTAGTGTATTTTTCAAACACGCTCTAATACTACTGCCTTCGTTTTATCACAACGAAGGCAGGTATTTTTAAGCTTCCGCTCATCTTCTTATCTTTTTATGCCCCTTGTATTTTTCCTCACAATATTTACAGCGATAGATCTGTGCGTCCTCGTCTGTCAAGTAGAAAATTTGATCCAATTCCTGTTCAATGGAGGTGATGCAGCGGGGATTTCTGCAGTGAATGACATTTTTAATCTCTTTGGGAAGCTGAAGCTCCCGCTTTTCTACAATTTTTTCGCCCTTGATAATATTGACTGTAATATTATGGTCAATAAATCCCAGCACATCTAAATCCAAAGCGTCAATATCACATTCCACCTTAAGAATATCCTTCTTGCCCATTTTGTTGCTGCGGGCATTTTTGATAATCGCAACACAGCAGTCCAGTTGATCCAACTTGAGATCATGATAAAGAGACAGGCTGTTCCCCGCCTGTATATGATCTAGTACAAATCCCTCTGTAATGGCACCTACATTTAACATACTTCCACCTCCAATAATGTAAGAATCAAAGCCATCCGCACATAAACGCCATACTGCGCCTGTTTAAAATAAGCAGCCCTCGGGTCATCATCCACATCCACGGATATCTCGTTTACTCTCGGCAGAGGATGCATGACAATCATATCTTCCTTGGCCAATTTCATCTTCTTTTTATCCAGAATATAGAAATCCTTCATCCTCACATAATCATCCTCATTAAAAAACCGTTCTCTCTGTACCCGTGTCATATAAAGAATATCCAGTTCTGCCATTGCATCTTCCAAACGTTCTACCTCCTGGTATGGAATCTTATTTTTCCTGAGCACATCTTCGCGGATATAGCTGGGCACACGCAGCTCTTCTGGAGAGATCAAGGTAAATCTGATATTGGGATAGCGAATCAGAGCATGAATCAAAGAATGAACAGTACGGCCAAACTTAAGATCACCGCAAAGACCAATGTTAAGATGATCCAGACGTCCTTTAAGAGAACGAATGGTTAGAAGATCTGTCAATGTCTGGGTGGGATGCTGGTGTCCGCCATCCCCCGCATTGATAACAGGAATTTTCGACTTCTCGGATGCAACCAGAGGCGCCCCCTCTTTGGGATGGCGCATTGCACAAATATCTGCATAACAGGAAATTACCCGAATGGTATCAGAGACACTTTCTCCTTTTGCGGCGGAACTGCTGTCTGCACTGGAAAAACCTAGGACACTGCCTCCCAAATTCAGCATGGCAGCCTCAAAACTTAACCTTGTCCTGGTACTCGGCTCATAAAAACAAGTAGCAAGTTTCTTTCCTTCACATGCATGGGCATATTTCTGAGGATTATTTTCAATATCATTTGCCAGCGTAAGCAGTTTGTCCAGTTCCTCCACAGACAAATCCAGCGGGCTCATTAAATGCTGCATAGAACGCCTCCTATCTAAAAAAATAGTATAAGTACCTGCAATGCTCCAGGCATTTTTACTATCATATAACAGACTGGTAATAATTGCAAGAAAAAGGTTGCAGTTGTGTAAAAGAATACAAGAAATTCATAATTTTTCACACAAAACGGAAGTCTTTGCCGTAAAAACTTCACCAAATCCCGGTCGTCTATTCTATATCCTTTTTTTCGACAAAAAGATTACGGACCTTCTTTCTTTCAGCCCAGTAATTTACAAATTGTTTATCGTCATCTGATTTCAGCCGCCACTTAGTAGGAGATTCTCCCAAAATCTTCTTAAAATTACGTTCAAAGGTAGAAACAGAGGAATATCCTATTTTCCAGGCAAGGGCACTCATGGAAATATCCTCCTTCTGCAGAAATTCACATGCCTTCCGTATGCGGATTGTGTTTATATATTCCAGCGGTGACATTTCTATACAATTCCCAAATAATCTTCGAAAATAGGGTTCACTGATATTGCAGATCTCAGCCAGATCCTTAATCTTAAGGTTTTCATTGTAATGAAGCTCAATATGTACAAGAGCCGGCTGTATCTTCTCAATATGCAGAATTTCTTTCTCATGTTCCACTACTACATACTAATTAAGCGGATTAGTTCCTGAATCATAACATACAGATAACCGTTCACTGCCTCTCTATTTAATGCCCGCTGTTCCCTGTTTTCTTCTAGAACCGCAGAAATTACAGCCGACAGCCTTGGCTGTTCCTCCACACTCACCATAATTGGTCCTCTTGTAATCTGCTGTAAAACCCGTAATTGAAGAAATTCGTCATTGGAATAACACTTTTCCACAAACCCGGCTAAATCCAGATACAGGAATTCCCAGGAACAGATACTTCCTTTGGCACTGTATATCCTATGAGGAAAATTACTGGGTATCAAGGAAATCATACCCGGCCCATATTTCTCCATATCTTCTCCCACAAATACCAGCCCTTCTCCAGAATAACAATAACCAGCCTGATAAAAATTATGAAAATGCTGTTCTGCTGCATGGTAATTCATGGTCCATTTATCCCCCAGCAATGCCCTGTCATACCGCCCCACGGGCATTTCATAAAAAACAACTTCTTCTGTCTTGTTATCCATTTGGTGAATCTCCTTGTTATGTTTTGCTTGGGTGATTTATCGGCATCAAACTCTAAAAAGCACAAGGGCTCCTCCCAGCTTCGCTGGGTCCCTCCTCATGCTAAATTATACATGAAAACAGCTTCCGCCAATGAATTCACGCAAAATAGAATTCTTTGCAATGTCCTCACTGGGCACTGGAAGAAAATAATCCAGAAATTTTAGCAGCCGCTTTGCTTCAATATACTCCGGGCTGCTCTTGTCTATCTCAAACAGCAGCGGTTCTGCATATTGTTTTAACACTGCAAGTTCATAAATAAGTGCGGAATTAAACATAATATCCGCATCCTCCTGGAATGGAAAGATATACTGTTCCTCACCTTTGCGGACAGAATCCCACATGCCAATGGTGGCTTTTGCCGGATGATTCCTGGTTCTTGCATCCCGCACAATCCGCCTTATCATTCTGCCATCCGTAGTAGGCAGGTTATTATGCTCATCAATATTTAACTGGGTCAGGGCGCTGATATAAATTTTCAACTTGCTGGACTTTGGCAGCGAATAAGACAGCTTATCATTCAAACCATGGATTCCCTCCAGCACCAAGATATCATTTTTCTCAAGCTGCTTAAAAATCCCTTTGTATTCACGCTTTCCAGTTCGGAAATTGTAGGTGGGAAGTTCTACGCGCTCTCCATTCAGCAGCGCAGACATATCTCTGTTAAACAATTCAATATCCAGCGCCTCCAGACATTCAAAATTATAGCTTCCGTCTGGATGTTTTGGGGTATCTACACGATTAACATAATAGTCGTCCAGTGCAATGGGATGGGGCTTTAACCCCTGTGCCATCATCTGTATGGAAAGACGGTGGGAGAACGTAGTCTTTCCAGAAGAAGAAGGGCCTGCAATCATAATAAATTTTTTATCCGGCTTATCTGCAATATCTTCAGCAAGCCTTCCAATTTTACGTTCCATCAGCGCTTCCGAAACCAGAATCACATCCCGGATCCGCCCCTGGGCTATCGCGTCGTTCAATGCCCCGATGGTTCCAATATCCAGCATTTCTCCCCATTCCACAGACTCTTTTAGCACATGAAATAGTTTGCCGGAAGGAACAAATTCCGCTGGTTCCTTTGTATTCTCATTGGGAAACAACAATACAAATCCACTTTCATACAGCTTTAGCTCAAAATATTTCAGATAACTGGTATTAGGCACCATATATCCATAAAAATAATCTTTGTAATTCCCAATACTGTAAATATTCACTTTGGAACTTCTCCGGTACGCAAACAGCCGCTCTTTATCGTGCATCCCCAGTTCCTGGAATAAATTCACTGCTTCATCCGTAGAAATACTTGTTTTCTGAATAGGATGGGCTTCCTCCACTAATTGAAGCATTTCCTGTTTCAGCCTGCCGATATATTTCTCATCTGCTTTCTCTCCCTGCAATTCACAAAAATACCCCTGGCTGATGGAATGTTCCACGCGTACAGTAACAGGCTTTCCGTCCTCTTTTGCCAGATTATTTACAGCACGCTGCATTAAAAGCGTAACACTGCGGCGGTAAGCTTTTTTCCCCGCTTTTTCCCTGGTAGTTACAAAAGAAAGTGTTCCGTCCGCCTTAACTCTTTTGTGAAGCTCCTTTAAGCGGTTGTTAAACATCACCAGTACAATATCATCCTCATATTTTGACTGATACTCTTTTGCAATCTCTAAAAAAGCGGTTCCTGCCGGATACTGCTTCTCTTCCCCCTCAATCCAAATCTGATATGATGATTTTTTCATAAATTCCTCCATTATACAAATAAAAATGGCTGTTTTACCGGCTGGCCAACGATTTCTATCCCCTGAAGCCGTTCCCTGAGATACTCTGTCATATAAGGGATAAACATTTTCTCCACGCCATAATGTCCTGCATCAATTACTGCAAGTCCCTGTGATGCTGCATCAATTCCTTCATGATGGTCCACATCTCCCGTCACCAATAGCTGGGCTCCTGCTTTTAGGGCGTTTCTTATCACACTTTTCCCTGACCCTGGGCAGACCGCCGCCTTTTGTACTTTCTGGTTCAGATCTCCGAATACTTTGACAGTATCCACTTCAAACGCCTGCTTCACGCGGCTGATACAGGCAGCCAGAGAAATTGCTTCCTGTAAAAATCCAACTCTTCCAATTCCCTCCGGTCCATCTTTTCCCTGGCAGGTTTCTTCCAGCACCTGGCATTTTGTCATATGCATTCGTTCTGCAGCAAGCTCCGCCATACCTTTCACGTCAAAATTCGTGTGCATGGCATAATAGGAAATATTATTTTTTATCAATTGAATCACACGTTTTCCCGTGAAATCCAAGGTATTGACTTTCTTCAATCCCTTAAAAATCATAGGATGATGAGTAAGCAGCATATCTGATTTTTCCTGTACCGCCTCTGAAATTGTCTCTTCTGTGGCATCCAATGCTATGTATATCCTCTTAACCTCCTGCTGAAAGTCTCCCACCAGAAGCCCCACATTATCCCATTCACATGCAAATTCTTCTGGGGACTGTTCTTGTAATAATGATATGATCTCATTGCATGTCATATTTCCTGCTCCTTCCACATTTTTAGTAAGTCTTCAATTTCCATAAGTTCCTGTTCAATCTGAACGTTCCTCTGAGAAACGTCCTGTCTTGCATAAGAAGCCAGACATTCTAAAATTTTCTCCTTTTGCTTCTTCTGATACTGCAGATACTGGTGCAATACGGGATGGCGCTGTCTTATCAGCAATGGTCCGTACTTTAGGGAAATTTCCGTACTCTCCGGCTGCCTGCAGTATCCGTCCGCATCTATGGAATATTCCACTGCCATCATACTATAGTATTTTCCATCCTCGTACACCATATCCTCCGCCACAATCCCATATCCACGCTCCAGTAAAAAACTGCGGAATGCGTAAAGTTCAGACTGGGGCTGCAGCACCAGTTTCTTTGCTGTGCGCGCCGCTTGTTCTCCTTGGGACAAAATACGCATCATCAATTTTCCGCCCATTCCGGCAATCACAATGGTATCTGCTTCTCCTGGCAATAATGAGGAAAGACCGTCCGAACGTCTGGTTTCAATTTTGCCTTCCATGCCATATTGATTGATATTCTGTTTTGCACGCCGAAGCGGTCCCAGGTTTATATCCATTGCAACGGCTTTCTGGATTTTGCCAGAGGATAAGAGATAGACTGGTATGTATCCGTGGTCTGTTCCCACATCAGCAAGTACTTCTGCATTTCCCGCCAAGTCAGCAACAGCCAGCAGCCTTTTCGATAACTGTAACATATCCTCTCCTAATTTAATCCAGATAATCCTTCAGTTTCCTGCTTCTGCTTGGATGGCGCAGCTTACGGAGCGCCTTTGCCTCAATCTGGCGGATACGCTCTCTGGTTACGTTGAACTCCCTTCCAACTTCTTCCAGTGTCCTGGCACGCCCGTCGTCCAGCCCAAAACGCAGGCGCAGTACCTTCTGCTCCCGCTCTGTCAGGGTTCCCAAAACTTCCACCAATTGTTCCTTCAGCAGTGTAAATGCCGCCGCATCAGCCGGAACTGGAACATTATCATCCTGAATAAAGTCTCCCAGATGGCTGTCTTCCTCCTCGCCAATGGGCGTCTCCAAAGAAACCGGTTCCTGAGAAATCTTTAAAATTTCCCGTACACGTTCCACCGGCATATTCATTTCTTCTGCAATTTCCTCCGGGGAAGGCTCACGTCCCAATTCCTGCAGCAGCTGCCTGGACACACGGATCAGTTTATTAATTGTCTCCACCATGTGTACCGGAATTCGGATGGTTCTGGCCTGGTCTGCAATCGCCCTGGTAATTGCCTGGCGTATCCACCAGGTTGCATACGTTGAAAATTTATATCCTTTGCGGTAGTCAAACTTTTCAACGGCCTTAATCAATCCCAGATTTCCTTCCTGAATCAGGTCCAAAAATAACATCCCCCGCCCTACATACCGTTTGGCTATGGAAACCACAAGGCGCAGATTGGCTTCTGCCAGGCGTTTCTTGGCTTCCTGGTCTCCCAATTCCATGCGCTTCGCCAGATCGATCTCCTCCTCTGCGGTAAGCAAAGGCACCTTGCCGATCTCCTTTAAGTACATACGAACAGGATCTTCAATGGAAATTCCATCCGGAACGGAAAGATCAATATTCTCAACTTCCACATCGTCGTCATCGTCAATGAGAATATCGTCATCGTCATCATCAGAAATCCGCAGCACGTCAATATTATTGGATTCCAGAAAATCCAGAATTTTCTCAAACTGTTCTGCATCCAGTTCCATGTCATGAAAGAAGTCACTGATTTCCCGATATTCCAGGACATTTTTTTTCTTCTTTGCCATGGATAACAATTCCTGCAGTTTTTCGATAAATTTCACATTTCTTTCTTCCATTTCGTTTCTTCCTTCCATTCGTTGTTTATATTTTGTCCTAATTTGGTATCTTTATACAGATTTAAGCTTCTGCATATTTTTCTTATCCGCAACCAGCTTCTGCAGCCCTTCCAAATCCGCCGGCTCTAAATGTCTGGAACGGTAACTGATGCTGTTTTCCTTTAACCGGATTAGTGTTTCTCTCAATGCCTTTTCCTTTTCTGCCGGCGTTGTAACCTCTTTCAGCCTGGCATTAAACAACCCTGCGATCTCTCTCTGCTGTTCCTCATCGGTAAACATACTAATAATCCCAGCGGGATTCAGTTTCCCTTTCTCATACTGGGCAAACAGAATTTTTGCCGCCTGCCGGTATAATTCATCCGTAAAGTCCTCAGGGCCCAGCCAGTCTGAAATTTTTTCAAATAACGACGAATCTTCAATGAGCCAGGTCAGCATAAGCTTTTGGGATTGTTTCATGCCGTCTTCCTTTTTTTTCTTTTCCTGTACCCCGGATTTCAGGGGCCTGCGTTCCTTTGCAATTCCAACCCTGGTCCCTTGATGCTGTACAAGACTGCGAAGATTCTCAAATCCTATCTGATACTTCCCTGCCACGGCTTCTATGTAATTTTCCCGCTCCAATTCTTCCTCAAATTCCAGAATCCTGCCGGCAATGGCATTGTGAAACTTTGTTTTGCTCTCTGGGTCTTTTAAATCATACTGCCGCTCTAAAACCTCAATTTCGAACATGAAGCTGTTCTGCGCATGGGCAATCCGCTCTTCATAAGCACTGGCCCCCTCTGCCTTGATGAACTCATCCGGATCCTTATAGGGCGCCATCTTTACAATTTTTGCCGTAATTCCCGCTTCTTTTAAAATTGGGATTGCACGCAGCGCCGCCTTGATCCCCGCACCATCACTGTCAAAGGTACAATAAACTTCCTTGGTATACCGCTTGAGCAGACTTGCATGGCCTGAGGTAAATGATGTGCCCAGTGAAGCCACTGCATTATCAAAACCAGCCTGATGCAGCGCTATGACATCCATATATCCCTCGCACAAAAGAATATAATGTTTCCTTGTGCTTCTGGCCAAATTTAATCCATACAGAGTTCTGCTTTTGTCAAATACCATAGTTTCCGGAGAATTCATATATTTCGGTTCTCCTTCTCCCATGACCCTTCCCCCAAAGCCAACTACCCGGTTATTGGCATCCATAATCGGAAACATCACACGATTCCAAAATTTATCGCGTCCCCCTCTCTGCTCGTCAATGGTGACAACACCTGAATCTTTCAGGACAGCGTCCTCGTACCCCTGCTTCCGAAGATATTGGTACAGGTCGTCGCTATATTTATTCGAATACCCAAGACCAAATTTCTTAAGCGTCTCAGGGCTTAACCCCCGCTTAACAAAATAATTCATTCCAATCTTCCCCTGCTCCATCCGAAGCTGGGCATAAAAATATTTCGCCGCCGCTTTATTGATCTCCATGATCTTTGTCCGTTTATCTGCTTCCTGCCGTTCTCTTGCAGAGGTTTCCTGTCTGGGCAGTGAAATACCCGCCCTCTGAGCCAGCGTTTCTAATGCCTCATGGAACGTATCATTTTCATACTGCATCAGAAAGGTAAATACATTCCCCCCGGCGCCGCAGCCAAAACAGTAATACATCTGCTTATCCTGGGCAACAGAAAAGGAAGGAGTCTTCTCGTTGTGGAACGGACACAGGCCAAAATGGGTATTTCCCTTTTTCTTAAGGCGCACATAACCTGAGATCACATCTACAATATCATTTGCAGAACGTATCTCCTCAATCAGCTCATCAGAATAATATGGCATCTATTCTCCTTTCAGTTTACCTGCCATGCCTTGGGCATGAAATATTCTTCAAACTTTGCAATCGCGTACTGATCTGTCATGCCTGCAATATAGTCACAGACAATGCGCTCTTTTTTCTCTCCCTGTTCCATCATTCCAAGATACCACTTCGGCAGCAGATCGATATGTACCGCATAATACTGGAACAGACGGCTCAGGAGAGCCTTAGCACGCTCTTCCTCTCCTTTTGCCCTGGGATTCCGGTATACATTTTGAAACATAAATTTTCGAAGTCCCCGCATTGCCTCCTCCACTTCTCTGGACATACAGATATCGTTTTTATTCAAACTATTGGTAACAATATTATGAATCAGGGTATCCAGACGCTTTCTTGTGGTGGTTCCCAATATTTCCCGGTATTCAATAGGAATATCCTCCTCGGACAATACTTTTGCACGAATCGCATCATCAATATCATGATTAATATATGCAATTTTATCAGAAAGGCGCACAATCTTCCCCTCCAGTGTAGAAGGCATTAAACTGGTCTGGTGGTTCAATATGCCGTCCCGCACCTCCCAGGTCAGGTTCAATCCTTCTCCTGACTTCTCCAGCTTCTCTACAATACGGACACTCTGCTCATTGTGTTTAAAGCCGTCTTCACAGATTTCATTCAGCATATATTCTCCTGCATGTCCAAAAGGAGTATGTCCCAAATCATGCCCCAGTGCAATTGCCTCCGCCAAATCTTCGTTCAGCCTCAACGCCTTTGCCACGGTGCGGGCATTTTGGGAGACCTCCAAAGTATGTGTCAGCCGGGTACGGTAATGATCGCCTTTGGGTGTGAGAAAAACCTGAGTTTTATGCTTTAATCTCCGAAATGCCTTGCAGTGCAGAATTCGGTCCCTATCCCTTTGAAAAACAGGACGGATATCACACTGCGCTTCCGCTCTGTCACGTCCTCTGGAATTCTGGCTTAAGGTCGCAAAAGGACTTAAATAATTCCGTTCCAGTAATTCCATATTTTCTCTGATAAGCATTTTATCCCACCTCTAATTTGTCCGTAAGTGATTTTACATTTGTATCAATGATTCTCTAATGATTATATATTCCGCACAAATTGATGATTTCCTTTATTTTTCTTAAATTGCAGCAAATTTTAACCAGAGATATTCCAACACCTGGGCCTCAGCATTTACCAATGCGCTTTGACACGGCTTTTGCCATATGATATATGGGATTTTCCATATGCTTTTTCACCTGTGCCAGTTCTTCCCGTATAGAAATATTCTGCGGACAGTGCTGTTCACATTTTCCGCATTTTAAGCATTTTGATGCATTGGTTGGATTTGTCTTAAGCGTCGTGCACATAATATAGGTCTTCATTCCCTGATACCAGCTATCGGTATATCTGATATTATATGCGGCAAAGCAGCCAGGAATATCTACGCCTGCCGGACAGGGCATACAGTAGCTGCATCCCGTACACGGAACCTTCATACATCGGTTAATCTCTGTTTTCAGTTTCTCGATGACGTCCCTGTCATGGTCATTCATACAGCCTGGCTCAGCCTCAGATGCAATACGCACATTTTCTTCTACCTGCGCCGCATCATTCATGCCAGAAAGCACAACCGTTACCTCCGGCTGATCCCAGAGCCAGCGGAGTCCCCATTCCGCTGGACTCCGTTTGGGTTTTTCTTGTTCCAGCATCTTTACCGCTGTCTTCGGAAGTCCCTGCACCAGGCGTCCGCCCCGGAGAGGTTCCATAATAATCACAGGCATTCCTTTTTCATGGGCACGCTTCAGCCCCCGTTTCCCCGCCTGGGAATGCTCGTCTAAATAATTATACTGAATCTGGCAAAAATCCCAGTGGTAAACTTCCAGAATTTTCAGAAAATTTTCGGTACTTCCATGAAAGGAAAATCCAATATTTTCAATCTGCCCCTTTTTCTTTTTCTCTGTAATCCATTCTTTGATCCCAAGATTCTTCAGCCGCTCCCAGGCTTCTGTATCATTGAGCATATGCAAAAGATAATATTCCACATGATCCGTCTGCAGCCGATTTAACTGCTCGGTAAAGAAGCGTTCCATATCTCCCGTTTCTTTTACATAGTAATGAGGAAGTTTTGTGGCAATATTCACCTTGTCCCGCCAGCCCTTTGCCAGAAATTTACCCAGACAGACTTCACTGCCGCCATAAGTATATGCTGTATCAAAATAATTCACTCCATGCTCTATGGCAATCCGCATTTCTTCTTCTGCTTTTGCCTGATCAATGCCAGTCCCTCTCTTACTGTAGCGCAGGCAGCCATATCCTAAAATAGATAACTGATTCTGGTTCTTAGGATTTGTTCTATATAACATCTGTTTTCTCCTTATTATGTATGATGTCAATTAATAACAGCTTTTTCTTATAAGATAAAAAGCTGTTGCATCAGCAACAGCTTTTTTATTCATGCAGGAGATGGGACTTGAACCCACACGATATTGCTACCACAGGCACCTGAAGCCTGCGCGTCTGCCAATTCCGCCACTCCTGCAATTATGCAGTTCTTTTAAACTTTTCTCAATTCCTGTTCTCCAGAACTCACAATAGTTATTATATACACTATATCAGATTTTGTCAACAACTTTTTTACTTTTTTTATTGCCTTCTTTTATTGTAACAGTTCAGCCATGCTAATCATGAGCGGATAGCCTGCTTTGCAGGCGGTCTGTGGCTTGTTATAAAGGTGCGGGCTGAACTGTTACTATTTCGAAGTAATATGCCCTATATTTTTAATTAATATGGAAATGCTTCCGTCCGGATTCGTAATAAATTCAATATGTTCCCCATCCTGGTACTGTTCCATGGGAATTTTAATTTCCACTCCTGTATCTGTGGCAAGATATTGTTTGGCAAACTTCTGTGCCGTGCGTTCTGCCTGAGGTTCAATCTGAGTATCTGCATCCATATGATATTTTTCCAGTTTCTCATTGACCTCCTGCTTAAATTCTTCTTTCTCCTTGAATACCCGGTCTAATACTAGAGGCACATCCACGGCCCCAGACTCTTCCAACTGCTGATGAATCACCTGTTTTGCCTCCATCTGCACCTCAAACTGCTCAGAATCATTGTAATATTTTTTCTGAACGGTATCAATGGCGCGGGTTACAATTGAAAGCTGTGCCTTGGGGGATAAAGCCCCGCTGCAATTCAAAAAAAGTTTAGAAAAATAATTAATCTTCTGCCCGTTTACCTCATACTTTTTCTCAATCATAGAAATTGTAAAATCCGACAGCCGAATTACTGCCGCCTCTGACAGTTTTTGAGTCTCTGTAGGAAGTATTGCACGGAATTTAATAATTTCGTTGGTATTTCCAAAAGCATCGGATTGGGTATGATGCGTGTACGAAGTCTTGTAATCCATTTTCAGCAGGGCAAGATAATTTTCATGTTCTGATTCAAACAGGATTTCCACAAAGTCTCCCCGGGGAATATCAATATTTTGATTCATAATCTCATACAAATGCGCCGCCAGTTTCTGACTCATTTCTACAAAAAATCCATCCTCCTGCAGATTCCCCGCCATCGTCAGAAGCTGATGATAAACAAAAGAATCCTCCTTATGGAATTCACAAGTCTTTTTATCATCCGAAGACATCAGTTTACAGATATGTCCCTTAAAAAAATCCTCGAAATCTGAACCATATGCAAGAAGCGCATCAGACATTACAGGCATTCCCACCTCTGAATCCAAAATATGCACAATCACTTTTTGCAGCCTGATTTGTCCTCTCTCCATTTTAATCCTTTCCACCCCTTCTGCTTCGTATATCACAAAGATATCTCAAGCTCCACAGGACAATGGTCAGAGCCTAAAATATCCGTATGAATTTTTGCATCTATAAGCTTGTCCTCCAAATCCTCAGATACCACAAAATAGTCTATCCGCCATCCTGCATTCTTTTCTCTGGCTTTAAAACGGTAAGACCACCAGGAATATACCTGCTCTGTATCAGGATAAAAATATCGGAATGTATCAATATAACCATGCTTTAGAATCTCTGTGAATTTCTGGCGTTCCTCATCCGTAAAGCCTGCATTTTTCCGATTGGTTTTAGGGTTTTTTAAATCAATTTCCTGATGGGCAACATTCAAATCCCCACAGAAAATTACTGGTTTTTTCTCTTTCAAACCATCCAGATAGTTCAAAAATGCATCTTCCCATTCCATACGGTAGGAAAGCCTGGCCAGTTCATTCTGGGAATTAGGCGTATAGCAGGTCACCAGGAAGAACGTATCATATTCCAGCGTAATCACTCTTCCCTCCCTGTCATGTTCCGCTGACCCTATCCCATAGAACACACTGAGAGGTTTTTGTTTTGTAAATATGGCTGTCCCGGAATATCCCTTCTTTTCTGCATAATTCCAATAGTCATAATATCCCTCGGGAAGTTCCAGGGAAATCTGGCCTTCCTGAAGTTTTGTCTCCTGTACACAGAAAAAATCTGCATCCGTCTCCCGGAAAAAATCCAGAAACCCTTTCTGTACGCAGGCCCGCAGGCCATTTACATTCCATGAAATAAATTTCATTTCACACGCTCCTTTCCTGTCTGTATGTTTTACTATTCTTTAAAAAATCATTCATTTTGACACGGCTGTTCCGGCTCCACATTCTGTTCCTTACAGTCCGTGGATCATCCGGAATTTAACTACTTCCACAAATTTGCATCAGCCGCAAAACATCGTTATATAAATTTCCTTTATCCTCTAAATCAATCATATCAATGATGCCTCCTTCAAATTCTGATTGGATTTTCACAAAATCTAAGGGATTTAATAACTCTAGTATTTTGTCATCACGAAAGGACAAAGAAAATGTTTCTCTATTCCCAACATAACTCCTTGTATTTTTCAATACGGTTCTCTATATCAACACCATCCTCATTTTGTTTAATATCAATACGTTCTTCCGGTATCTCCACACTTTCCTCCAATTCTTCGTCATACCAATATGTAACAAAAGCGTCATTTTCACAAACAGTCCATGAACCATTATCCCAATACAAACTCATTCCCTGATTTTCCGGATCTAAATTATCATCTGGATCTACTTCTTTCAAAAACGGTTGATAAGTCTTTGTAGATGGATAGCGTTCGGACCACATAACGGCAAATTCATATGGTTTATTTTTAAAGTCCCACCATCGATATTTTCCATACCTGCCCGGACGAAACTCATCATACTTTACATAATAATACCGCCAATCGTAAAGGTTTTTACCCTCACATTCCGTAATATAATCCTCTACAATTCCCCAAAGTATTTCATCTGTAAAATCATCATTTTCCGATAACAGCTTTACAAGATATTTCTTTGTATTTTCAAATCCTTCCGTATTCCTGCTCCTATGAAAAAGATTTCGCCAAGCCATCCCTCGTTCCATTGAGGACCCAAGCTGATACCGCCAGTCATTATCCTTTTGAATATAATTTCCTGTAACAAGCAAGGCACAATCAACAGCATCATAATCACATTGAAATAATGCTTCAAATTTTGAAAAGCAGTTTGTGTTTTCCAAACCTACAACTCCGATCTGCCCGTACAAAAGACTATGATCTTCTAATGCAAATAAAAGCTCTGCCATGTCCGGATTGTCAGAAGTCCATTTCAGTTTTTCTGTTTCCTCACTAAGCTGAATCACATTGAAATTTCTTTCAAGCTTTACATCTATCTTTCCCTGCAGTATAATCAAATCCACCTGCTTCAAAATCATGGGCATACGGTTACCGCCGACACGGTTTTCGCTATCGCTAATCTCATAGTCAGAATTTTGCACCAGATTATTCACAATGCGTATTCTGCGGACAAAGTCTGTATAAGAGACTTCCCCCTTATGAAGTAAATATGTGACAACAGCATACAAAAGCACCACCCTGCCAAGCGCAAAAGCACGATTGCCATTCCCACTTATCTCTCCATAACTACACAGGCAATCCTTAAAAATATCTATATTATACCTATTATCCCATCGGATTTTCCCTTGTTCATGTTCATGTGAAATAAAAGATTGAAAAAAATCATACGGAGAATCGTAATCTTTTATATCACACCAGCAATCAAAATATTTCTTTAGCAGTTCCACATGATTTTCTAACTTAGAGTTATCGTGTAAAAAATATCGATTTAACAGTTCAAAAACATCATTATCTTTTCCTTGTGGTGTATCTCCCTCTTTATAACAGATAATATCACACAAAAACTGAAAATACCGTAGGAATTCATCATCTGTGGTATGATTCTCTCTCCGGTAATCCCACAACATATCCGTCCAATCTCTGTCAATTTTTCCGATAATATCTTCTGCCAGCTTGTTATCTTTTTGTCGAAGTTCATTTTCTAATTCAGCCTTGAAATTTTCAAATGTAGTTAAAGGCTTTCCACGTGAATTCATTTTTATATATAAATCATCCGTCAATCCCATATCCTTAATTGGAAGAAAGTAAAATGTAATTGCACGGTTTTTCAAACTTTCCCATATATTATCTATATCTGCAAATTTTTCATCTATAGAATCCAGCATAACAAGCATAGAATGAATTGTCGGATCATTCAGCCAGTCAAATGGAAACCATGACTGGTCTGTAATCTCCTCCGATAATTTTTCTTCAAACACCGGATGAAACTTTACCAGACGATTACAAAAATCTCTCGCACTATATCTGGTCGCATACGAAAAATTATTCAAAAAATCATAATCTTTTTCTGCAATCCCTTCTCTTTTCGCAGCATACCAATGAAGAAGAAAAAGCGTGGTAAGCCTTTGTTGGCCATCTAATGGTATCATTGTCCCATCCGCATCTATATCCCCATAAATCAAATCGAGTGTAACAGGGCTATCAACTACCGCCTGTTTCAGTGCGTCCAAAAAACGGTTCCTTACTTTTTCTACCTCTGCACCTACCCTGCCTTGTGCATAATCTCTTTGTATCATAGGAACAATGATTTTTTCTAAAATAATACCATCAGCATTATTCTTTTTACTATCTTCTTCATTAAAATTTGAACCAAAAATATCCATGAGAGTATGTAATGTTGTTGCCATATTATTCCCCCTGTCCTACTGTGATCGGCTCTTCCAAATAATCTTCCAGTTTATCGTTAATTGCCTGTATATAAGCAATCCTATCTTGTTGTCCCCAAAAATGAACCTGATTGCCCTCTGACGGAGTATAATATTTTAAAAATACCATCTTCGTGCAAAATGGGATATACAATCCGTTTTGATCCATTTCAATAATCTTGTTTCGTTTTACATCAAAGGTAGAATTACTAAGCGCTGCATTATTACTGCTATTTAACAATACCAAATTACCAATTGAATGTAGATATTCACCGTTTCCCTGTACAGAGAGTTTTTCTATTACTTTTTGCTGAAGCCTTTCGAATTCGTGTTTCTTTAATTCCTTTTTTTCCAAAAGTTCCTCTATGTTCTTTACCAGTCCTGTTTGTTTATCTCCAATAGCTCTGAGAGACCGAACATGATCGGAAAGCCACATTCTCCACTCTTCCTGCTTGTTCATACCCTCTGATTGCTGTGCATGGATATGTTCGAGCGTCCATGAAACATCTGCCTTAAACCTGTCAAAAGGAAACCTTTGTGATTGTTCTTCTATCTTTCTTACAGATTCAATGTTAAACAAAAGAAGAAGCCTGCTTATTCTTGCGGCATCTCCGCTTTCTTCATAACTTAGTTCTGCATAATTACCATCAATCTTAATACTTTCACGTATATAATCATCCAAAATTTCACAAAATTCACTCTTTTTCTTATTTCTGGATGCCATATAAATCTCTGTTAGGTTCTTTGCCCCCGAAGCAATCAGGAAACCCACCTTATGATAAAATTCATGATTCCAATACCAATCTTTTAGGACAAGAAATATTCCCATAATTTCCTGCCACAAATCATCCAGGCTTTTTTCTTTTCTCATTTCTTCAAAAGCAAAGAAAGTTCCATACTTATCAGCATTCTTTTTCTTTTCGTACAATTTGCTTTTTTCACACATCAGATCAAGAATCAGGTCAATCCTTGTGGTATCTGCCCCCCTGTTTTTACTATTTGTCAAGAAAAACCACAAAGAATCATTCCTTAATTCTTTCTCTATAGTGTCCCATTGCAGAGCAATTTCCTCCTGTTTTTTGTCATATGGCATGATATGTTCGTTTTCACCATAACTCCCACGGCTTAGAAACATTGCTTTCACAAGCTCTGCACTTGTAAGGGCAATCTTTCCGATATTAAGCCGTTCAAACAGTTTCACAGGATTTTCATTTTCATCTGCCTCATACCAGATTACTTTTACATTATCTGTGAAATATTTGTTCATACTAAAGATTGCTGTTGCAGGATCTTCTTTCGCCTTTGTCCACTCGCTGATTGTTTCCAAAGCGTTACACATATACCAAAAATCAATATTATCCTCTTTCATTGACATATCCATCTCTTCAAGAAAATCCTCTTTTTCCGGTCTTGTCTTATATTTTAATGAAAACTTCGGTTTCTTTATCAGATTGGATACCTGTGTGTGCATATAGTGATAAATAATATAAAGTGTGGTCAGTCTCTGTTGTCCATCTATCAATTCATAATAATCCCCATGATTTTTTATAACAATAGGCTGTAAACAATATCCTTTTACCTCATTTCCATGCAGATTATAAATATCATCAAGCAATCGCACAACCTCATCCGTTCCCCAACGATACCCCCGCTGATAGGATGGTACTACAAATACTCCCTCTATCTCACTTACTTTCTTCGTTGTCGGCTTTATATCTGCCATACCCTTTCCTCCTCACGATTTTTCCAGTTTTTGTTGACTATTACTTTTCCAATTTCTCTATCACTTGTTCCAACACGTACCGTTTCAATATTCTGCTGGGATGAGGCTTATGGAAATTTATCCTTTTTGCTCATTTATCACTCTCCCCTGCATATTTAAAATGAATCATCATAAGATACTTAAGCCATTTATCTTTTTTATTCTTAGGTTTTATAGTTAATCCAATAAAAAATGTTGATAACGCCATCATTCCGTATCCAAGCAAGTCATAACTAAACAGTAATCCAGCTATCATCATAATGTAACCTAAAGCCAGAAATATACATACAAGATATTACTCCGGCGGTTAAATGTCGACGAATTTTACGAAGAATAAATTTTCATCTGCAAGGCGGAAGAATGAGTTGTAGCGAGTGCTACAACGATTGATGACAACGCGGCAGATGGAAATTTAAGCAAGTAAAAACGTCGATATTTAACCGCCGGAGTAATAACATCCAAATTTTGATATAACCATAAAAATTGCAAATAAAAATACTGATACCGTAACCAACAACGAACCAAATTTAGCAATCGCTTTATTCATGTTAAATATTCCTTCGTAAATGTAAATATGATGAATTATCAAATTGGCAAATACCAATTTGATTGTATCATACTTTTATACGGATTCATACAACTTTTATGAATATTATATCTATTCTAATCTAAAGTATAATATATCATCAAGATATAATGGACAGATACTTTTGAACGGGCACTTGGATAGACTTATTAAAAAGTGTACTCAATTATTTCAGTAACAAAAATAAGGGAAGCCTCAATAAAATCAAGGCTTCCCAGAGCTTTTTCTATGCGGAAGATGGGACTTGAACCCACACGTCTATACAGACACAAGATCCTTAGTCTTGCCTGTCTGCCAATTCCAGCACTTCCGCAGACAATCAATAATTGCCACGTCATCTTGACGACTTAAAAATAATAACAAATTAAACTGTAAATGTCAATAACTTTTTTAAATTTTATGCATATTTTTGTAACAGTTCAGCCATGGTCAGCATGATGGGTGAATCATGCTGGCATGAATGAGCACATCGTGCTGACCAGGAGCGGAATGCCCCTTAAGCCTCAGACAGAAGCTGCAAATCAGCGGATAGCCTGTTTTACAGGCGGTCTGTGGCTTGTTTGAGGGGCATGGGCTGAACTGTTACATATTTTCTTGAAAAATCTTCTGCCGACATAGGACGGTCAA
The DNA here is from genome assembly GCA_950097145.1 of uncultured Lachnospiraceae bacterium. Classification (GTDB taxonomy): domain Bacteria; phylum Bacillota; class Clostridia; order Lachnospirales; family Lachnospiraceae; genus Petralouisia. The sequence continues at coordinate 44,971 of CATNCF010000007.1, forward strand.
AATAAAATCCCTGAATCATATGTATCTGCATTTTTTTCAGAATCTCATACTGCCTGCTGTGTTCCACACCTTCCACGCACACTTTCATCCCAATGACATTTGCCAGTTCACACACGATTCTCACAAAAACATCTGCAAACTCATCCTGTCCAAGATCCTCTATAAAACATCGGTCAATCTTAATCACATCTATGGGCATTTCCCTGATATGATTGAGGGAACTATATCCTGTCCCAAAATCATCCAGGGCCACACGCACGCCCAATTCCCGAATCTGACCCAGAATACTCTTCATCCGCTCCATATCATTAATGGCAAGGCTCTCTGTCACTTCCAGAGTCAGATTCTTAGGATTGATGCCTGTCTCTTCTAACGCTTCACGCACCTGATCAATAATATCATTTCTCAAAAGCTGTACAACAGAAAGATTTACATTTACCTTATAATCTGGATATCCGGATTCATTCCATACCCTGCACTGACGGCACGCCTGCCGCAGCACATGGCCCCCAATGGGATTGATAAGCCCAAGATATTCTGCCAGGGGAATAAATTCTGCCGGGGAAATAAAGCCAAGTTTTTCACTATTCCACCGAATCAGCGCTTCTGCCCCTATACAAGGATTTTCTGATTTTGTTACATCTACAATAGGCTGATAATAAACTTCGAACTCATTACAAGCGTTCATTGTGGCATCCCGCATATTTTTCTCCATATCCAGCCGCTTAAAGGACACGCCCTTTACAGAATCTGTGTAAAATTCATAACAGTTCTTCCCGGATTTTTTCGCTTCCAGCAAAGCCAGATCCGCTTTTCGGATCAGATCCTGAACGGAATCTCCATCACCTGGAAAACGCGCAATTCCCATGCTCATAGTGCAATAATAATCTGCTCCTTTTAAGAACCAGGGTTTTGAAAATATCCCGGCAATGCCTTCTAATATTTCATCCAGCATTTCATACTTATTCTCTGTGACAATAATAATGAATTCATCGCCGCCCATCCGGTAACAATTGCTCTCAATCCCCTCAATTCTCTGCATACTGTGAGAAATAGACTTCAGCAGTACATCTCCATACTGATGCCCCAAACCGTCATTGATATGTTTAAAGTCGTCCAAGTCCATATACAGCAGCGCACCCTCACTTCCATTCTTCTTACTGGCAGTAATCTGAGCCTCCAAATCCTTTTCACACCGCATACGGTTATAAAGTCCAGTCAAAAAGTCATTGTTGGCCTGCCGCTCAATTCTCTGCTGGTAACGCTTATTCTCTGAAATATCATAGAGTGTATATAATTCTGCTTTTTCCTGATCCAGCCACTGGATTTCCCGGCGGTGGATCTCGAACCAGCGGTCCTCCCCAGGCAGATATACTTCCCTGCTCTTGCCATCTTCCAGCTCTATGAGAAGATGTTCCTTGATATCTGCATCATTTTTCAGGCAGGTACAGAATTCCTCATTTGCAAATAAAATCCGGTCGCCTTCCAGTGAAGAGACACAGATACCGCAGTTTAGATTGTTTAATACTTCAATTCCAGAAGTATAGAAATCAATCTCCTGATACATAAAGTCTTTCCATTCCCACTTTTCATGTTCTAACAGCTTCTTATTTTCTGATTCCATATTCATAACTTATCTTAATCCACCTTCTCAATCATAAACAAATAATAGTTATCCTTTTCATCCATGCCGTATTCCTGCAGAAGTGTAAAATCTTTGTGAAGGCGCAGCTGCTTTTTCACAAAATTTTTCTCATTCGAATAGATAAAAATCTTCCCTTTTTTCTTTAACAATTCCCCTGCCTTATCAAAAAACATTCTATAAAACCTGTCATGTTCTTCCCTGGGCTTCTTCCCCCGTTCCGGCATGTTGGAAATAATTTCATCAAAAAGGTAATTATGTGAGAACTCAAAAAAATCCCGATTGATAAAATAAATTTCCTGTCCTGCAAGCCTGGTATTCTCTCTTGCCTTTAAAACAGCTTCGCCAAAAATATCAATTCCATACATCATCCCCGCCGGGCACACACGATTCCGTTCAATCAGCATCGTTCCCACTCCGCAGAATGGATCTAAGACCTGAGCCTTTTCATGCATATAGGGCTTAGCCAGTCTTGCAATCAGCGCCGCCTGCTCCGGCCTGATAGAAGCTGCCACTGTATTTTTCCGGTAAGAAAAACGCTGTTCTTCAAAGGTATACAACTTCACCAAAGGCAGAAACTGCCCTTCCCGGTTTTCCAGAAGCCGAATCTCCAGTTCATAGTCTGACGCAGAATTCTTCAATATTCCGCTTGTCTCCTGTTCCAGGGCAAAAGCACATTTCTTAACAAACGCACTGCGCTGTGCCAAAGGTTTTGGACTCTGAAGCCCTAACCGAAAATAGAAATTACCCTTTGAATTATGAGCTCTCTGCAAAAGTTCAATAAGGTTTGAATCTGCCAGCTCCCTTGCCGCCTCTCTGGGATTCTCTGAAATTTTTCGTATGTTCAGCAAAAACAGCAATTCACGGTAAGTAGAAATGGATAACACAGGTTTCAGATGGCTGGTAATCAGGCGCACTCCGCTTTTCAAAATGCTAATCTCACCGCTCTTTAGCTGTTCTGCCGTTACATTCTGATATTTCTTTCCTGTGGAAAGGATCACTTCCCATGTATGATCATAACCCTGAAATCTGTGCCTTATGTGGGACGTTCCATTCCCCACCAGTTTTCTTAATGCCGCCAGTTCTTCCCGTATATGCTTCTCTTCCTCTTCCCGGGGCCGGTACTGTTCCAAATCTTTCAAACGCTGCTCCAGTCTGGACCTGCAGACAGAATAATCCAATTCGGCAAGGGCTGAGAGATAGTCGCTTTTTACAAATAACTGTTCCTCCTTCTCATATGCCCGAAACAGAAATTCTGCACATACTGGCTGTTTCAGCCTGCCCAAAACTAATGCCGCGTTCTTCCGCACCTTGGCTTCTGAATTTTCCAAAAGCCCTGTCAGTATACTGTAATCCCCCTGAAGAATGGAAAGCAGCTCCTGCCTTGCCCTGTCTGCCTTCAGTTCCTGTTTCAATGCAATGAGATTCTTTCTCAGATCCTGATTCATTTTCAGGGCCTCGTATTGTTGTTTTACCATAATTTCCTCTGTTTCTTTTCTCCAATTTATAAAACAAGTACCTCTATTCTACTTCATAATCCACCATTTGGCAATAGCAGTAAATCCTGGAATCCTTCCATTTTCTTCCATAATTGAGAGTTCAACTATAGAAAGCACGCTGTCCAAACGTTCATTGCCATGAATCAAAAAATTGGCGGAAGCAGCTTACAACTCCTTCCGCCAATTCTTTCTGGTTGTTCCATTTTCATTTTTAAGTCAGTCTGGTTTTCTGTCTGTTCCGTTTTTATCCAGATATTCCTGTACATCTTTCTTAAATTTCTCCCATGCATCCTCATTCTTCACATAGTAAATAGGGCATTCCTTGCCTGTTACATCATAATGGCGAATTACGCTGTCTACAGGAAGGTTAAATTTTCCACACAGCCAGGCAGTCAATTCCACCAGAGAATCATATGTCTCCTGGGTAAACTGTCCAGTCTCATCCTTATGGCAGCACTCAATAGACAATGTATCCACATTCCGGTCATTGGAGGCATAAGAAATCTCCGAGCTGGGTATGCACTGAATAATTTCTCCGTCCATCCCTACGACAAAATGGCTGCTGGCCTTGGTTTTCTGCATATCTTTCAGCCCCTCAAAATAGCTTCGGTTCTGAGCCGCCGTAGTTCCTGGATTTGCAGTATAGTGGACAACAATCCCTTTTACCTTCTCTAATGCCATCTGGGGTCTGGAGTAAGGGTTGGGTGTCAGAAGATCCACTTGATAGTCCGGCGCTTCCTCAATCAGCTTCTGCTGAAAACCTTTCTCCTGCTTCTCCTCATGGCTTTTCTTTTGTACGGTCTGAACCTTCGTCACACCTTTTTCTGCCTGGACTGCCTTCGGGCTGTCATCCTTCTGAAAAACTTTAGTCAAGACAAACAAAATCAAAAGCACTCCCACAGCAGACAAAGCAATCCGCCTGGCCATCTGAATGGTTCTTTGTTGTTTCCTGCGTCGTTTTCTTGTAAGATATGCCTCCCGGCGTCTTCTCTCTTCACTGGTCACTGTAATCTCTCCGTTCTTTCGTGGCTGGTTCTCTGAAACAATTTCCGTTTTTATCAGTTACAGTATACACCTTTTTTACGAAAAAAAAATTAAAATTCTTTAAACTTTTTGTAAGAAAAAAGTAAGTATGCATTGTAAAACCTTTTGCAGGATTTCTTCTGTATGCGCCAAAGACAAAAACACTGCCTCAAACTGGGAGGGCGCCAGATAGATCCCCTGAGCCAGCATATAATTACAGTATTCGGCAAAAGCCTTTGTGTCAGAAGTTTTCGCGCTGTCATAATCTTCCACCTTCTGTTTGGTAAAATACAGGCACCCCAGCGAACCTGCATGATTCACCTGGCAGGGAAGACCTTCCTCTTCCACTATTTCTTCCATACGCCCAAAAAACCAGTCACCCTTCTGATTCAGCGCCTGGTAATATTCTTTATGTTCTTTTAGCAGAGTAAGCTGGGCCATGCCCGCAGCCATTGCAACTGGATTCCCGCTTAATGTTCCTGCCTGATAGACGCCGCCAAGAGGCGCCACCATCTCCATAATTTCCCGCCTGCCGCCGTAGGCTCCCACAGGCATTCCGCCGCCGATGATTTTCCCCAGTGTGGTGAGATCCGGACAAACGCCATAATACTCCTGGGCGCCGCCGGCTCCTAACCGGAATCCGGTAATAACTTCATCAAAAATCAGCACTGATCCGTAATCATCACATAACTTCCGCAGCCCGTGCAAAAATCCAGGCGCCGGAGGCACTAAACCCATATTGGCTGCAACAGGTTCTACTATCACCGCCGCAATCTCTTCTCCGCACCGCTCAAAATGATACGCTGCGCTTTCTAAGTTATTGTATTCTGCCAATAGAGTGTCTTTGGTACATCCTGCTGTCACTCCCAGGCTGTCCGGCACGCCTGCGGTCATGACCCCGGAACCTGCCTGTACCAGCAGCCCATCGGAATGTCCATGGTAACAGCCTGTAAATTTGATAATTTTATCCCTTCCGGTAAATCCCCTTGCCGCGCGGACAGCGCTCATTACCGCCTCGGTCCCGGAATTGACCATACGCACCATTTCGATAGAAGGAACCATTTCACAGACCAGCTTTGCCATATCCACCTCTATAGAAGTTGCTGCTCCAAAACTTAACCCTCTTTGGCATGTTTCCACGACACGTTCTATCACTGCTTTGTGGCTGTGTCCCAGAATCATAGGTCCCCAGGAACCAACAAAATCAATATAAGCATTGTCATCTTCGTCATACAAATATGCTCCTCTTGCACACTTGATAAATCTGGGCGTCCCGCCTATGGACTGGAAGGCGCGCACCGGGGAATTCACCCCGCCTGGGATTACCTGTACTGCCTCTTGGAATATTTCTTCTGATCTTGTCATTTTTCTATGTCTCCCATGTCTTTGAAATCTATCCTATGATCCCCCGTTCTATACATTCTGCCAGTTCTTTTGCAAAATAACTGATATATAGATCTGTTCCAGCACGATAAGCGCTGACTGCCATCTCACACATAATACTGGACTCATCCACAAATCCTGCCTGCGCCGCAGCCTTTACCATGGCATATTCCCCGCTGACAGAATAGGATGCTACCGGAATATGAGTTCCATCTTTTATCTCGCGAATCAGATCCCCATAGGTCATGGCGGGTTTTACCATAATAATATCCGCCCCCTCTTCCACGTCCAGCATGGCTTCTTTCCATGCCTCCCTGCGGTTATGATAATCCATCTGATAAGACTTCCTGTCTCCAAACGCTGGCGCTGAATCCGCCGCATCCCGGAACGGTCCATAAAAGGAGGAGGCGAATTTCACCGCATAGGACAGAATTGGCGTGTCAACATATCCATATTCATCCAATATTCTGCGGATAGCAGCTACCCGTCCATCCATCATGTCCGAAGGCGCCACCATATGTGCGCCTGCCTGTACTTGGGAAAGAGCCGTCTGCGCCAGAAGTTCCAGTGTCTTGTCATTGTCCACCTCCTGCCCCTTAAGCACTCCGCAGTGTCCGTGGGACGTATACTCGCACATGCACACATCCCCAATCAGATACATGCCTGGACACGCTTCCCCCGCTTTGCGGAATGCTTTCTGCACAATACCGTCACTGGCATAAGCTCCGCTCCCCTTCTCGTCTTTCTCAGAAGGAATCCCAAAAATCATCACCGAAGACACCCCTGCATCATACAGTTCTATGAGTTTCTCTTCCATCCGATCCACACTATAACGGTACTGTCCCGGCATGGAATGAATTTCCTCTTTCAGATTACTTCCCTCTGCCACAAACATAGGATACACCAGAGAAGACTTATCCATCCTGGTTTCCCGCACCATTTTCCTTAACGCCGCATTGCCGCGAAGCCGACGCGGCCTATGAATTAGTTCCATATGTATCTGCCTCCTGCTTTTTCATTTCTGCTATTGACACACAGACATCCACCAGGCTGTCCAAATCTGCCCGTTTCGATACAAAGGTCTGCATCCCCAGAGCTTTTGCCGCCTGTTCTGTCTGCGCGCCTATACACACTGCCTGCACCAGACTGTAATCCAGCCCCCCCGCCGACGCGGCAAATCCCTGTACCGTAGAAGCGCTGGTGAATACTGCCATCTGAATCTGTCCATTCTCGAACTCCTGCTTTTCATCTATCAGTTCACTGGGCTTCTCATACAAGGTCCGGTAAACCGGCAGATCTGTGATTTCCACCGAAACCCGTTTTTCTATTTCTTCTGTCAGCAAAGCATTTCCTTGTTCTGCCCTTGGTATCAAAAGCCTTTCTCCAGACTGACAAGTTTCTCCCAACAACATTCCCAGATGCTTTCCATCATAAATTTCCGGCATCAAGTCACAGATCAGCCCCCGGTTTTCCAGTTCTTTTCTGGTTCCGGCCCCAATGGCGGCAATCCGTGCCTTCCCAATGGAACGGATATCCTTTTTTTGCTTTTTAAGTTCCTGAAAAAATAATCTCGCCCCTGCAGGAGAAGTAAATACCAGATACTGATAATCTGAAAGTCTCTCCATTTCTTCTATAAGCCTGCAGTTATCCTCTATCAGCTCTGTGCGGATTGCCGGAAGCTCTAGTACCTCAGCCCCCAGTCTGCGCAGCCTTCCGCTTAAGGTTCCGCTTCTCTCCCTTGGCCTTGTCACCAGAATTTTCTGCCCGAACAGAGGAAAAGTTTCATACCATTCAAATTCATTTCCCAGAACACAGACTCTGCCTACCATTAAAATTGCCGGTGTATGCACTCCCTGTTTTTTGACCTGCTGCCTTATATGCGCCAAATCTGTTATGATCTTTTTCTGCCTCGCACTTGTCCCCTGCTGAAGCACTGCCACAGGCATTTTGGGTTCCATGCCGGCTGCAAGCAATCCCTGGCAGATATCTGGGATCGCTGAAACCCCCATAAGAAATACCAGTGTTCCGTCCAAACGCACCAAAGCTTCAAAATCAAGATGCAGTTTTTCTCCCGCCTTTTTATGTCCGGTTATCACATGCACAGAAGAAGCAAAGTCCCGGTGAGTCACTGGAATTCCGCCATATGCCGGAACTGCAAACGCCGAGGTTACTCCCGGCACTACTTCAAAGGGAATTCCATGCTCTTTCAGAAGTGTAAGTTCCTCACCGCCTCTGCCAAAGAGAAAGGGATCTCCGCCTTTCAAGCGCACCACCCGTTTCCCCTGCTGGGCTTTCTCAAACAGTATCCGATTAATTTCCTCCTGCGGCATCGTATGGGTTCCTGCCCGCTTGCCCACGTCTATCATTTCTGCCTGTGCAGGGATAAGATTTAAAATCCCTTGTCCCACCAGACGGTCATAAACCACTACCTCCGCCTGTTCTAAAACTTCTCTGCCTTTTATGGTAAACAGTCCGGGATCTCCTGGACCTGCACCTGTCAGCCATACTTTTCCTTCCATTGATATTCCTTCCAATTCTATGAATTTTAGATTGCTTCCCGCCGCATAGCGCTTTCATATTATGACACATATATTTCCCAAGCTTGAGCCAAGTCCATTTTCTTCTTCTGATTTTTTAACCAAGTAAATCTCCTGATATTCTTTGAAATATCCTTTCTGTACTCTTATTATAGCAGTTTTCTCATTGACTGCAAATGTTCTTTTACATTCTTAATTCCTCTGTCTCCTCTTTAGAAATCACAAAAGTCACTTTAAAATCTGTCCCTTCACTGTCTCAGGCATAGAATCTCCAAGAAAATACCTGCCTTTTCTCTGTCCCTGTTCCAGCTCTTCTGTCATTTCTTTTTCCATCTGCCGGATTTCCTCCTGCAGTTCCCTTGCTGAAACCAAAGCGCATCCCTGCCCCCTGATAATAATCTGCTCAAGTCCGTCAGAAGTGGCAACTCTAACCTGATATTCCCTGGCATGTTCGTGGGCAAACTTTTCAATATACTGGTCTGCCGTTTCCGCCTCTTTGGTAAACACCACATGAATATTATGATAGTCCAGAATTTCTGTCTGGTGCTGCTGCACACGGTAAGCATCAAATACTACAATGAGATTGCATCCCTGGATCCCCTGGTAGTTACACATGATATCTAAAAGCCTGTCCCTGGCGCTGTCAATATTCTGTTCTGCCAGCTCTTTCAGCTCCTGCCAGGCAAAAATCATATTATAGCCGTCCACCAGAAAATATTTTTCTTTTTTCTCATGCGCCTGAAAGGTACGGGTTACGGAAGATACCTGCTGTCTTTTTTCTGGCTTTTTTCTGTGATAGCCTTTTCTGGCAGATTCCTTGTCATGCTTATTAGCGTCAAAAGTTCTGGAAAGAATGGCCTTCACTTCATCCTCCCCCATCCATGTTTCCTCTATTTCATCTTCCATCTGCCGGCTTCTGGCCGTCTGTACATATTCCTGATTTTGAATATCCGAAACTTCTGCCCCTTCCAGAATCCTGCGCACCTGCGGAGGTGTCAGGACATGCATATATTTTTTTACTTCGTTCCATTTTACCACAAACCCAGCGCCATGGGCGCAAAATACGGAGTCTGGAGAATTTTCGATATCGGACTCCGGCTGGTAATCCTTCTTTTCCATCACTTCCTGGGAATTATGGCAGGGTTCATAGCCTTTCAGGCTGCAGAACAATTTTCCGCTTCCTTTCGTATATTGAAGAACCTCCTGCTGGTACGTCTGCATCTCAGATGCCGGGGCAGTTCCCGTGAGCGCCGCCATTCCTCCCTGTGTCTCCGGCAGTTCAAACACGCCGTGCATCCGTTCAATGTCCGTCATGGCACGCCCAATCATCTGCTCAGGAATTTCCAGGCGGAACGCGTAAACTGGTTCTAAAAGTACGGATTCCGCTTCCATCAATCCCTGGCGCAGAGCACGGTAAACTGCCTGCCTGAAATCCCCGCCTTCTGTATGTTTCAGGTGGGCGCGCCCTGCTGTCAGGGTAATCTTCATATCTGTAATTGCCACCCCTGTCAGTACACCTTTATGCTCTTTTTCTTGTAAATGCGTCAGTACCAAACGCTGCCAATTACGGTCAAGAATATCTTCGCTGCATAGGGTTCCAAACTGCAGGCCGCTTCCTGGCTCTCCCGGTTCCAACAGTAAATGAACCTCTGCATAATGCCTCAGAGGTTCATAATGCCCCACACCCTCCACTGGCTTTGCAATAGTTTCCTTGTACAGAATATTCCCTGCTCCGAAGGACACTTCCGCGCCAAAACGCTCCAGAATCAGGCTTTTTAAAATTTCCAACTGGATCTCTCCCATAACCTGCACGCTTATTTCCTGCAAAACTTCATCCCACAGAACATGAAGCTCCGGCTCTTCTTCCTGAAGCCTGCGGAAATTATCCAGCATAATTCCTGTATCGCACCCTTCCGGCAGAAGTACCTGACAAGTCAGCACAGGGACCAGGACTGGCATTGGGGAATCTTTTTCGATCCCAAGCCCCTCCCCGGAATTTGTGGACTGCAGTCCCGTCACTGCACAGACCGTCCCCGCTTCTGCCTCTGGGACGGCCTCAAACTTATCTCCCGAATAAATGCGGATTTGATTAATTTTCTCCTGACCATCCGTGGGGGAAGCTTTCACTTTCAGGCTTCCTCCTGTCACCTTTAAATGTGTCAGGCGGTTTCCCTGGCTGTCTCTGGTAATTTTAAAGATCTTCGCGCCAAATTCTTCTGGATAAACGGGCTGAATAGTAAACCTTTCTATGCCTTCCAGAAATTCCAGAACACCGGTACATTTCAGGGCTGAGCCAAAAAAACAGGGAAACATAAATCTCCCATGGATCAGTTCTTTCATCTGATCTTCTGTTACAACTCCATGCTGCAGATAATATTCCAGCACATCTTCCCTGCATACTGCTGCATCTTCCTGAAACTGCTCTGTGCCAAACTCTGAAAAATCCAGACAATTTTCAGACAGTTTTTCTTTCAGTTCTTCCATTAAAACTTTTTTGTCTGTGTCTGGCTGATCCATTTTATTAATAAATAGAAAGACCGGAACTTCGTATTTCTTCAAAAGCTGCCAGAGAGTACGGGTATGCCCCTGAACTCCATCTGAACCGCTGATAACGAGAACCGCATAATCCAATACCTGCAGGGTCCGTTCCATTTCCGCTGAAAAATCCACATGTCCCGGAGTATCCAATAAAGTTATGGTGCTATTAGGTAGTTTTAATACCGCCTGTTTTGAAAAAATTGTAATTCCCCTGGCCCGTTCACGTTCGTCGGTATCTAAGAAAGCATCCCCGCTGTCCACTCTGCCAAATTTGCGGATATTTCCGCTTGTATACAGTAATGCTTCGGAAAGGGTGGTTTTTCCCGCGTCTACATGGGCCAGCAAGGCAATACTAACATGCTTTCTGGGGGTATCGTCTAAATTGTCTGCTTTATTTACAGATGTATGTTCCATCGGAACTGCTCCTCTCCGTGTTTTTTACGTTCTAATGGGGATTCCCGCTTTCAATATGGTTCTCCAAATCATAAATCACAGCATTTTGTATGCTGTTTAGTATAAAAGGCGAATGAGACGTAATGATAAACTGTATATTCGGAAAAACAGCCGTAAGCAATGGAAGAATATTTTTTTGTAATTCTAAGTGCAGATGCGTTTCAATCTCATCAATCAGCACAATCCCCGGAAGACTGAAATCAAAGGAACGCTGCGTCTGATACTCCATCCTCATAATAATATCTAACACAACGTCCAATACTGCTCCATATCCGCTGGACAGGGTATGGAAGTCAAAAGGTTCTTTCCCCTGCTGCAGTATATGAAATTCAAATTCGTCATCATCAAACTCCAATTTTACTGTTTCATCTGCAAATATTCTTTTCAAAAGCTGCTCCAGTTTCTCAAACCATACTTTTATTTTTTCTGCCTTTTCAATCTTTTGGCTGTTTCGTGCCAGGGCTTCTGTCACTTTTAAATCTAATAAATATTTTACAAATTCTTTCCGCGGAAATTCAAAAACATTATAATAATTCTTTAATTGTACTTTTTCCACATGCTTTGGCTGTTGAGCTTTAAATGTCCTGTCCGCTTTATAACAGGCTGCCAGAAAAGAATGTTTTTGTTCTATATCTCGGCAATTAAATGTTACGTTTAAACCACTTCCTTCCCCACCTTGACCCATTACTACAATGCCCTGTAAATAATCTGCCAATTCCTCTATGACACTGGTCTTCCCGCTCCCATTTTTTCCAGTAAAGATCAAATGTTTCATTTCATTTTCTGACAGGGGGATTGAAATATTCTGTAAATGCCTTACTTTCTTGATTTCCACATTTGTTATATATACCTGTTCCATCTATCCTCCTTCATAACATCATTGCATATTTTTCAAATTAAATTTGCCTGCAGGAAAAAAATTGCTTGCACTGCTTAAAGTATACCAGAAAAAAACTGCCCACTCAATCCGAAACCATCAAAAATTATTCTATGCTTGCGCTGCTAGACGAAGCAGGGAAATGGTACATCTACATATAAGATATCAAGTTCAGGCTCTTTTTTATTGAGTATCAGCTTTTCATATGGTATCATTAACTCGTATAATTGAAAATAAAGTAGGATGCGATTTTTCGATGGATGCCCTCTAGTCTTACGAAAGAAGGTGATGCCCTATGAGTATAATGGAAGTTCTTACATTATTACTTGTTTTATTTGCGGCACTGTCTTACATAGACAATCATAGAAAGAAATAAGCATCCTCTACCGTCCAAAGTGTAGGATGCTTATTCTAAGTCAATTTTACTACTGAGGGTATCGGAGATTCAATTCCGATCGCTTCTAACTAGATTATACACTAGAGCTGCTTGATTTTCAAGCGGCTCTTTTAATTTATCCCGTAATCAAATGGCAAAACCTGGACTTTTCTTGTCTGCTATAGTATAATGAGGAAAAATTTGATAAAAAATTATAATAAAAAATAACTACAAGGAGATATATGCCATGCAGTTCCCCAAAAATTTTTTTGACGAAGAAATTCGCGATGGTTTTACCGTAATCCCCATGATGAAACGCGCCTGGGCGGCTGAACTTGAGATCTTAGAAGCCGTTCTGAATGTCTGTGACCGCCATCGCCTGAAATGCTTTGCAGCAGGGGGCACTTTACTGGGCGCCGTGCGCCATCAGGGTTTTATTCCATGGGATGACGATATTGATATGACTCTGCTCCGGCCGGAATTTGATGAACTGATCCGTTATCTTCCTGATGAACTGCCGGAAGGCATTGTAGTGGCAGGCATGTACGCCGATTCTCCCCGTCTGCAGCAGGCATGCAATTCACCTCTGCTTCGTGTAATTGCAGACGAAGAACACTGGAACCTTGCTTCCTATATGACGCGCTTTCACGGCTTTCCTTATTTCCGCATCGGCATTGACATTTTCGCTTTGGATTACCTGTCAAAGGATCCGGATTTCTCTGATTTGCAATTTCAGATTTGCTATATGATTATGTTTACTGTGCAAAATTGGGAACTGTATATCAAAGAAGGTTTATTAGAAACTCAGTTAAAAGAAATTGAAAACGCCTGCCAGTTCAAGCTGAATCGTGACAATGATTTAATTCACCAGTTATGGCTGCTGTACGACAGCGTCAGTTCCCAGATAAAACCGCAGGATAGCTGCGGTGAACTGGTAAATCTCTCCTATTCACCGGAAGCCGCCAGGCCAATCCACGGCCGTCCTGCAGATTTATACGATTCTGTGACCCTGCTTCCCTTTGAACATACGCAGATGCCAGTGCCAAAAGATTATATCCGGGCTGTCACAACCCTGTTTGGTAAAGACTATATGACCCCTATAAAATTTACATCTGAACATGAATATCCATTTTACAAAAATCAGGAAGCCGCCCTTTTGCAGATGTTTGAGGCTGACGGCATGACTACCAGCATTGAAGACTTTTGCCACAACTGGCAGATTGCAATGGGCGAAGTGTAAGCGCAAGATCTCTGCCCAGTTTTTCTGCCTCATCTTTGCGGCCGATAATGGAACCAATCTGGTATTCCAGACTGGTTTCTGCGGCATACAGTCCCGTCAGTTTCAACGTCCCACTGTTTTCTATTACCGCATAAGCTGCCAGCGGGGAACTGCAGCCTCCGTCCAAAGTCCGGATAAAACTGCGCTCTGCCAGCGCGCACCAGGTACTGTCTGCATGAAAAAATCCTTCCAGATATCCATATGCTTCACCGCTTCTTCCCTGGACTGCAAGAATTCCCTGGCCTGCCGCAGGCAGCAGTTCTTCTGTGGAAAAATAACGGCTGATACGTTCTTCAAGCCCAAGACGCTTCAGTCCTGCCGCTGCAAGCACCAGCCCGCTGTACTCCCCCCTGTCCAGTTTTTCCAAACGGGTCAGCACATTGCCCCGGATACTCTTAATTTCCATCCCAGGAAAAAGCTTCTTCAATTGAATGGTTCTCCTTGCACTGGAACATCCCAGGGGAAGCGCTGGTTGTACTGTAGTAGTACCTTTTGGCAACACCAACACATCCCTTGCATCCTCTCTTCTGGAATATCCTAACAAAGGCAGGTCTTGCGGTACTTCAGCGGGAACATCCTTCAGGCTGTGAATGGACACATCACTGCTCCCTTCCCTCAGCGCCCGGTCAAGTTCCTTTACAAACAGCCCTTTCCCGCCGATCTCATCCAGCTTCCGGTCTAATATTCTGTCGCCAGTAGTTTTCATGGCCACAAGCTCCGGCTGAAAACCCTGGCAGGATTCACGGATATAATCTGCTAAAAGCTCTGCCTGTAGCACTGCCAGACGGCTCTCTCTGGTTCCAATCTTTACTGTCCGCATGATTACTCTCCCTCCCAATTCGAAACCTGGTCTCTGATTTTCTCCGTCAATTCTGCCACTTTTCGATGATTCCTGCCTCCCGCATTCACTCCCACAGTAACTTCTCCTGCCTGGACAATTCCTGGAAAATAAAAATCACATTTTTCCTTATCAGACGCCGTATTTACCGGAATTTCCTTGTGCCGGCATTCACGGAAAATCGTATCATTCACCTGCTCATCATCCGTGGCCGCCAGAACAAAATCTTCTTCTGATAACTCACTGGGACGGTATTTGCGGAAATATAAGCTCAGTTTTTCCTGCCGCTCAGCTAATTCTTTTAGCTCTTCTGTAATTTCCGGAGCCACCACATGGACTGCCGCCCCAAACTCCAGCAGTGACTTCACACGCCGTGTGGCAATTGTTCCCCCGCCAAATACACGAATATTTTTATCGGTGATATTCACAAACAATGGAAAATATTTTATCATTCTGCCACCTCAAATGCCTGCCGGATACTGTCATAATGCAGAAAGATTCCCTGGGCTGCCAGTTCTTCAATCTTGGATTTCTCCGCCAGCATATACCCTGCCGTCTCTTCTTCCTGCAGCCGAAGGTCGCTCTCTTCAAAATCAAGTACAAACCGATAGACATCTACAAAATAATTATCTCCCTCCCCTGGATTTTCCCGGTGATATGTAAAGAGATAGCCATCTTTACAGCCAGACACATCCAGACCCGTTTCCTCTCGTACTTCCCGGACTACTGCGTCCCTGGAATCCTCTCCAGCAACTACTGCCCCGCCGGAAACCTCCCACCAGCCGGGGGCCCATGCTTTTGTCATAACCCGTTTTGTAATCAGGAACGTTCCGTCTGGACGCATAATTACTCCCAGCACCGTAAGATGGTACTCTCCATCCTTTAAACACCAGTCATTCCGTTTCATAGTGCGCCCAGTCCGCTGCTTCCTGCTGTCATAAATGTCCCACATTTCCATAACTTCTATTTCCTTTCTTTTTCCTGAACTCTTTGTATTCTGAACCGCTCTTCAAAGAATTGTTACCCTTCTTTTCGTTCTCCATATACCTGCTCCATAATTTCCACTGTTTTCTGAAGAATTTCCTGCTCCGCCTGATCCCGCAGTTCAAACAACAACTTATCCACCACTTTTCCTGTAGTACATGCCAACTGTTTTCTCAGCACATCTCTTTCTGCTTCCTGCAGATGAAGCGCCTGGAACGGTTTCTCCATTCTCCACACCAGCTCTTTTGCTGTTTCAACACCAATGCGCTGAATCCTTGGCACCAGATCCCGGCATTCCTGCCAGTCCAGAAATTTCTGTATTTCCCCCGCAAGGATATGTTCTGCCTCCTGGCACTGGCTGCACATGCGCTCAGACTGTGCCTCGATGGGAAGGCTGTCCATATCATAATATACTGCGCCTTTCTTTTGGGCAATGGCTGGTTCCATATCTCTGGGCACCGCAAGATCAAGATAAATCTGATTTTTAACAAATGTATCTCCCATACAAGATTCCAGACCCTCTTTTGTAATTGTAAGATTCGGGCTTGCCGTTGCTGAGACAATCAGGCTGCATTGAGGAATATAATGGTAACGTTCTCCGTAATCAATTCTTTTCGCCCCTTTTGGAATTTTCACCATTCCGCTCCGGTACTGCCGGACGGTAACCGTCACATCCGCTCCCTCTTCCATCAGCGCCTGGGCCGTAAGTTTTCCCATTTCTCCATTCCCAATCACAAGGCAGATCTTTCCTGCCAAATCATTTCCCTGATCCTTCAAAAATTCCAGGGCACGGTGGGCTGCTGAAAAATTGGCCTTGTCCATTACCACATTTGTTTTCACCTGTTTCCCTGCGGTCACTGCCATGCGAAACAGAACTTCCAGGAGACGATCCGTACATTCCTGCTCTCTGGCAAATGCAAGCGCCTCTTTCACCTGGGTCAAAATCTGATCTTCACCCATAATCTGTGAACGCATTCCTGCGCTTAAACGAAACAAGTGCTCCACAGCCTCCCGGTTTTCACGCACCACCAGATACTCTTGGTAGTCCATAACAGAAAGCCCTTTCAGGCTGCAAAGAACATCTGGAAGCTCCAGCTTTGCATGGTCTGTCAAGCTGAGCCAAAGTTCCATCCGGTTGCAGGTAGAAAGCAGCACACAGCCCCGGATCTCAGGATTCTGCCTCATTTGAGCCATTGCCAGTTCCATAGACTTTTTGGTAAAAGAAAAACACTGCCTGATATCGATATCTGCTCTGGTATAATCTATCCCAGTCATCTTTAAATTCATAATTTCCTCAATTCTTCCAACTTCTGATTACTGCCTGCGGTCATACAGCATATACAGCAATGCATTTACAATAGCCGCCGCCGTATTGCTGCCGCCCTTGCGTCCCCTTGCAACAATATGTGGAACAGAAAGGGTAAGAATCAGCTCTTTGGACGGAACCACATTTACAAATCCCACTGGAACACCGATAATGAAATCCGGCAAAAACTTTCCCTCCTGGACCAGTTCATAAATCCGTATCAATGCCGTAGGTGCATTTCCAACAGCCAGTATCACTGGCTTTCCTAAAGCCGCCGCCTTATCCATACATGCCGCAGCCCTGGTTGTATGCCCCTGTTCTGCCAGCTCGGCCACATCCGGGTCGCTCATAAAATTATAGACTTCTATTCCCAGGGCTTTTAAGGCTTTTTTGTTGATCCCGGCCATTGCCATCTGAGTATCTGTCACAATGCATGTCCCTCTTTTCAGAGATTTCAGGGCATGTTCTACCGCATTTTTCGAAAATACTAGATTTTTGGCATAATCAAAATCCGCCGTGGCATGAATCACACGTTTTACCACAAGCGCATCTCTTTCCTCCAAATCCAGTTCTCCAAGTTCCTTTGAAATAATTTCAAAGCTGCGGGCTTCAATTTCACCGGGCAGTACTTGTTCCAATTCTGTCTTCATTTCCGGCCTCCTCCTTTATCATCATTGCATAGACCGCATTCATATCCAAATTTTTGCGCAGTGTATCTGCCAGAAGATCGTATTGTGTTTCCTTATATTCTCTCCAGCTTTTCTCGCTGAACGGTTCCAGCGCCACTCCTTTTCGCTCTGCCAAAGCCGTAAACAATGCATTCACAACGCCTGCTTCGTCAAAAATCCCATGAATATATGTACCATATACATTTCCCCGGCAGCAGCCCTCCGGTTCCTGGCGCTGTCCCGGCGGAGTCTGCACAGCAGCTTTGGCCAGGGGCAATGTTCCATCCTCTTTTAAAATATTTGTCCGCCCCATATGGATTTCATAGCCTGCCAGTTCCAGCCCTGACAGACTTTTCAAGACACCGGAAATATTAGCAAAATTTCCACGGACCTGGGTCCTCTCCTTGTTCCTGGTGAGAACTGTCTCAACAGGAAGCAACCCCATTCCCCAGATCGTTCCCCCTTCTTCCACCTGTTCTGGGTCTGATACCATTCTGCCCAGCATCTGATACCCTCCGCAGATGCCAAAAATAACACTGCCCTGTTCCTTTGCCCTGCAGACTGCTGATTCCAGCCCGTTCTGCCTGAGCCACTTTAAATCTCCCAATGTATTTTTGGTGCCTGGCAGCAGAATCATATCGGGTTCTCCCAACTGGCGCACCTCGCTTACATAGCGCACATTAGCCTGTCCTGCCGCTTCTAATGCTGCAAAATCTGTAAAGTTCGATATCCTGGGCAGACGGATCACAACAATGTCCAGAACGCCTCCAGTATGTTTTGCTGTAAAACGCTGGCTCAGACTGTCTTCTTCTTCTATATCCACCTGCATATACGGCAGGAGTCCCACCACAGGGATACCAGTAATCTTCTCTATCATCTCCACACCTGGTTCCAGAATGCTGGGGTCGCCCCGGAATTTATTAATGATCATGCCCTTAATTCTCGCCTGTTCTTCTGGCTCCAGCAGCAGGACAGTCCCGGCAAGCTGTGCAAAAACCCCACCAGGATCAATGTTCCCCACAAGCAGGACCGGAGCGTCCACAAGCCTGGCAAATCCCATATTTACAATATCATCCTGTTTTAAATTGATTTCTGCCGGAGAACCTGCCCCCTCAATGACAATGATATCATACATTTCTTCCAATTGGCGGTAAGCTTTTAAAATATCTGGAACCAGGTTCTTTTTATAGGAAAAATATTCTTTGGCGCTCATATTCCCATGGACTTCTCCGTTGACAATAACCTGGGACCCCGTATCGCTGGAGGGTTTTAGCAGGATGGGATTCATCAAAACGGAAGGTTCCACCCCTGCCGCCTCTGCCTGAACCGCCTGAGCCCGACCCATTTCCAGCCCCTCACTGGTGATATAAGAATTCAGCGCCATATTCTGGGATTTAAATGGCGCCGCCCGAAACCCATCCTGTCTGAAAATCCTGCAAAGACCTGCAGCAATCAGGCTCTTTCCGGCATTTGACATTGT
This sequence comes from uncultured Lachnospiraceae bacterium, assembly GCA_950097145.1. GTDB lineage: Bacteria > Bacillota > Clostridia > Lachnospirales > Lachnospiraceae > Petralouisia. The sequence goes on from CATNCF010000007.1 coordinate 63,854, forward strand.
TCCCTGTATCATAATTGCTTTTGCCTTTTTACTCATGTTCTTCCTCAGCTTTCCAATATTCTATCCGCTTCAGGGATTCTATGAAATACTCATTTTCGCTTCTTGAACGCACTGCAAGCCTGTACCATCCCTCACAAAGCCCTGGAAAATTACTGCAGTCCCGAATCAAAATCTTATCCTTTATGAGTTCCTGTCCCAGTCCGGAAACACTTCGAAAAAAAATGAAATTGGCCGCATGTCCGTAAATATCAATAAAAAACCTTTTCTTATCTTCCAAAAACGCAAGCTGCTCTAATAGAAACTGCTTCTCTTCTGTCACTGCCTGCCTTGTCTTTTCTAAAAAAAATTCTTCTTCCGCGGCTGCAATCCCGGCCTCCTGTGCCAGTACAGATACATTCCAGGGCTGGGTCACTGCCTCCATCCGTTTCAGCACTCCGGCATTGCGGATTACCCCATAGCCCAGCCGAAGCCCTGGGATGGCAAAGGATTTTGTAAATGCTTTTATTAAAATCAAATGATCTGAAATTTTCAAAAATTTTTTTACAGAAGCGTGCCTTTGACCATTCATAGGCACAAAATCCATAAAACATTCATCCACCGCCAGAAGCGTTTCAGTCTCTTTGCACCGCTCCAGAAGTTTTTTCATCATGATCCCTTCTGTCAGAATCCCCGTGGGATTGTTGGGATTGCAGAAAAATACCATATCAATGGAATCATCCAGCTTCGCCGGAATTTCTTTTAGCTGAAAATTATCTTCCGGACGAAGATACTCATAAACAATCTCACAGCCTGCACTGCGCAATGCCTGTTCATACTCCTGAAAAGATGGGGCAAAAATTAATGCCTTTTTGGGCTTTTCTGCAAGAACCAAAGAAAAAATCACCTCAGCAGCGCCATTTCCACAGATAACCTGTTCTTCCCCCACCTGTTCTAATTTTGCAATTGCCCGGCAAAGCCTCTGGTTTCCCGCCTGGGGGTAGTGGATCATCTCCGGTACTGCCGCCTGAACTGCTTCCAGAACGGAAGCTGGCGGTCCCAAAAAATTAATATTTGCTGAAAAATCAAGATAGCCTGGGTGGCTGTATATATCTCCGCCATGCTGATACATCATATTATCTCATTTCTTTCCATAGTTTCTTATAGTATAATGAATCCTGGATGGCTGCGCAACATTATCTGCCAGGAACTGGGATTTGACCATATGACAGACTATATGAAACTAAAAACAGAATCACTATATCGTAATACTGCCGCCCCATAGTAAACTGCCAGTAAGACTTGCTAATCGTTGAAGTATTTATAGTTTTTTTAAATTCAATCATATGCAGATCCCACTTTTCTTTCTCCCGCTTCTTCTTATACAGAAACACATCTGCACAGGATTTTGCTCCCTTCTTTTGTCCGTCCAGATAAGGAAGTACAAAATTTTCTGGAGAAGTAAAAATCAGGCTCTCGTCTTGTACGGTACACTTTAACTTTACTTCTCCGTCTTTCTTCTTTTCCTTAAATTCTGTCTGTTCCTTCTCCTTTAATATTACAAATGTTCCCTTCCGAAACATCCGCAGCTTTTCTTCTACATGTGCCGGAAACATCCTGATCCCCCTAATCTCCCTCAAAATCCTGAACTTCCGTTGTCTGCTCCAAGAATTCCATCAATGCATTGGAAAAAGTCTTTACCCGAAACTCTCCATCCTCGGGAACTACTTTCTCGACAACAGAATACTCACCCAAATCTGTAAACTGATAGATGGCAACCTTCTGCAAATCTATCACGTCTTTATCAGACAATTCCAGCCTTTCCATCAATTCTTTGGGAGAACCCATCTCCCAAAGCCTGCACATATTATTAATATGCTGGATCATAATGTCACTGTGAGTCGTTGCAGCCACACAAATCCCACTATTTACAAGGCGTACCAGCAGTTTTCCCATTTCCTGCTGCAGCCTTGGATGCAGGCACATTTCCGGCTCCTCATAACATACCACATTCAAAAATTGCTTATACTTTAAGAGCAGCAGCAACGGAGTCAATTCTGTCACCACCGCAGAAGAAGTCCGCAGTGGCAGGCTGTCATGGCCGCCGTCCGGCAGATAGCGTATTTCACTTTCACTGGCTTCACTGCCGTACTGTATTTTTCCGCAAATCATAGATGCTTCCATCCATGCGGTGATATCTTCATAGGGTGATTTGCAGTCCAGAGACAATGCTTCCATCATATTCAAGAACTGAATCACCGGCTTGGTAAACGGCTGGATTTCTTCCCTGCTGCGAAATTCGAACGCATCATACGCAATCTCTCTTCCCACCCGGTTAATTACATTTTTTGCCAGCATAAATCCCGTCCTTGCCGCTGGCAGATAAACGGTATTATAATTACTACAATAAGTATTTCCTTTTAAAAACCATAGTAACATTTTGCAAAAAACATCATTTACAACTATATTCACATTATCTTCTATCTGTTCTGTGAGAAAGGACATTCCAAAGGAACCTTGGTTATAGGAAAATGAAATCCCATTTTTCAATCTGTTTCCCCTTAAAACAATTTCAAATTCCTGTCCAATCATCACAGCAAGCATTCCAATAGATACCTGCTCAGAATTAAAAATCCCCGCTGCAAACCGGTCTTTGTTGCGCTGCAGCATTCCATTCAAAATGTCAGCAAATGTCCTGGAGGATATTTTTATTTCCTGTGTCTGATTTTGGATTACCTGCCGGACAAACTCATGCAATTCTTCATAACTTTCTAAATAATTCTCTTTCAAAAACTTTTCCATACCATGAAAAATTACAGAAGACGCGTCTGCTGAGTAAATTCCCCAAATCAGTGACAGGAGATAACTCTTGCCGCTGTTGTTGTCTCCCACAAACAAGGTAAGCGGGGAAATCTCTACCTGGGCTTTTTTAATTTTGCCAAACTCTTCAATGATTAACGTATGCTCCATCCCTGTCTCCTAATTTCCAAAATATGCATCCAGACCGTCTGCAATCCCTGCGGCCAGCTTCTGCTGGTAGCCTCCGTCCGCCATATTCTGATCTTCTGTGGGATTGGTCATAAAGCCCATCTCCACAATGGTGACTGGAACCGTACACCAGTTGATGCCGCTCATGCTGTCCGTCTCCCAGATATACTGTTTGTTGGCTCCTGTGGCGTTCACTGCACCGTCCAGTACGCATTCTGACAGGCTTCGGCACTGATTGTAGAGATTTCCCATATAAGGATTTCCTGCTGTGGGGCAGATCGTCAAAATCCCATTCTGGCTGCTGTCGTCTGAACCATTGGCATGGACGCGTACGAAGGCGTCTGCACCCGCATCATTCGCAATGGCGGCGCGCTCACTGTTGCTGATATTCACATCATGGCTTTCGCGCACCATCAGAACCTGATAGCCCCTTGCCTCCAGTTCCTCCTGGAGCCTTAATGACACTTGGAGGGTCAGCTCAAATTCATTTAACCCGGTTACGCAGCCGGAAGTCCCGCTTGCCACTTTGGGTTTCGTCTCAGAGGCCCCTGGGCCTATGGGCTCATGCTCGCTGTTTCCCTGGGCCTGGTGCCCGGCGTCAATAACCACAAGACAGCCATTATCCTTCCTCTCTGAAGCCAACTGCAGATATTCTGACGCTATATAATATTCTTCCTCTCCCACTTTTACCGCACTCCATGTCCCGTCATTTGCTGTTCTGGTAAATGCACTCCTTTTCGGCACGTTTTGGTAAACCTCACTTTCTGTAGAGGGAGCTTTCCGTACATTCACAGACGTGGTGGTCACTACTTCTTCCTGGGCATAGACCACAGTATCGGAATTCAGTTCCGGCACAGAAGGCTTTTCTTCCTCTGGTTCTTCCTGTTCCGGCTCTTTTTTTTCTGGTTTATCTTCTGTCTTTTTTACTTCCTGTGGTTTGGATTTTTCCTCCTCTTTTGCTTCCTTCGAATACTCCTCCTGTTTTTCATTTTCTGAATTTTCAGCGGCAGAAGATTCCGGGGTTTTTACCCCGGAATCTTTCCCTGCACAGCCTGCCAAAACCAATGACAGCAAAAAAACTGCCACAATTCTGCTGTATTTTCTCATTTCTGCCTCCCTGATATCATAAATATACGTAAATCATATTCATGATATTAACTATTGCAACTGACAATGCCTTCCCTGGCGTCTAATGTCACATAAGCCCCTGTCTTCAAAATACTGGTGGCTTGTTCCGCCTCAACGATAACTGGAAGTTCCAGGCTCAGTCCGGCAATTACCGCATGGGAATTGGGACCGCCTTCTTCCACAATCAGCCCGGACGCCTTGCGGATCTGCTCCATCATATCATTATTTGTCTCCTTTGCCACAATCACATCGCCCTCTTTGAAATTCTGCTTCAGCTCCTCTGCATTCCTGCAGACGCAGACATTCGCAGACACGGTTTTATCATTAATACCTTTTCCTTCCACAAGAATATGCCCCGCCACATGGACTTTCAGAATATTCGTAGTCCCGGATACCCCCAATGGTACGCCCGCTGTGATCACGGTAATATCTCCCATAGACACCAGCCCGGCCTTTGAAGCCATGTCCACCGCATGTTCAAACAGTTCATTTGCATCTTCCTTCTTCTGAATCTCCAAAGGGGTTACTCCCCAGGAAAGATTTAGCTGGCGGCATACTTTCTGATGCATGCTGCCTCCGATAATATTACAGTTGGGACGATATTTGGAAATCATCCGCGCCGTCTTTCCTGACTGAGTCACAGTAATAATCGCAGCCGCATTTAAGTCAATTGCCGTAGTACAGGTGGCATGGGAAATAGCATTGGTAATATCAGGATTGCTCATAGTCTGCCGCAAGCGAAATCTTGCCATATAATTAATATCCTGCTCGGTACGGATAGCAATCTTAACCATAGTTTTCAATGCTTCTACGGGATACAAGCCTGCTGCGGTCTCGCCGGAAAGCATAATGGCGCTGGTTCCATCGTATATTGCATTTGCAACATCCGTGGACTCTGCCCGGGTAGGCCTTGGATTCTTCATCATAGAATCCAGCATCTGAGTAGCGGTAATTACCTGCTTGCCCGCGTCAATCACCTTCTTGATAATCATTTTCTGGATCACCGGAACATCCTCCAATGGGATTTCCACGCCCATATCTCCTCTCGCCACCATAATTCCATCCGATACCCGGATAATTTCATCAATATTATCCACGCCCTGCATATTCTCAATCTTAGCAATAATATTAATTGTATGGCAATTCTTTTCCTCAAAAATTTTCCGGATCTGAAGAATATCATCTGCTGTGCGCACAAAAGACGCCGCCACAAAGTCAAAGTCATTTTCTATTCCAAATACAATATCCTCATAATCCTTATCGCTGATATAAGGCATGGACAGCTCCACATTCGGCACATTGACTCCCTTCTTATTGGAAATCATTCCGCCATTTACCACACGGCAAAAAATCTCTGTTTCTGTCACTTCCTCCACGCTCAGCTCAATCAAGCCGTCGTCAATGAGAATCCGGGAACCTGCCTGCACATCCTTTACCAGGTCCTTGTATGTGATGGAGACTCTGTTCTCATCGCCCAGAATTTCTTCCGTTGTCAGAACAAATTTCTGCCCCGCTTTTAACAATGCCTTTCCGTCTTTTAATTCACGCAGCCGGATTTCCGGTCCCTTTGTATCTAACAGCGATGCTATGGGCAGATTCAATTCTTCTCTCAATTCCTGAACTTTCCGTAAACGCTGCCCCTGTTCTTCATGGGTCCCATGGGAAAAATTAAACCTGGCAACATTCATTCCCTCCAGCATAAGCTGTTTTAATACGTCATCTTTGTCCGTGGACGGTCCCAAAGTACAGATAATCTTAGTCTTTCTCCTATCTTTCATCACACACTCTCCTATCTTCCAATATTATTTATGAATCAAAGTTCCCTGATTCTCCATACCCTCTTCTTCGGCAGTCCCAAGCTTGGTAATCAGCACGCTGCGCACTGCAGAATTCCCAATAAATTCAATAGCCGTCTCAATTTTGGGAAGCATGGTTCCCTCTTCAAACTGCCCTTCTTCTATATATTTTTGCGCCTGAGAAACTGTAAGCTCGTCCAGACGCTGTTGGTTTTCTGTTCCAAAATTCAAACACACTTTCTCAACGCCTGTCAAAATCACCAGACGCTGTGCATCTACCAGATCCGCAAGTTTCCCAGCCGCTGAATCCTTCTCAATTACAGCGCTGGCCCCCTTTAAACAATTCTTCTGTGCCAGAACCGGGATCCCCCCTCCTCCACAGGCGATAACTATCTGTTCTGCCTCTAACAGCGCACATACTGCATCAATCTCCACAATATCCACAGGCTTTGGAGCAGCCACAATCCGGCGGAATCCCTCTTGTGTCTTTACCACATGATTTCCTTTCTTTTCTTCTGCCTCCGCCTCTTCTTCCGTCATGACACGCCCGATAATTTTCGTTGGATGGTAGAATGCTTCATCGTATGGATCCACTGTCACCTGAGTCAGAAGGGTGGAAACAGGCTTATAAATTCCCCGGTTCAGAAGCTCCGTGCGGATAGCATTCTGCAGATCATAACCGATATACCCCTGGCTCATTGCAGAACATACCGACATCGGGGTAGGGGTATATTCTGGATAGATCCGGCAGAATTCTGACATAGCTGTGTGGATCATTCCCACCTGTGGGCCGTTGCTGTGGGATATCACTACCTGATAATCCTCTTTTATAAAATCAACCACTGCCTTTGCCGCCCGCTTCGTTGCATGTTTCTGTTCTGGCAGCGTGGTTCCCAGCGCATCATGCCCCAGCGCAATTACGATTTTTTTCTTCCTCATGAAAAATCCCTCCATATGCATAGAACGCCAATCCAGACATTTCCCGGATTGGCGCCTCAGTCTATGTTTATCCTACCATACTTTAAAGAATTTTAAAAGGAAAAATTATCCATTCTTTCTTCCAAGCATTACAGTTACTGTTTTCTCCTTCCACTCTCCATTTTCATTAACCTGAAGAACTACTTCCACCTCAGTACCTGCTGCATAATACTGCATAATATCCTGCAGTCCCTCCATTGACTTCACTGCTCTTCCATCAAGTTTTGTAAGAACGTCTCCTTTTTGGATGCCTGCCTGGGCCGCTGGACTGTTCTCAGATACCATCGTAATGTAAAGACCCTCCGGCATCCCAAAACTCTTTGATATCTCACTGGTTACATCCTGCCCTGAGACACCCAGGAAGGACGCATTTGATTCATCTACCAGCTCTCTGGTAATGAGGCTGTCAATAATAGGCTGTGCCGCCGAGATTGGAATGGAATATCCCATGCCTTCTACCTGTGTGTCAGAATATTTTACAGAGTTAATTCCAATTACTTCACCGTTCATGTTCAGCAGCGCGCCCCCACTGTTGCCAGGATTGATAGCCGCGTCCGTCTGAAGCAGAGCGTTGGTGATAGATGAGCCTGTTGTCTCGTCCTGTACCGTCACGTCTCTGTCCAGGGCGCTGATCACACCTGTGGTCACAGACTGTCCATATCCCAGTGCGTTTCCAATTGCCACTACAGATTCCCCTACTTTAATATCATCTGAATTGCCCAGAGTCGCCACTTTAATCTTATCCATGGTATCGCTGGGAATGTCCTTCACCTTCACTGAAATCACTGCAAGATCTGTACTGGCGTCTGTACCTTTAATCTCTGCCACCACCTGCTGGTCATCAATGAAATTCACTGTAAGCTGCTGGGAATTAGCAACCACATGATTGTTTGTGGCAACGTAAATTTCATCTTCTGTCTGGCCAATGATAATTCCGCTTCCTGCACTGGAGGTATCCTGCTGAAATTTCCGGCCAAAGAAATCTGCTTCCACCTGCCCCATATTCGTAATGGATACAATCGACGGCATAACATTTTTCACAATATCAGATACGTCTGTTACCGTAGTTGCCGTGCTTACGTTGGTAGCAGGCAGACTGCCGTTCTTTACTGCCGCCCCGGAAGTTCCATTTCCGTCAGCAGTGGACTCCACTCTGGATTTCGTACCTGCAGTATACTGAAAAGCAAGGCCCGTTCCATAAAATACAGTGCTGGACACCAGTCCAAATACCACTGCAAGAGCTGCGCATTTTATAACGGTCATTCCAAACCCATGCTGTTTTTTCATGCCGGACATATTCCTTTTCTTCTCTTTTTTTCCAGAAGCTTCCGGCGTTTTGTAGAAATTCTGTCTGGATTCCCCGGCAGGACAACCCTCAGTTCCCTGACTTCCTTCATATCCCCGGCCTGCTGGATAGCCCTGGTTTCCATAATTCTGAGTTCCGCCCTGGTTTCCTGTATAGCCTTGTTCTGCTCCCTGGTTTGATGTCTGGTTCTGTGTATAGCCCTGAGGGTCCATCTGATTCTCTTCCTGGAATGTTCCATAACTTCCTGTGGTATAAGTCCTCTGGCCATTGGCATTTTCTTCTTCTTTTTTCTCAAAGTAATTGGGATTGCGATCCTGGTTTTCCTGATTCAAATAGCTGTAAGAATAAACAGAACCAGGCGCACCTGTGCTGGCAGGCTCCACACTGGAATTCACGGCCTCCGCCTGCTCTGGCCTGCTGCCTGCCACGTCTGCGCTGCTGTTTCCCTGTTCCATATGATTCCTCTCATTTTCAAAATTATTATATTCATTGAATTTATGTTCCATAATAAATATCTCCTTTCTTCTCTTTTGCTCTCCTTCGTTTCTAATAAGCAGTTTACGGAATATTTGTGATGATTTTGTGTCTAATATTTTAAAAAAAAGTGTTTTTATTTATTTTCATAAGCCCAATGAAAGTTTCTCTTCCAAAATCACTTTCCTGGATACAAAATTCCACACTGACATAATAAAAAACCGATGATAAAAATCACCGGTTTCTCATTGTATACCACGCAATGATATTATGCAAGTATATTCTGCCAGTTACAAAACTTACCAATTTTATTCCACCGTAACAGATTTCGCAAGATTCCGCGGTTTATCCACATCACATCCCTTGCCTACAGAAACATAATAGCTGAAAAGCTGCAGAGGAATAATTGCCAGGGAATTGGTAAACCAGCGGTTGGTCTGCGGAATATAAATCACATAATCCGCGGCTTTTTCAATCTCTGTGTTGCCTGTATTCGTCACGGCAAGTACAAAGGCGCCGCGGCTTTTCAGTTCCACAATATTGCTGATAGTCTTTTTATACAACACTTCCTGAGTCAGCACTGCCGCAACCAATGTCCCCTCTTCAATCAGGGAAATGGTTCCATGCTTTAACTCCCCTGCCGCATAGGCTTCCGAATGGATATAAGATATCTCTTTGAGTTTCAGTGATCCCTCCATAGAAATTGCATAATCTACTCCCCGGCCCACAAAAAATACATCCTTTGCAGAAATATAGCGGTTAGCAAAATGCTGGATCCTCTCCTTATTGCTCAAAAGCATTTCAATCTGTTCTGGCAGCTTCCTCAAATCCCTAATATAAGAAGAAAGCTCTGATTCTGTGATTTCCCCGCGGGCCTGGGCAAATCTCATTGCAAGAAGATATTCTGCAATCAACTGGGCGCTGTAAGCCTTGGTAGTGGCAACTGCAATTTCCGGTCCCGCCCAGGTATACATAACGGTATCAGCCTCTCTTGCAATGGAACTTCCCACCACATTGACAATCCCAAGTGTCTTAATTCCCTTATTCTTTGCCTCCCGAAGGGCTGCCAGAGAATCTGCTGTTTCGCCGGACTGGCTGATAACGATTACCAGGTCATTTTCCTGTAAAATCGGATTACGGTACCGAAACTCTGACGCCAGATCTACTTCCACCGGAATCCGTGCCATGCCTTCAAACACATATTTTGCAGTTACCCCGGTATGGTACGCAGAACCGCAGGCAACAATATGGATTCTCTGGATTTGGTTGATCTCCTCGTCTGTCATGCCAAGCTCTTCAATCACTACTGTCCCATTCTTAATTCTCGGATTCAGGGTATCCCGCACAGTCTTTGGCTGCTCATACATCTCCTTCAGCATGAAATGCTCATAACCAGCCTTTTCCGCCGCATTGATGTCCCAGTCGATGGTGGTGGAATTTTTCTGAATCTCCTCCCCATCCACATTGTAGAACGTGATACTCTCTCCCGACAATATGGCGAGCTCTTCATTCTGGATAAAATATACATTTCTGGTATATTTTAAAACCGCAGGCACATCAGAAGCTATCAGATTGCCGTCTCTGCCATGCCCTACAATCAGAGGACTGTCCTTTCGCACTGCGTATACCACTCCCGGATGTTCCCGGAACATAATACCCAGGGCATAAGAACCCTCCACACGGTGCATGGTTCTGGTAATAGCCTCAATGGGATCTCCCTTATAATAATAATCTAGAAGATGCGCTACCACTTCTGTGTCTGTATCAGAAGTAAAATGATAATTTTTGCCCTCCAGATACTTTTTCAATTTTAAATAATTCTCTATAATTCCATTGTGCACCACTGCAATTGTCTCGTCCTGGTTAAAATGGGGATGAGCGTTGTCTTTGGAAGGCGCGCCATGGGTTGCCCAGCGGGTATGCCCAATTCCTACTGTTCCAGGCATCGTCGCCCCGTCATGAGTCAGTTCACTTAAAACCTTCAGACGGCCAATGGATTTCTGAACTTGAATATGTTCTCCGTCAAATACCGCAATCCCTGCCGAATCATAGCCTCTGTATTCCAGTTTGGACAACCCATCCAGCAAAATTGGGGCTGCCTGAGATTCTCCTATATAACCAACAATTCCACACATATCATATCCTCCTGTTATTCAACGCTTCCAAGATTTACCCCAGTCCGATATATAATCTCATCGCTGATACTTTCCACACTGTCCGTCACTGTGTAACTTGTATTTCCATATAAGAAATCGTGGAGCTGCTTTACATTTGCAGAAAGGCTCACTGGAACCACACAATCTGCGTCTGCTTTCTGATAGGCAATATCTACCACCTTATTCTCCTTGTTAAAAGGAAATCCTGCATTCTCCCCCATCTTATAGTTAAAAGCATCCATCGCCATTGATGCAATCTCTGTTTTGCCCAGACTGGTCTTAATCTTAGGGAACACTGCATCGATCAGTTTATTGATGGTTGTAATATCCGATGTAAGAGCTTTTTCTACCATTTTATTCACCACCAGGCGCTGGCGTTCCGTTCTCTTAAAATCATCCCCCGCCGTATAGCGTATTCTTCCATAGGATACTGCCTGTACGCCATTGAGGTTATAAGTTCCTGCACCTGGAAGAGGTTCGTAACTCTTTTCTGTAACTTCTGAGGTCTCAATGCAATAATTGTTCAAATGCACGCATTCTTCTTCCGTGATTTCAACTTCCACTCCGCCTAAGATATCAACGGCTTCTGCCACAGCATCAAAGTCAAAGGACACATACTCCTGAATATCCAAATCCAGGTTCGTATTCAGCATACGCACCGCCTGCTGTGGGCCTCCCACCGCATATGCCGCATTTGCCTTACTGTAAGCTTCCGTATTGTCCAAATCGGCCATTTTCAAATATGTATCGCGGTACACCGACACCAGGCGGACTTCCTTGGTATCCTTATCAATTCTTGCCACCATAATCACATCTGAATTTCCGCTGTTATAAGAATTCGTGTCTCGGTTATCAAGCCCAAACAATGCGATGGTGGTATATTCCCCCAGCACATCCTTTGTCTCTTTTGTCAATTCCTCATTCTTAACATTTTTTGCTTCAAATGCCTCATCTGTCTGAATCTTGTCCATTTTTGAATTGGTCCAGAGCCAAGCCAGAATTCCCGCCAGAACCAGCAGCTCTATCCCAAACAATATGACCTTCCGTCTCCGTTTCTTTGCCCTTGCGGCCTTCCTCCCCACTGTATTTTTTTCCCGACTGCCATTATTCTTTGCCATACCTACACCTTACCCACTTTAAATTTTATTACATTTATCTTACAGACTGTTACACACTTATGACCTATATTATAATATTTCTCCAAATTTATCAACTATTTTTTCTCCCCAAGTTCAGAATCCGCTTCCAAAAATAAAAAAGAAAAACCAGACGATTTCTCACCATCCTGTAAAATCCATAATGGGTCATTGCAGATTGATTGTCTCCATGCCTGCGGTACAAAAGCAGCACCTGGGGCAGAAAAAAGGATTTTCCTGCAAAATAATCCCCTAAAATTCCAATCCACTGGTCATGCATTTCTATACGTTCCGGAATAGGGACAATAGTCTTTAAAAGCTCACAGCGAAATGCCATACAGCATCCAATATAGCTGTTTTTTATGATATTTTTCATTATCCCCGGACCAGAATCCCGAAAGGTGAAAAAAGAATTCATCAAGACCTTCTGCACATCTTCTCCTGCAAAGACCCTGGCATCATGAACTACCACAGAAACATTTTGTTCTTCAAATACCTGCAAAACCTGTTCCACTTTTCCCGGCATCCAGATATCATCCTGATCTGCCAGAAAAATATAACGGCCTCTGGCATTTAAAACAGCATGTTCCACATTTTTCTTAACTCCGTTCCCAGGACCCTGCAGCAGGCGGATCCTGGAATCCTGTTCCTGATATCCCTGCAGAATAGAACAAGTACCGTCTATTGAGCCGTCGTCTGAAACCACCAGCTCGTCCTGATCTCCTAATTGCTGTAGAATAGAATCTATTTGTTCCCTAAGATAGGAAGCGCCGTTATAAGTGGCCATTGCCACAGAAACCCGGAACTTGTCCTGCCCCTTCACCATAACTTCCACCCCCACTTTCGAAAATACTGCAGCATGGATGTCATATGTATTCGAAACAGCCTGCTGTCTTTGTGTGATCCCCTCTCCCATTTATGGATGACAGCCGTCTTTGGGCAATACCAAAGGCTGCTGATGGAATTTACCTGCCTACACAGATCCGCATCTTCCATATACATAAAATAACGCTGGTCAAATCCTCCCAGTTCCCGGAACAATTCCGTGCGTATCACAAGAAAGCTGCCCTGGGCAAAGGGAACCGGAAAAGGCAGATGGTAATCCATATCCTGCATCGTATGGTAATTCTGGCGTTTCAGAAAATGCCCGGATAAAAACATCCGTATTCCCATGTCAAGCACCGTCAGTTCCCGGCGGTACACCTTCTGAAGCTCCCCGCTCTCATCAAGAAGCCTGGGTACTGCCATTCCAGCCTCTGTCTGCTCCATAAAATCTAAAAGCACAGAAAAACTGTCCTCTTTTAAAAGAATATCAGGGTTTACAATGGCATGAAATCTGGAATCCAATTTCTCCAAAACATAGTTGTGGCCTCCTCCAAAGCCAAGATTTTTCCCCGGCTTTAAATAAATCACATCCTGATACTCCTCTTCCAGAGAGGACAGCATATTTTCTTTCGTACTATTATCTACAATATATATTATTTTAGAAAGAGACCTGGCAGTACATTCTTCCATAGAAGATACCGCGTTTCTCACATCTGCCTCATTATTATAAGCTACAATGGCAATTGAAATATCTGTCATGACGATCCTTTTCCTGTCAGCACTACCCCAACCGTCCGGAACAGAATCCGAACATCCAGGGAAAGAGACCAGTTGGAAATATACTGGGTATCCAGTGCCACAATTTCTTCAAAATCTTTAATGTCGCTTCTTCCGCTGACCTGCCACATGCCCGTAAGTCCCGGACGTATGCCAAGCCGTGCTTTATGGTGAAGTTCATACTGTTCAAATTCATCTTCCGTGGGAGGTCTTGTCCCAACCAGGCTCATATCGCCTTTCAGTACATTCCAGAATTGGGGAAGTTCATCAATAGAAAATTTACGCATAAATTTTCCCACCGGGAAAATCCTAGGATCATCCTCCATTTTAAACATCAGTCCTTCCATCTCATTCTGTTCCATGAGATCTTTCTTCATGTTATCCGCCCCCACTATCATGGTACGAAACTTATAAAACTTAAAACGTCTTCCGTTTTTCCCGATCCGGGTCTGGGCATAAAACACTGGTCCCGGGGACTGCATCTTAATCAAGGGCGCAAAAATCAGCCAAGCAATTCCAGTTAAAAGCAGTCCCAGCAGACTGCCTGCAATATCCATACACCGTTTAAAAAATATCTGACGGTTAGTGGCAATCTTCATGCTGGTTGTCAGCACCAGATATTTCCCGCAATGCTCAATAAGTTTCGTGGGCATTAATTGGGACTCTCTTACTAAATTGAAATGCACCGTCAGTCCCAGTTCCAGCAGTTCATTTGCCAACGCCTCGCTGCTCTCCCTGGTATTACCATTGATAAACACCTCATCCACCACACTGCGCCGGACATATTCCAAAAATCCATCTGCCGAAGCAACCACCGGCACTCCGCAGATCTGTTCTCCAGTCCGGTTTTTATCTACAATCACTACCCCGGTTACTTCAAATTCTTTATACCGGTTGTGCTGGAAATCAGAGACACATTCTTTTGCATAGCGTTCTTCTGTCACCACCACAAGTTTCGTAAACCGCTTTCCCCGGATCATGCGCTGGCGGATATAAATCTTCCACAAACACCTGGTAAAATATTCTACAACAATAGAAGCTCCCCAGAACACCAGAATAACCTGACGGGAATAAATCTCCGCCTGTTTGGTGGCCCACACATAGACCGTAATGGTTGCAAATACCGTACTGCAGTGTATAATTACCGCTTTTAATTCCTGTATCCGGTTCCGCCGCAAAATCCCGGTATAGGCTTCTGACAAAAATACAACGCAAATATCCGTCAGCAGCAGCACAATCGCCAGACGGTTATAATATTCACTGATTCCTGATCCATTATAAAAGCTCCCCAGTCTGATAAGACAGGATAAGTAAAACGTAATTTCCAGACAAAGCACATCCACAATCAGAAAATCCAGGTGCTTTACCCAGCTCTTTTTCTGTTTTTTATACATAATTTTCTTCCCCGAAACTCGTAATTAGCATACGTTCATGGCAAATTTCCATTTACTCATTCTAATGACATTTTATGTTACAACAATCTTTCCAAAGGAAACAACGGAATTTTATTAAAATTTCCTTAATTTCTCATAGACGACAGGAAATCCCATCATTTTCTTTCATTCTGCCAATTGGCGCCAGGGTTTCTGTACGTACGCTTCCTTCCTATTGTAACCGACATTTCGTCTTAAGATTCACCTGAAGTACGGTTTCGTATGTATAGCCAGCTTTCAGAATAATCTTTCCTCTGCTGCTCATCCATCTGGGTATATTTTGCAAAGGTGAGCTTCGAAGGAATCATCTGGGTTCCTCCGCATTTATGACAAAACACTTCCTTCCGTCTGGATACTGTTGTAATGCTTCCACATTTTGGGCATATAAACACTTTCATCATATGTTTTTCTCCACATCCCACTCTGTATATTTGATTCCTCTATTGTAGCATTGAATTAAAAAAAGGGCAAGTTCTAATGAACCTGCTCTTTTTGAATCTGCCTTGTTTGGTTTACGGCTTCAAAGCATAATTACATTTTTTCAGGGAAAAATTAGGGTTGTAATAGGGATCTCCTTTTTTCAGCAAGTCAATCCACCGGGTACGAATAAATTCAATTTCCTCCCCAAAACGATGAACCTTTTCTTTTGTATCTTCTTTTCCTCTGGACTTTGATTCGTAATGGTATGCCTCTACAAAAGGATCGTATACCACCAGATACCCCTTCTGGCAGACACGCAGACAGAAATCCAGATCGTTAAATGCCACCGCAAGCTGTTCTTCCAGCCCGTGAAGTTCCTGATAAAGCCTCCTCGGAACCATAAGGCATGCGGCTGTCACAGCACTGTAATTTAACTGAATCGCCGCTTTGTGGTAATACCCTTCCTGTCCCCTGCGCAGACCTGGAAACATATTGGCTGCAATTCCGTCAATTCCCACCACAATTCCAGCATGCTGAATTGTATTGTCAGGATAATAGAGCCTTGCGCCCACAATGCCTACCTCCGGTCTCTGGCAGTTGCCAAGCAGTTCCTCCAGCCAGTCCAGCGTGATGATCTGAATATCATTGTTGAGCAGCACAAAGTACTCTCCCTCTGCATAAGACGCTCCAAAATTATTGATAGCTGAATAATTAAAGCCGCTGTCCCATACGACTACTTTCACGGACTGTCCTCCCGGAAGGGTTCCTGTTCCATAAATTTTGCCCTCTCCCTTATGCTGGCAAAGCTGGCTGTAATACTGGAATGTTTCTGGCTCCTGGCTGTTATTTTCAATAATAATAATTTCGTAATTCTTCCAAGTTGACTTCACGATGGACTGTATGCACTGGCGAAGAGTATCCTTCTGATCTTTATTTGGAATCAGAATGGATACCATAGGGGTCCCGGAAACTGGATATTTGATGCGGTAAAAGCCAAAATGTACCAATTGGCTGACCTCTCCTGGCTGTCCCATTCTCTTCAGATGTTCCTCCAGCGCATGCTGCCCTGCTTCATAGGCATACAATTTGCTTAAGGGATTATCCGCAGTAGAATTGCTGTGTACCCTCCAATGATACAGGACTCGTGGTACATGACCGACTTTTTCTGCCGCTTCTGTACAGCGCAAAATAAAATCGTAGTCCTGGGCTCCGTTAAATTCAGGCCGAAACCCTCCCACTTTTTCTGCAATCTTGCGTTTTACACAGAAAAAATGTGTAATATAATTATTGGAACGCAGAAGATCCAGACTAAAGTCCGGCTTAAAATGCGGATTTTGATGTTCTAGCCCGTATTTTGTCTCCTCCACCTGATCTTCATCTGAATAGACAGCTTCCAGTTCCGGCTGCTGATTCATCAGCGAAACCATTTCATATAATGCCTCCGGCGCCAAAAGATCATCGTGATCGAGAAAACCCAGCCATTCCCCTTCTGCCATCTCAATCCCGGCATTCAAGTTCTGTGCAATCCCCAGGTTCCCGTTTAAATGTTGATAGCATATTCTCTCTTCTTTATACTCTCTGACAAAAGCTTCCACCTGCTCTTTCACCTGTTCTGAGGGCGTAGCGTCTGCAAGGCAGAGCTGCCAGCGGCTGTAAGACTGACACCGCACAGAATGAAGCATCTCTGTGAGGTATGCTTCTTTTGTCTTGTAACAGGGAACCACGATACTGATGAGAGGACAAGAGGAAAACTCTTTTTCTAAGGATGTCTGGTGAGCCAATTCCTGTTCTCCCGCCCTGTTTTTCTCATACCATGGACCATAAGGCACGTCCTCCGGCTCCATTTTGTCCAGCAGACGGTTCCAAAATGCCTTAGGCCCATAATGTTTGAAATATCGTATTCCTTTTTTAATTCGGTAAGGTGTAATTTTCATCATAACCGCCCTTTACGCCTGCTCTGCCATCATGGCCTTGGAATAAGAAGAATTTTTCTTCCCCCCTGAAGTCTTCACATAGGAACGTATCTTATAGTAATAAGTTTTCCTGGATGAAACTCCGCTGTCCGTCCACTTCAAAGTATTGTTGCTGGAAATTGTTTTTATCTTCTTATAACCGCCCTTTAGGGTATTGGAACGGTACAGATAATAGCCTGTCGCCTTAGAATCCCGTTTCCATGCCAGCTTCACTTTGCTCCCGGATTTCTCAGCGCTGCTTAATTTGGAAGCCTTCATTGCAATTTCAGCCTTTTTCACGCTGGTATACTTCGAATAATAATTCTTGCCGTTCACAGTTTTATAGCAGCGGATTCGGTAAGAATACGTATGCCCCGGCTGAACTGTAGTATCTTTATAGCTAAGGGTATTATTGTTCTTAATCGTCTTAATTCTGGTAAACTTGCCGGAATCTATCCTTCTGTAAATGCGGTAGCCCGTTACATTTGCCTTCTTCCAGGACAACTGCACTGTGGTATAGTTTTTCACCTTAAGGCTTTTCCATGAAGCAGCCGGTATGGCAAAATTCGCTTTTTTTTCACTGGAAAAAGAGGAACGGATCGTTCCCTCTTTCCGCTTAAAATAACTTCTAACTTTATAATAATAAGTCTTTCCAGTTTCCACTTTCTTATCCTGCCAAGAAGTAGTTCCAAGCCCGGCTGCTGTTTTTACTTTCTTATAGGTGCCGTTTTCTCCTTCTTTCCGGTAAACCTGATATCCCTGGGCGCCGCTCACTTCCTTCCAGGATAACTTCACCAAATTGCCGCTCTTTTTTACAGTAAGATTTGTTTTATCCAGTTTTTCCCCTGGTTTTGGATATGCAGAACCAGGCATATTTTTATAAACAGGAACTTTAAACACAAATTTGTTGTTGAGCGCCCCCATGGATTCATAGCTTCTGCGGACATTTTTCCCTTCATTATCCGCTGCCAGAAGATTTTGCATATATTGATGCCAGTACAGGCCGTCATAAGAATCATCCACGTCAAATTTCTGCAGATAGAAAGTATCCTGACCCTTGGCAATATATTTCTCCGCAGTCTTTTTTGCTCCTCCAAGCAATGCCGCATACCTTGTGGTCCATCCGGCTTCCTTTGCTTCTTTCAGGCCATTGATCACCACCTGTTCTCCCAGTCCAAAGGCCGAAATATTGAAATAATTGTAATACCCTTTATATCCTGGATACTTGCCGGAAATCAGCGGCGAATCTCCCTTAACGCCCTGCTCCTGCCGGATGCGGCTTGCCAGGAAATACGGACTGACTTTTAATTCTTTTCCAATCTTCATAAAGGCTTTGGCATAGGTAATTCCGCCGCCAGAACCGTCCTCTAATTTTTTCTTGCTCATAAAAGTTCCGTTCAATATCTTTTCCACACCGGATTCATTGTGGTAAGCGCTGTTATAGGTGAGCTGTTCAAACTGAAACACTGATTCCTCATTCAGGAAATTTCTGGGGTCCAGATAATGCTTCACAATGGATTCTGACGCCTGCACCCAGTTCTGTCCATCTTTGGCAATCCATTGTCCCGTGCTCATATTATAATCCTCTTCTGCGGTGGATTTCCATAAAATCGGTTCTGTGACATACACCAGGTTTCTGGCATTAACCATCTCATTTTTCACTACATCAGACCATTCCAGTCCGGTATTCATAGGCACAAAAGTCCAATTGGGATGTGCATTGACCAATGTCTTGATATAGGAACGGTAACTGGAGGGAAATGCCGATAAATCTGTTTCTCCCGCCGTATCGGAAGTGACCGCCGCCCTGCCCATACCTTTGGTGAAATATTGGTTTTTCCATGCTTCCAGCCTTGTATCCTGGGATATTACATATTCTTCCTGGATAAATCCTGTGTATTCCACCCCATGAACGGCAAAGGCTGTCTGAAACCAAATCCCATCCTCCTGGACTACGGCTCCCAGAACACGTACCTGATAGCCGCTGGAGAGGTTTTTCACGATTGGAGCTTCCACAGAAGGCTCTTGATAAGCCGGAATACTGGCTGCATTTGTGACCACTCCGTACAGTTCATATTCCCGCAGTAAAGCTGCAAGGCCATTCTCTGCTTCCTCTGCTTGATTTGCACCGTCATCTCCGCTGACATTCCTTCCCTGTATCCAGCGATTTTCAGCAATTTCTTCCTGCTGTTCCCTCTCTTGCGCCTGCACGGCGCCGACGGAAGATCCTCCAAAATCCGCTGCCAGCACTGCTGCCGCCAGCAGATATGCCGTGATTCTGGTTCTCTTTCTCATCCTCATTTCTATTTTTCCTTCTTTCCTTATCTTCTTATTTCTTCTTGACCGTGGAAATCACGGCTGACACCGGAGCGGTCTCATCCCCGTTTCCAGTCTCTTTTCCAATGGTTCCCACTGCTGCAACCTTATAATAATAAACAGTTCCTTCGCTCACTTTGCTGTCCTTGTAACTTACTGTTCCATTCCCGCTTACCATGGCAATCATTTCATATTCAGGATTCCCGTTTGCAGCTCTTAGCACCGCATAACCGGTGGCTCCTTTGACTTTCTCCCATTGAAGCTGCATAGTTCCCGGGCTGTCCGGCGTTACAGACGGTCTGGAAGCTGTTACTTTCAGACCCTTAGGTGCAGGAAGCATCCACTTTTCTGCAATTTTGCCAGAACTTCCATAGCCAGTATATTTTCCCTCACGAATTGCGCGGACACGATAATAATACCTCTTTCCGGCCGTTACGTTTTTATCTGTAAAACTGGTATAATCGGCATTTTTTATCTTTGCAATCTGCTGGAACCCGCTGCTGGCTGAGTTACTTCTCAATACGATATATGTATTGGCTCCATCCGCTTTCTTCCAGCTCAGAGTAATGCCATTCTTCCCTGCCTGGATGGAACTGATACTTATCTTCTTTAAATTGAATGCAGACTTTGGTTTGGAATCCCCGCTGTAATTTTTTACTTTATTTTTCTTAGTGATAACTTCCACTACATAGAAATACTTTTTGCCGCCTGTCACGTTTTTGTCCACGTATTTCGTGATATCACGGTCACGGAGTTCAGCAATCTTTGTGTACTCTCCACTTTTCTTGGTGCTTCGTTTTACACTGTAGGCATAAGCATCCGCATGTTTCTTCCATTTCAGCTCCATACTTCCGCTGCTTTTGGATCTGACATAAATCATTGACGTGCCAGTGATGGTCTGGCCAGAAACCGCCTTACAGTAACCGCTGTAACCACTCTTATTATTGACGCGGTTAATGGTCTGAACTTTATAATAATATGTCTTTTTCTCTTTCACTTTCTCATCAATATAGGAAGTTTTTCCATTCTTGACAGTTGCAATAACTTTGTATTTGCCTTTTTTGGAATCAGCTCTCTGGATTCGGTAAGCATAGGCATTATCTACCTTTTTCCAACGGATCAGCAAAGATGTGCTGGTTTTGGAGCTGACACTGGAAATAGAGGTCTTTTGCACCGCCCAGCCGGACAATATCTTAGAATAACTGCTGTAACCATTCTGTTCCCCGCCTCTGGCACGGACTTTATAAAAATATTCTTTCTGCATTTCCAGATTCTGATCAACGTAAGCATTTCCAGCTAAATTGGCAATCTTACGATAAGTGCCGTCCTTAGCGTCGCTGCGCCACAGATCATAACTCTTAGCGCCTTCAATGGCATCCCATTTAATGTCCAGCTTGCCGCCGCTTCTGGAAACAATTCCGTTAATTACAGGGGCTGCCAGAGAACTTCCGGGATAGATTCTGGAAAAAGAAGATTTATTGCCGTCTGAATACACAGCACATACCTTATAATAGTAAGTTATGCCTGGTTTTATCTTCTCATCATCATAGACATCTCCTCTGAGTTCTGCAATCTTCTTATATTCACCTGCCTCAGAATCACTCCGGTACACCTGATAAGATTCTGCGTCCACTGCCTGGTTCCAGCTAATCCGCAGTTTCTTGCTTCCTCTTGGCTGAATCCACTGAATTTCCGGCTGGCTGGTTCCAACCGTCAGACCATAATACTGCACGATTCCTTTTGCGTCTGCAAGTCCAAGATTCTTAAGCTTCGTATCAGAATTTAAAAACTTGCTGACATCGCCTGAATTGCTCAAAAATGCATGTTCTATCAGCACTGCGGGAATCCCTGCCAGCTTGCTTCTTCGTATTACGGCTAGATAATCTGCAAGAGAACCGTCGGGATATAACGTATTGTTTTCTGAATTATGTATCAGAACCCCGCCTGCCCAGGTATCAAGCCCCAGTGCGCTGAGTTTTTTATAGATCTCTGTAGCCAGTCCTTTTCCCTCTTCTCCAATGGCTGGACGATAGCTGCTGTTGGGATAATACACTCCCACTCCTGAAGGAAGTGAACTTGGACTGGAATTCAGATGAAAACTCACATAAACATCTGCTTTTTTATCCTTAGCAAGTTCTACCCTTTGAGCGTTACAGGTACTTGAGCTGACTTTGCTTCCTCCAAATGGACAGGTATTGCTTTCTCTGGTCATATAGACGCTGACGCCTGCATACTTCTGAAGTTCTGCCTTACAATATTGGGCAATTTTTAAAACCGCTTCTTCTTCTTTACACCCATTTCCCCGGGCGCCTGCATGGGTGCTGTCATGCCCTGGATCCAGCATGATTCTCATATTTTTTACTTCGCTTGGGGTTACAACAGCCCGCCCCCTGGAAAAACGCTGCAAACCCTCGGATGCTTCCAGTACATTTTCCATATTGTTTTCAGAAACAATAGTTCCATTTTCATCCAAAGTGACCACATTCGCTTCCACTTCTTCCAGAAGCTCCTTATCAAACAAAAGCTCATCTGGCTCAGTCTCCGTCTGGCAGTTCACGCCAAATTCTACTTCCATCCCAAGCTCAGCAAAATTTACCTGATAAGTCTTTCCCTCTGCCACATATTGAATAGAAGCCAGTTTATAGATATCCGCCTGATCTTCATCTGTAAAGTCCATGGTAAATTTTACGGTGCTGTCCACAATTCCTGCAGCCTCTTTCGTAAAGTTCTCTCCTGTGCTGTTCTGATAACAGAGCTGCGCGTTCTCTGCAGGTTTGCCTTCCTCTCCAAGGTCGGCAACAATATTCTGGGTTCCCGGCGTCTCAACAAAGGTACTTTCCTGCATGACAAAATTAAGTTTACCCGGCAGAATTTCCTGTTCTTCCTCTGTTTTGGCCTTTCCTTCCATTCTGCTGTTTTCTAGATCCTGCACAGTCTGGCCAGTTTCGGCATTCTCTTCGCCTGTGCTTCCAGCCAGCCCCTGCATAACATTCTTTCCATTTTCTGCAGATTCTTCTGCCTGTACCCTAATGCCTGACGAAGATAAAATCAGACATACTGACAACAGAACTGCTGCCCACTTTTTTAACAACCTCATCTTCCACACTCCATTCTGACATTCTTTTTCATAATTTGTACCTATGGTATCATAATTTTTTGTCGAGTACAACCTTAGAAAAGGATATTACAAAAACTTTACATTTTTCCCAAATCTTTCGTAATTACAAAAAAGGGCTGCTGCAAAATGCAGGGATTCTACAATATATTACTAAGGCGGTTAAATGTCGAATGAATTTTACGCAGAATAAATTTCTATCTGCAAGGCGGAAGATTGAGCTGTAGCGAGTGCTACAGCGATTGATGACAACGCAGCAGATAAAAATTTAGACAAGTAAAAACATCGACATTTAACCGCCTTAGCAATAAAGTAACAAAAAGAGTTTGTACCGTATATTGTAGAAATCCCTCTTTTACAACAGCCCCTTTCATAATACGCCGTCTTCCAGCGCTTATTCTATTTTATTGCCTGTACGTAATCCAAAAGCAATAGTTTTTTGTACTTTGGAAGTTCTTTTTTCCTACCCTCTTATTAGCCACAACCATAAAATAATACTGCTTTCCCTGTTTCAGGCTGGCTTTCCCGCATGTTCGAACCGTCATAGAGGTTTTGGCAGTACTTTTCACCTTCTTATAACCAGAAGTTCTTCTGGTAGAAATATATACACTGTAGCTCTTGGCGCCGCTCACCTTATCCCATGTCAGCAAAATACCGCCCTTTGTGTTCTTCGTTGTTACATCTGGCTGCCTGGAAAAATAAATCCAGTCAGACCATTTGCCGTATTTGGAACTTCCAGGTATTTCAATGTAACCGCGTATCCTTAGTTTCAGAAAACGAAGGCTTTTCAATTTACCAGTAATCAGATACGTGCTGTTTCCATCTCCTGCCTTCTTCCCGGTAAGCAAAGCCTTCTTCCCGTCTTCCGCAAAAATCTGATACTGATATCCGTCTGCAGAATCACTTTTCTTCCAGCCCAAATCCAAATGCTCAGAAGTGGGACTCCAAAAGCTCGCTTCCACTCCCTTAATTTTGGCGGGAAGCACCGGACACCCGGAAAGATTTGCCGTATGGCTGCCCAACGCCCGAAATCCGCTGGAACTTTTTTTCACTGGGATCAGCCAGAAATCATATTCTGTATTTTTGCTGAGTTTTTTAGCTGTGTATGAATTTACCTTGCCAAGCTGTACCACTTTCCTGTTTTTTACATCTGCGCCCTTTTTTCCATAAGCAAGCTGATAAGCATTGGCGCCTGCACTTTTTTTCCAGGAAACCGTAATACTGGTTTCCGACGCCTTTGTCTGGCGGAAATTTTTGACTTTATCATCTGCAGGAGCAGTCACCACTTCCAGTACTTTGGAGGCAGTTCCCCAGGAAGACTGGGGAACTTGCTCATCTGTCATAACAAAGGCTGTCACTCTGACATAATATTTACTGCCCGCCGTAAGCCCTGAAAAACTCTCCTTTGGCAAGGCTGTCCCCCTGCTTCCGGCGCTGAGATTATCCATAACGCCTCCAGTAAAATTCTTATTTTCACAAAGTTCCACCTTATACCTGATGTTATTGCCTATCACTGCTTTCCAGCTAATTTCTATCCTGTTTGGACCCGCAAAAGTCTGTTTCAGCCCGCTGGTTCTGCCCACAACTGCTGCTTCTGATTTCATGCCAACTCCCAAAAATAATATACTTACTATCATCATGGTATATAATTTTACAATTTTCCACACTTTTCTCATAACGAATCTTCCTCCCTGAGGCTCCTGTAATTTATCCCCACGGATATGCCCTGCATCATCTTAAGAGATCAATAACCGGTATTATTGTGAATCGTCTCGCTTAAATCCTTCACAGTCTGAGAAGGTGTATAAGTCTCATTGGCATACAGAAACTGGTGAAGCTTCACCACATTTTCTTCAAGATCCAACGGGATTACCATATCGCCCATACTGCCTACATCATGAGACTCTTTTTCAAAGGGGAATCCTGTATTCTCTCCCATATGGTATTTTGCCGCATTTCCAGCAAGGCTAAGCAGTTCTGTTGGGCTTAAGCTTGTGGAAATCTGCGGAAGCAGCTTATCCATAAGGCTGTTTAATGTCATCAAATCACAGCTTTTGGCCTTTTCGAACATTTTTGTAATGATGGTGCGCTGCCGTTCTGTACGCCCATAATCCAGGCCCACATAACGAATTCTGGCATAAGCTGTTGCCTGTACGCCGTTCAGATGTACGTTCTGTCCGGCTGACACTTCCGGCACATATTCCTCATATCCAATATTCTTTACGGTATCGTTCACATATGCGTTCAGCCATTTTGCCTCTTCCTGAGACAACTCATCCAAATCAACACCGCCTAAGAGATCAACGGCGTCTACCAACGCGCTGAAATCCACACTGACATAATCCGTAATATCCAGATCCAGGTTCTTATTGAGCATCTCAATAGCTTTTTTGGGACCTCCATTGGCATAGGCAGCGTTGGCCTTACGGAATTTATCTTCGTCAATATCCAGATAGGTATCACGGTACACAGAAGCCATCTTAATTTCTCCTGTTTCTTTATTGATACTTACCACGATAATGGTATCACTGTTTCCACTCTCAAAATTACCGGTCGAGCGGTTATCCAGCCCGAATAAAGCAAGACTCTCATAGCCTTCCAAAGCTTTCTTTGTATCGGGTTCAAGCTGGTTGATCTTTACATCCTTATCTTTGATTACGATTTTACCCATCTTATCATATTTACTCCAGGAAAATGCCACCGGAATCATGATCAATACCAGAAGTACTGCTGTCACAAGCAGAATAATTTTTCGCTTCTGCCTTTTCCTCCTGCTGGTTTTTCTTTTTCCGCCGCTGCGGTCATTCTGCGCGTCTCTTGCCATTCTAACTTCCTCCTGCCTTATCTTACATGTGTTTTCACTTATATTCTTCCCGTTCTTCTGAAATATCACACCTAATATTTGATTGTGCCCAGAAGATAATCTATGAAATTATAACACA
>CATNCF010000008.1 GCA_950097145.1 uncultured Lachnospiraceae bacterium
GTTTTTTCGTTGTATAATAAGTTTGTCGTATGGGATCACTTCTTTCGTATATTTTAGTGTGCAAACTTATTATACACCCAAATGTCTCATACGGCATTTTTTTCTATAAAAACTTGTAAAGTGGTGTATCGAGAAAAAGCATCCATATTTTTAGCTTTTATGGTATGGTTTTAAACAAACTGTATGGAACGCTGTAAGTGCCTATTTATGGGCATTTTCGGCGTTTCTTCTTTTTATCCTGTCGCACCCAAAACCGTAAAATTAAGAAAAAATGGTGTCAAAGATGGTGTCTGTTTGTGGGAGATGTGTCAGGAATTTAACAAGAATAATTTGGCCGGATAGATAAAGAGGGTTATTGAAAACTGATTGCAGATATGATATATTCGACGTAGAAAAGGGAAAAGCCATAGAAGCAGTTCTACTCACAACATTTTTTGTTTTACCTCTGCCCATGCAAAGACAAGGGGTATATCAAATAGTGGAGGTTATTTCTTAGTAGATAATACAATCACACAAGGGAGCGTGATAAAATATGACAGATAGTGAAAAACTTGATTTGATTCTAACAGAAATGCAAGAAATGAAAAAAGACATTAACGATATTAAACAAAAAGCAACAAAAATTGACTTAACTATTGAAAATGAGTTACGTACCAATATAATGCGTGTCGCTGAAGGACATCTTGACTTATCAAGAAATCTACATGAAGCAATGAAACCTAATAATGAGGTAGAAATGTTAGGAATCAAAGTTAGAATGCTAGAAACAGATGTAAGAGAATTAAAACAAAAGATTTCATATTACTCCGGCGGTTAAATGTCGACGAATTTTACGAAGAATAAATTTTCATCTGCAAGGCGGAAAAACGAGTTGTAGCGAGTGCTACAACGATTGATGACAACGCGGCAGATGGAAATTTAAGCAAGTAAAAACGTCGATATTTAACCGCCGGAGTAATAACCACTTAATATCTAAATTACACACCAACAGCCGGATATTTCGAAGTCCGGCTGTAATTTTTCGTACAGAAAAGAAGCTGCGCACTAACTACTTAGTGCGGCAGCCCCATGTGATGTATGCCCTGCCTTATAGGCCGCTTTCCTGCAGTTTGTGGCGCTGCCGTTCTGGTTACAGTTCCTTAAGCGAAATCCCCGCCATATTTCAGGATCTCTGGAAAACTCCATCAAAATGTGCTATACTGAAAAACAATATAAAAACGAATCAGATATATCTGACAAAAATTGTTCCGCAGAATTCCACTGGATATAATCCTGCCGATACATGAGTAGCACAACCAGAAATCAGGCATATAGTATAGGGATAGAAAAAAAGGGAGAATGACTGTGGACTATAAACAGGAAATTTTTTACAAGACCCCTCAGCAGAATATGTCTAAAGTGCCCTTTTACATGGCGTATCCCATGCAGACCGTCTATATGGAAGAACTGGAATATGCCAGGGATTTGGAAAAATTAAAGGGGATGTATCCCAAAGAAGTCCGTTCTCTCCAGGAATTGGTGGAGGACGAATGTGATAAAATGGAATACGAAGGAAGTCTGATGTTTGATGAATATCCGGATCGTGTGATGGTAGATCGGATTGTAAAACGGATTTACAATTCTGCCGAGGAAAACCAGCCGGAACTTCAAAGGATGGAAGCGACAGAATGCGATATGGGAGAGTATGAAAGAGAACAATATGAAGAAGGCGCATATGAGGAATTCCAGGAACAGGATATGGAGGCAGAGGAATTGCCGTTAGAGGGAAATCTCATTGCGCAGCGTGGTCCAGGAGGACCGGGCTGGGGACCGGGAAGGCCGCCGGGACCGCCGCCAGGACCAGGCTGGGGACCGGGAAGACCGCCAGGGCCGCCGCCAAGGAATCCGGGACTGCAGAATCTTATAGAAGTATTGCTGTTTAATGAAATGTATCAGCGCAGATGCAGGCATAAGAGGTGCCGCCGCTGGTGGTAACAGCCGTTTGCAGAAGATGCGCATTCCCGCAAATGGCAAAATGCCGCGGATCGGCAGAGTTCCTAGCAGAGGGCAGTAATTATTTGTCATCATTTATAGATAATGTGGAAGCAAATGAGAAAGGGTTACTATGGAAAAAGTAGAGGAATTATTAGATAAATATTTGAATGAAAAGCTTGTACAGCTTATCATCAGTAATCCAAGAACTGGGGCGGAGGCTGTAAAAATCAGTCTCCGTCCAGTATTGCTGAAAGGGAAACTAATATTTCAGGCAGGTATTCAGCAGGAAAAAAAGGTGTTTCATAAAAATATGCCATTACAGGAAGCGGCAGAAACTATTTTGTGCTGGATGAAGGATTACCGCCAGTTAGAGATTTTTTCTGAGATGGGACAGGTTTCTGTTCTGGTCAGTAAGAAGGGAAAAGTAACAATTAAGGAGAGAAAAGCCTCTTCCTGTGTAAAAAGGGGTGATTTATCTCATAATAGAAAGAAAAAATATATTTTGGATCCCGCTGAGAAAGTGGATTTTTTAGTGGATCTTGGAGTGCAGACCAGGGAAGGGAACATTGTTCATGCAAAATATGATAAGTTCAGGCAGATTAACCGCTTTCTGGAATATATTGAGGATATTTTGCAGGAACTTCCCAGAGACAGAGAAGTAACAATTTTGGATTTTGGCTGTGGAAAATCTTATTTGACATTTGCTATGTATTATTATTTTCGAGAATTAAAAGGATATAAGGTGCATATCATAGGGCTGGATTTGAAAGAGGATGTGATTTCCCAGTGTCAAAAACTGGCAGAAAAATACGGCTGTCAGGGTTTGGAGTTTTATGTAGGGGATATTGCCAGCTATCAGGGTGTTTTGCAGGTTGACATGGTGGTAACGCTTCATGCCTGTGACACCGCCACCGACTATGCATTGGATAAGGCGGTCCGCTGGGGGGCAAAAGTGATTTTGTCTGTACCCTGCTGCCAGCATGAGTTAAACGGCCAGATAAAGAATGAGCTTTTGGGTCCTGTTTTACAGTATGGATTAATCAAAGAACGGATGGCGGCTTTGTTTACGGATGCCCTTCGGGCCCAAATATTGGAGAGCAAAGGTTATGAGGTACAGATTTTGGAGTTTATTGATATGGAACATACTCCCAAAAATATACTTATCCGCGCAGTGAAAAAGGGCAGGGCAAAAAGCAGTGAGGATTATCACAGAATTATGGAATTTCTGCAGGTAAGGCCCACGTTCGCAGTTCTGCAGGAGGAAAATGTTCAAAACGGTTTATTTACAGAGCCTTTGATACAGGAAAAGGCAGAGGATAGAGAAGAAGGAGACAGACAGAATGCGTAAAGGCGTTATTAAAATTACAGTATTGTTGTTAGTGGCGGCGGCAACAGTGGTATTTATGGGACTTTTTAATCATCAGAGCCGGGTGGATTTAACTTCTGAGATGGCGCCGGCTACGCTTCCAGTGCTTTGTCTGGTGAGGGAAGATGTGAGAATCAATGAGCTGTATGGCTATCGCCAGGAAATGGACGGCACAGCAATGCGCGATACCGTTACACCTTTGAAAGAGGATCTTATACTTCCGGTAGTGATTAAGACTTATCAGAACCAGATTAAGGGAATATCCTATGAGGTACGATCTATGGATATGCAAAGGCTTATTGAAGACGGTGAGATTAATGATTTTTCCCAGGAAAATGGAGAAATCAGGGTAGAGCTTCAATTTGAGAATATCCTTGAACAGGATATGGAATATGTGCTGATTATTAAGGTTGCCAGCAACGAGGAGCCGGTGTACTACTATACCAGAATTATTAGGGAAAAAGATTATTATGCAAAAGAATCACTGGATTTTGTAATGAATTTCCATACACAGACATTTGACAAGGAACATGCAGGAAATCTGGCGACCTATCTGGAACCTGACGGCCAGGCGGATAATACGACGTTACAGAACGTAACTATCCACTCAAATTTGTCTCAGGTGACCTGGGGGGATTTTGCAGTAAAGTGTTTGAAAAATCCAGTGCCGTCTATTAAGGAAATGGGAAGTTCCTTTAACACCATTGTGCTCCGTTATGTGGTGACTGCCGCTGGCGATAATGGCGAGGTGGAATACTATAATGTGGAAGAGTATTACCGGGTTCGTTATAATAGTGTGAACAGCCGGATGTATCTGTTGAATTATGAGCGGACCATGAACCAGATATTTCGGGGAGAAAATGGCATAGTGGATAAAAACCGTCTGTTTCTTGGGATCGCTTCTGCAAATGTAGAATATATGGCAAATGAAAAGGGGAATGTGATCGGCTTTGCCCAGGAAGGGGAATTGTGGCTCTATAACAGTGACAGCCATGAGCTGTCACAGGTATTCAGTTTTCTTGACCCGGAAGGGATTTCAGAGAGAGAAAATAATGGGCAGCATCAGATAGAGATTATGCGGATTGATGAGTCGGGGAGTATGGATTTTGTTGTTTATGGCTATATGAACCGCGGACATCATGAGGGTGAGACGGGAATCGGCGTTTATCGTTTTGACAGTGTGGGAAATACTGTGGAAGAAGAAATATTCCTGCCTTCCAACCGATCTTATGAAATGTTGAAAGCGGACTGGGGCCAGATTTTCTATGTCAGCGATGAGAATATGTTTTATCTTTTGGCGGACGGGCAGCTTTACCGGATCGATCTTTCCTCACGAAAAGCAGAGTCTGTGATTGCAGGTTTGCGGGCGGGCGCCTATGCTGTCTCCAAAGACGGCAGATATATTGCCTGGGAGGATAAGAAAGAAAACCGTTCCAGTACTCTTAAGATTATGGATTTAGAAGGGGAAGACGTTCGGACAATCAAGGGGGGAAAGAAGGAATACCTCAAGCCAGTGGGATTTGTGGAGAGTGATTTTGTATATGGGACTGCAAAAGCTGGGGATGTGACAGCAGATTACGCAGGAAACTCCAGATTTCCCATGTACAAAATAACCATAGTAGATAAAAAATCTAAAGTAATTAAAGAATACCAGAAAGAGGGCTATTATATTTCCAACGCTTTTGTGGAACAGGATACTATTTTTTTGAACAGGGAAAACAGGACAGAAACAGGGTGGATGCCTGCGGAACAAGATACCATTAAGAATCAGCAGCTTGCGTCTTCCAGGCTGATTGCCGTGGATACTCTGGTGACGGAGAAGAAGCAGACCCAGATTGTGCTTGTATTTCCAGAGACAGAAACAGAACTTGCAAGAAATCCTCAGGTGAAAATTCCAAGAGAAGTTGTTCTGGAAGAAGAACGCCATGTGGAACTAAAGACGGATAGACAAGAAGAAAATTATTACATTTACAACGGCGGAAAAATATTATTTTCTACCAATTCTATTACTGACGCGATTCTTAAGGCTGATGAAAATATGGGTGTGGTGTTAGGCAGAGGGCAGAAATATATCTGGCGCAGAGGAAGAAAAAGCAGCCAGCCTGTAATTGGTTCTGGAACGATAGATATCCAGGGAGTCGGTGAGAACTCTGTGGCACGCTGCCTCACTTATCTGCTGAAGACAGAGGAATTGAGTATTGATGTGGAAGATCTGCTGGCACAGGGGAAGACCCCCAAAGAAATTCTGGCAGAGGCCCTTGTGGATCGGAAAGTAGCAGATCTTTCCGGCTGCAGTGTAAGCCAGGTGCTGTATTATGTAAATCTTGGAACGCCAGTATTAGGCATGGTAGGGGAGGAAGCGGTTCTGATTGTTGGATATGACGAGCACAATACCATTTTGTATCGCTCAGGAGAAAATGCGGTTATGAAAATGGGGCTTTTGGACAGCGATTCGTTTTTTGGGGGAGCCGGAAATATTTTTCTGGGGTACATTGAGTAAAGTTTTCCCGCATTGTTACCGAAATACTTAAGGACAGAAGAAGTATTCTGGCTGGATAGAGGAAGCTTCTTCTAAAGATCATTGAGGATAGAGGATAACGAGGCGCGGATATGAGAGTAGATAATAGTAATTTGGCAGAGATAGCCAGAACGGCAAATAAAGTAGAGATTAAAGGGAATGTTACCGTCCTCAAAGAGGAGACTGCTGTCTGTAAAACCCAACAGGATACGGGCAGAGCAGCCTCCGTGCAGCGGACTACGGTAGACAAACCCTTTTTTTCCGGGGAGTCTCAGTTAGAAGAGATACGCCAGGAGGCGGAACATATGGAAGCACAGCTCCTTCAGGAGAAAATGCAGGTGGTATCTAATACCATAACAGCGGCAGACTGCGGCAGGATGGAAGAGGATGGGTATTCCGTGAATGATACAGAAGTAGATACCATTGTCACAGAGATGGATAAGATCAAGATGGAGCTTGCGAAAGCGGGCGTGGATATCAGCGTGTTCGGTGATGTTCCAGACGCGGAGAAGCTGGAAGAACTGGCAGGAAGCGCAGGTGCAGCCAGACAGCTTGAAGCGGCAATGAAGGAGGCTGATGTTCCAGCTACAGAGGAAAATATGACAGACTGCCAGGACGCCATGCAGCAGGCTGCCGATCTCACTTCCTGCAGCGACGAAGCAGTGAAATATATGCTGGATAATGACCTTTCACCTACTGTGGAGAATTTATATATGGCACAGCACTGTACAGGCGGCGCAGCCGGGCAGCCGGGAGCTGCAGGGATGCAGGTGGATGAAGAGCTAAAGGATCAGATCGCCCAGGTCATTACCCAGGCTGGACGGGTGGTGAATGATACTACGCTTTCTTACAGCCAGTGGATGATTGAACAGCAGATTCCCTTGACAGCAGAGAATCTGAATTATGTCCTGGATTTGAAAGAGGCGGAACTTCCTCCACAGGAAGCGCAGGTAATGGAAGCGATGGCGGAAGCGATGGCAGAAGGACAGCGTCCAAAAGACGCAGTTCTTTTGGATGGATATCATAATATAGACCGTGCGAAGCAGGCGGCGGAAACCATAGAGCATACCACCGACGCAGATGTATGGACGGTTGTGGAACAAGGTGAACCTCTTACAATTGAGAACTTAAAAGCCGCAGGGAACGGCGGGGCAGAATCAGAAAGAGACGGACGGCATACAGGCTCCCAGGCGGAACATAAGAATCCGCAGATACCAGAGTATGCCAAGGAAGATGCAGCCTATCTAAAAGCAAAACGCCAGTTGGAAGAAATCCGTCTGCTGATGACAACACAGGCAAATTACAGTCTGCTGAGAAGGGGAATTTCCATTGAGACGCAGCCTTTGGAAGAACTGGTAGAACAGTTAAAGGAACAGGAACACGCTTATTATGCAAGTTTACTGAGTCAGAATCATATAGAACCTACCCAGGAAAATACAGAAGTGTTTGCGGATACTATGGCAAAGACGAAAGAGCTGCGGGAAGTTCCAGCTTACGTTCTGGGAGAAGTACATACAGACAGGGAC
Organism: uncultured Lachnospiraceae bacterium; assembly: GCA_950097145.1. Lineage (GTDB taxonomy): Bacteria > Bacillota > Clostridia > Lachnospirales > Lachnospiraceae > Petralouisia. Next base: position 7,385 of record CATNCF010000008.1, read on the forward strand.
AGCATGGAGGTCATCCATGAGAAGGGCGCTGCCCGGCAGGCACAGATGCAGCGCGCCGGGGAAGCGTATGAGACACTGCAGACAGAACCAAGGGCTGATTTGGGAGACTCCATTCAGAAAGCATTTCAGAATGTTGACGATATTCTGGAGGATCTGAATTTAGATACTTCAGACGCAAACCGCAGGGCAGTCAGGATTCTTGCCTATAATGAAATGGCAATTAACCCTGAGTCTGTGATGGAGATGAAGGCGGCAGATCAAAAAGTACAGAATTTGTTCCAGAATCTTACGCCGTCTGTGGTGATGGAACTGATCCGGGAAGGAGTTAATCCGCTGGAACTGAATGTGGAGGAGCTGAACGCCAAGGCAGAAGAAATTAGGAACCGCTTAGATGACGGAGGAGAAGAGCGGTTCAGCAAATATCTCTGGAAATTGGAGCAGCGCCATGATATTACCCAGGAAGAGCGCGACAGTTACATTGGTATTTACCGGATGCTGAACCAGCTTGATAAAACCGATGGCGCGGCAGTTGGCGCACTGGTGCAGCAGGGGGCGGAGATTTCCATGAAAAATCTGCTGACAGCGGTGCGCACCATCCGAAACCCAGGAATTAATGTTTCTGTAGATGACAATTTCGGGGAAGCAGAAACTGTAAATACCCAGGAACTCAGCATATCTCAGCAGATTGAAGCGTCTTACCAGACAGACTGTGCCAAGGAGGCCTTGAAATTTGCAACCCCGGAAGGAATGCATCAGGCTCAAAGCTCTAAACCGGTGGAGGATATGACACCGGAAGAACTGCTGTGGCAGCTTCGGGGCGCGTCTCAGGATACAGAGTCAGAGGAAACCTATTACCAGCATGAGATGGAAGAATTTTCTCAGGCAAAGGAGGCGGAGGCACAGATTATTCAAATGCTGGCCAGCCGGGATGTGCCGGTGACAGCATATAATATTTTGGCGGCAAACCGCATGATGAACCCACGGGGAGGGATCTTTAAAGATCTTTTTGATTCAGAAAACCAGGATGGGGAGATCGATTTAGAGCAGGCAAAGGAAGAGATTCTGGAGAGGTTCGGGGAAGCAGTCAAGACGCCGGAAGATATGGCGAAAGCCCATAAGAAGCTGGCGGAGACAGCAGAAAATGTTATGAAAACCATGGCAGATTCTAAGGAAGTTACCAGCAGGAATGTGCATGATATGAAAATCATGCACCGGCAGATTGCTCTTGGAACCAGGATGGCTAAGGAAGAGCATTATGCAATTCCAGTTTTGGTGGCGGATGAGCTGACCAATGTACAATTGAAAATTGTCCGGGGCAGGGAAGAGAAAGGAAGAGTGGATGTACTCTTTGAGACGCCTAAATTGGGAAAGGTAGCGGCCAGATTCCAGGTGATGGACGATAATGTAAAAGGCTATATTGTTTCAGATTCAGACAGGACAATTCAGGAGATTAAGAACCAGGAAGACATGCTGAAAGAGCAGTTAGGCACAGAGGACAAATCATGGAATATGGATTTTGTACACAGTGAAGGTCTTGATTTAAATCGCTTTACAGATGTGAGCCGCTCAAACATTTCTGAGGTTGATACGGAAAGTGGATCTTACCAGGTACAGACGAAAACCCTGTATGGGATTGCCAGAGGATTTTTGGAAGAAGTTAAGATAATGGGACAAAGTTTGTCCTAAGCATAAAGCAGAAAAGAGGTATTTAACATGAAAATTAATCACAACATGTCCGCAATTGTTGCAAATAAGAAACTCTTGAGATCAGAAAACAGCCTGGCTAATTCCATTGAGCGTTTATCTACAGGGCTTCGGATTAACCGTGCGTCTGATGATGCGGCAGGAATGGCAATTGCAAGCAAAATGACAGCGCAGATTAAAGGACTGGGGCAGGCATCCAGGAACGCTTCAGATGGCGTCTCCGTGCTGGAAACAGCGGACGGGGCTTTAAATGAGGTTCATAATATGCTGCAGAGAATGCGTGAACTTTCTGTCCAGGCGGCAAACGGTACCAATACGCCGGATGACCTTAAGGCAATTCAGTTGGAAATTGCGTCTCTCCGGGAAGAGATCGACCGGGTATCAAAGGACACAGAATTTAATACCAAAACTCTGTTGGACGGTACGTTGGATAATCGTGTTTATCCAAATACCCGGGGAATTACCCGCATTGATATATCTGATTCTGTTTCAAAAAACACCTACTCTGTCCAGGTTGCCGCAGATGCAGAACATGCAGTAATACGGGGGGGAGCCGCTTTGAACGCAAATTCCCAGGTTCCGGCAGGGGCATCGGGAACCGTTGTCATTAACGGCGTAGAGGTGGAAATAAAAGAGGGTGAATCATTTGATGCTGTATATGAGAAAATGCGCGAAGGAGCTGAGTTGGGAGAGGTGAACCTTCTGGTAGTACGGAACCTTACCCAGGATAAAGTGAATGGACGGCCGGAAGATGGATTTTATGTGCCTGTGGATTTGAACACAGGAGGAAATCTGGTGTTTGTGTCTGACGAATATGGCCAGAGTGCGGAAATGGATGTAAAATGTGACAATCCTGCCCTTGCAAGATTTTTGGGACTTCAGTCAGAACAACAGGCACAGGGGAAAGATGTAGAGATTAACATTGCAGACAGCGACGAGGGATTTGGCACCCAGGCATCCATTTTAACAGAGGGAAATTATGTTACTATTACAGACCGGGGCGGTTTTGAGATGAAGTTTGAGGTGGTGCCAGGACAGATAACGCCCGCAGAGACTGTGACATTGGATGTGACAGATGTAGGTCCCATGACCCTTCAGATTGGAGCCAATGAGAACCAGACTATGGATGTGCGGATTCAGGAGATTTCTTCTGAAACCTTGTATATTGATAAAGTAAATGTATCTACCGTTACAGGTGCAGACCGTGCCATTACAAGTTTTGACGGAGCCATTGCTAAGGTCAGTGAGGTGCGTTCCAGCATCGGCGCCTATATGAACCGTTTGGATTATGCGGTGAGCAGCCTTGATTTGACGGAAGAAAATATGACCCAGGCATTGTCCCGGATTGAAGATGTGGATATGGCGGAAGAAATGACAGAATATACAAAAGATAATATTCTGACCCAGGCGGCTACTTCGGTACTTGCCCAGGCAAATGATCTTCCCCAGCAGGTATTGCAGCTCTTACAGTAGGCTGCGTTAAGCTTCTTCATGAATAGGAGGAACGAATGACCCAGGAAAAAAAACAGGAATTTACCCGCAGGCTGACCTGCTGCAATCGTGGTGAAATGATCGTAATTATGTATGATATACTTTTTGCTTATCTTGAGGACGGTGTAAGGGCCAAAGAGGAGCGGGATTACCAGGGGTTCAAGAATGCCGTAGGAAAAGCCTCCCAGGTAGTCAGCAGACTGATGGAAGATCTTGACTTTAATTATGAGATATCCGGAAATCTGTATGCAGAATATCAGTTTGTGAATAAGCTGCTCGCAATGGCAGTATGTAAAAACACAGCACAGAACCTTTTGGATGCACAGCAGGTTCTGAAGAACCTTTATGATGCTTTTAAGGAAGCAGCACAGCAGGATACTTCAGAACCGCTGATGCAGCACACCCAGCAGGTAGTGGCAGGCATGACCTACCAGAAAGGCAGCCTGACAGAGACTCTTCAAGGTTCAGAAAGTTCCAGAGGATTCCTTGCATAGGAATCCTCATTAAATTGTTTGACTTTCGTCAGCAGGAATTTGTAGCGCATCTGCAGGGCATTTACCTGATAGATACAGCAGTCAATTAAATCTGGTTCCATGGCATTTTCAAAATTATCATAGGCAAGGTCAAGATCGTATCTTGCTTTTTCCAGGTCATCTAAAAGTAAAGAGTAAGCAGTTGTCTTAGGTTCAACTTTTCTGGCAATCTGAAACATATGCGTCCCTTTCCTTTTTGCAGTCACTTTTGCATGTCTTTTATTTAAAGTATAAGCAGAAGCTTCCAAATCTATACAAAAAAGTCATAAATTTTTCCAGAAAGTATATATATCAGATGAGAGAATAATTTTGTCCCAGAAAAAATGAATTTTTGAGACATCTGGAGGTAACATGGAACTATATTATGGAATTGGAGCCATTGCTGGAATTTGTGTACTTGTGCTGCTGATAGGCGTAATGAAACAAAAGGCCCAGGCAGTTTTTGTCTTTGCACTGCGCTGTATTGCCGGGAGCGTGGGAATCAGCGTGGTAAACGAACTGTTAAAAAGTCAGGGGATTGCTGTGTCTGCAGGAATTAATCCCGCAAGTGTTTTGACAGTCGGAGTCCTTGGAATCTGCGGGTTTGCGCTGATCTATGGGATTTTATTCTACAAATTCTTGTGAGAAAGTTACAAAAATGAAAAAATGAAAGGAATTGTCTTTACAAGATGAGAAACTTGTTTTATAATCCAAAACAATCACTGATTCGCGAACAGGAGATAATAATCCAAAGAGAGGTGATATGTTGGGGAGGTGAAGATGTTATTCAGCCTGATGCTGTTGAGCATTGGCGCGGTTTTGGACATACAGAGCTTTCGAATCAGTAACCGGCTGATTGTAAGCGGTTTGGTTTTCGGGCTTTTCTTTCAGATTCTGGAATCAGGAGTGAAGGGAGCCGGCGTTTTTCTTCTAAACGTTTCTATACCGGTTATCTTATTTTATCTATTGTTTCTGATACATGCCCTTGGGGCAGGTGATATCAAATTATTTTCCATGATTGGCGGTATTTGGGGTTTTCAAATGCTTTGTAAGACAATAGCAGTTTCTTTTCTTGTTGGAGCGGTTCTGTCTCTGTGCAAACTTCTCTATCATCGGAATCTCATCTCACGTCTGTTGGTATTCAAAGGATATGTGCGTCAGGTATTGAACACCGGCAGATTGTCTGAATACCCTCAGGAAGTTCAGGGAAAACAACATGTCATTCATTTTTCAATTGCTATTTTAATTGGTTATGCAATCGCTATGGAGGTGTCTTATTGAGAAAAATTATGATTGCTGTCTGCGATACAGATAAAGCATATGCAGAAAGGCTGGGAGAGTGGATTTCCCTGGAAAGTGAGGAGAAACTCTGCGGAGTATCCTATTCCTCTCTGGAATGCTATCAGGAAGGACTTAACAGCCAAAACCCAGACATTGTACTGCTGGGGGAACGTTTTCTTGAATATCCTCAAATACAGGAGGAATTGTCTAAAAGGAACAAAAAAGAAGAGGGAGAAATGGAACTTGGTCCTCTGTGGCTCTATCTCTCAGAAGAGGGACAGATTCCCCCAAGTGCCCAGGCGCTTCCAGCGGTGGAAAAATACCAGCCAGCATCCCAGATTCTGCGGAAGATATTTTATCACTATCAAAATTGGGGGGAAAAGAGAGAGCAGGAGCCCGCGACAGAACGGGAAATTATTGGAATATATTCGCCAGGGCATAGTATCTGGCAGACTCCTTTTGCACTGACATTTGCCCAGGCATTGGGGCAGAAGGAAAAGGTACTATATGTGAACTTAAAAGAGTGTGCAGGATTTTCAGGTTGGTTTCAGGAAGAATATGAAAAGGACCTTCTGGATGTGATGTATCTGTGCCTCACCAATGAGGTAAATGTTTCAGAATGTGTGAACAGTGCATTATACACCATGGAGGGCATTCATTATATACCTCCGGCAGAGGATGGAGGGTGTCTGGGAGAGATTTCTTCCCAGGACTATTTAAACTTTGTCAGGCTTCTTGCAGGCAAAAGCGGCTATGATGTGATTCTGCTGGATTTTGGAATGATGATTCCTGGGTTTTACAGGATTCTGGAGGAGTGCAGCAGAATATATATTACCACAGAGCCTGGGGAGCAGCAGGAAGCGCCTTTGCTTCAGTTTCAGCAGATGACAGCCAGGCAGGAAAATATGAAGTTAGAAAAGAAGCTTGTGTACTTGTCACTTCCGGCTATGCACCATGAAGTTTGCACGGGTACGGCAAGATTGCAGCAATGGCTTTGGGGAGTAATGGGTGATTTCAGCCGCAGGCTGGCGGGGGTATAGCGTGGAACAGATTAGAAAGAATGTACTGGAACAATTGGACATGACCAGGGAACATGATGAGAATGAACTTCTTGCCGTGATAGATGAGGAGATATGCCGTGAAGCCAGGGAGAGAGTGATTCCCCTGAACTGGCGGAGGGAATTGAGAATGCAGGTTTTTCACTCTCTTCGGAAGCTGGATGTGCTGCAGGAGCTGCTGAACCAGGATGATATTACAGAGATCATGGTAAATGGGGCGGAACATGTTTTTTATGAGAGAAAGGGGGAGATACAGGCATGGGATAAGAAATTTTCTTCTAAAGAAAAGCTGGAAGATATTATCCAGCAAATGGTGGGCAGCCAGAACCGGGTAATTAATGAGGCAGAACCAATTGCAGATACCAGGCTGTCAGATGGTTCCAGGGTAAATGTGGTACTGCCTCCGGTAGCGCTGAATGGCCCTGCAGTTTCTATACGAAAGTTTCCCAAGCATCCCATTTTGATGGAACAGATGGTTACCGGGGAATCTATCAGCCGGGAGTGTGCGGTGTTTTTAAAAACTCTGGTTCAGGCGGGGTATAATATCTTTATTTCCGGGGGAACCGGCTCAGGAAAAACAACATTTCTAAATGCATTATCTGAATTTATTCCCAAAAATGAACGTGTAATTACCATAGAAGATTCTGCGGAGCTGCAGATTCAGGGCATATCTAATCTGGTTCAGATGGAAACCCGGTGCGCTGGGCCGGAAGGCACCCTTGCCATTACCATTCGAGATCTCATACGGACAGCGCTGCGTATGCGTCCAGACAGAATTGTGGTGGGAGAAATTCGGGGGGCAGAATGCCTGGACATGCTGCAGGCAATGAATACCGGACATGACGGTTCTTTAAGTACCGGACATGCTAATAGCTGCCAGGATATGATCAGCCGCATGGAAACCATGGTGCTGATGGGAATGGAGCTGCCTTTGCTGGCAATACGCGCCCAGATTGTGGCAGGTGTGGATATTTTGGTCCATCTGGGCAGGCTCAGGGATCGCAGCAGGCGTCTTCTGGCTATTATGGAGATTGACAGGCTGGAAGAAGGGGAAATACGGCTCAATCCGCTGTATGAGTTTGAAGAAATGGGTGAGGGGGACGGCAAATTAAGAGGTACTTGGAGAAAAACAGGACAATTAATTCACAAGGGCAAGCTGTACGCAGCAGGAATGGAAGTGGAGGAGTAATGATGAAGGACTATAAAGTGTACCTTTTGAACTGGAAAGAGAGGTTTTTGTGCATTCTGATTACCTTTGGAATTACTGGTGTGATCTCCTGGCTTTTTTACCGGAGTATTTATGGTATGGCCGGAGCGCTTCCCTTATTTTTTCTGGTAAAACGGATTATAAAGAATTATCTCTGCCGAAAACGGAAACGGGATATGCTGTTTCAGTTCCGGGAAATGCTGCAGTTCATATCAGGAGCGCTGAAGGCCGGCTACTCCATGGAAAATGCCTTTGTACAGGGAAGAGAGGAATATATGGAATTGTATGGGCAAAAAACAGTGATGGCGGAGGAGTTTGGCAGTATAATACGTCAAATGAAGCTTAATATGCCTTTGGAGCAGCTGGTGGAAGAGCTGGCGCGGCGCAGCGGTATAGAAGAAATAGCCAGTTTTTCCCAGGTATTTGGGTTTGCAAAGCGGAGCGGAGGCGACATGATGAAAATATTTCAGGACACAGCTGAAAAAATTCGACAGAAGTCGGATGTGGAACGGGAGATTGAGACTGTATTGGCGGCAAAGAGAACAGAACAACGCATTATGGATTTGGTTCCTTTTGGCATTTTATTCTATGTAGGGGTAACGTCTCCAGAATTTTTACAGCCTCTGTATGGGAATTTACTGGGAGCTTTTGTGATGACACTCTGTCTTCTGGGATATGCCACAGCCTTTCTGCTGGCAGAAAAAATTCTGGATATTCAGGTATAACAGAGCGTAATATGTGAGGAGGTTTGAATGGTGTATGGGTATCTCTTGGCAGCGGCCCTCTGTCTTATGGGAGCAAAAAAAGTAAAGCTGGGGAATCTGGATGAAAAGATGGTACAGCGCATGGGAATGATTCTTACCGCAGGATTTCTGCTTGCTGCACTGTCCGAAGTTCTTGGGGGAACGGAAAACGGGATTATAAAGATTGCCAGAAGTAAGCCTGGGGAGGGAAGCCAGGAAAAAGAATTTCTTATAGATGCAGGAGAAGAGTTTGAAAATTATCCTGTTAAGCTGGAAATACAGGAACGGAAACTGACAAAGGTGCAGAAGCAGAACTATTTGAATCAGGCGAAAGAGGAGCTGAATCAGATTGTTCCAGGAAATAACCCTTCTCTGGAACAGGTGACAGAGCCGTTGTGCCTTCCCCAGTATCTTCAGGAAGGCGCAGTGGAAGCCGTATACAGTTTTTCAGATTACGATGTGTTCCGTGCAGATGGAAAACTGGAACAAAATGTGGAAGAACCAGTACTGGTAGAGATTACAGCAGAATTAACCTGCCAGGAGGAGGTATGTCTTTATCAATTTTACGTACGCGCCGTGCCCAGAGAACAATCAGATCAGGAAGTGTTTGTGGAAAAATTGACATCCATTGTGGAAGCGCAGAATCAGCAGGAAGATCGAGAGTATGTAAATCTTCCAGAGGAACAGGATGGAACAAAAGTTGTATGGAAAGAAGATGTGCAGAATCCAGGAGTTATAATTGTGTTTATGTCAGCAGCAGTAGTACTGGGCTTGTTCTTTCGTGAAAAAGAAAATAAGAAACGTCAGGAAGCAGAACGAAAAAAACAGATGCTGCTGGATTATTCCGGTATTGTCAGTAAGCTGTCGCTGCTGCTGGGAGCCGGAATGAATATTTCCCTTGCCTGGGAAAGAATTGCCCTGGCTTACCGCCAGAAATTGGAAAATGGGGAAACAGAACCACGGTTTGCCTATGAGGAACTGCTTGGAACTCTGTATGAAATAAAGGATGGTGTTGGGGAACTAAAAGCCTACGAGAATTTTGGCATCCGCTGCAGGCTGGGTGTTTACCGCAAGCTGTCCTCCCTGATTGTGCAGAATGTGCGCAGAGGCGCGAAAGGAATGCAGAAACTTTTGGAGCAGGAAGAATGGGAAGCTTATGAGCAGCGGAAAGCACATGCCAGGCAGGCTGGTGAAGAAGCGGGAACAAAACTCTTGCTTCCCATGGGAATTATGCTGGTGATTGTCCTTGCAATATTAGTAATTCCAGCAGGCATGACTTTAAATATGTGAATGAAAAGATCAAAGGAGGAATCGGTATGAAAAACTTTAGAGATTTTATGATGGAAGAGGATAGAATGGGCGTTGTGGAGATCATTTTAATTATTGTAATTCTTATCAGCCTGGCGGCATTATTTAAGACTCAGATTACCAGTCTGGTGAACAAGGTATTAAAGAAGATTACAACACAGGCAAATAAAATTTAGCGGGCAGTAAAAGTGATAATATGCGTTGGAATGTACAAAGAACGGAGGAAAAGATGAAAGTAAAAACAAAATATTTTTATGCAGGTATGAGTTCAAAAGGCAGTATGACACTTTTTCTTGCCTTAATACTTACGCTGGTCTTTTCCTTTTTCTTCTCTCTGTTAGAAGCGGCGAGAGTGCAGGGACTTTCCAAAATTGCAAAACGCAGTACGCTTCTGCAGTTGGAATCGGCTTTGGGGGAATATCAGGCGGATCTATGGGAAAATTATAATCTCCTTTTTTTGGATGCAGGAAATTCGGCTGGGGAACTAGATCTGGTCATGTTAGAGGGCAGGAGAATGGAGGAAGAGGAACTTCGGAAAAAAAGCGCGGGGTTTTATCAACTGGCATTGCAGAGTCTGGAAATTACCTCCTATTCTCTTGCTACAGATCATAATGGCGCGGCTTTTGAAAAACAGGCTTGCAAAGCCATCAAAAAACAGCTTGCAGCCGGGACGGCAGAAACCGTGAAACAGAAATTGAAAATGGGAGAAGAAATGGCTCAAAAGAGTCAAAGCATGGAAAAACAATGGGAGTCGGCGAAAGATGCCATGGCAGAGGCAGAGAATTGGGAAGATATGGAAGCAGATAAAGGAAAGGGGGGCGATGGGGCTTTTGTCCCGCAGAATCCTTCTGTGCCAGAAGAAGATTTACCGCCAAACCCGGTAGATTCCGTGGATTTGTTGAAAAAATCAGCAATTCTTGCAATAGTTGTGGAAAATCCCAATGAGGTTTCATCAAAAACGATATCATTGCAGGATACACTGAAGCGAAGAAAAAAGGAAGAAGGAAACCTACAACAGCCGGAACACGGGACTCTGGATAAACTCTGGTTTCTGCAGTATCTAAATGGTTATTTTGGCTGTAAGACAAGAAAAGGCAAAAAGAATATCTCACATGCATTGGATTATGAACTGGAATATTGTGTGGCTGGAACCTCTTCTGATTGTGAAAATCTTGAGAAAACTGTGAAAGAACTTCTGCTAATACGGGAAGCAGGTAATTTTACAACAATTATGCAGGATGGGAAGAAACAGGCTCTTGCTACGGAACTTGCAGCAGCGGCGGTGGGATTTACAGGCATGGCGCCCCTGATCTATGCGGTGAAGGTAGGAATTTTGCTGGCATGGAGCTATTTAGAAAGTATTCTTGATGTACGGTGTCTTCTGGCAGGGGGGAAAGTTCCGCTGGTGAAATCGGCGGCAGAATGGAAGAGTGATGTGTCTTTGGGAGAGGAAATTTTACAAGACAAAAAGGAACAGTCAGAAAGCCAGGAAAAAGGTTTGGATTACCAGGAATATCTGCAGTTTCTTCTGCTTCTGGTAAAAGAAGAGACTTTGGTTTGGCGGGCCATGGACATTATTGAGCAAAATATAAAGCTTAAGGAATCTGCATTTCGGATGGATCATCAGCTTCACGGAATGGAGATAGAAGGACTTTACACAGCATCCCCGCTCTTTTTAGGATTTATTACGGCGGTGAAGATAAAAGGCGGGACGTATCAGTTTAGAGAAAGCGGCATGGAATTTTATTTAGAATAAAAATTGCGCAGCGCATGGACAGTTTGTGCGGAAAAAGGAGGGTATAAAAAAGTGCCTCATATCATAAGAAAGGAAAAGAAAAAAATCTCTCTCAGGCAGTATAATTTAAAAGGAAAAGTTCAGGGGGAAATTTCCCCTGTGGAGGCACTTTTTTATGCCCTCCCTAGAGGCAGCTTTACCTTGGAAGCTGCTCTGGTACTTCCGTTCGTCCTGTTTGCCGCGGCTGCGCTGTGTTCTCTGTTTCTCATGATGCAGGCGCAATATACGGTTGGAAATTCTTTGGACCGGGCAGTTGCGGAGGCGTCACTGCTGGGGACGATATCTGAAAAAAAAGCGGAAAATTTGACAAAAGCATCGTTTTATAAAGAAATGGTGAAGCAAAAGCGTTATCTGTCATTGATTCAGGGAGGTGCAGGGGGATTTACCTGGAAGGGGACAGCCGATGGCGCAAACATTAATCTTATGGTTACGTACCGTCTGAAATTTCCCATTGCGTTTTGGAACACGCAGACAATGAAAGTTTCAGACAGCCGAAGGATACACCGCTGGACAGGAAATCAGCACGATGGGAAAGACAGCGGTAAGGACGAGTGGGTATTTGTAACGCCCAACCAAAGTGTATACCACAAAAGCCGCAATTGTTCCCATCTCAAATTGTCGGTAAAATCATGCAGCGCTTCTATAGTGGGAACTGCGGCATGTTCTTATGAGCCCTGCGGGCATTGTACACGGGGACAGAAAAAAGGAACTGTTGTCTATGTAACGGAGGAAGGAGACTGTTATCATTATCGGATTAATTGCAGCGGACTGAAACGGACCATTTTTATGGTAAAGAAAAAAGAAGCTGGAGGAAAAAGAGCTTGTTCCAGGTGTGGCGGACGCTGATGGTTTGAGGTAAAAGCCGCACAGGGTTTTGGCAGATATGATTATATAAATAGGAGAAAAGAATGCATAAATTTTTGGTATTAGGACTTTTAGGCTTATGCAGCCTGGAGGATATAAAACGGAAAGAGTTAACAATTGTTTATATACTGATGTTTGGGATTGGAGGAATCATTCTTCATTTATTTGCTCCGGTTTGTTCCATTTACAGTGTCCTATGGGGGATGGTAATTGGAATCGGACTGATACTTGTGAGCCTTGTTACCAGGGGAAGCGTGGGAATGGGGGACGGGATTCTTCTTATGGTGACAGGCGTGTATTTGGGAGGATATGGGAATCTTGAGTTGTTTATGAAAGGGCTTTTTTTTGCAGCAGTGTGGTCCCTGGGGCTTTTGGTATTAAAGAAAAAAAGGGGAAAAGAAGAGATCGCGTTTGTGCCATTTCTATTGATTTCCTACCTATCTATATTGATCCGGGGAGGATGGCGATGAAAAGAAAAGGACATACAAGGTTCGGCGGTAAAAAAATGCAAGGGAGTCTTACTGTGGAGGCCGCACTTATAGTTCCTGTTGTATTATTCAGCTTATTCTGGATGATAGAACGTGGGATTATTTTGTATAAAGACACTGTGAAACAAATAAATCAACAGGAAATGTGGGAAGAATTCCATCCGGCACAAGAATTCCGGAAATTAGAGCTGCTGGAACAATTATTTTAGAGCGTATTTAGGTTTTTCCAGAAGGGAGTGCAGAACATGAAGGTAAGTTATCGAAAAAATCTAAATAAAAGTTATATGTGTATAGAGACGGAGGATGTGCCTGTAGAAACTTATGAATTGAAAATGCTGGCAGGCTGCAGGATTCCAGAGCTGATGAAAGTCTGGAGTTCAACAGCAAATGAATACAGCAGATATTTTTATGATATCAGCGGGAAGCAGCAGATATCAGATTATCTTTCCGGGCAGAAGCTTGGATGCAGTCTTCTGCAAAAGCTGTTGTTTGCCGTACAAAAAGTGTGTGCAAATCTGCCAGAGTACCTGCTTCGAGAGAGTGGTATCTGCTTGGAACTGGAGTTTATTTATATTAATCTGGAGGATGGGGGGATTCAGTTTACATATCTTCCCTTTTATGAAAAAAGTCTTCCAGAGGCATTTCGGGGCTGTATGGAACAGCTTTTAAGGAAAATTGACCATCAGGATCATCAGGCAGTGGAACTGGGGTATCAAATATATCAGCTCTGTGTCAGGGATAATGCAGATATTAGAAATTTATTAGCGCAGGCGTTAAGTAAAGAGAAAGCTGTGATTGAGGAAGAGGAAATCATCTGGGGGTGGAAGCAGAAAGACAAAATGGAAGACAGCAGTGCGGAGGAAGAAAGGGAGACACAAACGCCATGTCCGAAACCAGCCCAAGGACATAAGAAGCAAAAAAATGAAAAAAAGGATAATCTGAAAGATTTGTCGGCGTTTTGGGAAAAATATTTTCCAACGCTGGCAGAAAAACTTGTCCAATGTTCCGAAATTTGGAAGAAGGCGGTACAGGCATCCGGAAAAGGGAAAAGGGTTGGCCTGAAAAATATAAAATGGTTTCACAAGAAAGAGAAACTTTTGAAGATCAAACAGCCTCTTCCAGATACAACTTTGGCAGAACCAGAGCAGGTGGTAAATCCCACAGAAATTCTGACGGCGGGGGAAGAGGGACCTGTTGGAAAACTGGAATACCGTGGCGTCCATCAATGTGAAGATATTTATATAGAAGGTGAAAGCTTTTTGCTCGGAAAGAATGGCGCCCAGGTGGACGGGGTGATTCCTGCGGATGGGGTCAGCCGGCTCCATGCAAGGATTATCAGGCAGGAAAAGCGGTATTATATTGAGGATTTGAATTCTACTAATGGGACGTATCTCAATGATGCAGCATTGGAATATCATCAGCCTAAGGAATTAAACAGGGATGATCGGATTCGTTTTGGTGCGGAGGAATATGTGTTTTTCTGATGAAAGAGATGATTTACAATCGTATGTAAATGAAACCGCAGCATATGATGATGGGATGGAGTATCACCAAGAGCAGGAACCTTATAAATATTATTTGCATCCAGCAGGCGCAGCTGCCCGGAAGGATTTCCTTACAGAAACGTACAGATAGAAATGGGCTATTTACTGCAGTCACCAGGTCAAAGGGCTGGGTAAGAGTTTTGGGATGTGGGGAAGACATGGAAATCTTGTATCACGAGTTTGAAGAAATTAGGAATCATGATTTTAAACTTTATTTTGCCTAATATCCAGATAAGGAAAAGCAAAAAGAAATCTATCAGAAAAAGAAATATAGAACCTTTGAGCTTTGTATTAATTTTTTAGATGGTAAGGTATTTGACTTTATCGGAAAAAGTTTATATACTATGGATATTGAATGATTTGGAGGCTTTTGGAATGAAAGTAAACATTTATTATGGAGGGCGGGGACTTTTGGATGACCCTACCCTGTATGTGGTCAATAAGATGCAGGAGGTTCTGACGGAACTGAGGGTTGAAGTGGATCGTTATAATATTTATGAACATAAGAGCAGTATCACTACGCTTCCACAGACAATTAAAGACGCGGATGGTATTATTCTTGCAACTACTGTGGAATGGCTTGGAATCGGCGGATATATGCAGCAGTTTTTGGACGCCTGCTGGCTTTATGGAGACAAAGAGAAGATTGCCACTACTTATATGCAGTCTATCGTGATGTCTACGACTTACGGTGAGCGTGAGGGCGAGATAGCGCTTGCCAATGCCTGGGAAATTTTGGGAGGTCTTCCCTGCAGCGGGCTTTGCGGATATGTGGAAGATTTGGTATCTTTTGAAATGAATCATGACTATACGGTGATTATTGAAAAAAAAGCGGAAAATCTCTACCGGACGATTTCGCAGAAACAGAAAAGCCTTCCCAGCAGTAATCAGGCGGTAAAACAGTCTGTACTGCGGACCCAGCAGCTAGAGCTTACTCCTCAGGAGAGCGAACAGTTGTCTAAATATGTGGCAGACGATCTTTATGTAAAGAAGCAGAAGCAGGATATTGAGGAATTGAGCAGTATGTTCAAGGATATGCTGGGGCAGAGCGAAGAAGATGAAGATATGGCGTATCTCATGGAGTTAGAAGCCCATTTTGTACCTCAGGGAGATTTCACGGCAAATTATTTGTTTATGATTGAGGGAAAAAAGAAGCCTTTATCCGTAGAGGTTCATAATGAAGAGATCCAGATTCATTATGGGCAGAATGAAAAAGTTGATGTGTATACGAAACTGACCACTGGAGTGATGGATAATATTATCCAAGGAAGGATGACATTCCAGAGGGCATTTATGACAGGTGAGATGACTGCGAAGGGTAATTTTAAGACATTGAAGATGTTGGATCAGATATTTATTTTTACTTAAGTAAAACAGGAGGAAAAGGATGAGAGATTCAAATTGTATTTTTTGCAAGATTTCCGGAGGGGAGATTCCCTCAAAAACCATTTACGAAGATGAAGAGTTTCGTGTTATTCTGGATATTAGCCCAGCTTCTAAGGGACATGCCCTGATTATTCCTAAGGAACACTATGCAAATTTGTATGAGATGCCGGAGGATGCAGCGGGGCGCGTGATGATTCTGGCTAAAAAACTGGCAGGGCATATGACGGAACGATTGAAATGTGATGGTTTTAATATTGTACAGAATAACGGGGAGACTGCCGGGCAGACGGTATTTCATTTCCATATGCATCTGATTCCGAGATATGCCGGGGATGGCAATCAGGACAAGCTTTGCTGGAATCATTTGGAGCTGTCACAAGAGGAACTGGATGAGATTTGGCAGAAGCTGAAATAGTAAGGAAGACGGTCAGGGAATCTGCTTTGTAAAAAGCAGATTCCCTTTCTTAAAAGATTTTGCAATGATGATGGAAGAAGTTTAGAGTGTAAATAACGATTGTATAAACGCAGAGAAAACAGATAGAAAATAAAGTTGCATTTTAGTGTCCATTAATGTATAATATTCCCAAAATGTAGATTTTTTTGTCGTTTATGGGGGCGGGATGATTCGTTTTTGGAAAATGTCCAAATTGCTTTCAGGGACTGCCTGGAGGGCATAGCAATGGGAAAGACCATGAAGTTTAAGGGAAAAGTGAAAAATGATTCTCTCTGGGTGAAGGTCAGGCTTTCCTCCTCAGATTTGATAGATGAAAGAGAACTGGTTTTTCTTTCCCAAAATAAAATTGTGGGATTTTTAAAGCTGGATGCGCAGAAAAAAGATACCCTTACCTATGTGGGAACTGCAGGGCTTCCATTGGCAGCTTATCTGGTGCAAAAGAAAATATCAAAATATGTATTTTTTCATATTATGGCCCAAATAGTGGAAGCTGCCAGAATTATCATTGAAAAACAATTCTCTTTTGAACGTCTGGCGCTTGATTTGAATTATGTATATATCATTGAAAGCACCAAAGAATTGCAGTTTCTCTATCTGCCAGTCCAGTCAGATATAAAGTTTCTGGAAGTAAAGGAATTCATGGAAAAAGTTTTGCGTTCATTATCTCCAGCAGAAGACGCGGAGAACTATGTGGCAGATTTTATGGATTTCATGAAAACACAAAATGAGTTTGAGCTGGATGCGATAGATCAGTTTATTGCAGAGGGGGACGCAGATGTCGCAAAGCAGATTGCACGCCGCCGACCTGTATTTGGCAGCTCCTCCCTTCAAACAAAGAACCGTGATGTTCAGCAAGAGGGGACAGAACTGTTTGAAAAAGAGGGCACAATTCAGCTTCCATATTATGGGGCGGCAGTTTCGGAGTCTGCTAGTCTGATACATCTAAAGGATGGAGAGAAAATAGCAGTCAATAAAGAGTTTTTCAGTCTGGGTACCCAGCAGGGAAACGTGAATTACTGTATTGGCGGTAACTCTACTGTCAGTAGAAGTCATGCCCAGATTATTAAGAGAAATCAGATGTATTTTGTAAAAGATTTAAATTCGACAAATCATACGTATGTGAATGGGGAATACGTTATGCCGGGGAAAGAAATTCAGATTTTTGACGGGGATGTTCTCATGCTTTCAGATGAGGAATTTGAATTTCATGTATAGAAGGGTGTATAGAAAAAGGAGGGGAAGCGAATATGGAGCAGTTGATGCAGATTTTACTGTCAAAACAGGCAATTCTCATGTATGAGATCATAATATTGTCGGTTTTGATTTTTTTTATTATATTTTTGTCGAAAAAGAAAAAGCAAAGAAAGCTTACGAATATATCATTGCTTGAACAGCAGAAGAGAAAGTCACTGGAAGAAACTCTTGCGAATCAGAAACGGAGGTAAAATACGGGATGAACGTTATACTATCTGCATATTCCACAGATGCATTTAAAGAATACCAGCTTCCTTCTTTCAATAATGCAGATTATTCCATCACATTCCGAAGTGATTTTTTTCATTTAAAGAGAAATCTGATACTGAATCTGGAAGTGATGGACGAAGTATGGAGCATTAAAAATGATATTCATTATACGATATGGGTAAATGATAAAATTTGCAAGGAAACGGTAAAAGAAATAAAAGGCAATGATGTGATCCGGGTGCATACAGAGGATGGAAAGGACATTGCGCTTATTGTCAAATATGTCCCATCTCTGTTTCATGCATATACAAAATTCAGCCTTTCCGGTGTGAATCAGATTACCATCGGAGAAAATTCAGAAAATGATATTTCTTATAACTATAATCAATTAGTGTCACATAATCATGCGGCTCTTGAGCGGTCAGAAACAGGTTTTAAAATAATTGACAAAAGCCGGAACGGTACATATG
Source organism: uncultured Lachnospiraceae bacterium (assembly GCA_950097145.1). GTDB lineage: Bacteria > Bacillota > Clostridia > Lachnospirales > Lachnospiraceae > Petralouisia. The sequence continues at coordinate 25,154 of CATNCF010000008.1, forward strand.
TGAATTTTACAAGGATTAAAAAAGAGAGCCAGTTAGAATTTGGGGCCTATATTGACATTATGGGGCTTCGGATGGTGTACTTAGAAGACTGCCTGGCAATCGATGTAAAAGGCAGCGGGGCAGTGGTGAATGAAAAGAAACTCAGAAGATTTATGAGTTCTGCCGGTGAAAGAACTGTAAAAGTGGCGGAAGATATGCCTTCTTTTGGAAAGGTTATTTATCATCGCGCACCCCGTATCCTTAAGGAGCCGGAAGGGGAAGCAATTGAAATTGAAGCTCCTCCCCAGAGGAATACTGAAAAAACCCAGCCTCTTATGATGGCAGTGGGACCTTCCCTTACAATGGCGCTTCCTATGATTTTAGGCTGTATGATGATGGTGTCTTCTTCAGCGGGCGGAAGCGCGTTGTCTATGTATTCTGGGCTGGTGATGTCAGTAATGTCCGCGGTCATTGGTGTTTTCTGGTCTTTACAAAACATCCGCCAGCAGAAAAAGGAAACCCAGGAGCAAAACACGCTGCGGTTTGAACGATACAGTGAATATTTGATTGAAAAAACAGAGGAAATTAAAAATAAATATGAGAAGGCTTCCAAAAATTTGTTTGAAATGTATCCCGATGCATCGGAATGTATGAATTGCCATGAGGACAAAGGGGTATTGTGGAACAGGAACCATACCCATGGTGATTTCTTAAAACACCGTCTTGGGCTGGGAATGGCGCCGTTTCCAATTCGGATTCAGGCGCCGAAAAAGAAGTTTTCTGTTTATAAAGATGAATTGGAGGAACAGCCGCGTTTTATTAAGGAGAATTATGATAAGCTTTATGATGTTCCAGTGGTGATAGATTTGGCAGAACATAAGCTGATTGGCGTTATAGGCGGCGCGGACAAGAAAGGAGCCATTGCAGCTGCGAAACTGATAGCTGCCCAGGCCGCAGCCAATAACTGTTATACAGACGTAAAGATGGGATTTCTCTATGATAGTGAAACGTCCAATGAAGAAGAGCATTGGAGGTTTGCAAAATGGCTGCCTCATGTCTGGTCAGAAGATAAAAAAACAAGATATATAGCTTCTAATATGTCTCAGGCCAGCGAGGTGTTTTATGAACTGACAAAGGTTTTTCGGAGCCGGACAGAGGAAGACAAGGGAAAGAAAAGGCAGGAGGAGATCCCTAAGCCGTATTATATCTTGTTTATTTCAGATTTATCCATGCTGGAAGGAGAGCTGATTTCAAAATATATCTATGACAAAGAAGACGCTATTGGCCTTACGACAGTTATTTTGACAGAACGTTATGAGGAACTGCCCAATGTCTGTGACTTCATTATTGAGAATACAGCAGAATTTCAGGGAATGTATGCAGTAAATGTGGATGAAAGCCAGAAACAGAGAATTGCTTTTGACCACCTGGAAGAGAACGCTTTGGAAGACTTTTCACGTCATTTATCTACCCTGCAGGTTCGGGAGATGGAACAGGGCGGAGACATTCCAGGCTCTCTGACGTTTTTCGAGATGTTAAATGTGACCAGGCCGGGAGAGCTTTTGGTAAAGGAACTTTGGGCAAAGAACCGCACCTATGAGAATATCAGAGGCATGATTGGAGTGAAAGCAGGAGGAGTTCCCACTTATCTGGATGTTCATGAGAAATATCATGGCCCCCACGGACTGGTGGCAGGAACAACAGGTTCTGGAAAGTCAGAGACACTCCAGACCTACATGCTGTCTTTAGCTGTAAATTACAGCCCGGATGATATCGGATTTTTTATTATTGATTATAAAGGCGGCGGAATGGCCCATTTGTTTGACGGGCTGCCCCATTTAATTGGGCAGATTTCTAATCTTTCCGGTAATCAGGTAAAACGCGCAATGATTTCTATAAAGAGCGAAAACCGAAGAAGGCAGCGTGTGTTTACAGAACATGGGGTGAATAACATTAATCTATACACAAAGCTGTATAAAAATGGGGAAGCATCACTTCCGGTTCCCCATCTTTTCATTATTATTGATGAGTTTGCAGAATTAAAAAAGGAAGAGCCGGATTTCATGCGGGAATTGATTTCGGTTGCGCAGGTGGGACGAAGCCTTGGCGTGCACATGATATTAGCAACGCAAAAGCCAAGTGGCACGGTGGATGACAATATTTGGAGTAATTCAAAATTCCGTCTCTGCCTTCGTGTTCAGGATAAGCAGGACAGTATCGATATGCTCCATAAACCGGATGCGGCGTATATTACCCAGGCAGGTCGCTGCTATCTGCAGGTAGGCAGCGATGAAGTTTATGAGCTGTTCCAGTCTGGCTACAGCGGAGCGACATATGAGGAACATACAGAGGCAGGCAATGTGGAAATTGCTAAACTTTTGAATTTAAACGGCAAAATAGAAATGACAGGCAATTCTGTGAAGCTTTCCAGGAAGAAAAAAGCAGAGTATATGTGGATGGAGCAATTAATTTTCTGTGCGGACACTGCACAGAACGTATCGGGAGCTTTTCTGCCAGGATGTATTGCAGAGCAAGAACAGTTGGAAACCTTGGCGGACAGCATGTATGACGCAATGGAAGAGCAAAAGATTGAATATGCAGTCAGTCAGTACAACTCTGACCGTCTCTGTGAATTCTTAAAGCTTTATGCACAGATAGTAAAAGAACAGGAAGGAGGAACCAGAATTGACGCCGCAGAAGAATTGCTGAACCGCGCTATGGAAAAAAAAGTGAAACTGCCTCAGAAAAAAGAGAAAACGCAGCTTGATGCAGTAAAGGAATATCTGGCGGAACTGGCGCAGGAATGCGGCTGCCATTACCATATGCAGTTATGGATGCCGGTATTGCCGGCTCATATCTATTTGGATGAATTTGAAGCATTTCGCCAGAGATGTTACCAGGACGGCAGATGGGCAGAATGGAAAGGGGAGTGGAGCCTGGAATTTGTTCTTGGAAAGGTGGATGATCCAGAAAATCAGAATCAGATGCCGCTGTTAGTAGATTTTGCAAAGAGCGGACATATTGCCATTCTTGGAACTATTGTCAGTGGAAAAAGTACGATGATGCAGACAATGGTATACGCTCTGATCCATAAGTATACGCCGCAAATGGTGAATATTTATGCTTTGGATTTCAGCAGCAAAATGATGTCGGCTTTTGAGCAGGCTCCTCATGTGGGCGGCGTGATGTATGAGAATGATTTGGAGAGGATCAGTAAGTTCTTTAATATGATAAAAGATATTCTGGAAGAGAGGAAGGAATTGTTCCGGGGAGGAAATTACAGCCAGTATGTGCAGATGCATGGTGTTACATTGCCTGCGATCCTGATTTTTATAGACAACTACGCCTCTTTTAAAGAAAAGACACAAGAAGCTTATGAGGAAATAGTTATTACCCTTTCCAAAGAGGGCGTAGGACATGGGATATTTCTCATCGTGTCAGGCGGCGGAATTGGGACGAATGACATTACTTCCCGGGTCAGTGAAAATATTACCGCATCTTTGTGCCTGCAGCTGCAGGATCGGTTTGCTTATATTGATTTTTTGCATAGGAATCAGATTGATGTGATGCCGGAAAGCGGCATGAAAGGAAGAGGTTTGGCAGATTGTGAAGGCCGTGTTTTGGAATATCAGACAGCGCTTTCTGTGAAAGCAGAAAATGATTATCAGAGAATGGAGCTCATCCGCACAAAATGTGAAGAGATGCAGCAGGCATGGGAAGGAGCGCCTGCAAGAACGATCCCGGAGATTCCGAAAAAGCCGGTGTGGTCTAAGTTCCGCAGCCATGACGAATATGAGAAGCTGAGCAGTGCAAAGAGTCTGCTGCCAGTTGCTTATGATGCCAAGAATGCTAAAGTATATGGCATAAATCTCCGCAAGATTTATTGTTATATGGCATACGGTACAGCAAGATCCGGAAAGACAAATTTCTTAAAAGTATGTATTCAGGCAGCGATGGACAAAGGAGGACAGGTATGTGTCATTGACAATGAGGCCCGTGACCTTAGGAGATATGAAAAGGAACCTCTTTGTTATGTAACGGACGATGAGGGCGCATTCCAGTTTTTTGAAGAGCTTTTGCCGGTATTTATTGAGCGTAATAAAGTAAAATGGGATCTTCTGGATCAGGATTGTGAGGAAGATGAGATCATGGATGTGATGGAGAAAAAGGATCCGTATTTTATTTTTATAGCGGATTTCGGCAATTTTGTACAGCTTATCAATGATACAGACCATGACATGAAAGACACTTTAATCAATTTGCTGCGAAAGGGACGGCTGCATCACATTTACTTCTTTAGCGCAATTTCAGTTTCAGACCATGGGCTTTATGATGGAGATGAATTGTATGATGCATTTACCGGATATAAGACAGGCATTCATTTTGGAGGAATTGTGGAGAGCAGCCCTGTATTAAATTATGATTATGTGCCATACGGGGAGCAGTCGAATGTGGAGGCGCCTGGAATCGGCCTTCTGCCGGGCGTCATGTCAGAGGATGATACCGCAAAGATTGTGGTTCCGCTTGCTAGGAGATAGGATAAGGGAGAGATGCGTATGATATTGACAGATATTTATATACCTGCAGTTGATGGAAATTACGATTTTATGCTGGATGAAAATGTGCCGGTCTCCCAGATTATGGAGGAGATTTGCGGAATGATTTCCAAGAAAGTGAAAGAGGATGTGCCAGAAGATATCAGTGCATTCGCACTGTATTCTCTGGACGCTAAGCTGCCGCTGGATTGGGGAAAGAGCCTGCATGCCAATGGAATAAAGGATGGGAGCAGACTGCTTTTCATATAAGGGAGGAAGACTATGGTCAGTAAAATAAGAATTAACACAAACAGACTGAAAACAGACGCGGAGCGCATGAACGGATATATCAAGGAAATCAAAAATGAGATAGAGGATATGAAGAGAAGCGTTTCTGAATTAGATGCAATGTGGGATGGAACCAGCAGCGAAGCATTTAAAAAAGCATTTTTAGACGATATGAACGCCATAGCCAATGTCATAAAAAATCTGGAAGGGATTCATGCCTATGAGACTAACGCAAAGACAGAATATGAAAATTGTGAAAAGAGCGTTTCTGCACTGATTTCAGAAATCAAGATATAGGAGGGGGTATTAGAATGGCAGATGTTCGGCTGAAAGTGTCCATAGATGAGATGAAGCGCAAAGCCAATGAGCTTACAAAGCAGATTAATAAAGTAGAAAAAAACTGGAACAGAATACAGGATACGGTGAATGCGTCTAAATCTTATTGGGAAGGGGATGCAGGGGATGTCCACAGAAAATTTTTAAAGGATCATGAAGAAGACGTTCAGACAATGCTGAAGCGTTTGAAAGAACATCCCAGGGATCTTCTGGATATGGCAGGGATTTATCTAAGCGCAGAAGAGCAGGCGAAGCAGTTGGCAAAAGCATTGCCGAAAGATGTGATCAGATAAAGGAGGGGGCAGATGGCACAGTCATTGCATACCATTGAAGTTAATTATACGAAAGCGCTGCAGCAGGCGCAAAAGCTAGAAGAGGTCGCCAGGAAAATCGAAACTCTCACAGAGGAGCAGTGCCAGGCATGTTTTCATGAGTTGTCTTCTAATTGGAAGGGGGACAATGCGGATGCTTTTTTGAAAAAAGGGAAGCGCTGGAACAATGATTTAAAGAAATCAGCAAAAAATTTAAAAGATACAGGAGCCGCCATACGGGAAATTGCCCAGAGGACATATGAAGCAGAGAAGCGCGCTTATGAGATTGCCCAGATCAGAATCTATAATAAGTGAGGCGGAACATGAGGGAGATCTTAGGATGTGTGGCATAGCGATACATTAGAAGATAAAATTAATAAAAAAAAGGAGGTCATACATATGGCAAACACAATTACAGTAACTACAAAAGATCTAAAAGCGAGGGGTAACGATCTGCAGAGATATAATAAAGATCTGAAAGCAAAAATCAATGATTTGAAATCTCAGGAGAAGACCCTAAACGGGATGTGGGAAGGCGAGGCAAACGAGGCGTTCCACAAAGCATTTACAAAAGATGTACAGCAAATGGATGAGTTTTACAAGTTGATTGAAAAATATGTCAAAAATTTGGATGAGATTGCAAAATCTTATGATCAGGCGGAAAAAAAGAACCAGCAGACGGCCACGAAGCGGAGCTATAAATAGTGTGGGTATTTAGGTCGGAGAACGTAAGAAAAGAAAGAGAGGAAATATAATATGACAGGGACATTGAAGGTAGATACAAAAAGCTTGACAAAAGCTGCAAATTCTTTTAAGACAACAGGAAGCCAGATTCAGAAACTGACTCAGAATATGATGGATACGGTGAATAAACTGACGGGGAATGTGTGGAGCGGTGACGCCGCCAAGGCGTATACCACACAGTTTAAAGGACTGCAGGATGATATGCAGAGAATGCATAGGATGATCAATGAGCATGTAAGTGATCTTACAGCCATGGCTAAGGAATATGAGCAGTCCGAACAAAAGAACCAGCAGCTTGCCAAAGCACTTGCGAAAGACGTGATCAAATAAATGGAAATGACGGGGAAAAAGAAGATGTTCAAAAAGGCAGGGAAGATGATGGCGCTGGCAGTCTTCTTTTTCTCTGTATTTTTGACAAAAGTGGTTTTGGCTTCCGGGAGCGCAGTGGAAGATGCAGAGAATGGCATTGTAAGAGTTGTAAGCGGTTTCATTGACGGTAAGGGGGAGTTTCAAGAACTAAAGTCCGGCTGCGGATTCTTGATTAGCAATATGGAGAGTTCTGCAGTTATGATTACAAACCAGAGTGTTGTCTCTTGTTCCGCAGGTGAAATAAAAAACTTCTGTAAGAAACATGATATGAACCGTGAGAACATACAGGAAACCGGGTGTATACGCATCATTGTAAAAGGGGATGTGACCGTGGAGGCATCGGTTTTGACGGAAAGTAAGGAGCAGGATTACTGTATTTTGTCAGTGGCAAATGCGCTTAGTGAAAAGAGTGCGCTGAAATTAGGGGACGCCTCTAAACAAAAAAAAGGAGATAAAGTGTTTGCCCTGGGTTTTGCCGATGAACCAGGGCAGATCGCATATTCAAAAGAAGATGTGGAACTTAGGACTGGGACGTTAAATGCTGCAGGAGTGGATCAGGAAGGCAAATACCTGAGCCATTCCATACCAATTACAAAGGGATTGGAAGGCAGTCCCCTGCTGGATGCAGACGGATATGTCATTGGTTTAAACTGTACAGAGGCGGCGGACTCATCAGACCGTTCTGGTTATGCCCTTTCCATCCATGAGATTGTGGACGTGCTGGATAATTTTTCGCTGTACTATGGAAGTGATACGATGGATGAATCATACATCCAGTTAAAAAAGTTTTATGAGAAATGTCAGATCATCTTATCCAAAGGCGGCTTTAAAGCGGATTCCATGGAGCCGTTCCGTGAGGCTCTTGAGGCGGCAGGGGAGACCCTGGAACAAGAATATCCTCAAGAAGAAGCTCTTGTGTCTGCATTCCGGACGCTGAAAGAGGCGAAAGAGGCTCTTATTCCCAAAATGGAGACGATTGTGAAGATTATCCTTGTTCTTGCAGTTTGTATCATAGGGGCGTTTCTGTGGCTTGTGGCATTAATTATTTTAAATGCGAAAGAAAAGAAGCTGGAACGCAGGCTGCAGGCGTCGGGAAACATAGGGCAGGATACTGCCGGACAGAAGGTAAGAAAGCAAAGCAGGAAGCTGATATTGGTAAATGACAAGACAGGAGAGGACATAGAAGTGAGCAAAGATTCTTTTGTCATCGGTTCGGGCCGGGAAATGGCGGATTACTGTGTCACAGGAAATCGGGCGGTCAGCAGGAAACATGCAGTGATAAAGAAAGAAAAAGACAGCTTTCAGATTACAGATTTAGGATCTTTGAATGGGACTTGTGTGAACGGCGTAAAGATTGCACCAGGAAACGCTGTGGAATTGAAGGGGGGAGATGAGATCGTCATGGCGGGAGAGGCATTTTCTGTAAAGGAATGTTAGATGAATTTGAGAGGAGACAGAGATGGAAAACAAAACATATTTGCCGATAGGATCCGTTGTTTTGCTAGAGGGGCAGAAAAAAAGAGTGATGATTACCGGACGCAGGGTAATCAGCCAGTCAGAAGGCCTGGAATATGATTATCGGGGGTGTTTTTATCCAGAAGGTGTGACGGGGGAGCGTGATGTTCTTGTGTTTAACCGTTCCGATATTAGTATGATTTATTTTATTGGGTTTCAGGATATTGAAGAATTGGCATTCCGTCAGATGGTTTTAAAGGAAGATAATTTGGACAATTAGAAGGAGTGAGGGGATGGCAGAATTTGAAATTGCGCCGGATAAGGCCAGGCATTCAGCAGGAGAACTTAAGAGCTGTTCTAATAAGCTTAAAAGTTATGGAAACCAGGTAGAGAGTACGGTGAATTCACTGCGTCAATTGGGTGACAGTACGGAATATATCAAGACGGCGCTTCGGGCAATTTTGGAAGATATAAGGAAACAGCAGCAGGAGGCAGATGATTTCAGCGAAAAACTAAAAAGGATTGTTACTCTCTATCAGTCGGCGGAGAAAGAAATCGGGGCTTATGCCCAAAATGCGGCAGCAAACAGCCCGCAGAACGGGGGAGGAAGCGGAGAAGAAAATCCATGGGATTACTTTCTGGAAGCTCTTTATCAAGCCGTAGCAGGTGACTTCGCAGACGTTGACGGAAATCTTCTGGGGACGGTTCTAAGTGTTGTAATAGGTTTTGTTCCCTATGCGGGCCAAATTGCAGACGTCAGAGATCTGGTGGCGGATATTTACCATCTGATTGATGACGGCCCCACAACAGAAGAATGGGTGGCATTGGGATTTACCGTGATAGGAATTCTTCCGGGAGTGGGAGATGCCCTAAAGCATGGAGATGAAGTGGGGGATGCATTGAAAGCATTGTTTAAAAATGCAGATTATGCAGATGAAGCAGCAGATCTGGTGAAAAATTTTTTTAAAAAGGGAGACGATGTAGTTTCTGCTGTAGGAAAGAAAATAGATGATTTTAATAAGGAATTTAAAAATAATATAGGCAAAAAGATAGATGACTTTGTCAACAATTATCCAGCAGGCAGTACAATAAAGGATGGCATAGAACAAGTGAAAAATGCGGTGAAAAATAATAAGTACGTGCAGGCCGTAGATGAATTTTTAGATAAAACATATACAAAAGGAACATTTGAGATATCTGGAAAGAAAGTGCTGGAAGGCATAAAAGACGAATGGATAGATGATTTTAAGGAAAATGTGGTGAATAACGTGATAAATTTTGTAACAGGAAAAGAAAAAAATCAGGAAGAACCAATGCCAGAATAAGAGGGAGCGTATATGGGAGCTATGATTGGTTATGTGCTGGCAGCGCTGTTTGCCGCAATGGCCCTTTTGTTCCTTATGCTGTTTGTGACAGCAGATGCCATTCGGACAAAAGAGTACATACGGGCAGAGCGTACCATGGCAAAAGTAAAAGGCAGCGCCGGAGAAAGCAGGACTTCAAATTATGGGCTTTTACAGACAGCAGCAAAATATTATAGTTACAATGTGACATTTGTAGTTCAGGGGCAAACATATTCAGGAAGGTACTTAAGTAAAAAGAATTGTTTGAATACAGGGGACGATGTGGAGGTGCGTTATGTCATTTCAAGGGATGGCGCAGCAGAAATTGTGAATCGCAACATCAAAGACAGATTTCTTCGATTTTTATTGTGTGCGGGCATTGGGGTCTTTACTTCGCTTTTATATATTATCTTTATCTTATAGGAAACAACAGACAGAGGGAGGGATGTTATGCCAGAATTTGAAGTAGATTCGGAAAAATTAAAAAAACAGGCAGGAACTGTGAAAGAAATTTCAGGGAAACTGACATTGTATAATATGCAGATTTTGGCGGTTTCCCGCAGTTTAAACGGAGTGATTGGAAGTTCTTATGGCAGTATCTCAAAGAGTTTGGGCACGATCATGGCAAACCTGGACAAAAGCAAAAAAACGGCGGATACAATGGAGGCTGTATTGACCGATGTGTCAAAACGGTATTCAGATACAGAAAAGGCGGTTGTCCGTAAGGCCACAAAAGTATTTGTGAAATATCATGCGTCCGCCGGATTTGGAAATGTATCTGCCGATGCATCCGCAGGAGACGGGAAAGCCTCTGCAAAGGCTGAAGCGTCAATCTGGGAAGGCAAGGGAGGCGTAGATGTGGAAGACGGACTTTTTGCCGCTAATGGATCAGTAACTGTGGGCGGAGTGTCCGCATCCGCTTCCGGGAGTCTGGAAGCATGGAAGGCGTCAGGCAAAGTGGAGGCTTCCGCAGCAGTTTTGAGCGCCGCAGGATCGGCTTCCGCATTAGGAGGTCTGGCCTCTATGAAAGCGAACGGGTCTGTGGTCAGCGCGCAGGCAGGGGTGTCAGGCCAGGCGACAGCAACTGGAATCAAAGGTTCTGCACAGGCAAAGGCTTCTGTGGCGGAAGGTTCTGCAAAAGCGCAGGCAGGCGTTGAAAAATACAATGCGAATGTGAAAGCGTCCGGAGCTGTAATCGGTGCAGAAGCCTCCGCGAAAGCCAGCTTTGGCGTGTATGAAAACGATAATGGCAAAACGGTAATCGGCGCACAGGCCAAAGCAGGTGCGGAGGCTTACCTTGCAAAAGGGGAAGTAAAAGGAAGCTTTACCTTTATGGGTATTGAAGTCTCAGCATCATTAGAAGGCAAGGCGGGGGCTGTGGGCGGAACAGCGAAAGCTGGATTAGACAACCATTCCGTCGAGCTTGGCGCCAGCCTTTCCGCATTGCTTGGAGTAGGTTTTGATTTGAAAGTAGACTGGTCAAACTTTGGATTATGGTAGGAGGAACAATTATGAAAGAATTTTTACCGATTGGTTCAGTTGTGCTGTTAAAAGGCGCAGAAAAAAAATTAATGATCATCGGACGCGTGCAGGTCTGTGAGGGGAAAGTACATAAGTATTCAGGCGTGCTGTACCCGGAGGGGTATCTCGGCGGTGATCAGTTATATCTTTTTGAAGAGGAGGATATTGAGCGGATTTACTATATGGGAATGCAGGATCAGGAGGAACTGGCATTTCGTAAGGCATTGACAGAGAATGTCCTAAAAGAACAAAAAGCCGCAGAGGAGAATGAAGCAAAGGCATGAAGAATGGGCAGAGCATCTTAAAAATATTGTCAATCATATTCGCCGCGGCAGGGGCGGCTTTGGTATCAGCGGGCGCCCTTGCTTTGACGCTTGTTGCTGAACTTGGGCTTTTTGCAGGCGTGTTCTGCCTGGTAGGTTTTGTATTTCTGCTGACGGCGTTCATCTGTTATCTTGTGTATAAAACAAGTGCAGCTAAAAAAGCAGCTTTGATTGCGGCTGGAAGGTTCGTGTATGCGCAGATCACAGAAATCGAGATGGATGTGCGTCAGGAGATTACAGTAGATCAGATTACCATGCATCCCTATTTCATTTTGTGCCGGTATGCGGACGGCTATGGCAGGGAATATCATTTTAAAAGCAGGCGGCTGCTCTATAATCCGTCCGGCCTGCTTATGTCAGATCAGATAAAAGTATACGTGGACTTGAACCGGCCAGGCAGATATTATGTGGACACCAATGAAATTCTGCCGGAAACTGCCGTCTTGCACAAGTTTAAGCGTGACAGTGAAAAAAATGCAAGAAATTTAATTGCAGGGGGAACGTATATTACGGCAAAGACGTGCGGTGTGGAGCTGATTGGGATGATCAAGCTGGGCGGCATTGTGACGCAGAGGTTTTTGAAGCTTTCAGAGAAAATGGCAAGGCAGATGGGGCTTCAAGTAGATGAAAAAGGCCAGGTGTATATTGGATATACCATATTGTGCAAATATACAGCAAAGGATGGGACGATTCATATCTTTGCTTCAAAATGCATTCAGGGAGAGCCAAAGCTTCCATATATCGGAGATGAAGTGAGAGTGTATTATGACGGGGAAGGCTACAGGAATTATTATGTGGCAGCAGAGGGGATGAAGCTATTGTAAAAAATCTTTCAGTTGTTTGGAGAGGAAAAGTCAATGGATCAGGAAATTGATATTGAAAAGATTTGGCGGGGCTGGAAAATCGTAGAGCTAATTGGTACAGGATCTTATGGAAAAGTATATAAGATAATCAAAGAAGATTTTGGACATACCTATGTTTCTGCATTAAAGGTGATGACAATTCCCACCAACCAGGCAGAAGTTGTTTCTGTCCGAAATGAAGGCATGGATGAGAAAAGTGTGACAAGTTATTTTTATAGTATGGTGGAGGATATTGTAAAAGAATGCGCACTGATGTCAAAACTGCAGGGGAACAGCAATATCGTTAGTTATGAAGATCATGCGGTGGTTCCACATCAAGATGGGATCGGATGGGATATTTATATCCGCATGGAATATCTGACTCCCCTTTATGAGCGTGTCAATAAGAGTCCTTTGAAACAGCAGGATGTGGTGAAACTTGGGATTGATCTCTGCCGGGCTTTGGAGACGTGCGGAACTTATGATATCATTCACAGAGATATTAAGCCGGAAAATATTTTTTTATCTGATCTGGGACATTATAAGCTGGGGGATTTTGGAATTGCAAGGCAGCTTGAGCGGACTTCTGCAGGCTTAACCAAAACGGGAACGCTTACCTATATGGCGCCGGAAATTTATCTTGGACGGGAGTACAATGCTTCTGTGGATCTGTATTCTCTTGGCATAGTGCTGTATCGTTTTTTAAATGATGCCAGAGCTCCATTCCTGCCCCCTGCCCCTCAGCCCATTACGGTCACAGAACGGGAAAGGGCGACGCAAAGGCGTTTTAGCGGAGAACCTCTGCCGCCGCCATCCATAAAAAATGATGCGCTGGTGAAAGTGGTCTTAAAGGCATGTGCATTTGATCCAAAGCAGCGGTATCATGACGCTGCGGAAATGAGAAAAGATTTAGAAGCGGTGCTTTCCGCTTATTATGCACCGGAAGCTATCTCTGAGGATGTAAAAGAGAAAGAACAGAAAACAGTTGAAAAGCCGAAAGAGGATTCAGAGAAAAGACATGAGGGGACAAAGAAGCTGCCCCGGGAAAAACAGCCAAACCCAGACGGAACCATAGTGCTGCTTTTTCCAGGACAGGCAGACGGTGTATCGGAGCAAGACAAGAGCGCTGGCAAAGTGAAAGATGCAGAAAAAGGGGCATTGCCCGAGGAACAGCAGGAAGTTCCAGAGCAGCAAGAGGAGGGGGACAAAAACTCTGTTACGGAAGAACGCGGCAGATTTAAGAACCGGAAAGTTCTGGCAGCTTTTGGAAGTGCAGCGGTTGTGCTTCTGGGTTTTGGATTCACCCTTTTTTCTATGAATCAGAAGCAGGAGCAACAGCAGAAATCCCTAATGGTACATATGACTGCGGCAGAACAGATAGCAGCACAGTATAAACCGCCAAAGATTACAGAGGTAAAGACGCCAAATCTTGTTGGCCTGACCAAAGAGGAAGCAGAGGCGGCTTTAGAGGAAGCAGGTTTATTCCCGAAAGAAGGAAAAAGTAAATATTCAGATAAAGTTCAGGCAGGCATTGTGATTTTCCAAAAGCCGAAAAAAAATAGGATGGTGCCGGAGGGGACAGAGATAAAATATGTTATCAGTTTAGGCGCCAAACAGGTGAAGATTCCTCTGGTAAACGGGTTGTTACTGGAGGAGGCTCAGGGAAATTTAGAGGCAGCCGGACTGAAATTTAGTTGGGAAGAAGTTTTTGATGAAGATGTGGACGCAGGCATTGTCATTTCACAAAGCTTAGAGGCAGGCAGCATGGCAGAGCCGGGTACAGAAGTCCATCTCGTTGTAAGTAAAGGGCCTAAGCCGCAGGAGGAAGAAAAGCCATCTTCCCGGCCAAACAGACAAGAGACGTATGTGCCGGAGGTACCCGTACAGCCGGAACCTTCCGTGCCAGAGATTCCAGTGCAAGAGCCGGAACCTCCTGCACAGGAGCCTGAAGCTCCACCGGAACCCGATTTTAATTGGATGGAGTAGCGATAGCGCAGGAAGGAGATAAGAGCCATGAGACAAAGGAAGAAAAGACATGTTTTAGCCGCTTTGCTTTGTTGTATTCTGACATTGCTTTGCGTAAGCAGCAGCGCTGCTGTTGCTGCGGATTATGAACAGCCAGCCATAAGCAAGGTGGCAGATGTTACAGTAAAAGATGGAGAGGAGGCTTCTTTTGCTATTTGGGCTTCTTCCGGGGTTCCGGATACTTATACCTATCAGTGGTATGAGGCGTTCTCAATCAGTGAACAGGGAAGTCCAATAGAAGGAGCAACGTCTTCCACGTTTACGATATCTGCGGATGATGTGACGATGGAATACGATGGAAGGTATTATTATTGTGTGGTCAGCAATGGGGCATACAGCGTAATCAGCAACTATGCGCTGCTGACAGTGAAAGAGAAGATCGTTTATGCGGCTCCGGTCATCAGTCATGTTTCTGATGTTACAGTAAAGAGCAAAGAAGCGGTAATATTCTCTATTGAAGCTTCTTTGGGGGTTCCAGATACTTATACCTATCAGTGGTATGAGGCGTTCTCAACCAGTGAACAGGGAAGCCCAATTGAAGGGGCAGACTCTTCGAATTATCAAATTCCCTCAAATGAAGTCACAGCAGATTTAAATGGAAGGTACTATTATTGTGTGGTCAGTAACGAAGTTTGTATGGTAAAAAGCAATTATGCCTTATTGACGGTACAGGAGGAGGGGAGCAGTGAGGACCCAGGGGAGAATGAGAACCCAGGGGAAAATGAGAAGCCTGGAGAAAACGATCATCCTAGTACCAATCAACCCCCTGGAGGAAATGGGAACTCTGGAAATAATGAGAATCCTGGAGAAGGCGGTGAGAAACCCGGAGGCAGCAATGGGGGCGGAACGGTAAAAAGAAAACAAACGATCAAAGGAGTTTCGTCTTCTTATAAATTGGATTATGGAAAAAAGGAATTTTCACTGAAAGCGAAAGCAAGCGGAAAAGGAAAATTGACGTATCATACCAGTAATAGAAAGGTGGCGAAGGTTTCTGCGAAAGGAAAAGTCTCTATAAAAGGATGCGGAACGGCCACAATTACTATAAAAGCATCCGCCACCGCGAAATATAAACAGGTCCAAAAGAAAGTGTCCGTTACAGTGCTTCCCCCAAAAGTAAAAGTAACAGGCTGCGTTTCTCCATATTCTAATATGATAAAGATTAAATGGAAAAAAGACAAGACCGTGGATGGGTATGAACTCAGTATCGCTATGGACGCAAAGTTCAGGAATGCAATGAGCCGTTCTTGCCCAAAATCTAAGACAAGTACCATAGGGGGCGGTTTTAAAAATGGAAAGACATATTATGTTCGAATGCGTTCTTATAAAAAAGCTGGGAAAAAAACATACCACAGTTCATGGAGCGCGGTGAAAAAGGTGAGGGTAAAATAACGTATGGGCATTTTGAATGCTGTTTTTAGTAAAAGGGAGAAGAAAAGGACGCTTGTTGGGAACTGTGCGGTGGATTCTGCCTGCATCTGTCATATGGGATATGTCCGGGGAAATAACGAGGATAATTTTTATTATTGCGGGCAATATGAATCGTTAGAGCATTACAGTATGAAGGAGCCGTATGCAGACAAAGCAGATACGGCAGAACGACGGGTGTACGGGGTGTTTGACGGAATGGGGGGAGAGCAGGCAGGAGAAATAGCGTCATACGCCGCTGTAGAAGCCGTTTCGGAGTATCCCATAAATGATCTGACAAAACAGGGGCTTAAGGATTTTATCCGGTTCTTAAATGAGAAGGTCTGTAAAACCGCAGAGGAAGGAAAGTTCAGACAAATTGGGACCACAGCCACAGTTTTAATATTCAAAGATGCGAAGGTGCATCTGGTGAATGTGGGGGACAGTCCGGCTTTTCTGTTTCGGGAGGGGGGAATGCACCTGATTTCAGAAAAACATACGGATGAAGCACTGCTCAGGCAATATCAGATTCAGGGCAGGAAACCGCAATTGATCCAGTTTTTAGGGATACCGGAACAGGAATTTTTACTGGAACCATACATAGGAGAAGTGAACGTCAGGGATGGGGATTTGTTTTTACTTTGTTCCGACGGTCTGACAGACCTTTTGTCCGAATATGAAATCGGCGGGATTTTAGCAAAAAAGCAGCCAGTGCGGCAAATGGTAAAACAGTTATGCAGTGAGGCGCTGAGCAAAGGCGGAATAGATAATATCACGATTATTGTGTGTAAAGTGACAGTTTTTGAGTGAAAAATGGGGAAGGAATCAAGCAGTGAAAGGAGAATATGTTTATGAAACGGAGAATGAGACGCATGGCGTGTTTTTTGATGGCGGCGTTTATGCTGTGTTCCGGCTTGGATTTAACAGTTTTTGCAGCTTCTGCAAACAGTGTTAAATCTGTTGCATTAAAGGTGGGAAAGAAAAATTATACGAAGAAAACCTATCAAATGAAGGCTGGAAAGAAAATTACGGTAAAAGCAGTGTGCAAACCCACAGCCGCAGTAAAGAGTGTTTCCTATAAATCTTCGAATAAGACAGTTGCCACTGTTACCAAAAAAGGCGTGGTCAAAGCCGTAAAACCAGGAACTGCGAAGATCACAGCAACGGTAAAAGGCAAGAATAAAAAGCCAAAAAAGGCTTATATGAAGGTGAAGGTGGCAAAGGAAGCGCCCCAAGCGGTAAACGTCTCATCTGTGGTACTGGATAAAACAGAACTTTCACTTTCCGCAGGGGAGTCTGCACAGCTTACGGCAAAAGTTCTTCCTAACAACGCAAAGGATAAAACCGTTCGTTTTTCCAGTTCAAATTCGGCAGTGGCCACAGTCAGTCCGGCAGGGCTAGTTACGGCTGCGTCAGAGGGGACGGCAAAGATCACAGCGGCAGCAGGAGGGAAGACGGCGGTCTGCTCTGTGAAAGTGACTGTTCAGGAAGTTCCAGTAACAGGGATCAAATTGAATATGGCGTCGATAACATTGAATAAAGGACACGAAGCGGAACTGGTGTCTACGGTGCTGCCCAGAACGGCCACAAATCAGGAGGTTTCTTACTCCAGTTCCGATGACAAAATTGTTTTCGTAGACGACAGGGGGCTTATGACAGCAATTGCAAACGGAACGGCAAAGATTACGGTAACGTGCGGGGAAATTACAGCAGACTGTCAGGTAAAGGTTGTGACAGAAGCGTCCAGCGTTATGCTAAATGCCAGCAATATCAGCATATACCCCAAAGAAAATGTGCGTTTGAAAGCTTCTGTCTTTCCAGAAGACGCCTGGAATAATGAAGTCATTTTTATTTCCAGTAACGAAGAAGTGGCGACTGTGACAAACAGCGGCGAGGTTCAGGCCCATAAAACAGGTTTGGCCATCGTGACTGTAAAGACAAAGAACGGTGGATTTGAGGCTTCCTGCGAAGTTCATGTAAAACCACAGACATCGGAGATTCGTATAACATCCATAGAGGGGGATGCCGTCTATAATGAACAAGAGAAAACATATGACTTATTTGCAGGACAGCAGCAGGAAATTACCGCAGAATCGGACATAGGGGCGGAAGTTTCTTTTCGCAGTTCTGATAACAGTGTCCTTACCGTAGAGCAAATTCATGAGGGAAGTGTTTATGTGAAAAGTGTCAAAACGGGGATTGCTTCTGTCATTGTTTCTTCTCTGGGAGATCATTCAAGCGTAACAAAACGTATCTGGTTTCATGTGAAGAAAGATATGATTTTGGTAAGTAATCCTGCCCCGATTTTTAAGAAGGGGGATATCTATGAATTTACTGTATCTTTAAGGAAAGGCTCAGAACATGAAATTGAGGAGGAGGAGCTAAAGGGAAGTGTAATTAATCTGAAGTCAAAGGAATATTCCTTTGATGCAGAGTACGTGGAAGGAAGTTATGACAGCATAGAAGGCACGGCATCCTATCGGATTGGCAGCGTAGGACATGTTATTTTGGAGTCTGGAAACGGTGCGCTGACCTATCAGCTTGCGTCATTTGCCGGCGGTCTGGCGGATGGATCTGCGGAAGGACAGGAACTTAAAACTTCTTACGCAGAGCTGGTGGAAGGTATCCGAATCACTTCTCTGGAGCAAGTGGAGGGCATTTATTCACAGGAGTTATATGTGGGTCAGGAAATTTCCATTGAAGCAGAGCCAATTAATGGAAGTGCCACTGTGAAAGAACTGGATTTTGCTGTGACGGCGCAGGAGCCGGAGGCAGAAAGCGGGAAGGTAGTTTCTATTACACCGCAGGATCATCATAAATTGACAATTTCTGCTGTTGGCGCAGGAACGGCTGAGATTGAGGTGTCTGCAAAGGATATGTCTGAAATAACTGAAAAAATATATGTAACGGTTCGGCAGGAGACAGTTCTTGCAGAATCAAAGCCAGGTGGAAGGCTTGTAAAACATGTAAATACAGACGGAAGTTTTTATTTTACGGCGGCGCTGGATGTGTCACTCGAATCCGGGCATGAGATAGATGCATCTGAATCATCCTCCATACGCGCAATGAGCCTGCTTATAAGAAAACGGGGGGAGGAGACCAGGGAGGCGCCTTTACGCTTTGAACAATGTGTTCCTGCAGAAGACCGGCGTTTTGCTAAGCTGACATTTAGCACTGTAACCTATCCGGCAGGAACAGATGAAGGAAGCAGTAAAGATCCCTGTCCTTTAATCACAAAAAACAATGCGGCCACAGGAGATTATTATTTGATTAGTCCTTCTGCGGTAAGTATGCGTTTTATAGGATATCCCAACGAAGAAGGAGAGGAATATCCGACGGTTTCGTATCGCGAAACGGCCACTTCCCAAAGTATCGAAGGATATGTAGTAAATAAAAAGGGCGAGAGGCTTCCAGGTATTCAAATCAGCGTGGGAAGCAGTTATCATGCGGTTACAGACAGAGACGGTTATTATTTTATTGATTTGGGTACCAGCCGGGCGTCAGAGGTCACGGCTTCTGATCCGGAAGGTACTTATTGGAATGCAGTTTACAGCGGCGCCATGGATGTATCTGCTGGAAAAAAAGTGGCAGTAAATTTTACCATGTCGGAACAGGATTTGGATACCCTTTACCTTTATGGCTATGTAAAAGGTAAGATTGACGGTACGGTTTCTGCTCTTGGCGGAGCAGTTGTTGAATTGCAGTGTAAAAGTGATGATTCTGACTGGACTACCATTGCTCAGGTGATTTCCAGCGACGCTTCTGAGACAAAAGGAAAATATGTGTTTGCAAACGCTGCAGCAGTTGTGGACGAATATAAGGGCCAAGAGGAACTGCCTCAGCATATACATCGATTTGAAACAGGAGACGAGAATTATCTTAGTAATGACAAATCCAATTCCTATCGGGTGGTAGTGAAAAAACCAGTGACATTAAATAATTTGACGGACGTTTATGGAGAGAGCGTAAGCGAAGGCAAGGCGTTAAGCGAAAGACAGGCAGATACCAGTCTAGGGGATCTTATATTGGAGAAAGTGCCAGAGACTTATACAAACATCAATCAGGCTAATAGGAAAGAGTTTTGCTGTCTCTTGTCCTGGGATAATCAGAACTATATCTCTACAGGATCTGGAACAGCAAATAAGACGGCAGCGGCAAATGTGACAGGAACTGCTGCTGGACTTGGGACAGCGAAGTATAAGCTTTCCTTGCTGGCTCCAGACGGAGTTACCGTTTTAAAAATGGCGGAATTTACAGACACTCTTGTGGATGACAGCAGCGAGACGGTAAAAATCAGTAAGATGGAAAACCCCAGAGATTTGATAGCGGCGGGATTTTTTGGAGAGGCGAATAGCAGTCCTGCATTGCCCCAAGGCACATATTATTTTGTTGTGGATGATTCTGTCAACGCGTATATGATCGTGCCTGTGACTGTGGACAGTAAAGGTCTTGCAGTCCTTGATGAGGCGCGCTGTACAGTAACAATACCTTTTACCAAGGAAATCCATACGCAGACAGCAATCGGCTCTGGTACAAATTCGCTGAAGAAACTGGAGATGACGCAGACGTCAGGGGATAAACTGGCCAGAGTCACAGATATCAAAGGCACAGCCCAAAAAACAGTTCAAATAGAGCCTGTAGAGTACAAAGTGTTCCAGGTGGAAGGAGACGTAAAGGTCTATCTGCGGAATTCCAAAGACGAAGCGGGCAATCCAATCGGCATGACGGTGGAGAAAAACGCAGAAGGAATCAGCGCATCACATAAATTAACGTTAAGCCGTCTGCAGCAGGGAACCAAGTACTGTATGGAACTGACAGGGGATTTGATCCTGGGAGAATTGGATCAGCAGACAGCAGCATTTAAAAAAGCCGAAAATAACCAGCTTTTCTTTACCAGGGCGGATGCCACAGGAACAGAAAGTTCTAATTTCAGGGTAAAGGGCACAGCAAACATCAACTGCGTAGAGATACCTGCAAACGCTTTTAGTGAAATTTCAGATAATTCCATCTCGTTCAAGTCGGTGACGTTGAAAAAAGGAGATGTAACGTTAGGGGTTTATGAAGCCGCGGAAGAAGACCAGACGCTGGCAGCAGGTCAGGCAGGATTTCGCATTGATATTCCAGACACGGAAACGGCATTTCAATGTCTGGACGAAGGGGACGATTACTCCATCCGTGTGGAGGTCAATGGATATGAGAGCAGTTATGAGGAGACGTTTAGCCTGATTCAGTATGGTGAAACAACCGTTACTTATAATTATGAGGAAACCAGTGGACAGGATAAACAGAATGTACGTTATCAGCGCATTGCAAAACATCGGGTCAGCGGTACGCTGACGGATGCCGACGGAAATGCGGTGGTAGATGATCAGGCAGGCACCATAGATGCAGTTATTTATCTTTATGACGCACAAAAGCGGTTATGTGGGATCGAGCGTATGGGCCACGGTGATGTAAATGGAGATACCAAGGCATTTCAGTTTGTGGACGGCGTAAATGCGGTCATTGAAGAAGATGGAACCTATACCCTTGTGGCACGCTGCAGCATGTTGGGAACCAGCAAGGGAAAGCCGTTTCAGACGATTAAGAAAGAGATACAAGTCGTAAATGGAAGCAGTGAGGATATCGCTGTGAAGGTAGAAACAACGAATAAGCCGGGCGCAACGATTTCAGCAGTAATTTTACAGGAAAACCTGACCAGGACAGGCGGGGCTGACAGCAGCAGCGTCTCAGTACTGCCGGAACATGCAATTGTGTACGCATACGAGGTTTCTGATTATTATTTGCCTTCGCCTTTAGATCTTTCAGAAGATGAATTAGATGAGAGCAGATATGCGGAAGGGATGTGTGACCAGTATCGTGAGCTTGTAAAGGAATTGGATGGACATTTTGCTGGAATCGGAAGATATGAAATGCATTCAAATGAACATGACAGGATTTACTGGGAGACGAATGCTGAGGTTGCTATGGGTAATTATGCCATTTATGCCCAGACGCAAATGTTCGTTGTCAAACAGGATGGTACAACAGAGTTTCTCGATGTGGACAGAACATATTTTGGAGAAGACGACGCTCTTGGGTATTTTAGTGTTACGGACAGCATTGAACGGTATTCTTATGCGTTTCATATTGTTCCAGAATCGACAAAGACTGATTTTATGCGTGAGATTACGGTGGCTTATAGTTTTGAGAATGAGACAAGAGACAATGAGTTTTATGACATGATTGTACTTTACGATGCAGTTACGCAATTGCCAGTTGCATATGATACCTATTGCAGCGAAAATGAGACGGAGAACGTTGGAACCAGACATATCGTAACATTTAAGGTTTATAATGAGAATGCCACATACCGCGCCGTTGTGTACCGCAATGGGTATTATGTGGGAATGGCGGCGGATCCGTTTGAATATCAGTATCAGCAGACAACGAAGAAACCAGATGGAAATATTCAGATCACATTAGAGCAGTGCAGATAGCAAAGAAAATGCAGGCTGGGTTAATTCCCAGCCTGATTTTGCAGACGAATTATGTATTATTATTTTTCCTGGCAGCGTGATCGATCAATTGTACTACAGTTTCTACAGAATTAAGCAGTTCGCTTTTCTCCATGGCATGGATATAGAGGCTCCGCTCTTTGAACAGTTTGTGGATTGCATCCAATAGTACAGATTCATTTAACTGTTCTTCCTCAATGACCATGCTGTAACCCTGGCGCTCAAAGGAGCGTGCATTTAAAATCTGGTCTCCCCGGCTGGCGCTGGCGGAAAGAGGAATTAGAATATTGGGCTTTCTCAGAGCCAATAATTCACAGATGGCATTGGCGCCGGCTCTGGAAACCACCAGATCCGAAGCGGCAAAAAGATCACTCAATTCTTGGTTGGCATACTCGAACTGGGCATATCCGTCAGTGTCTTTTAGAGAAGCGTCCAAATTTCCTTTGCCGCACAAGTGAAGTACCTGACAGGTTTTTAGAAGCTCGGGCAGAATGCCGCGCACCATTTCATTGATAAACTGTGAACCGCTGCTTCCGCCGATGATAAGAATCACGGGCTTATCCGTTTTAAAATGGCAGAGGTCAAGGCCTTTCAGGCGGTTCCCAGAAAGAAGTTCTTTACGGATGGGTGAGCCAGTTAAAACTGCTTTTTCAGCCGGAAGATATTTTAAGGTTTCCGGGAAATTGCAGCATACCTTTGAAGCATGGGGAATGGCAAGTTTATTAGCAAGTCCGGGTGTGATATCAGATTCATGGATAATTGCCGGAATTTTCCGGTGATTTGCAGCCATTATGACTGGAACTGATACAAATCCCCCTTTGGAAAAAACAACGTCGGGTTTCAATTTTTTTAAAAGGGCGCGCGCCTGTGCATAGCCTTTCAAAACTTTAAAAGGGTCTGAAAAATTCTTCCAGTCAAAATACCGGCGCAGTTTGCCGGAGGAAATTCCATAATATGGAATGCGGTATTGTTCGATGAGTTTTCGCTCAATACCATCGTAGGAGCCGATGTAATGGATTTCATATCCAAGTTCTTTTAGGCGGGGAATCAGAGCCATATTTGGGGTGACATGTCCGGCGGTCCCGCCGCCTGTTAAAACAATTCGTTTCATAGTTTCCTCCATTCTTAATGCCTTTTCACAATCAGGATTCTGCCAAGGGCTTTTTTCAAATACACTCTGGAGCAGACCCACACTATCTATATCTTATACTGTTCCACCAAAAAGTCAAGGGATTTCCGGGTCGAATACAGGCGAAACATGCGACGAAAAAAAGGGGCTTCCCACTTCACAGATTAGAAAATAATATTTATAATAGCAGTTAGGAAGGAGGACATGCTATATGGAAAAAATAATTAATTTTTTACAAAGCTACAATGAGATCCTGACAGGGGCGGTTCTTATTTTGATGAGCCTGGTTCTTATAATTTTCCTGGCAGGGATTTTAAGACAGATAAAAAGGCTGAATCGAAGCCTCGGAAGCATCACGGAAAATATACAGGCATATTTTGACGTGATTTTGCAGGAAGAAGAACCTCAGCAGCCAGAGAGTTCAGAAGTACAGCCAGAACCAGTGCAGAGCACGAGAAAAGAAGAAGAGAATGAGTTACAGGCGCAGGAGCGCATTAAGCAGGAAGAAGAGGTGTTCAATGCGGTACTGCAGGAATATTTTTCATGATTTTTAGAAGTAGTTTCGCTATCCAAGGCTAAAAAGTGCAACAGATATTTTTTATATTGGGCTTGTCTTAGAATCATTGACTAAATGCAGGAGATTTGCTAAACTTATTCTGTAATGGAAAATTGTAACAATTATATGAACAAAGGAGTGGGTATCATGGAAAAAGTAACGTTTGATTACGGAAAAAGCGCCGGTTTTGTCAGCCAGGAAGAAGTTTCTTATATGACAAAGCTGACAGAAGATGCAAAGGAACTGCTTGTATCAAAAAAAGGAGCCGGAAATGATTTCCTGGGGTGGCTGGATTTGCCGGTAGATTATGATAAAGAAGAATTTGACCGGATCAAGAAAGCGGCAGCAAAGATCCAGAGCGATTCTGAGGTGTTGGTTGTAATTGGTATCGGAGGCTCTTATCTGGGGGCAAGGGCAGCCATCGAATTTTTGAGGCATGGATTTTACAACAATGTGTCCAAAGAAGTTCGCAAGACGCCGGAGATTTATTATGCCGGCAACAGCATCAGCAGCAATTATCTGTCAGGCTTGATTGAAGTAATCGGTGACCGTGATTTCTCAGTAAATATTATTTCAAAATCTGGAACTACCACAGAGCCGGCCATTGCATTCCGTGTATTTAAGGAAATGCTGGAAAAGAAATATGGCAAAGAAGAGGCGGCTAAGAGAATTTACGCAACTACAGATAAAGCAAGAGGAGCTTTGAAGAACCTTGCAACAGAAGAAGGCTATGACAGCTTTGTAGTGCCTGACGACGTAGGAGGAAGATTCTCAGTCCTGACAGCAGTGGGCCTGCTTCCAATTGCAGTAAGCGGAGCAGATATTGATAAGCTTATGGAGGGCGCAGCATCAGGAAGAGAACTTGCATTGAACAAGCCTTTTGCAGAAAATGACGCGATGCAGTATGCGGCTGTGCGCAATATTCTGCTGAGAAAGGGCAAAGGCGTAGAAGTGCTTGCAAATTATGAGCCGAGCCTTCATTATATTTCAGAGTGGTGGAAGCAGCTCTACGGCGAGAGTGAAGGAAAGGATCAGAAGGGAATTTTCCCGGCGTCTGTGGATTTGACCACAGACCTTCATTCCATGGGACAGTTTATTCAGGACGGCGCCCGGATTATGTTTGAAACAGTATTAAATGTGGAAAAATCACGCTGCAAAGTAGAATTGAAGGAAGAACCTGTTGATTTGGATGGTTTGAATTATCTTGCAGGAAAAGATATGGATTTTGTAAATAAAAGCGCAATGAATGGAACCATTTTGGCTCACACCGATGGGAATGTTCCAAACCTTATGGTTAAGATTCCAGAGCAGAATGAATTTTATCTTGGACAGTTGTTCTATTTCTTTGAATTTGCCTGTGGAGTCAGCGGCTACCTTCTGGGTGTAAATCCCTTTAACCAGCCAGGCGTAGAGAGCTATAAACGCAACATGTTTGCTTTGCTTGGCAAACCTGGTTTTGAATCAGAACGAGAAGAATTATTAAAGAGACTATAATGATTGAAATGAAAAAGAACTCCCGATATTATTTCGGAAGTTCTTTTTCAATTTGTTTCATAAATATTTTTTTTCACATTGGGCATTATAAATAGAAAGACTCAAAGTCAATTTTATAATCATAGTAAGAAAGATTTCATTTTTGTGGTACTATTAACATAAATTGCTCCAGAAAAGCCAGGTAAATTAGTTAGATTTTTCCAATAACCATGCTCTTGACAATTTACAAAAATTTTGCTATAGTGTAATAAGTTTGTAACAACTTTAATATTTTTGAATGATTTTTTTAATTATAATTACAAACTTGTAACAAAGTTGTTTTATTTCTCAGGAGGTCAACATGAAATTCGATAAGAAGGTTATGGAAAGCGGAGTGGTTGCAGCATTTTCATTGGCTCTGGCATTTTCAGCAGTTCCTGTTAATGCACCAGCCTATTCAGTTCTAGATAGCCAGATAGTAGAATTGACAGCGGAACCGAAAGAAGACAGTAATGAACATGTAATAAAGGTAAAAAGAAAGAGCAATCTAGTAGCGGCAGCAATTACTGCAGAGCAGTCTAACGATATTCAGCAGGAAATTAAGAAAGCGGAGAAGGCAGAGAAGTCGGCAAAGTCCAGGAAGGACAAAGAAGCGGCAGAACCAGAACAGAAAGAAAAAGCAGAAAAACCGGAAAAGGAAAACAGGAAACAGGAGCCGGAGCAGAGAGACAAACCAGAAAAAGAAAAAAGTTCTGAAAAGCCCGAAAATGAGAAGAAGGCAAAAGAGCTTGAAAAAGAAGAGAAGCCGGCAGAGCTTGAAAAGTCCGAAAAAGAAGAAAAGGCAAAAGAGCCTGAAGAAGGAAATAAAAAAGAAGAAAATCAATTGGTTGAGACTGCGAGCCAAGAAGTTTCTCCGTGGGCAGAGAAGTTAATGCCAACTGTTGAAGAATATTTAAATGTGCGTACAGAAGCGTCCGAAGAAGCGGAGCTTGCAGGCAAGCTCCATAAAGGAGCGTCTGCAGACATTCTGGAACGAGGAGAGGAATGGACAAAAATCCGTTCTGGCAGCGTTGAAGGATATGTAAAGAACGAATTCTGTGTTACAGGCCTTAAGGCAGAAGCCCTTGCAAATGAGCTTGGAACTACGTATGCAACTGCAGTTACTGGCGGAGTTAGGGTGAGGGAAACTCCTTCAGCAGAAGAAGATGTAAAAATATTGGACGTACTGGAAGAAGAAGGAAAAATTAAAGTAAATAAAGAAGCGGAACAGACTGACGGCTGGGTACCTGTAACCGTGGATGATCAGACAGGTTATATCAGCGCTGAATATGTGACAGTAGAGCTGGAAACAGGAAAAGCCATTTCCATTGAGGAAGAGCAGGCAATGATAGCTGCGGCAGAGGCTGAGAAAGCAGCAGAGCAGCAGGCCAGCTCTCAGCAAAGCGGGGCGGCAGCTTCCAGCGATGAGGTAACTCTGTTAGGAGCATTGATCCAGTGCGAAGCAGGCGGCGAGCCATATGAAGGGCAGCTTGCAGTTGGAGCTGTTGTTATGAACCGTGTCCGTGCAGGTTATGCGGGAAGCATTTCCGGAGTCATTTACCAGAGCGGGCAGTTTACCCCGGCTTCCAGCGGCGCTTTGGCAAGCGTAATGGCAAACGGCGTAAGCGGAAGCTGCCTGCAGGCGGCGCAGGAAGCCATCAGCGGCGCCAGCAATATAGGCGGAGCTACCAGTTTCAGACGCGCAGGTTCTGCGCAGGGAATTGTAATTGGCAACCATGTATTTTTTTAAATGAGAGCAATAGGATTTTACACAAAATTCAATATAGATAATTTTTATGGGCAGTCGTAATGGCTGCTCTGTTTTTTTGTTCAGCAGTTATTCTGAAATGTATTTGTATTAGGATACGGACGGTAAAGGCGCCATCGGCGCTTTGGCAAAAAGAAAGTGAAAAATCTGTGAAGATTATATAATTTTTTGCCCTGTTTTTTTAGAAATATTGACAGAAATCGATAGGAAGAGTAGAAAGATAAAAGATAGTAAAATAAAAGGAGTGCCGGACAAAGGCACACTGAGGGTAAAGAGGAAAGGAGAAAAAGGATGAAATGGAAAAGAATGATAAGCGGCGTTATGACAGCGGCAATGCTGGCAGGACTTTTACCTGGGGTCCATGTGTCGGCAGAAGAGAATCCGGTCAGCCCGCCAGTGAATCCGCCTGTCTTGACAGATGATGCGGACTTGCTTATGCGTCTTACTTTTGACGAAGAAGGAACGGGAACAGGATCCTTTGGGGCGGATATTGGAGGGAAAGTTACGGAACATGGGAACATTAAATATACAGAAGGGCCAGACGGTACAAAGGCTCTTTCTATTGCGGAATATGCGGCTGGCAATTACCTGGAGCTTCCCAAAGGAATTCTAGCTGGAAAATCAGCGGCGACGTTTAGCTTTCAGATTAAGACTTCCAATACAAGCAATACCAGTTGGGCGTTCATGACAACGCCGCTGTCTGTCAGCGAGGGGCAGATATACAATGGAGGAGAAAAGTTCTTAGCAGTAGGCGGTGTGAATACAAATCAAATTATGGCGGAGCGGCATTATAATTCTGCCAGAAAGAGCATACTGACGTTACAGGATGATTTTTCTGAGTGGAGAAATGTAGCTGTGGTATACGAGGCAGGGGGTACAAAGGTGTATGTGGACGGTGAACTGGCATCATCCGATACGCACCAGATTGACATCAGCCGGCTGATGACGGAAGAGGCAAATACCTGGATCGGACATGGAAATTGGGGGGCAGGCGAAGGCTTTTTAGGAATGATGGATGATTTCCGAATTTATGGAAGAGCGTTGAATGATGAAGAAATTGATCAAATTGCTGAAAGCAAAGAGGTAATATCCTCTGATTCTAACCGTTTGCTGATGGAAACAGATTTTTCTCAAAATGGGGCGAAGGTATTGTCGGCGGCGGTTCAGGGAACAGTTTCAGTAAAGACAAGGATTACAAATTACAGCAGAACCAGCAGGATCCTTGTGTACTGTGTCACGGGCTATGGGGCAGATGGAACGGTCGCAGAGCAGACGCAGCAGATTAGCGGGGAAACAAAAGCAGGATCTATGGAAACAGCAGCTTTTACCAAAGATATTACGGCGAAGGCGGGGACAGCTTATTACCAGTTGACAGTAAAGGATGTGACAGACGCATCCCGCATACAGGAGTTTGAAGCAGGTTATCTTCCAGTTGGAGATGCATTGACGGCCCAGATGGCGGCGGGAACTTATCAGGGAGCTGACGGCAGACAGATCATTGTTTCTGTAAGCGATGTAAAAGGAACACAGGTAACGGTAAATGGCCAGACGTATACGGCAGTGTTAGAAGACGGTACGGTGAAGCTGACAGGCAGCCAGGGAGCATATGCAGTGAAACATAATGCCTCTGCCACAGACGGAATGCTTTCTGCAGAGGTTACAGCAGAGCCAAAGATGATAGAGAAGAGTTCTGGCGGGAATCCTGTTACAGGGAAGGATAAAGATGGAAACCGCATGTATTGCGGGGATCCGGCGGCAGTTGTAATTGACGGCAAAGTATATTTGGTGGTGGGCCATGATAACGGTATTCCAGGCAGCAATAACGGCAATTATTACAATATACCGGATTGGCAGTACTATACATCTACAGATTTAAAGACCTGGACCCATGAAGGTTTATTTATGAGGCAGTCCGATATACCATGGCGAACCACTTCCAATGATGCGTGGGCAAGCCAGATGACACCTTATACAAATAAAACAACGGGGGAAACAAAATACTATTTCTATTTCTGCACGCCCTCGGACAGGACAACCCATGCAATCGGCGTGGCAGTGGCGGATCAGCCGGGCGGGCCGTATACAGTAACCAGTGAGCCTCTTGTAAAAGGGGCGGACACCTGGGTTGAGGGGATTGGCAATGCCGGGCATCATGACATTGATCCCACGGTATGGATTGACACGGACGAAGATGGAATTGAGCACCGCTATCTTATGTGGGGAAATACAACATGCTTTATCGCAGAATTAAATGAGGACATGGTAAGTATTAAGGACAGAAACGGAGATGGAAAGATTACCATAGACCATACGGGAAGCGACAGCCATGACATCAAATATATTAATTTTGCCAATACCCAGCCGAATCAAGGATTTACGGAGGCGCCCTGGCTGTATCGCAGGCAGGATGAGAATGGAAAGTATTATGGCAAATATTATATGTTTGCCGCCTGGGGATGGGCAGAGAAAATGGGGTATGCAACAGCCGATGATCCATTTGGTCCCTGGACATTTGAAGGTATGATTATGGAAAATACTCTGACATCCAATACAAACCATCCATCAGTCATTGATTTTAACGGTAAGACATACTTTATTTATCACAATGGAGCGCTTCCAGGAGGCAACGGCGGAAACCGCAGCGTCTGCATCCAGGAAATGACATTCCAGGAGGACGGCAGCATTGAGATGATGCCGGATCTGTCCCTGGGGATTGGAGGAACCGCCAGTGTGATACGCACTTCTGACAATCAATATCTTGGGCATGATTCTGTGGGCAATACCCAAGAATATGTGGTAGGCGCAAATGGCGGCGGCCAGGGAGTATACCAGATGGATGTCAAGGGCTATGAGAAAGAAAGCAGATATGATACCCAATGGGAAATTGTGCCTGCAAGAGAAGTTCCAGAAGGGGAAAATGCGGACTATTACGTTTCCATCCAGTCCACGAATTTAACAGGGTATTTCATCAAAAGCGAAAGCAGGAAAACCAGGCTGGCTTCTGATAATATGGGTACTATGGGAGCCATGATGAGCTATAAGACAGTAAAAGCGCTGGATGGTTCGGATGGCGTATCTTTTGAGAGCGCAGCTTATCCAGGCAGATACCTTGCCATGGTGGACGGCAAAATGATTACGTCAAAACCAGTATCATTGTCCCACTGCTCGTTTAAAATTAACAAATACGGAACACAGATAGAGGAACCAGAGGATCATACAGACCAGAAAGCGGCGGAGAGAGTAACCGCACTGATTAACGCCATTGGGCAGGTCAGCAATACGCCTGCATGTGAGAATAAAATTAAGAAGGCGAGAACTGCATATAACGCATTAACACCTGCCCAGAAGACATTGGTTTCAGCGGGAACTTTAAAGAAGCTTACAGACGCAGAGCAAGAATTTAACAGGCAGAAAGAGACAGAGGCAAAGAAACAGGCACAGGCGGGCACCGTTTCAGTTTCAGATTCTCAAAAAGCGGTCACTTCGGCAAATACAGACAAAAAAGACATAAAGGGAAGCGCATTTAAAGTTTTAAAACCAAAGGCAGCAGGCGGGAAGAAATCTGTGGCCATTTCGTGGAACAAGGTGAAAGGCGCTTCTGGTTATATGATATATGGAGCCCAGTGCGGCAAAAAAATGAAACTTTTAAAAACCCTGTCTGCCTCTAAGAAATCTTATAAGGACACGAAACTGAAAAAAGGCACCTATTATAAATATGTAGTAACTGCTTATAAAGTAATTTACAAAGAAAAGCGCATTATCGCCACTTCTGCTTCTGTCCATGCCAGTACCAGCGGCGGGAACTATAAGGTTCCTTCTGGAATCAGCATCAGTGAAAGTAAGGTGACGGTAAAGAAGGGGAAAACATTGGCGCTAAAGCCAAAGCTGAAGATGAAAGGAAAAGGTTCATTTAAGACCCATATAGCAAAATTCCGTTATGAGTCTTCGAATCCTAAAGTTGCCACAGTGACAAACAAAGGCAAAGTGAAAGGAATTCAAAAAGGGAAGAGCTGCCATATTTTCATTTATGCACAGAATGGGCTTTACAAACAGGTGAAAGTTACTGTAACGTAGGATGTGAATTTATTTTTAGAAAGAATACGGCGGAGAAAAGAAGCTGGCGCAGGAAATGCACAGCTTCTTTTTTTGTATTACTCCGGCGGTTAAAATTCGTCAATATTTAACCGCCGGAGTAATATATACAGAGTTTCTGATTAAAGATTGTAATCTTAGGGAAAATATAGTAATATAACTACAGAAATGAAGAACTCTGAAAGGAGGAGGCTTTATGGATGGTATTTTCTGGCTAATCGTAATTGTTGTAATGGCAGTGATTGAAATTATTACATTGGGGCTGACAACGATCTGGTTTGCGGGAGGAGCTCTGGCAGCGTTTCTTGCAAGCCTGATGGGAGCAAATCTGGTAATTCAGGTTATCTTGTTTGTGGTGGTGTCTGTGCTGCTTTTGGCCCTTACACGGCCTCTTGCAGTTGAATTTCTCAATAAGGACAGAACCCGTACCAATGCGGAAAGCCTGCTGGGAAAAACAGCGGTTGTCATTCAGGATATTGATAATCTCAGGGCACAGGGACAGGTCAGTGTGGATGGCCAGGAATGGTCGGCCCGTTCCATAGGAGAAGGAGCGATACCCAGAGACGCTCATGTAGAGATTGTAGAAATCAGTGGCGTGAAATTAATGGTAAAAGAAAAGGTATAAACTATCTAGAAAGAAAGTAATATATTATTTGTGGGCAATCACAGAGTATTTGATGAAGGAGGAATAGAGAATGGAGAATGGAATCGGGTTTTTAGTAATTGCACTGTTGATAATTTTTGCACTGATCATTGTTTCATCCTGTGTAAAGATAGTTCCCCAGGCACATGCACTTGTCATTGAACGTCTGGGCGGTTATCAGGGGACCTGGGGCGTGGGGCTGCATTTTAAGGTGCCTTTTATCGACCGGGTGGCAAAACGTGTGCTTTTGAAAGAACAGGTGGTGGATTTTGCACCTCAGCCAGTGATTACAAAAGATAATGTAACCATGCGGATAGATACCGTGGTTTATTTTCAGATTACAGATCCCAAGCTTTTTGCTTATGGTGTGGAAAATCCCATCATGGCCATTGAAAATCTTACGGCGACTACGCTGCGTAATATTATTGGTGATTTGGAACTGGATGAAACACTGACGTCCAGAGAACTGATTAATACGAAAATGCGTTCTTCCCTGGATGTGGCCACAGATCCCTGGGGAATTAAGGTAAACCGCGTAGAGCTGAAAAACATTATTCCGCCTCAGCAGATCCAGGATTCCATGGAGAAACAGGCAAAGGCTGAGCGGGAACGCCGTGCGGCAGTGACCCAGGCAGAAGGGGAGAAGACTGCTACCGTTCTTGTGGCGCAAGGGAAAAAGGAGTCGGCCATTCTGGATGCAGAAGCGGAGAAGCAGGCGGCTATTCTGCGGGCAGAAGCAAAGAAAGAAGCTACCATGCGGGAAGCAGAGGGCCAGGCAGAAGCAATCCTGCGGATTCAGCAGGCAAATGCCGACGGACTCCGTTTCTTAAGAGAGGCGGCGCCTAACAGCGCGGTACTGCAGCTTAAGAGCCTGGAGGCATTTATGAAGGCGGCAGACGGAAAGGCTACTAAGATTATTATTCCCTCTGAAATCCAGGGGATTGCAGGTCTTTCCAAGGCTATTACAGAGATTGCAAAGGAAAATTAATAAATATTACTTCGGCGGGCTGTTTTGCCAAATGACAGTCCGCTATGTTGTTAAATATGGAGGCTTACATGAATTTAAAAGGACGAAATTTTTTGAAATTATTGGATTTTACATCGGAGGAGATTACATATCTTATTGATTTATCAGCAGAGCTGAAACAAAAGAAAAAACAGGGGATTTTTCATGAGGAATTAAAAGGAAAAAATATTGCTTTGATTTTTGAGAAGACAAGCACAAGAACACGCTGTTCCTTTGAGGTGGCAGCTCATGATCTGGGAATGCATGTGACATATTTAGATCCTTCCGGTTCTCAGATTGGCAAAAAAGAAAGTATAAAAGATACTGCAAGAGTGCTGGGACGCATGTTTGACGGAATTGAATACCGGGGATTTGGGCAGGGGATTGTGGAGGAACTTGCTAAATATGCAGGTGTGCCTGTTTGGAATGGGCTTACCAATGAATTTCATCCTACCCAGATGATTGCGGACATGCTGACTATCAAAGAAAAGCTGAGGCGCCTGCAGGGTGTCAAGTTTGTATATATGGGGGATGCCCGATACAATATGGGAAATTCCCTGATGGTGACTTGTGCCAAACTGGGGATGGATTTTGTGGCATGTACCAGTAAAACATATTTTCCGGAGCAGAAGCTGGTGGATACCTGCAGGAAAATCGCCAGTGAAACCGGGGCCTCTATCACTCTTACCGAAAATGTAGAGGAAGGTACGAAAAATGCGGACGTAATCTATACCGATGTGTGGGTTTCTATGGGTGAACCGGAAGAAGCGTGGGAAGAGCGCATTCGGGAATTAATGCCCTACCAGGTGAATAAAAAAGTGATGGATAATGCCGGGGAAACAGCAATCTTTATGCACTGCCTGCCATCCTTCCATAACCTGGAGACTGCCATTGGCAGGCAGGTCTATGAGAAATTTGGGCTGACACAGATAGAGGTTACAGATGAAGTATTTGAAAGCAGCCAGTCTGTGGTATTTGATGAAGCTGAGAACCGGATGCACAGTATTAAGGCAATTATGTACGCAACATTGAAATAAAAGTATGAAATGGCCTGTTTGTGTGTGAAAGTGCACAGAATAGAGGGAAAAATGAAAAAGAAGATTTTACAGGTACTGCGTCAGAATCAGGAAAATTATGTTTCCGGCCAGGATTTGTGCCAACAGTTGGGAGTTTCCAGGACTGCCGTGTGGAAAGCTGTCAAACAGTTAAAAGAGGCAGGTTATGAGATTGAAGCAGTTCAAAACAGGGGGTACCGCCTTTTGTCTGTACCGGATATTTTATCTGAAAGTGAGATTGCAAGCCAGCTCCGTACTAAATGGCTGGGAAAGTCTATTCGTTACTTTGAAGAACTGGATTCTACAAACACGGAGGCAAAACGAATTGCAGAAGATCCCAAGGAATCTGGGTGGCATGGTACGGTTGTGGTGGCTGATATGCAGTCTGCCGGCAGAGGGCGCAGGGGGCGGAGCTGGAGTTCTCCCCATGGAGCGGGCCTGTTCTTTACCATATTGCTGAAACCTGAGATTAACCCGGAAAATGCCTCGATGCTGACCTTAGTGAAAGCTATGGCTGTAGTCCAGGGAATTCATCAGGCATCAGGTCTTAAACCACAGATCAAATGGCCTAATGATATTGTACTGCATGGGAAAAAAATTGTGGGGATACTGACAGAAATGAGCGCTCAGGTTGATTATGTAAATCATATAGTAGTGGGTACAGGAATCAATGTGCACCACGGGGAATTTCCTGAAGAAATTGCGGAGACAGCAACCTCTCTGGATCTGGAAATCCTGCGGACAGGGCAGAATTGCAGCATTTCCAGGGCCCGGCTTTTGGGAGCTGTTTTAGAACAGTTTGAAGGATATTATGAAACGTATCTTCAAGCCCAAGATTTATCGGCGCTGATGGAGGAATATAATGCTATGCTGGTAAACAGAGATAAAAAGGTGCGGGTATTGGATCCTTTGGGAGAGTATGAAGGAATCGCCCGCGGCATTGACAGACGGGGGCGGCTTTTGGTGGACAGGAATGATGGACAGGTAATGGTTTCCTCCGGGGAGGTGTCTGTCAGAGGGATTTACGGTTATGTGTAAGGAGACAGAAATGGTTTTATGCGGTTCCAGTGCTTATACTAGAAAATATTATTTAAATGAAGAATTTACTTCTCTGCCGGAAGGGATCAAAGATGAGCTGAAAATTATGTGTGTGCTTTATACCGAAGATATCGGTGGGACATTGACTTTAATTTTTAATGAGGAAGGCAGACTGCAGTTTCAAACCGCTGCGGATGAGGGGGATCTTTTATACGATGATATTGGGAGTATTTTGAAAATTAAACAGATACAGCTCACCAAGCAGGAACTGTTAGAATCTTTGGAATTGTATTATAGGGTGTTTGTTCTGGGAGAAGTGTTAAGTGAAGAATATTTGGAGGATTAAAACATGTTATTAGTGGTAGATGTGGGAAATACGAATTTTACCTTTGGGGTATTTGACCAAGATAAGCTGGAGGCAACATTCCGTATCACAACAAAGCTGCAGAGGACATCCGATGAATATGGGATCTGTATCCGGGAGCTTTTGGTGCAAAATGGAATTTCTTATGAAAATATAAAAGATGTTATTATAGCATCGGTGGTGCCAAACGTTATGCATTCTTTACTGAGTGCGTTTATCAAATACTTCAATATTCATCCGGTTGTGGTGGAATCAGGGATTAAGACAGGAATCCGTATTGCTACAGAAAATCCAAAACAGATTGGTGCAGACCGAATCGTAGACGCGGCGGCGGCATATGAACTGTACGGCGGTCCAGTATTTGTCATTGATTTTGGAACTGGGACAACTTATGATCTGGTGGATGAGACAGGCGCTTTTGTGTCCGGGGTGACAGCGCCGGGGATTCGCACCTCAGCGAAAGCTTTATGGGAGGATGCGGCAAAGCTTCCGGAAATTGAAATCAGAAAACCTGGCAGTATTCTTGCGAAAGAGACCATCAGCAGTATGCAGGCGGGACTGGTGTATGGACAGATTGGACAGACGGAATATATTATCCGGCAGACAAAAAAAGAGACAGGATATGAAAATCTGAAAGTGGTGGCAACTGGAGGGCTTGGAACTATTATTGCCAGCGAGACAGATTCCATTGACATTTATGATCCCACATTAACGCTTCAGGGCCTCAGGCTTATTTACAAAAAGCAGAACAGATAAAACAGAAGGACTCATAAAAGAACAATGGATAAGTTAAAAATAGGAAATGTAATTTTGGAAAATAATTTAGTTCTGGCGCCGATGGCAGGGGTTTGTGACCTGCCATTTCGTGTGCTCTGCAAAGAACAGGGGGCAGGGCTTCTATGCATGGAAATGGTCAGCGCAAAAGGAATTTACTACCATAATAAAAATACAGAAATTCTGCTGTCTACGGTACAAGAGGAACGCCCCATTTCCCTGCAGTTATTTGGGGCAGACCCAGAACTTATGAGTGAGATGGCAAAACGCATAGAAGACCGGCCATTTGATATTTTGGATATAAATATGGGCTGCCCGGTGCCTAAGGTAGTAAATAATGGAGAGGGCTCCGCTTTGATGAAACAGCCTCGGCTGGTATTTGAAATTGTTTCCAGGATAGTGAAAGCAATCCGTAAACCGGTGACGGTGAAAATCCGCAAGGGATTTGACGAAGCACATGTCAATGCAGTAGAGATTGCCAGAATTGCAGAAGAGGCAGGAGCAGCGGCCATAGCAGTTCATGGAAGAACCAGAGAGCAATATTATTCTGGCAGAGCCGACTGGGATATTATCCGGCAGGTGAAAGAGGCAGTGTCCATTCCGGTAATTGGAAACGGGGATCTTCTGACTGGCCAGGATGTGATGGCGATGAAAGAGCAAACTGGCTGCGACGGATTTATGATCGGCAGGGGCGCCCAGGGTAATCCTTGGATTTTCCAGCAGATGCTGCATTATCTTGAAACTGGGGAGAGACTTTGCAAACCAGACATGAAAGAGGTGGCAGAAATGCTTTTGCGCCATGCCGGGAGGCAGATCGCGTTGAAAGGTGAATTCACGGGAATCCGGGAAATGCGGAAACATGCGGCATGGTACACCAGCGGTTATAAAAATTCAGCAAAACTCCGGGGCAGGATAAATGAAGTGCATTCCTATCAGCAGCTTGAGGAATTGTTTCAGGAAGTAATACAGAAATCAGACACATAAGTTGTCATTTGCCGCTGGGTCTTTTCATATACTGGAGGGAGGACAACTTGGAGGCAGTATATGAATAGGGAAGAAGAGACAGGCTGTTTCGAAAGAACAACAACGCAGGAAGAATCCTGGTTCCTGCGGCTGAAAGCATTTTGGAATAGAATCATCTATGGGGTACAACATGAAATTCCTAAATATACAGAAGAGGCGGAAGAGGAAGAAAAAGGGAATCCTTTTCTTCCGAAACTGCGCAGCATTTTAGAACATCTTTTGCCGATGTATCAGATATCTTACCGGGAGTTCCATCCTCTTTTGATCGATACCGATACTCCTCCAGAGTCTTTGCTTGATGATGACCCTGCAGAAATAGTATTGGATCAGATATCAGACGATTTGAATTTTCTGAGGATTTCTACAGACCGTCCTGCATATTTTTCAGATTATATTCACAGAATGTATGAGGAAAGCGGTCTGGTGGTGCAAATTGAGCATAAGGGGCAGGAGGTTCTTGAGGATGTCAATGTGATTTTAGATCTGGAAGAGAGGGGAGATTGTTCTCGAAAGTATATGCGGGAGCATATTTTGTACATTCCAGTCTTTAAACGGAAATGGAATCGTCTGGAAACTTTGCAGAATCTTGACATATCCATACCTATCGGTTATAATACTGTGATTGTTAAAGGAATATCTTAAATTCCCTTATTTTGTAATTTTAGGAAGGTGTAGTATTATGGAAAAGAAAAACTTATTGACGTATGAAGGATTGCAGAAATTAGAGACAGAGCTGCATGATCTGAAAGTGGTAAAGAGAAAGGAAGTTTCTCAGAAAATTAAGGAAGCAAGGGAGCAGGGGGATCTTTCTGAAAATGCAGAGTATGATGCGGCAAAGGACGAGCAGCGGGATATTGAAGCCAGAATTGAAGAAATTGAAAAGATATTAAAGAACGCTGAAGTTGTGGTAGAAGATGAAGTGGATCTGGATA
This sequence comes from uncultured Lachnospiraceae bacterium, assembly GCA_950097145.1. Lineage (GTDB taxonomy): Bacteria > Bacillota > Clostridia > Lachnospirales > Lachnospiraceae > Petralouisia. The sequence goes on from CATNCF010000008.1 coordinate 63,018, forward strand.
AAATCAATGTGGGATGTAAAGTCAGGATTTTAGACTGTGAATTTGATGAAGAATTGGAATATAAGATTGTTGGTTCCACTGAGGCAAGCAGCCTTCAGGGGAAAATTTCCAATGAGTCTCCGGTGGGAAAGGCGCTGATTGGAGCAAGAATTGGGGACGTAGTGAAGATAGAGACACAGGCAGGCGTTTTGGAATACAAGGTATTGGAAATACAGCGTTCTAATTAATGTGCAGCCGTGACGGCAGAACGCGCATACAGAATGGAGGAAAAGAAGATGGGACAGAACGGTCAGTCGCCAGAACAGGATTTGAATCAGCTCTTAAAGGTTCGCCATGATAAATTAAAGGATTTACAGGATAATGGCAAAGATCCTTTTCAGATTACAAAATATGAAGTTACAAACCACAGCCAGGAGATTAAAGATCATTATGATAGCTTGGAAGGACAGACGGTCAGCATTGCCGGCAGAATGATGTTTAAACGAGTCATGGGGAAGGCTTCTTTTTGTAATGTCCAGGATTTAGAGGGAAATATCCAGGCATATGTGGCCAGGGATAATATTGGTGAAGACAGTTATAAAGATTTTAAAAAATATGATGTGGGAGATATTTTGGGTATCAAGGGGGAAGTATTTACCACTAAGACAGGGGAAATCTCTATACATGCCCAGGAAGTTACTCTTCTTTCTAAAAGCCTTCAGATTCTGCCAGAGAAATATCATGGGCTTACGGACACCGACGCAAGGTACCGTCAGCGTTATGTGGATCTGATTATGAATGCTGAAGTGAAGGACACCTTTATCAAACGTTCTAAAGTTCTCAGCAGCATCCGGCGGTTTCTGGATGCCCAGGGTTTTATGGAGGTGGAGACTCCTATGCTGGTGAGCAATGCAGGAGGGGCTGCAGCAAGACCATTTGAGACACATTTTAATGCGCTGAATGAGGATTTGAAGCTGCGTATTTCTTTGGAACTTTATTTAAAAAGGCTGATTGTGGGCGGCATGGAACGCGTCTATGAGATTGGCAGGGTATTCCGAAATGAAGGTCTTGATACCAGACATAACCCTGAGTTTACCCTGATGGAACTGTATCAAGCTTATACGGATTATCATGGAATGATGGATTTAACGGAGAATTTGTACCGTTATGTAGCAAAAGAGGTGACAGGTTCTGAAATTCTTACTTATGGTGAGCATGAGATGGATTTATCTAAGCCTTTTGAGCGTATAACTATGGTGAATGCGGTAAAGAAATATGCAAATGTGGACTTTGATCAGATTAAAGATACGGAGGAAGCTAAGAAACTTGCGAAAGAACATCATATTGAATATGAGGCCAGACATAAGAAGGGGGATATATTAAATCTGTTCTTTGAGGAATATGTGGAAGAGCATTTGATTCAGCCAACATTTGTGATGGATCATCCCATTGAAATTTCTCCACTTACGAAGAAGAAACCAGAAAATCCAGATTATGTAGAGCGCTTTGAGTTTTTTATGAATGGCTGGGAGATGGCCAATGCTTACTCAGAGCTGAATGACCCCATTGACCAGAGGGCGCGTTTTGAGGCACAGGAGGCGCTGCTTGCTGCGGGAGATGAAGAGGCGAATCATACAGATGAGGATTTTCTCAATGCTCTTAATATTGGCATGCCACCTACAGGAGGCATTGGGTATGGGATTGACCGTATGGTGATGATGATGACGAATTCACCTGCGATTCGAGATGTATTGCTGTTCCCGACGATGAAGAGTTTAGAGAAGTAATATGCCTGTTTTATGCGGTTTTACAGCGTTTTTCGTTGTGACAGAAGGCGTTTTGGTGACAATTTGGTGACAAATGGAACAGGTTTTTTGTAGAGTTATAAAGAGTTCCGCAAGGCGATGCGTAGATTGCCTTGCGGATTTTTTGTGGAATCGTGATGAAAAAGGAAATTACAACATTCTTTGCGTCAGATAATTCTAATAAATATAGTGTAAAGGAGCAGATTTTCTGCTATAATGAAGCTATTAAAACAACTATGTGGATAAGAAGGAAACAGGAGCATGGCTTATGTGGATGATGGAGGTGAATTTCACTGAAGGTATATTTTGATAACTGCTGTTATAACCGACTCTTTGATGATAGGTCAAATATCAGGAATTATCTGGAACGGGAGGCGGTTTTAATCATCATGCAAAAGGCGTTTGACGGTGAATTAGAATTGGTTGGATCGGATATTTTAGAAATAGAAATGTTAAAAATTCGGAATGATGAGAAGCGGAGTAATGTCCAGGGGGTTTACCATGCGCTTGTCAGCGGTTTGATTCCAGTAACTTCCGGACTAACGCAGAGAGCCGTCCAGATAAGGAGTATGTCGAATATCCGAAACTTTGACAGTCTGCATTTGGCAAGTGCAGAGCTGGGAGCGGATGTTTTGCTGACAACCGATATGAAATTTTTAAAGGGAAGCCAGAGGATAGGGCTTAAAATTGCAGTTAAAAATCCAGTTGAGTTTGTAATGGAGGTGTTTGGGCAGGATGAATCAGACAATGAAAATAGTTAAGATTAGTGAAATCAGAAGATTGGGCACGGAAGCATTGGTGAAGGCATTAGGCCCCGTGGGGATGGCCAGATATATTGAGGAGTACGACAACGGAGGCCAGGGGGATTATACAAAAGAAAAGTATGGGCAGCCGGATGATTCTATTGAAGAAATACTGGCTATAGGGAAACAGATAAGCGGATAGAATTGCGAAAAAGCAGGGAAAGCCATGTTTTTACTAAGTGGTGGGATTGCTTATTGCTTGCAAATATAAAATAAAGCAGTGGTCAGGATTGGAGTATTCAGAGTGCATGAATACTCTTTTCTTTTTGCCGGGAGTGGGAAAATGAGTGGAACTAAAAAATACAAATTGGCAAAGGATGGGTATAAAATGATAAGAGAGATATACAGCAGTATGGTGTCTAAGGATAATAATGGGGATAAAATCAGTCAGGAAGTAAAAGATGAAATTACAGCATTATTAAAAACCAGGAAAGGGAAGATGGACGATCAGGAGTACAGGCAATATCAGGATGAACTTAGCTTTATTGCTGCGGCAGCAGAGGAGAGTGGGTTTGTGATGGGGGTTCGGTTTGCTTTCCGGTTATTTGCCGAAATTATTCAAGAATAGGTGGATAACAAAAACGGTTATGCGGGGATTAAAAAGACGGATGTATCAGGAAATTTCTGGTACATCCGTTCAAGTTTTTTTGACAGGCTCCATTTCATCCGGGTTTTCCGTTTTTTCAAACAGGTCGCCTACCGGACAATTTAAGATAGTGCTAAGTATATCAAGGTTTTCAAACCGGATGGAACGCGTTTCGTTCATGACCATGCGGTTAAAATTTTGATAGCTTAAATCCATCTGTTTAAACAGCCAGTATTTTGTGTGGTTCTGCTCTTCTAAAATTTCAAGTATCCGTAAACGTACCATGTGTTTTCTCCTTTTTTGTAATTATATACGAAAATTTTTTCTTGCATAAATCATGTAAACGATATATAATGTACACATTAGATATATGATGGTATTTGTATATAGTGGCAAAATATTTGTTTTGGTTCAGCAGGGTCAAGAGTTAGGTTATAGAAATAGTAAGATTACGTTTAAGGAGGAAATTATGACGGCAGAACAGAAAAAAAAGTGTCATGCAATTATTCATGCAGCGAGTGTTGCCGCAGGGGGAGCAGGGGCAGGAATGGCGCAAATTCCAGGTAGTGATAATGCTGTAATAACACCTATTCAGCTTACAATGACGATTTCGTTAGGGAAAGTATTTGGTGTTACTTTGACAGAATCAGCGGCAAAAGCCGCTATAGGATCACTGGCGGCATCAACAGTTGGTAGGACAGTAACGCAAGTATTGGTAGGGTGGATTCCGGGAGTAGGGAATGCAATTAATGCAACAACAGCAGCAGGATTGACTGAATCATTGGGATGGTTGTTGGCAAAAGAATTTGATAAAGGCAATTTGTAACAAATATCCATATTATTTAATTTATTAAGAACTTAAGGAGTATTATGTTATGGAACAGAGGATGAACCAATTAGATGAGGGCGGATATACAAATTGTATTGTTTGCGGAAAAAGAAAATTTATAAGGGAACTGACAGAATGTGTGTTTTGTGGATGCTGGGTATGTAAAAGCTGTGCCACGTATAGGCGCCAAGGTACACCGTTTGGTTATGTATGTAAGCGATGTAAAAGCAAAGTATAGGTGTGTAAATTATAAAATCAATGAAGGAGACAGTTGTTATGGGAATTTATAAACCAGGACGTCCCAAGAAATATAATCCGGCTACAGGAGAAGGGCAAAAACCACCTGCTAAGCCAGGCGAATACCGGATTAAGGATGAGGACGGAAATATACTTTACATTGGGGAAGCATGTAATTTGGAACGTCGGATGAAACAGCATATAAAATCAGGAAAAATAAAACTAGATTGAGGAGAAAGCAGATATGGCATATACATTTGAGTATAAAGTGGCTGACGGGCGTTCGACATCTAAGACACGCCGGGAACATGAACAAGAAAAAATTAAACAACATGACCCGGCATTGAATAAATCAAAAGGTGGGGAAGGACGACCGGCGAAAAAATAAATTTTTCATTAGTATTGAATTTAATTGTCTTTGATAAAAAAGTGTTCTGCAGATTGTGTTTCTGCAGAACGCTTTTTTATTTTTAAATCATAGAAATAAAATTAATCAATTCTTTTTTTGCAATCCTCCAAACTTTCCCGCCAACACGTTTTGCCGGAATCGTCCCATCTTTCAGCAGCCTGTAAAATAAATTCTTCCCAATTCCCAAAATTTCCATAGCTTCCTGCGGGGTTAGGATATCTGGATATTCTTCTAGCATTTGAGCAATCCTCCTTTTTGTTTTGTGGCAGTTTATCTTATGCCTTATCCGGTTGTTTCAGTAAAAAAGAAATATATTATTTCTTTGTGGCAGAGCCATAGAGACTGAGAAATTCAGTGGTTTGCGAATCAGACAGGTATATGCCATGAAATAAAATTTTCCGGGATAAATCACACCCACAAAGGAAGGAGGAAGAAATTATGCATCTGGAACAAATTATTTCTATTATCAAAATTGTGCTGCAAGGGCTGCTGTCGGTGGCTGTTGTCCTTGGCTGGTAAGGGAAGGAGGGCCTTATGGAATTTGAAATGCAAACCTCCGGCAGTGACATGGCGGTACAGGATAACGCCAGATGGGAAAGGAACTGTCGGATGGCAAAGGAAATCGCCACTGTGCTTGTGGCAGTGGCAGGTATGATTGGAATTGCTGTTGAGTATGCAAATGAAAAAAGGAAGGAGTGATGTATTATGGCAGCAGAAGTGGAAAGTATGTTTTATGTCCGTGAAACTCCATGGCACGGGTTGGGGACAAGAGTAGAGGATGCGCCTACATCAGAAGACGCGCTGAGGCTGGCAGGGTTGGAATGGGACGTCATACAGGAAAAAATCTTTACGGCAAATGGGAATATTGTAAAGGATTATTACGCGAATATCCGCAGTTCTGACCATAAAGTCTTGGGCGTGGTGTCTGGGCGTTACCAGATTGTGCAGAACCGGGACGCGTTTGCGTTTACGGACGAGCTTCTTGGGAAAGGCGTCCAGTATGAAACGGCGGGGTCGCTGAAAGAGGGAAGGAAAGTCTGGATTCTGGCAAAACTCCCCAAACAGTACCGCCTTGTAGAAGATAAGGTTATGCCGTACCTGGTGTTCAGCAACTCCCACGACGGGACAGGCTCTATCAAAGTGGCAATGACGCCCGTCCGGGTGGTCTGCCAGAACACGCTGAACTTTGCTCTGGACAATGCAAGCCGGATCTGGTGCGCAAACCATACGGGCGATATCGGGGCGAAGATGGAAGATGCACGGATGACGCTGTTCATGGCGGAGAACTATATGAACGAGCTTTCTAAAGCGTCAAAGAAACTGGACAGGAAGAAAGTGAGCGACGCGGCGGTGGAGGAATACATTAAGTTGTTGCTCCCGATTGCTGCGGACGCCACTGAAACCACGGAACGGAACGTGAAGAAGCTGCGCATGGATTTAAAGAACCGTTATTACCTTGCCCCTGACCTGGCAGGCGTAGGGAAGAACGGCTACCGTTTTGTAAATGCAGTATCCGATTTTGCGACCCATGCGAAGCCGCTCCGGGAAACGGCAAAGTATAAGGAAAACCTGTTCTTAAAGACAATGGAAGGAAACCCGTTAATTGACAGGGCGTACCAACTGGTGTGCGCTGCCTGACATTGGGTTATGAAGCAGGGGATGGTGAAATGGTTACAGTTTTTTGCCATCCCCATTATTTTTTGCATACAGTGCGGGGGAACGCACAGGAATGGAGGGAATTATGTACGAGAAAATACCGACAGCGGGGATGTCGCGTGAAGAATGGCTGAAACTCCGCAAGACAGGGATTGGTGGCTCGGATGCGGGGGCAATCTGCGGTCTGAACCCATACAGTAGCCCTATGAAGGTGTTTAGGGATAAAACCACGGATGAGGCAGAAGAAAAGGATAATGAAGCCATCCGGATTGGGAATGATTTGGAGCAGTATGTAGCGGGGCGCTTTATGGAAGCAACCGGATTGAAGGTGCGGCGCAGCAATTATATGTACCGCAGCAAGGGGCATCCGTATATGGTTGCGGACGTTGACCGCCTGGTGGTTGGAGAGGACGCAGGCCTGGAATGTAAAACAGCCAGCGCCTACAATGCCGATAAATGGGCGGATGGCAAGATCCCGCCCCATTACGCTATGCAGTGTTACCATTACATGGCGGTTACGGGGAAGCGTGCCTGGTATATAGCGGCGGTCATCTTAGGGCGTGAATTTGTATACCATAAGCTGACATGGGACGACGCCCTGATACAGCGGTTAATCGAAGCGGAGGGGGAATTTTGGGATAACCATGTTGCAGTAAACCGGATTCCTGACCCGGACGGCTCCGAAATATGCGATTCCGTCCTGGAACAATATTTCCATACCGCAAAAAAGGCAAGCACAGTTGAGCTTGTGGGCTTTGATGCCAGGCTGGCGCGCAGGGAAGAAATTCTTAGGTATATTGAGGAGCTGCAGTCAGAGCAGAAGCAGATTGAACAGGAAATCAAACTTTTCATGAAGGACAGTGAGCTGGCGTCAAACGGGAATTATAGAGTATCTTGGAGTAATGTGGACACTGCAAGGCTTGACACGAAGCGGATTAAGCAGGAGCAGCCGGAAATCTATCGGAATTACACAAAGGTGACATCCTCACGCAGATTCCAGATTAAGGCGGCATAGGGAATTTAAAAACAAGGGCAGGAAAAGGAATTTTCCCTGCCCCATTAAATAAAGAAAAAGGAAGGAATGGTTCTGTGGAAAATCATGCAATCCGGCTTTTGAAAGCAAATGAAATTGAGTGCAGGGTATCTATTGTGAAAGAAAACGGGGTCAGCCTGCTGCTTTATAAGGATGCAAGGGTAGATCAGCGCATCCTTGACGAAACATTCGGTCTGTTCGGATGGAAAAGGAGCCACCAGTGCATAGACGGAAACCTTTACTGTATGGTGGAGGTTTATGATAAGGAAACCGGAGAATGGGTTGCCAAGCAGGATGTGGGTACAATGGGATATACGGAAAAGGAGAAGTCGCAGGCCTCGGATTCTTTCAAGAGGGCGTGCTTCAACTGGGGAATCGGCAGGGAATTGTATACTGCACCCTTTATATGGATTCCGGCGGCAGATGTGGCGATTAAAAGAAATGGCGATAAGCTGTACTGCAGCGACCATTTTTCAGTGCGCTCCATTACATACAATAGGGACAGGGAGATTGCCAGCCTTGTAATCACCAATGATTCCAACCAGGGGCAGGCGGTATATGAGATGAAGGCAAAGGCAGAAAAGCCAAAGAAAAATACAGCTGCTGGAAGCGGGAACAAACTGCAAAGCAAAGCCCCTGCATCCAATGGCAGCGCATTGTCCAAAACACAGCTGCAGTCCCTGGAAAAAGAACTGCAGAGGACAGGCGTCGGCATGGAAGCGGTGCAGGAAAGATACAAAATAAAAAATCCGGATTCTATACCAGATGAATTGTATGGAAAAATTATGGCGGCGCTTGCAAAAACAAAATCAAAAGCTGCATGACAAAAGGAGGGATCAGTGATGTCTAATGAAGAATTTACAGAAAAAATAGCGGGACTGGTGAAAAGCAGGCTGGGCAGTGCAGAAATCCATGTCCAAAATACCACGAAAAACAACGGCGTCCATTTAACAGGGCTTGCTATCCAGGAAGAGGGCTGCAACATTTCGCCCTGCATCTATTTGGAGGGTTTTTATTCTGAGTATGAAAATGGGGATAAAGATTTGGAAGGCATTGCAGGGAAAATTATAAGCATCCATTGCAGGAACAGGGCAATACATAATTTTGACGTCTCCATGTTTACCGATTACCGCTGTACCTGCCCTATGCTGCGCGGACGGCTGATTAATACGGAACGGAATACAGAGCTTTTAAAAGGTGTACCTCATAGGGAAGTTTTTGATTTGTCCCTCGTTTATTATGTGGAGATACCACATCCAGGCAGACAGGAAGCGGGAAGCATACTGGTACAGGATGGACATATGCAGCTATGGGAGGTAAAGGAACAAGAATTATATAATCAGACTATGAAAAACATGGAGGAAACTGACCGGGCATCTATCCTTAATATGGCAGATGTTTTTGCAGATATGCTTGGCTTCCTTCCAGGAAACCTGCCAGAAGATGGTGTCCCGATGTATATTCTGACGAACCAGAGGAGATGGAATGGAGCCGTCCAGATGTTAAACAGAAAAGCATTGGAAGATATGGCAGTTCTATTTGGAGCGGATTATTATATCCTCCCATCCTCCATCCATGAAACTATTTTAGTTCCGGTGGGGGAGCAGACGGGTACAGCTTGGAATTTGGCGCAGATTGTGCAGGAAGTGAACCATACGGAAGTGCCGCCAGAAGAGTTCCTTTCCTCCCATGTTTACCAATATTGTGCAGGCAGAGGACAGGTGTATATTGCGGCATAAACGAAAGGCTCAGAATCAACAGGGATAGAATAAACATTTTGGCCTAACGGAACTGTTAGTGAAAAAGGAAGGAGGTGGGGCATGAAAGAGTTATGGCAGGTGATAGACAATGAATTTTCCGTCTATGTCATAGGTATCCTAAACTTAAAGCTGGATAAAATCAGCAGCCTGGTGTCAGAAAATATGGAGGTCAGGGTTTATGAAGAAGTGGAGGACGAGTTGACAACCCGTCTGGTGGATGTTTCAAAAGATTTTTTCGTACAGGGGTTTTTACGTGGTATTGCAGCCGAAAGGGGCATAGCTGCGTGAAAATGTCAACTTAACTGAAGTATAAATGTGGATGAAATTAGTTCATTCCCCGGAAGAGTTTGATGTAATATCTTCCGGGGGATCTTTTTTTGTTCGTGTTACAAATTGGTGGCTGTTGTTTTTTGTTGATAAACATATGTTTACCCTTAATGTTTTTCCCTTTTAAGATTCTGTAAGGGCATAAAATTTTATTATAGATTAACATATAACTAAAACGTATATACAAAAAATGGAATGGTATGTGTGGATACAGGTACGGGAAAAAACAAAAAAGATGCTTTGCGATACCTGTTATATGATAAATATGATTAAGAATCAGAAAGGATGTAAAACAAAGTGAAGAAAACAGAAAATATTATAATCAGGTGTAATCCTACATTGAAAAAGAACTTTAAAGCTTTGGCAAACAAAAAAGGGATTACGATGTCAGATATGCTGGAAAAATGCATACGTGAAGAATTGAAAGCTTCAAAAGCAGATAATGGGAAAAATCAAAGAAGGGTTCTCCACGAAGATATATCGTTTCAAGAAAGTCGGAAGATGGCTGGATGTATGTATCATTTTCAAAATATATTAAATGTATTGGAGCGCGAAAATCAAAATTGTGGTATAATCCGAAGAGAGGTGGAAGCAGTATGGGATTTGCTAAATTGATTATCAGGGATAAATACAGCAAGAAAGGTTATGCTGATACGAATTATAAAAACAAAGATGCAGCAGATAAACTGGTAAGGTATGTTTTTAAAGATCATGGAAAAGGTAAACAAGTCCGTTTTTATGGTGGGTTGGGAATTGATATGGTGACGTCGGAAAGGGCTGTTCGGCAGATAAAAAAGTTAAAAAAGATGTATAGAAAATCAGATGGAAGGCAAATGTATCATTTTATCCTTAGCTTTGACGAGAGGATAAAAAACCCAATAGAAGTATATGAAATTGGGCTGAGAATCATGGATGCTTTTTTCTATGGATGGCAGATGATCTTTACGGTACATGAAGATACGGAGAATCTCCATCTCCATTTTATCCTAAATTCTGTCAATATGCTGACTGGATATAAGTGGCATATGAATGGGGCAGAGTTTAGGGAATTTAAAAATAAAATGGAAAACTATGCAGATGATTATTTAAAGAAAAAAGGGCATCGTGAGCCATATGGAGATTTTGAAGATGTAGCAATAAGTGAACTTTTTTGATATAACAATCAGAATGGGGGCAGACATTATGTGTAAAATGGAGTTATCAGGGAAGGAAAAAATATTTGGTAAATGTAATTGGGGAATACGTGCAAGCGTAGAAGATACGCTTGAAGAATATATCAGCTCTGTTTTAGAATCACTAATATCCTCGGAAAAAAAGGCATTGGAACTTACAGAGGGGCTTTCGCAAGCCATCTTGGAAGATATAGAGGCAGAAAGATATGCAATGGATTTGTGGAAAAAGGGAATAGAGAATAGTAAGCTGAACAGCCAGCATGGCAGCAGTGAGGAGGATATTACTAAGAAATTTGTAGAAAGCCTTTCAGATAACGATTATCATGGTGCGGAATCAAGCATTGCCAAATATACTACCAGATATGGAAGGACATCCTTTGAGAAATTAAGAAAAAAAATACAATCAAGTAGAATGTATGTGGAAAGCCATATAGGGAGAGGGCTATATGAAAAGATATATCCGGTATTTTGGCTTGAGATGCTTAATTGCCCCCACAAAAAAATAGATTATGGAGAGCGTTTTCTAATGCCGATAAGCGAAGGAACAGAACGGGAACAGTATTTGTTTGCGCTACTGCTAGACAGCAGGGTGGAGGATATTGCAAGCAATACTATTTTTTCAGGGATTCAAAGGCTGTATTCTGCCCGGTTAAAAAGGGCAAAAAATGAAGTAAAAAATTTTGATATGCAGGATGCAGAAGAGAGGCATTGTTTTGTAAGGTGGATGAAAAATTGCTTGTTCAGAGAAGATAAATCAGGGAACAGGAAGAAACCAGCTTTAAAAAATAATATGAAAACTATTAGGGAAATGCTTGAAATAGGGGGAGATAATAACCTAGATGTTCCGGCGTTTATCTATTTTCTGGACAGGTTAACAGGTTGGATTGAATTTTACAATTTTGTGTTATCAGGGGACAGCAGAATCGAAGATACTTGTGATGATAACAAAGATGATAGCGATACGAACGATGAGATTAAGGAAAAGATATTGTCTAAAGTAGAAATCTTGGAGAAAAAGTATGATAGGTTAATGGATGAACTCACAGAATGTACGGAGTTGGACGAGGTGCGTGAACTTGTTTGGGAGTCTTTCGATTGCATCCAAGAGTGGGAGTATTGGGTGGGTGGAAAAGAGGAAGAAGATCCGGAGGAAGATTCTGAAATAGATTATACGGCATTTGAAAACCTGGCGGAATTTAACCATATTGCCTTTTTATATGCGTGGGGGAAGTATATAAGGAATGATAAAGAGTTGGAAGCATTATCCCACAGTGTTTTGGGAAGGAAATTCATGGAATATATGGCTGCGGCCTATAGAATAGTAACAAATAAGATTACATATGATGAGGGTAACGTAAACAAGGATTTTTTGATGGAAAGCGTATGGTATAATCGTTTATTTGAAGAACTTTTTGTGAATGATATATCAAAAGTGAATCAGGCTACGAGGATGGATGCTTTGAATTTTTACGATATTTATATGACGTTTATGAGATGGTAAGAGATACTTTTAGGGCAACGGGAATGTGAGTTCTCGTTGTTTTTTTATGCGAAAATTTCTTATTTTTCACCGAATACGTATTTTGATTTTTGAGATATCATATTTATGTGGCCACGGGATAGAAATAAGCAAATGGTGAAGTTGGATGCTTTCTCCATCTCCGCCGGAAAAACGAAATTTAATATTATAACTTGGATTTTCAAGCGGGGATGGAGTTGGAGTGAAAGGAGGAAGTTTGAAAAATTCAGAAAACTTAAAACAGCTTCCGGTTGTCGAATCGGATATCCAGAAAGTGAGGTTTGGAGATACACTGTCTGGAATATTGGGAAGCCGATACAAAGGTTGGAAAGAAAGAGATGTTATTTTTATCCATGTATCAACGGGTGTCGGTAAGACATTCTTTAGTGTGGAGGATTTGTATGAGTGGGCGATGGAACAGGGGGTTGAGATTGCAATTCTAGTCAATCGGCGCGTGTTAAGGGGACAGTTATGGAGGGATATCCGGGAACATGATCTGAAGATGAATCGCCGTAATGTACATCTCCATCTCTTTTCGTACCAGCAGTTGGAGGGGGATGGGGAAGAATCTGAGCGGTGCAGGGAAATCTTAATGCGATGCCGTTATATTATATGCGATGAATGTCATTATTTCTTGATGGATGCACTTTTTAATCCTGGGGTACAGCGTTCATTCGATTTCATTACGGCTTTGTATACGGATGTTACCTTGGTATTTATGTCAGCGACAATAGAGCATATCAAGCCTTTGTTAGAAAAACGTATTCTGGAACTGCACAAATGCCGGGTAGATGAATGCAAGAAGGAAATACAGGAATATGATGCCAGAGTTTATGAGAATTGCCGGTATAAACGGAATGGGAAACAGCGTTCATTTCTGGAAACCTCGGAAAAAGATGAAGAGGTCAAAAAATCGTGGGAATATCAGGAAACTATGGAATCTTATAAGAAACAGATGGCTTTGCCGCAGGTTAGGGAATATCAGTATATCCGAGACATGGCAGATAGGATAGCCGTCAGATATTTTCAAGCTGAGGAAGAATTAATAGAGCTGATTGCGGGAAACTCGCTGCCTGGAAAATGGCTTGTGTTCGTTCCATCCAAGAAGTTTGGGAAGAAAATACGGGAGGAGCTAATTGCGAAAGGAGTAGATGTCAAAAAAATTGTTTATATTGACGCAGAGTACGATGTTTTTACAGCAACAGATGAATTTGTTCAGAAACGGGCGAAGGAGGAGGTTCATAGCATTGTGCGGACAGGCTTGCTGCAGTGCCAGATTTTAATTACTACATCTGTGCTAGATAATGGTGTGAATATCAAAGACAGTCAAGTTGCAAACATTGTCCTGATGACGGAGGATGAGGATGAATTTAAACAGATGCTTGGAAGGAAGCGCTTTACAAGTGAGAACGAAATAATTAACCTTTTTATTTTTATGGGAAATCCCCACTTGTTTTCAAAACGTGCCAATGCATACTTTATGACCTATTGGAATTTATGCGATCACAGGGATATCTGCCTGCCAGATGCTTATGGAATGTTAATGGAAGACCCGGAAAGGAATGCCAATGTATTGTCATCTTATTATGATTTTGATGGTCGAGAGCACCATAGCAATGAACTGGCAATCGAAGAAGTAAGGATGCGCTATCTGTACTGCCGTAAGGTGGCTGAGGGATTGGCAAGTGATAAATATTTTTTCATTAGGGAACAGATGCGTTGGATCGAAAAGGGTTGCACGCAAGAGTGGCTTGAAAAAGCCAGCATTCACATTTCTCAGAATAATGTGGATGAGATAAAGGATATCCTGGATAGGTTATACCAAGAGGGAGGCGTGTTGAATAAGGTCAAATTTGATGAATTTAAAGGGGTTTTGATGATAAGCGCCCAAAAAATTGAACAGGGAAGCTTTACAGGGAAAGCAGGAAACATAAATACTGTTAATGCCGCGCTTCAGCTAAGGCAGGAATGGAGTGCGTATGAATTTGTATCTGTGGGCGATGACAGGAAGGTTTATGAATTATATAAGAATGGACAGGCTCTGAACAATCTTTTTGAAGGATTAACAAGGGAGAATTTAGGGCAGATCGTAAACGAATGCAAGAATGACCTAAAAGGAATCTATGAGGGTTTGTTTAAAGTTTCTCCGCCAGAAGCTTTAGAAAATGATTTGGAAACGCTAAGTGTATTTATTAACATAAAATTGAAAGCATATCCTGGGCTTGAGGGATGGATGCTGAAATCATTTGGCAAAGAGGAAAATAAGAAAATTGGGATTTCTAAAAGGCCACATTCGGCAGTTGGAAAGTAAAACACATATATTTTTGATTCGGAGGTGATGATATGGCACAGACAATGGATATTAATCATGTTTTCCAAGAAAGGAAAACAGCAGGGATGGCGTTAATTCCAGGTACGGCAGTGGCAGAAAATGCTATAGGTCAGATACAAAAACAAGGAGCTGTGCAAACGGCAGGAATAGGAAATGGTTTTTCGGTAACAAAAAGCATTTCACTCGCAGAAAAAGTACTTCTGACGCTTGAGGAAGCAGCCCTTCTTACAGGCATTGGGCAAAATAAACTCAGAGAGATCAGTAATGGGGAGGACTGCCCGTTTGTTCTATGGAATGGGAGCAAACGTATGTTTAAAAGGGAAAAGCTAATAGGCTATTTATGCTCGGTTTTTTCCATTTAAAGATTCTTTGCTGGCTGCAAGCATTTATTACTTGCAGCCAGTTCTATTTTAACAAAAGGAAGGAGAATGTCAATATGGCAGCAAGATATGATAACCGCCGCAGAAAATTAAAGACTGGGGAATACCAAAAAGAAAATGGGGACTATTTGTTCCGGTGGACAACCAGGGATGGCAAAAGGCATACAGTGGGAGCGACTACATTGGAAGAGTTAAGATGCAAGGAGGAAGAAATTGCCCGTGATAAGGCAGATGGCATCAAAGAGTCTGCAAAAAATATTTTGTTAAATGATATATTTAGCCTTTGGAAAGCTACAAAGAGAGGGTTAAAAGCAAATACGTACCAAAGCTACGTCTGGTGCTATGAGCAGTATGTCTGGGAAGACCCAGTCGGGCAAACACCGATACAGGCGTTAAAACGCAGTGATTTAAAACGGTTTTATAACCGCTTGTATGAAGACAGGCATTTAAAAATTGGGACGATTGATAATGTACATACTGTCCTCCACCAAGTAATCCAGATTGCAGTAGATGATGATTATATCCGAAGAAATATATCGGATAATTTGTTAAAGGAATTAAAGCAGTCGCATAATATTGGGGAGAAACACAAGCGGGCGTTGACAGTGCCTGAGCAAAACCTTTTTCTGGATTTCCTCAAGCAGGAGAAGAATCAATACAACCATTGGTATAATATTTTTGCAGTTATGCTTGGGACTGGCATGAGGGTGGGGGAATGTACCGGGCTGCGTTGGGAGGACATTAACCTCGAAAAAGGGATTATTACAGTCAGCCATACATTAGTCTATTTCGACCATAATGATAAGTTGGATGCAAAAGGGAAAAAGTGTTATTTCAGCATAAACACACCCAAAACAAAAGCTGGCAGCAGACAGATTCCAATGCAGGATTATGTGAAGGAAGCGTTTATAAGGGAAAGGAAGTACCAGGAATATAACGGGATTGCTTGTAAGCAGGAAGTGGACGGGTATACAGATTTTATCTTTATCAACCGTTTTGGGAACTGCCAGCACCAGGGAACATTGAATAAAGCCTTGCGCCGCATTATAAGGGACTGCAATGATCTCCAGCTTGAAAAGGATGGAAAAAACGCCGTGCTGCTGCCAAACTTTAGCTGCCATTCCCTGCGGCATACATTTGTGACGCGCTTAATAGAAGCAGGGGTGGCAGTTCCGGTAACACAGCAGCTTGCAGGGCATTCGAGTTCGGATGTCACTTTGGATATTTACACGACAGTGACAAATGAATTTATGGAACGTGAATTTGACGGTTTTCAGGTTAAGATGAAACATCAGGATGAGGAATGGCGCAGAAGGATGATGGAACGGAAGCAGGATGATAGGGAAAACGAAATTCAGGCTTTAGATGGCAAAAATAACGATACAGAGTAACAACCTAATCTGAGCCATGCACCTGTTGAAAAGACCGATACCGTTTCGGCGCAAGCGGGACGGTATCGGTACAGAAGCTGGCAGATAGAAGAAGATTGCATTTTCTGTTGCCAGGATAAATTTTAAGCGATATAATAAAAGAAGATATTTTGCCTAAGAACTGGCAGAATAGATACGAAAGGAAAAGGATATGCCGAAAAAGACGCCTGATTATGACAACGTATTTAAAACGATGAAGAGCAAACATAAAAGGCTGTTTATTACAGTAATTAATGATATTTTTGGAAAAAATTACCCTATGGATATTCAAATGGATGTTTTGCCATCTGAAGGATACCTGTCTGGGAATGAAACAGAAAAAGGCAGCCATGAGATTGAAGAAAAGGTTTCTGATTTCCTGATTAAAATAGAGGATCAGGTTTATTTATTGGAGTGCCAGAGTTATGATGATGATTCAATGGCTCTCAGGATTGCGGAATATGCGTTTATTGCGGCAAGGCAGTCTGCAGATTGGGGGATTGGCTATGCCTCTATCCCGATACCGAAGTTCTCCGTCATTTATATTAAAAGGACAGATAAGACCCCAAGGACAACAATGCTTAACTTTACATTCCCGGATGGGCAGGAGGTAAGCTGTGAATCTGAAAATGTAATTCTGGATGAGCTTACAAAAGAATACATTGTTGAAAAGCGGCTGTTCCCTTACGTCCCTTTTTATATTGCAAGGTATGAAAAGGATATCGTGGCTGAAAACAATATTGAGGGGGCAGTAAAGGATCTGGAATATTTCAGGGATGAAATGTTGCGGCTGCATGAGGCGAAGGAATTGTCGGATGATGAACTGATTGACCTCAAAGGATTTGTAAATACGATTATTACACATATTACAAATGGAAATGAATATGAAGAAAGGCTGGTGAATGTTATGGGTGGAACAGTAATTGAAACAGAATCGGAGAGGCTGCGCCGTGAAGGAATGGAAGCTGGAAGAGAGACAGGAAGAGCAGAGGAAATCATTGAAATGGGAAGGGAATTTGGGTTAGATGATGAAGCTATTTTAAAAAGGCTTCAGGAAAAGATAGGACTGCCATTAGAAACGGCTGCGATTTATTTTGCAGAGTATGGATATCAAAAACCGTCACAACATTAAGCTGGATGAAATACGCAACTAACCATAAATGGAAATGAATAGGAAGAAAAGCTGGTGAATGTTATGGGTGGAACAGTAATTGAAACGGAATCGGAGAGGCTGCTGCATTAAGGCGAAGTTAAAATGCTGATTGGAATGAGTCAGGAGTATGGTCTTGATGATGCGGCAATATTGAAAAAGATGCAGGAAAAAATAGGTTTGTCTTTAGAACAGGCGGCTGCCTATTTAAATCAGTATGGGAAACAGCTTGTGTGGGCTTATGAAGATTGGTGACAATCTGGTGACATTTTGGTGACAAATTGAAAATGAATTATGAAAGGATTTGCATATTTACATGGATGTGCCAAGCATCAGAAGGTTGATAATATAGGCTTTTGCAGGGATTCGGGGAGTAATGGGAAGAATGTTTTTGCTTTCCCGACAATGAAAACGCTTGGCGGAAAAGACCAGTAAAATCAAGGGTTTGCGGTACTTGAACTTGTAAACTACAACAAATTTACAACAATTTTACAACGCATATTGAAGAATAATGAGCGTTAATGAATAGTTG
>CATNCF010000009.1 GCA_950097145.1 uncultured Lachnospiraceae bacterium
TGCCAGAAAGGGGCGAAGAGGACTACCATCCAAGGGATGTCCACGTATTTTAAAGAAGATATATCTCACGATAAGAGAGCGGTGTTGGAGTTTTGCTCTGACACCTCTCTTTGTCTACAGTCTGAAAACTCCAGATTATTAAAATCTGGAGTTTTATACTACTATTTTTGAGTTTTATTTAGACGCGGGAGCCAGGCTATATATGATCACTCCGCAACAGACAATTATTTCACTGCTGCTTTGGACGGAAGTCCTGCTTTCTTCAATAATTTCTTATATTTCTTGACAGATTTCTTCGGCACGCGGATCTTAGCTTTTGGGGAAATTCCTGAAAATGCCTGCTTTTTCACTGTCTTAAGCTTACTGGATTTAATTGTTACAGTTTTCAGAACAGAATCTTTATAAAATGCCTTAGATTCAATGGCTGCAACTCCTGAGCCCAGGGTAACCTTTGCCAGCTTCTTATTGGATGCAAAGGCAGACGCGCCGATCTTTAATACCTGGCTGCCAATGGTTACGTTCTTTAATTTCTTACAGCCGTTGAACGCCTTTTTCCCAATACTTGTCACCTTAAAAGTATATCCTTCAATTTTTACAGACGATGGAATTGTGATAGACGTCTCTGTTTTTTTCACAGGACCCTTTACTTCCACTGTCCCGCTTTTCGCGTTTGACTTCGTAACCTTATAATTTAACTTCCCAGCCTTGTGAACCGAGTTTTTCTTGGGCACTGGATTTTCTGGTTTCTCTGCTTTCGTTATTGTTACTGCCGCCTCGCCGGATTTTGTCTGATCCACAGCAGATTCCGCTTTTACCGTCAATACAGACGCTGTTTCGTCTGCCGCAACTGTCAGAAGACCTGTACTGCTGATTTTTGTAGAGCCGCTTTTATTTCCGCTGACACTCCAGTTTACAGTCTGCGCAGCCCCATTCATCACAGACACTTCTGCGGTAAACTGCCGGGCTGTGCCTGCCTGAACAGAAACTGTCCTGGGTGACACGCTCACTGAGGTAACCTGCGGCGCTGGTTCTTCTATGGTATAGGCATTCTCTAACTGCCACAACTGAAGATCAGAATCGCTGCCTTCCTTTTGTACTGCTTTTGCCCCCTTGCCATTACTTTCTAATGTAAGGTATAAACCATTTTCTGCATGTTTAAATTTCACATAATCCCCGCTTTTTTCCACAATCCAATTCTGATTCACCTCGCCGGTATCCGGCCAGATAATCAGGCGTTCTCCATCATTAGCTGTTCCCCCATTAATAGCGGCAAGGCTGAAGCTCTTCATATTTACCAGTTTTACCGTTTCCTGTTCTCCCGCTTTGCTGGGCGAGAGATACCACTGCTGATTTGCCTGGCCACTGTAATCCCAGGAAATCACGTCCGACAAGGAGGCTGTTCCGCCTCCGTTAACACAGAGTGACTGTCCATTTCCCACGTTTTTGATAGAAACAATCTGAGCCCTTGGCACCGTTTTTCTCATATCTTTCTCAGTTCCTGTTAGAGGTGTCCCCTGCGTAGTAAATGTGTTAATAGAGTGAGCCGGAAGTTCTGCGCTTATTTTACGCCCGTTAAAATTGATATCCACATTCTGTGTCTGGCCGCTTCCGTTTTTCACAAGAAGTGAAATGGTTCCGTCTGTATTGCGGAACGCAATTTCCCGGCGCTCTGCTGTATATGCAGCATCCGCTTCCACATCAGAACCCTGGTTTGGCCCATATTCCTGGTTATATGTCCCGCTGCTTTCGATTCTGCATGCCCCGGGTTTCACAGCATCGGTATAATGTTTAATTTCATAATACTGTGGGTTTATGCTGTATTCCTTTGTAGTTTCATTTACTGTGACAGGCGCATTCTGAGGCCATGGATGCTCAGCAGTATTATAACCTCCTGGATTTACCCCATCCCATTCCAGCACCAGATTCCACATATTATAGGAAGTAATGCCATAAGAAAAATACATATACATCACGTCAAACTGGCTCTCTGCATACTGCCAGTCATTGTTTCCATTTCCGCACATGGTTTCTGTCTGCATCATCCCCAGATCAAATCCTGTATGATACAAGGAACGCGCCTTATTATAAGACCACCACTGAAATCCCACGCCAGAAATATATTTTGCTGACTCTTCGTCATTTAACGCTGGATCTGCCAGACTGTCATTGGAGTTGGTAAAGGTCCCCAGGTAAATTTCAACCCCCAGTTTCTTCATTTCCGGCCCTAAATATCCTTTGATAAAATCCCGAAGCTGATCTCCACTCCAGAGACAGGATGCATAGGCTGACCAAATGGTGGGTTCATTCTGCGGGGACACCATGTAAATATCAATTCCTTCCCCACGGTATGCCTCAATAAATTTGCGGAAATACAGCGCATATGCCCTCATATTTTCTTCCGTATTGTGAAACCAGCCGCCAATCAGGCTGTTATGAGCGCTGTTATCATTTTCCCCTTCTTTTTTCATCCAGGCTGGCGGCGTCCAGGGCGAAGCCCAGAGTTTCAAATTAGGCTGGCGCTTTAAGGCTTCCTTAATATATGGAATCAATTTTTCACGATCCCTGTCGATGGAAAAATTCTTCATTTCATAATCGCCTGCTGTATCATTCAAGGTATAATGATCCATAGCAAAATCGCTGGAGCCAATAGGAATTCTCCCCATGGTGAGATGCAGTCCTTCCGGTTCATTGGGATCAAACAGCAGATCCAGAATATGGTTCCGCTCTGATTCTGTGAGTTTCATTAATTTATCCCAGCTCCGCTCATTGAAACAGCCTCCCCAGAGATTCTGCGCCATTTTCTGATAAGTAATATTCTCGTCTACATCAATATAAAGTTCACTGTGACTGTTGTTCCACGCTGTTGTTTCCAAATCTCCCATGTCTTTTAGATAAGATCCATTCTGGGACATCATCCAGTGTACTTTGCCTGTCTGCTCTGCCGCCTGGCTTGACGGGACCGAAACCAGTCCAATTCCCGAAGCCAGCACGCTTGCTGAAAGCAACACTGACAGGACTGTTTTTTTCACTGTTCTTAATCTCTTATATTGTTTACTCTCCATATGTTCCTCCTATTCTATGCTCTCTTTGCTGCCGCATTTATACTACCATTTTACACTTTTTTACATAGAATTTAGCTATAATTTTCTATTGGCTTATCTATAATTTTGCGCACAAAAAACTGCCGCACCATGAGCAAGGGCTGATAAACTGTGGCTAAATTGTGATACCGTTATCAGTCTTTCCAAGGAAAGAACACATGTTTTTCACAAACCTTCGGACATTAAGAAGATCCGCTGGTGTAATTGGATTCTATATTAAAATTCTTGATACTCCACACTGCCGTCAGAATATGTTATCTCATAATACCCATGGCCGGAACCATTGCAATCATAAAATGCCTTTTTCGACACCACAGACCTCCCGGAACCGCTGCCGCTGGATTGCGTTTCTTCTTTTGTTCCTACTTTGACAACTTTTGTCACCGGATCTTTGGTAACATTTTCACTGACTGCTTCTTTCGATTCCTCAACGCCGTCTACATAAGTGACTTTATAGTTTACTTCTTTTTCTCCGTTTTCCCCTTCCGTACTGACTGCTTCTTTCCCTTTTGCCATGGAACTGTCGTCTTCATATGTAGTTTCATATTCAATTGCCTCTGTTTCTGTGAGGGTTTCAAAGGTTACACGCTTTACCGTAATCTGCATACCGTCTGTCACCGCTTCTGTCAATGCAGGATCAATGCGGTCATCCTGTCCAAGTGTAATTTCTAATTCCGTTAATACATCACCAACTGTTGCGGCTTCTGTATCAAGATTTTGGGTTTTCCCATCACATTGCACCTCTACACTGAACTGAGTGGCAATTTTAACTTCCATCCCGTCTTTCAGATATTCATCTAAATCATAATTGACACGCTGCTTTTCTCCCAGTGTGATATCTTCCTGCTTTAGCAGATCACTGACTGTCCCTCCGGCCATGGATGCTTCCTTTGTCTTGCCATCAATGGTCAGACTGACCGTATGCATTCTGGAAATTACAATTTCCTGTGTATCGGAAACTTCTGTGTCCAAAGATGGACTTACTTCATCTCCGTCATTTAATACGAGTTCCGCTTCACCCAGAATCTCTTCTACCGTTGCCGGAACGGATACTTCGATCTCGGTCACCACGCCGTTGTCATTAATCTGCATCATTGCCTTTTTGCAGCTGCATAATCCCATCATAAGAAACACAGCCGTACCAAACATCATTATTTTTTTCAACATTTTCATTATATTATTTCTCCTTTTAAAACCATAACGGCACACTAGGAAGGCATTTATTTAAATGCTCCGCATTTGCCTTCCTCCTCTATTCTTTTTTGTTTGATTAATCTATAATTATTTTGATCTTTTGTCAGAACCTCAATCTCTACCGTATCCGTCTGTAAATTCTTCTTTTTGATATAAACTTCATAATCATTTGTTCCGGTATGATATGCCTTGTAATAAGAACCGCTAATTCCCACAACAATATCTGTTTCATTTTCTAAGAGCGCTTTTTCCACACTTCCGCTGATTTTAAAATAATCAGCATCATACTCCAAAGATTCCATGGATATTGTAGTATCAGATTCCAAAAATTCTACATCTTTGGGAATCTTCTCTTGGACTGCAGAAATAATCGGCGGCATTTTAATATACTCAGAAAGATTGCGTTCCACCTTTTCAAAGATAACGGTATCAGGAGCATGCTGCTCCATCAGTCTCTCTAATCCATACGGAACCTCTTTTGTAAACCATGCTTTTTCAAACTGATTTGCAATCAAAGGTATCAGCGTATTCCCAAAAGAGTCGCGGAACATAAGTAACGTTCCATTTCCTGTGCCGGCTCCTGCATGTAGTTCCGTCTCAATCCAGACATCTTCCACACTTTTTACGTCATTTGCATAATCATACTCCTGAGCTATATCGTATTTATAATTAAGCTCTTTTTCTCCATAAAAAGTGTAAAGCATCCGGTTCAAATCACCGTTTTCATCTTTAGCCCGGGTAACGGGACTGTCCTCATAATCCTTGTGCGTATACCCCAGCGCATCCATCATGCAGTTATAGGCCATAACAGCCCCTTTCCCATTCCAGTGGGAGTCCCTTTTTAAATACAGAACCTCTTCTTCACTGCGAAACAGTGACAGCAAGTCAGCATAAGCAACGCCCTGTTCCTGAAGTTTCTGTGCAAGCACATCGATGTTGTGGGTTTTATCCACAAGATAGGAATTATAATATGGCATATATTCTCCATACAATGTGTTTTTGTTGGGAGGGACTGCCAGAACAAAAGCGCTTCCATTTTGCTCCACATACTGCTGAACCAAAGAAAGGTTATGAACAATGTTATATATCTGCCGTTCTGACATCCTATGGTTCCCCAGATAGTCATCCAAAGTAGATGAATAATACAGCCAGCCGTCTTTCCCGTATACCACCGTATCCACATTTGAAACATGAAAGGCAGCAGTCTGAATCTTTGCGTCCGCATAAACCAGTTCGTTGCGGAATGCAAAATGTTCATTAAAATATTCTTCCAGCTCCTTAAAAAAATTCAGGTTCAGATTCCCCCCATCACTTAAACTTGGAAATTCAGACATTGCCTTATTTTCCGTACTCGCCGTTGTGGGCCACACAGCCATTCCAGCAAATGGCAGCAGACAGACTGCAACGCAGGCTATGATAAAGATCAGATATTTTTTCATGTACATCCTCCTCACTAAAACCTGAAATAGATAAACGGGTTATACGAACCTGCTGACAGCCTGATGATGCACCATAGAAGCAGCAGGAACGCAGCCGTATACAGAAGTATCTGTACAAAATTTTCCTTTGGAGCCAGTTTCTCCTCTTTCTCCGATAAGATCCGTAATTTCACAGTAAGACAGCGGACCGGGCCGCAGCCAATCACGGCTGCAATCAGCATTACAAGGAAATACGGCGTCAGCATCTGACATGCAAACGACATGGATGCCGCTGTAAAATCACAGCCTGCAAACATTTTTCCTATAAACCCAAACGCCTGATTTAAGGTATCCGCCCTGAAAATTACGAATCCCACAGTTACCGCAAGCATCGTATAGATATGTAATAAAAAACGGGGCAGCTTCTTTATGGCGGGAACAAATTCTTCCAGAAAGCTAAACATTCCATGGAACAGCCCCCATATCACGAAGGTCCAGTTGGCGCCGTGCCAGAGCCCAGTCAGAAAAAACACGGTTACCTTATTGATCCCTGTCCGCAGCCTGCCCTTCCGGCTGCCGCCAAGGGGAATATAGACATACTCTTTAAACCACGAGGACAGAGAGATATGCCAGCGCCGCCAGAATTCTTTAATGGAGCAGGAACCATAGGGATGTTCGAAATTCTCCTTGAAGTGGAAGCCGAACATCTGCCCAAGGCCAATTGCCATGTCGCTATACCCACTGAAATCATAATAAATCTGCATGGTATAGGACACTGCGCCAATCCATGCGCCTAAAATATTCAGGGAACCAAGTTCCTGTCCAAATGCCTGATCCGCAGCCACAGCCATGGTATTTGCAATTAATACTTTTTTTGCAAGCCCGCAGATAAAGCGCCTCATGCCTGACGTCGCTTCCCGTAAGCCTGTGCTGCGGCTGTCAATCTCCATTGCAATATCTCTGTATTTTACAATCGGCCCGGCAATCAACTGAGGGAAAAATGAAATATACAACAGCACTTTGCCAAAATTTTTCTGAACTGCCACCTGTCCCCGATACACATCAATGACATAGGACAATGCCTGAAATGTGAAAAAAGAGATACCAATGGGTAATTCAATCTGCAAAACAGGAAACTCCAAGCGCAAGATCTGATTCAGTGTTGTTATAAAAAATCCAGTATATTTAAACACACATAAAATGCCAATATTAATCATTACTGCCGCAGCCAGTACAAATTTGGGATTCGCTTTTTCCATAAGGACTGCGCACAGATAATTGAGAAAAGCGCTTATCACCATCAAACATACATAAACTGGTTCTCCAAATGCATAGAAGAACAAACTTGCTATGATTAGAAGCGCATTTCTCACTTTTAGAACAGGAATTGCTGTGTGCAGGCAAAATACAACTGGAAAAAAAATGCATAAAAATATCAATGAACTAAAAACCATTTTTTCTCCTTTCAATCGGTTTCGGCACGCAATGCTTCGCATCCCCTGCCAGTCCGTGGGAAGGCATTCAAGAAATAACTAAGGATTTACCTTCCTAATTAAGAACAGCAATTTTTTAATTGCAAAACCTGTATAAAAACTGCATTACCCTATCAGATTTTTATGCGCATCCAGGGTTTTCCTGCTCCAATCGCCCCTTTATAATCCTGATCCGTCTTTGTATTATAGCTGAGGGCAAAATAATTATATACGTGATGCCATTTGCTCCACTCTGGATCATAGACCAATCCGTCAATTTCAGCCCAACCGTGGCCGCCGCTGTTGCAGCAGTACACCTGTTCATATCCAATAGCCTTTGCCATATATGCGAAAGCCGCCGCATAACTGCAGCAATTTCCAGCTCCCCGCACAAACATATCGTTTGCATAAACCACCGGCCAGTCCATTCCCGTATAATGCGGTATTCTGGGCTTGATTTCCGGGTAAGCGTCTTTTACATAATCAAAGCAGATCTTAAGTTTCTGTTCCTTTGTCATGCTTTCATTCGTGATCCTGGCAACAACCGCCTGGGCCCTTTGCAATGTGGCCAAAGACTCAGCGCTCATTCCCTCCATTGCTGTTCCGTTGATATATAATGTCTGTTTCTGAAGTGAACGCATTGTTCCTGTATTATGGTTATAATAAGCAGTCCCAGCCGCCAGTATGGTATTGACGAGGGTACAGGTTCCCTTTTTGACCTGGTACATTTTATTTTCATTGTCCATATAATAACCAGTATATAGTTTCCCCCTCACATATAACGTCTGCTTTGTGAGCTTTCGTGTCTTCTTCCCTTTGTAACTGTAATACTTGGTCCCGCCGCCGAGTAATTTACTGACCGGTGTAACGGCTCCTTTTTTTGCGCGATACATCACATTTTTGCCATTCAAGAAATAACCAGAATACAATTTACCTTTTACATACAATTTCTGTTTTTTCAATTTCTGCGTCTTATTTGCCTTGCCGCTGTAATATTTGGTTTTCGCCGGAACAGTCCCAGTTTTCAATGTAAGGAGTCCCTTTTTGACCTGGTACATTTTATTTTTTCTGTCCATATAATAACCGGAATACAGTTTCCCCTTTACATACAATGTCTGCTTTTTCAGTTTCTTAGTCTTATTTTCTTTGTCGCTGTAATATTTGGTCTTTGCAGAGACCGTTCCGCTTTTCAGTGTAAGGGAACCCTTTTTGGCGTAATACATTTTATTTTTTCTGTCCATATAATAACCGGAATACAGTTTCCCTTTTACATACAACGTCTGTTTTTTTAGCTTCTGTACCTTATATTCCTTGCCATTATAATATTGGGTTTTTGCTGGGACAATTCCAGTTTTCAATGTAAGGGAACCCTTTTTGGCGTAATACATTTTATATTCTTTGTCCATATAATAACCAGAATACAGCTTTCCCTGCACATACAGCGTATCCCGCGGGAATGTCCGTGCTTGATTTACATAATAGTATTTGGCCGATGCAGAAACAATTCCGGTATATAGTTCCGGAATTCCATTGGATACGGTGTACAAAAGACCATCATTGTCCATATAATAACCGTTGTAGAGATTACCCTCTATATAAATTTTTCCATCATTGTCCGGCTGGCCGTCCGAAGGTGATGTCAGAATTTTTTCTGCTGCGGCGTCAGACTTTGCTGGTTCAGATTCTGGCATAGTTCCATCCTCTGTCTCTGGTTCGTCACTGTGTTCTGCTGTGGCGTCAGACTTTGCTGGTTCGGACTCCTGCATAGCTCCACCCTCTGTCTCTGGTATGGTACTGTATTCTGCCCCGGCGTCAGTCATTGCTGGTTCGGACTCCTGCAAGGTTCCATCCGCCATCTCTGATATGACATTCTGGTCTATTGCAGCAGCATATGATGTTTGTGCAGGAAACAGCATTGTTACGCCCAGTAACAATGCCAATACACGTATTTGGACTATCTTGGTTCTTAACATTTCATTTCCTCCTAGTATTATATTAGAGAAATGCTTAGAAAAACATTTCCTTAAGCTTTCAACGGAATCCGGCCGTATATTTACAGATCCCTTGTAAATGCAGCATGAACACGGTAATCTGTGTAGGCAGCATTATAATTCAAACTGAAATTTCTGTCTCTTGCAAACAACGGATCATAGAGTCTTCCGTCAATATCTACCCACGCATGTTCCGTATCGGAACAGATTGTCACCTTTTGATACCCGCATGCTTTTGCCATATATGCAAATGCACAGGCTAACGACGCACAACAGCCGGAACCTTTATCAAAGATGTCATTTGCAAAGGTAGAATCCCAATCTACTGGATCGGCTTTTATTGCATTGAGCGTAGTGCGGTATTGTACATATGGACATTTTTTTATCCAGAGATAACATTTGTAAAGTTTATCCGCCTTGCTGTCGGCGGGATTTGAAACGGCCTGCACAATGGCCCGCGCCTTTTGGAACACTGCTATCCCATTCGGCGTCAAACCCTCCACCGCTGTCCCATCCATATACACTTTGTCAAGGGGAAGACTCAGTATCATGTTATCATGACTGCTATAATAAGCTGTTCCAGCATTAAGCACTGTATCCACAGGGGTAAAAGTTCCCTTTGATAAGAGATACATCCTATTATCACTGCCAAAGTAATAACCGTTATATACTGCTCCATTCACATATAATGTCTGTTTGGAAAGCTTCCGGCTCTTCTTTGCTTTAGAACTGTAGTACCTTGTTCCCTTTTTTACCATTCCGGTTTTTAAGGTACATTTTCCTGATTTTACATGGCACATCCTATTTTTTCTGTCCATATAATACCCTGAATATACTTTCCCTTTTACATACAGTGTCTGTTTGGAAAGCTTCCGGCTCTTCTTCGCCTTATAGCTGTAGTACTTTGTCCTTTTTTTTACCGTTCCGGTTTTCAAGGTACACTTTCCTGATTTTACATGGCACATCCTATTTTTTCTGTCCATGTAATAGCCTGTATATACTTTCCCTTTCACATACAGCGCCTGTTTCGAAAGCTTCCGGTTCTTCTTTGCTTTAGAACTGTAGTACCTTGTCCCTTTTTTTACCGTTCCGGTTTTTAAGGTACATCTTCCCGATATTACATGGTACATCTTATTTTTTCTGTCCATGTAATAGCCTGTATATACTTTCCCTGTAACAAATAATGTCTGTCTGGGCAGTTTCTTTCGCGTTTTTCCTGCTTCACTATAGTATACTGTTCCCTTACCTGCCATTTTGGTTATCGGTTGTGCCTCTCCATTAGATACTATGTACATAATACCTGCTTTGTCCATATAATACCCGTTATAAGCCACGCCATCCACATAAAGCAGCCCATCGTTTTTCTCCTGTCCGTCTGACGGTGTTGCCTGAATTCTTTCCGCTTGTCCAGAATCCGTGTTTTCTTCAGTCTGCATCTCATCTGCTGTCATTTCCTCCAATCGTTCTTCTGCAAAAACAGTCGATGGATAGACTGTAATGAGGCTTGCCACCAGTGCAATTACACAGACACAAGCCGCAATTTTCTTCCTTTTCATAAATCTCCTTTCATAATCATTACAACCTTTCTTATACACCGATTACATGTGCTTTTTAATAATGTTCCTTGTACGTCCGTAAGAGTTTTTTCCTTCAGTTCTCCCCTTTCCTTGTGAATTTTAAGAAAACTTTATCCTAAATTATACTCAATATATTTAGTATGGTCAAGTTTTTAGGCATGGTATTATTTAAAAAAATGAATCGGGGGGTTCGGCATGATTTCATACCAGCCTTTTTATGAAACGCTTTTGAAAGAAGGCATAACAGAATATGCCTTGATTTTCAAGCATGGGATTCCAGCGAATACCCTTCACAGAATGAAACACGGGAAGGCAATCACTACAAAGACACTGGATGCGCTCTGTGGAATCTTAGATTGTCCCGTGTCCGGCATACTGGAATACATTCCGCCAGAACAGATATGAGCAGGGCAGTTCCCAACACAGGCAACATGCCCTGCCCACTTTACTTGGCTGACTTTGATTCAAAGAATTTCAGAAGATCAGCGTTTTCCATACTTAAGAATTCCCCTGTCCATTGTTCTATCTTCTCTATGAATTTCTCATGTTCCAGGCACTCCCATGGATGGAGAGTTTCAGCAATCCCATACATACGTGCAAGTGTAACCGCTGTTTCTACATATTTTCTGTCCATGCCTTAATTAATCCTTTCCTATGTAATCTATATTGTTTCTGTGCCTCCATACAAAGTAATATTACGGAGGAATGCCTAATAGTCTGATTCTTTTAATAAATAATTTTTTTGCAAAAAAACACAGACTGTAGGACACGGAACAGCTTTTACGATCTGTTCTTCTCGTCATTGTTATAACCTGTAATGTGAATTTATCCTGCACTGCTTATGTACCTCCTCCCTAACAATTTTGCATCCGTTCTTTACTTTCTATAGTTGCAGATTAGAAAAAAGCGCAAAAAAAGAAATACCCAATTTAAAATTGGGTACTCCTTCTGGAAATAGTACGATGGGAAGTTCAAAAAGAAGCTGCCCTGTGGACAGCTTCCTGTATTTATTTTGCCTGTGCCATTGAGAATAATGTATTACTAAGGCGCATTATGCGCATTATCAATATTTTTATTCTGTACTAGAAAAGGACATAGAAAAAGAAAATGGTGCGCATAGAAAAATGCCTGCACTCCAAAACGAAATACAGGCACTTTCATTTATTTACTTAAAATCTACAAATTAGCAGACACCCTGAGCGATCATAGCTTCCGCTACTTTCTCAAATCCTGCAATATTTGCTCCAATTACATAGTCGCCTTCTTTGCCGTAGCGCTTTGCAGCATCATCCAGGTTATGGAAAATATTTACCATAATGTTCTTCAGCTTACTGTCTACCTCCTCAAAAGTCCAGCTCAAACGCTCGGAGTTCTGGCTCATCTCCAATGCGGAAGTTGCTACGCCGCCTGCATTTGCAGCCTTGCCAGGTGCAAACAGCACCTTATTCTGCTGGAGATATTCCGTTGCATCCAGGGTAGTAGGCATGTTCGCGCCCTCTGCCACTGCAATACATCCGTTAGCCACCAGCTCTTTTGCATCCTCAAGATGAAGTTCATTCTGGGTTGCACATGGAAGTGCAATATCACATTTTACAGACCATACGCCGCGTCCTTCATGGTACTGTGCGCTTGGACGTGCTGCCGCGTACTCTGTAAGACGTGCGCGTTTCACTTCTTTCACTTCTTTTAACAATGCAACGTCAATTCCTTCTGGATCATATACCCATCCGGTAGAATCGCTGACAGTCACAACTTTTGCTCCCATCTGCTGAGCTTTCTGGGTTGCGTAGATTGCCACATTTCCAGAACCAGACACGCAGACCACCTTGTCCTTCATGTCATGTCCATTGCACTTCATCATCTCTTCTGTCAGATACAGCAGTCCATAACCGGTTGCCTCTGTACGTGCCAGAGAACCACCATAAGAAAGCCCCTTTCCGGTCAGCACGCCTTCATATACGCTGCGGATTTTTTTATACTGGCCAAACATGTAGCCGATTTCTCTGGCGCCTGTTCCGATATCGCCTGCTGGAACGTCTGTATCCGCTCCGATATATTTGCACAGCTCTGTCATAAAGCTCTGGCAGAATGCCATAACTTCACGATCAGATTTGCCCTTAGGATCGAAATCAGAACCGCCCTTGCCTCCGCCAATGGGAAGCCCTGTCAGGGAGTTTTTGAAAATCTGCTCAAATCCCAAAAACTTGATAATGCCCAAATTTACAGAAGGATGCAGTCTAAGCCCTCCCTTGTAAGGTCCAATGCTGTTGTTAAACTGTACGCGGTATCCTGTATTTACCTGAACCTGTCCCTTATCATCTACCCATGGAACACGGAATTTAAACTGTCTGTCAGGCTCTGTCAGACGTTCTAATAACGCTTCTTTGCGATATTTCTCTTCGTTTGCCTCAATAACTGGTCTTAAAGAGTTTAATACTTCTTTTACCGCCTGATGAAATTCAGGCTCTGCCGGATTTTTTGCAATTACACGCTCCAGCACTTCATCAACATAGCTCATCTTTCATTCTCCTTTACAATCAAATCTATCGTTATCAAGGTACATTTTAATATTATTTTTTCCATTTTGCAAGATTTTTCTTTTATTCTTTAATGTTTTATTATAGCAGAGTATTAAATTCTCTGTATTGACAGGAACATACGCCATCCTTTAAAATAGAACAGAATTATTTTCTACAGGGAGGACTATTATGAATCATTTTTTTGCTGCACCTACAAATGAATGGAATAACAATGCCGTCCGTCTCACACCTGCAGGCATTTTCACTGTAGCCGCCGTAATTGTGCTGCTGATAACAATTGCATTGCTGATGCGGTACCGTCAGTCACGCTCCAGAAAAATCACCACCAAACAACTGGTTTTTTCTGCAGCCGCTATGGCTCTGGCCCTGGTCACTTCCATGATCAAACTATTTGAAATGCCTATGGGCGGTTCTGTCACACTGCTTAGTATGCTGTTTATTGTCCTCATAGGCTACTGGTACGGACCTTATGCCGGTCTTATGACAGCCGTGGCTTACGGGCTGCTGCAATTTGTACTGGAACCTGTTTTCTATACTATCCCCCAGATGCTCACAGATTATCCCTTTGCCTTCGGTGCGCTTGGTCTGTCAGGATTCTTCAGCAAACAAAAAAATGGATTGGTTAAGGGTTATCTTGCCGGAGTTTTCGGCCGTTACTTTTTCGCCTTCTTATCCGGCGTTATTTTCTTTGGCTCCTATGCCCCGGACACCATGGCCGCCCCCATTTATTCCCTGGCATACAACGGTTCCTATCTGGGCGCGGAAGCTGCCGTTACTTTAATTCTTATTGCGCTGCCGCCTGTTTCGAAAGCTCTTGCCCAGGTAAAGCAGATGGCTTTTGAAGAATAGAATATTCCGCTTCCGCCAGACCATACGCAGCGGCAATTTTTCTGTCTGCTTCATGATAAGTTTCTTGCCAGAGTATCGGATCAGATACTGACATCATTTTCTCTGCCAGTAAAATAATCTCTTTCTGCTGCGCCAAAGATACCGCTGGAATAGGAATCTGTTCTAAATAACTGCGCAGCACCTTCATGGAACGGAATTTTCGTTCATAAATAAACTGAGCCGTCCGTGA
This sequence comes from uncultured Lachnospiraceae bacterium, assembly GCA_950097145.1. Taxonomy (GTDB): domain Bacteria; phylum Bacillota; class Clostridia; order Lachnospirales; family Lachnospiraceae; genus Petralouisia. The sequence goes on from CATNCF010000009.1 coordinate 14,372, forward strand.
ATTAAGAACTGCAAGAACATATTTTATATCTACGCCGGGAATCCGGGGAATAAGAATATTGCAGCTATTTAAAGACAATCTCTGTCTGTCGTCATAGGCAAATACCAGCTCTTTTCCAATAAAACGGTAAAAGAGTTTTTCTTTTGCCCTATAATAGTGTTCTGGCGCTGTCTGCTGAAAATACTGGGGCTCGTAAGCAAGATACTGTTTTCCCTCCTGAATGGCGTATTTTCCAATATCACAGCCTTTCAGCACAACTTCAGTTCCGGTGCTCTTTTCTTTCTTGACATATTTTTTATTATCCCCAGTTACAATGCCTAATGCAAAATCTGCCTGTCCGCTCAAAAAAAATAGTTCTTTTCTTTGTTCTATCTTATCTAAAATCTGATATTCCTCATCCGTCATATGGAAATTAAAACGCTCTTTTGTGACAGTCCGGTTTATTTTTATCTGAAATTTCCCATGTTCTCCATCAATATTCATTCCACATGTCTTCAAAGTCCGGCCTGTTTTATACATATTCAGGATAACAGCCGGGCACTGTACTTTATCAAAAACATTTCCAAGATAGCTAAGACTTTGAATCTGAACCTGCTCTGTTATCAAGCTGCGTATTTTTTCATGAGATTTTACATACAAAACTGCCTCCGGCAGAACAAAGGAAATCAATCCCCCCGGTTTTACTCTGCGAAGAGACTGCTCCAGAAACAAATCGTAAGCTTCCCCGCCCGTTCCGGTGAGAAAATTCTTTCTTAAAACCTGACTCTGGGCATGTTCCCTGGAACTGCCCCAAGGAGGATTTCCTAAAATTACATCATATTGTTCTCCATCTTCTCCCATCAGAAAATCTCTCACCTGAATCCGTTCCCGAATCAGTGGGACAGGTACATCCCGGCAGGCAATGGCAAGATTAATTCTGGCAATCTGCACGGCAAGAAGATCCACGTCTCCTCCATAGAGCTCCTCCATACGAAAATTTCTGGATAACTGCAGCAGAAAATTTCCAGTACCGCAGCAAGGGTCCAGGATTTTAAGAGAATGCTTGGCTGCAGTTTCATCAATTTTCAAATCCTTCAGCAGCTTTTGTACAATACATGCCGGGGTATAATATGCCCCGGCAGCTTTGCGCGCACCCAAATTTTTCAGGGACAGATAAAGCATTCCCAGAACATCGTTCTCCGGCTCCAGGCAGTATTGAATACCGGAAAAAAGATGCTCCTGCCGCAGGCCGCAGGCTCCCTGACGATTGCTCTGCTCCCCCAGCAGTTCCCTGACTAAGATATCATACTCTCCCAAATTTATCTTACCCTGCCTGTAATGGAACAAAAAATCATCTGAGAAATCATATTCCTTTCCCGCTGCCTGACCCAAAAGCTGCAGGGCACATTCCCCAAGTATTTCCCGAAGCCGCATTTCTTCCGGCGGCTGTCTATTTTGTCTGCGCACAATACTGGAAATCACTGCATAATTCCTGGAAGAACCTGTGAGATAACTTGCATAAATACCATTTCCGGCTACATATTTCTTATTTCTTCTGCTTTTTAAAGTTTTTGTATCCCCATGTTTTAATTCTTTCTGAAGCTGCTTCACATACTTTTGCGAAAAATATGGTTTTCCTCCATGATCCCTGTCTGGTACAAGCCTGCCCAGGCGCAGCCAATTTCTGCCCGTGGCCTCTGAAATAGAGAGACAATGACAAAGCTCTTTCATGGAAATATTTTTTTCTTTTACTTTCATGTCTGGGTTTCATCCTCTTCTCTAAATTACTCATATGCAGATCTTAACATGATTTGTGCACTCTTGGCAATAATAGGAATATTAGATTCATTCCGTCCGTCATAATAATAACATGCCAGCCTGCGTAAACTACAAGTATACACTGTATATCCATACACATTTTAGTTCATGGAACTGGAGGAACTTATGTATAAAAAACTTTTAAACTACACCATTGCCGGAATCCTGTTTACTTCTATTTTCGGCACCTTATCCCACTTTATCTACGAATGGTCTGGGTTCCATTGGCTGGCGGGCCTGTTCACCCCTGTTAATGAGTCTACCTGGGAACACATGAAATTATTATTTTTTCCCATGCTTTTCTATGGTATATTTATGTGGTTTTCCCTAAGAAAAGATTATCCCTGTATAGCCTTTAGCTATCCCCTCGGCATCCTTGCCGGGACTTTCGCCATTCCAATACTCTTCTATACTTACTCCGGCATTCTTGGAAAAAATTATACTGCCGCTGACATCCTGATTTTCTATATCAGTGTGGTTCTGGCTTTTGCATCCACCTACTCTCTGTGCCGCTGCAAAAAAGAAAAATACAGCCTGATACCCGCGCTCCTGGTACTGGCCCTGGCCATATGTTTTCTATGCTTCACCATTTCTCCCCCGGAATTTGGCATTTTTTCTCCGCCAGCATACAATAAATAGAAAAAGGATTTTTCTATGAACTATGAAACTCTTGTACCGATCACTGGTATCATACAAAACATTTCTCAATCTCCTAATAACTGCTGCCACCAGACCATTACCATTAATACCCCCAATGGCATCAACAATTTTGTTCTTTCTCCCAGCACCGAGGTTGTGGGCAGCGCGCAGCTCCGGTCTGGTATGCCTGTGGCTGCTTTTTACGATTCCAGCCTTCCTGTGCCGCTGATTTATCCTCCCCGATTCCAGGCAGAACTTATCACACCACTGCAAAATGATGAAATTGTAATGCTAAATTTTTTCCGCAGAAATCTCACTGCCACTGATAATTCCCTGCGTATAAATCTTACCCGCAGCACAAGAATCGTCACACTGAACGGACAGCGTTACTCCTGTCCGCCCGGCGGAAACTACCTGCTTGTATACTATTCTGTGACAACCAGAAGCATCCCTCCCCAGACTACTCCCAGAAAGATCGTAGTCTTATGTGAGGAATCGTAAAATCCGTTGCACTTTTTTTCCTGTTCAAGTATAATCAATACAGACATTGACGTGAAAGGAAAAAGATTATGAGAAAACGCGAAAGAGAAATTACAGAGCCATCAGAAATTTTAGCCATACTGGATGAATGTAAAATCCTGCACCTGGGACTAAGCGATGGGGATCAGCCTTATGTGGTTCCACTTAATTATGGCTATCTGCTGGAAGACGGGAAACTGACCTTCTACCTTCATGGGTCCACAGAAGGATACAAATATGAAGTACTGCAGAAGAACCCCAAAGTTTCCTTTGCCATGGAATGCGGCGTCATTCCCTTTGAGGGAACAGCCGCCTGCCAGTACGGCATGTCCTACCGCAGCCTAATGGGAAAAGGAACGGCGAAGCTTGTAACAGATACAGACGAAAAACAATTGGGATTATCTATTTTGATGAAGACTCAGACAGGAAAAGATTTTTCTTTTAATGAGAAACTGGTTTCCATTGTAAATGTAATAAAAATTACGGCAGACAGCTATTCTGCAAAAAAGCGGCCGCTACCGCCAAAAACATCGGCAGGGAACTAAACTTCCCTGCCGATAATGATAATTTTTAATAATTTTATGCTTTCTGATTCCTCCGGGCTTCCAGTTCCCGTGTCATTTCGTCTCTAAGCCCATCCAGCTTATAGAAATATGTCAGCACTGCAATCAATACGCACAGAACAATTGGAATCCAGATAAAACAAATTTCTATACAGGACAATGCCCTTGGTGTCTGGACTGCATTCGCAACGTAACCGCCATGTTCCAGAAATGCCCCGATGATAAAACTGGTAAGCCCCATTCCCCCTTTTACAAAGAATCCCTGGAATGCAGCAATCAATCCTGCCACACTGGCATTCTTTTTATATTCAGAATAGTCAATCACATCCGGCTGCATGGCAAAGGTAAGTCCAAACACTCCATAGATGCCAAGTCCCGTTATCACCAATCCAATCAACAGACAGGCTGCAGAATTTCTTCCCACATAAATAAGCATATCTCCCGCTATGTATAAAATAAGGCTGAAAAACATCAAATTCCTTTTACTAACTCTTTTTTCCAGCGCCGGAAGAAGCAGGAGCATAGGGAGCCCCGATAAGATTCCAAGAATCCCCACCAAAGACAGCCACTCCGGTCTGTTCAGGTTATACTGAAAATAATAGATCACAGTTGTGCTGCGCACCACATAAAGGGAGAAATAAAATAAATTTAACAAAAACAGAATCCATGCCTGTCCGGTCAGCCCTTGAAAGTCCTCCTTTAAGGAAGCATGTTTTTGAACCACCGTAGGTGGAACTACCTCCTTAGTACTTGCAAAAGTAACGAAAAAAATACACATTGCGGCAATTCCATAAATGGTCATTGTAACCAAATATCCTCTTGACGAATTTCCTCTGCCGAAAAATTGTACCAGCGGCGCAGTAATAGACATCACCACTGCCGTTCCAATCATGGCGCAGACCATTCTTGTTGATACCAGAATATCTCTTTCATGGACATCCGAAGTAAGGCGCGGCACAATGGTATTAAGAGGAATGTTTACAACCGTATATGCCGTGCACAGCAGACAGTAAGTTACGTAAGCCCACACCAGTTTCCCGCCGCTTCCAAAATCTGGAATAAAAAATGTTAAAAATGTAAAAATTGCGAATGGCACAGCTCCAAAGAGAAAATATGGCCTTCCCTGTCCCCATTTTGTATGGGTGCGATCCACAATCAGGCCCATACCTGTATCTGTAAAAGCATCTATAAATTTTGTTACCAGCATCATGGTTCCTGCCGCTGCCGCGGTAATTCCAAATACATCCGTATAGAACACCATCAGATAGGACGCCATCGTACTAAAAACCAAATTGCATCCCAGATCCCCAATCCCATATCCCACACGTTTTCCCCATTTTCCCATAACTTCACCTTTTCCTTCCTTGTCTTCTTTAGAAACAAGTAAATGCTCCGTCAATTACAAAATCAGAACCTGTGGTAAACGTACTGGTATCTCCAGCCAGATAGACGCAGATTGCTTCCAGTTCCTCAGGTTTTCCCATCCTTCCCAGGGGCGCCATTTCATTCCACTTTTCAATCAGCGGAATTAACGTAGGAGAATTTAAGGTAAGTTCTGTCCCAATATATCCCGGACTGATACTATTCACGCGTACGCCCCGCTTCGCCCATTCAATGGCCAGAGATTTCGTAAGCTGTATCACCCCCGCCTTGGAAGCATTATAGGCACATTGAGGCTGTGGAACATTCACAATATGGGCAGACATGGAAGCTGTATTAATAATAGAACCGCCGCCATGCTCCAGCATATATTTTCCCGCCGCAATGTCTGTAAGAAAAATACCGTTCAGATTAATGTTAATGACCTTATTCCACTGCTCATATGTCATCTCCTCTGCCGGAGCATTAATGCAGATACCCGCATTATTATGGCAGAAATCCAGCCCTCCTAATTTCTGGACCACCTGTGCCACCATGTGGTCTACCTGTTCCGGATCCGTACAGTCTGTCTGAATAGCGATAACTTTTTGTCCTGTCTGTTCCGTAAGCTCTGCCGCCGTCTTCTTTGCCTCCTGAAAATCCAAATCCACAACCGCCACATCTGCCCCTGCTTCCGCAAATGCGGTGGCAGTGCTTTTTCCGATCCCTCTTGCCGCTCCTGTTACAAATCCTTTTTTTCCATCCAATCTCATTTTTTCAATAATACCCATAACGTTCTCCTTTCTTTTATATTATTTTGCAAAATGATTTATCAAATTGTAATTACATAATAAATCAAAATTATGGATTCGTCAATCTGTAAAAATATCTAAAAGAATTTTATGAATTTTATGCAATAGTCCTAATAGATTTTTCTCGAAAATATATGGTATACTATTGTTTTGTAAAATAATTTTGCAAAATAAAGAGGATTGAGATTATGAAGCAGAGCATCACGCCAAATTTCATTAAACAGAATAACCGCAGTCTGATTTACCATTATATCTATCAGAACCAGAAAGTTTCCCAGCAGGACATCTCCTATGATCTGCGTTTGAGCCGGCCTACCGTTACCACAAATCTTGCCTCTATGGAACAAGAGGGCCTGATTCAGAAAAATGGACAGATTGATACGGAATTTGTGGGCAGGAAAGCTGCGGCCTACTCCATTGTCCCGGATTATCGAATTGGCATAGGTGTGGAAATCTTGAAAAAAGAAGTGAAAATGATTGCGATTAATTTGTATGGGGAAAAAATTGATCGTCTCGTATATGAAATATTATATGAAAATAAAGAAGCCTATTTCCAGGCTGTTTGTGATAAGATTCTTGAATTTAAAAACGCCATCGGCATTGCCGACGACCATATCCTTGGGATTGGTTTTGCAATGCAGGCGCTGATATCTCCAGATAAGCAGACCGTCCTGTACGGAAAAATCCTCTCCTGTACAGGACTAAAGATTCATTCATTTACAAAATATCTCCCTTACCCCTGTTCTTTTGTGCACGATGCGGACAGCGCTGCCATTTCAGAATTATGGGTTTCCCCAGAGCTTGAAAATGCTTTTTATCTTTCCGTCAGCAAGCACCTGGGCGCCGCCATTATTTCCAAAAGACAAATCCTGTCAGGCAAACATGGACACAGTTCTACGATAGAGCACATTCAAATGCAGGACAGCGGAAAATTATGCTATTGTGGAAAATATGGCTGTATGGAAACCCTCTGCTCCATGACGGCGCTCCTTGCTGAAAATGAAGCTCCGGAAGATTTTTTCCAAAATCTCCGGAAAAATACACCAGGGTTCCAAACACGCTGGGAGGATTTTCTTACAAACCTGGCCCGGGCAGTCAACATGCTCCATCTGGTCTATGATACGGATTTTATCCTTGGAGGTTATCTGGCTCCCTACCTCCATCAGGAGGATCTTGTATACATTCATGAGAAAATCCAGCAGATGACTCCTTTTGCTGAAGCCCAGGATTTCCTTCTCATCAGTAAAATGCCAAAACACAATATTACAATCGGAGCAGCGCTGCCTTATATTCAGGCATTTCTCCACGGCCTGCCGGATTCCTAGAAATCTTCTTTCAGGCAGAACCTTTTGTTCTGCCTCTTTTGTTTGCAATCAAATCATAACTTTCTGTAATCATCCTTTTTATGGTATCATCCGGGACTGTCCCGTCCAAGATGACTGTATTCCAGTGTTCCTTGTTCTGATGATACCCAGGAATCACTGCATCAAAAGCATTTCTCCAAAAATCTCTCCATTCCGGATCTGCCTTAAGATTAATACGCATCTGCCCTTCGTACTCATATGTCCAGAGAAATGCCTTTTTATTCTTCTTGTAACGGACCAACACCCAATTATCGTCACGAAAAGGAGTATCTAGATAGACGTCTTTCAAAGACATCCCGTATTCTAATGCCTCTTGCCTGGTTGTCATCTTATCACCTGCTTTCTTACTTAAAATAGCAATTTAGCCCACGCCATTTGCGAAGCGAATTTTTAATGGATTTGCGAAAGTTGCTGTGAACGGAGCAAACAGCCACAGTTGCTACGTTTGTCGTGCACCGCCAGAAGAAATCACTTGAAACTCTGCACAGATTATGGTATATTGAGCATAAGAAAAGCACCCACTCCAAGAGTGGATGCCTCTCGATCAGGAAAAATGCTCTATTGAGCACCGCCTAACCTGTTGGCAGACAGGTTAGGCATTTTATTTCTTCTTACTTCTCTTATCGAGAAAGGTCAGAAACGCAACAATCAAACTTCCAAAGGATATCAGCAAGCCAATAATCCCAATGAATATTAAAATAATATCCGCAGCTGTCATGATACGCACCTCCCTTCCTATGTATTCCGGAGAACCGGTCATTGGTTCGGGAGGCTGCCGCCCCTGTCATGGACACTTTTCCATAATCGAAATACTACCACAGTTCGACAGGAATTTCAATCAGATTCTCTAAAGTTTGATAAAAGCCATACCATAAAATCTTAAAGGTAATGATACTGTTTCCGCTTGACAATTAAGAAGGACACTGAAACCATCAACGCTATAATTTCTGCTGCGGTAACCGCCCACCAAATACCGTCCAACCCTAGTAAAATGGGCAGCCCCAGTACCGCAAGGGTTTGAAACACCAGCGTCCGCAAAAATGCTATTGCCGCCGATACCCCTCCATTGTTCAGCGCCGTAAAAAAGGCGGAGGCAAACACATTAACGCCGTACAGCACAAATGAATAGGCATAAATAGACAACGCATGTCTTGTAATCTGGCACAATTCTTGATCATACCCCACAAAAAAATCAGAAAGCGGAACGGCAAGGGCTGAAGCCAGAACCAACATGGCCGTACCGCCTCCCAGCATTAGCACAAGACTCTTTTTCAGCATATTTTTCAACTCATCATGATTCCCTGCCCCATAATGATAACTGACAATAGGGCCTGTTCCAATGGTATACCCCAGGAATACCGCAGCAAACACAAACTGGGTATACATAACTACTCCATAAGCGGCAACGCCATTTTCACCAGCATATTTCATCAACTGGAAATTATACAGGATTCCCACCAGCGAGGTGGAAATGTTCGTCATAAGTTCGGAGGAACCATTCAGGCACGATTTTATCCAGATATTTATGTCCAGACCTGTGTTCCGAAGCCTCAGCAGACTGCTGTTCGGGCGCAGGAAATAAAACAGGGGAAGCACTCCGCCGATACACTGTCCAATTACGGACGCCCACGCGGCGCCTGCGGCCCCCCACTGGAATACTGCAATAAACAACGCATCCAATACAACATTTGTACATCCTGCGGCCACCGTTACCAGAAACCCAAGCTGAGGTTTCTCTGCTGTGACAAAAAAGCTCTGGAACAAATACTGCAGCATAAATGCCGTATTAAATCCATTCATAATTCTGCCATATGTCACACAGTCTTCTATCATGGCATCTGTAGCTCCCAGCATATAGGCAATGGGACGCATAAAAATTACTCCCGCCACCGACAGGATCACCCCTAAAATTAACGTAAGATATACCAGCATCGTAAAATAACGGTCTGCAGTTTCACGCTTACCCTCCCCCAGGGTTTTTCCTACCAGCGCACTTCCGCCTGTGCCAATCATAAACCCGAAACATCCAAATATCATAAGAACCGGCATAATCAGGTTTACCGATGCAAACGCTGTTTTTCCTACATAATTCGAAACAAAATATCCATCAACAATGCTATAAAGAGAAGTGCACAGCATCATAGCAATTGTCGGCAGACAGAAACGAAACAGCTTTTTATAAGTAAAATGCTCCGATAATTGTATACTCATATTCTTCTCCTTTCTTACATTCCCATGTCTATATGGCTTCATCATTCATTTGTTTGAGCAGACCTGTATACTTGCGGAACAAACCTAAAAACGCTTCCTGTTCCTCTTCCGTAAGACCCATCAATGCCTGCAGTTCCAGTTTAATGACCCGGTCCACCGTCTTTTCACAAAGCCCGTTCCCCTTCTGTGTCAGCAGAATCTTCTTGCTCCGGCGGTCATCTCCCGGAATTAGCTCAATATATCCCTCTGTCTCCATCTTTTTCAAAGCGGAATTCACGGTCTGTTTTGGTTCATACAAACAAGCGCATATTGCACTCTGGACAGGTTCTGTATATTCTGTCCGCAGCATATACAAAATCCAGAAACTGCAAAGTGACAATCCCATGTTCTTCGCAAGGCCACGGTAAATATTATCATTTTCCTTCATAATATCGTTATATTCCAGCAGCCTGCTTTTCACATTTTTTTCTCCCATTTTTACACCTCCGCAAAACATCCGAAAACGGACTATCGGTAGTATAGTCCGTTTTCGGATGTTTGTCAAGTAATATGTTTCTACTAAGTTTTATTGCCGTATATTTAGGCTAAATCCTCATCTCGCCATCTCCACCAGATCCCGTACCACTTCTCCGGCAGCAATCAGCCCTGCTGCCGCCGGAACAAATGCATTACTGCCGGGTGTCTGTCTGCGGCGTTCCGTCTCTGCTGTCTGCTCTCCATTCCCTGCCTGAGGGACCAGCGGTTTTTCTTTGGAATACACAACTTTCAGGCTGGTAATCCCCCGCTTTTTCAATTCCCGGCGCATTACCTTTGCCAGAGGGCAGACAGAAGTCTCTGAGAGTTCTGCCACCTGAAATGCCGCAGGATTCATCTTATTTCCTGCTCCCATAGAACTAATCACAGGCGTACCCGCCTGGACTGCCTGCTGCACCAGCATTAATTTTCCTGTTACCGTATCAATGGCATCCACCACATAATCATAATTGGCAAAATCAAACTGATGGGCAGTCTCTGGCAGATAGAAAATGCGGTAAACATTTACCTCTGCCTGAGGATTAATATCCAGGACCCGCTCCTTTGCAACATCCACCTTATATTTTCCTATGGTACTGTGCAGTGCATATATCTGACGATTCAGGTTCGACAGGCTGACCTTGTCATTGTCAATCAGATCTAAAGTTCCCACACCGCTTCTTGCCAGGGCTTCCACTGCATAACCTCCTACGCCTCCTACCCCGAACACTGCCACCCTTGCCTGCTGCAGCCGTTTTACGTTCTCCTGTCCTATCAATAATTCCGTTCTTGAAAATTGATTCTCCATATGATTCCTCTCAGTTCTGCTGTTCTTCCAACGCCTCGTTCATGCTTCCCATACGATAACCGGACAAATCCATGGTTACATAGGAAAATCCCGCTGTTTTCAGAGCCTCTGTAATCCCTGCCCTGTTTTCCCTTACAGCAAGCCTTGAAATCTCTGCATCCGGCACCTCTATCCGCGCCACAGTTCCATGTACCCGCACCCGGACCTGGGAAAAGCCCTGGTTCCACAAATACTGCTCGGCAGTTTCCACCATCCGAAGTTTCTCCCTGGTAATGGTCTCCCCATATGCAAACCTGGAAGAAAGACAGGCAAAAGAAGGCTTGTCCCAGGTGGGCAGCCCATACTCTTTGGATAAAAAACGGATTTCCTCTTTGGTAAGTCCTGCATCTTTCAGAGGACTTATTATCCCAAGTTCCGTAATCGCCTGCATACCCGGCCTGTAATCCCCCTGGTCATCCAGGTTAGACCCTTCCACTATATTAGAAACTCCATATGCTCCGGCAGTTTTCTGTATATTGAGAAACAATTCTCTCTTGCACAGATAACAACGGTTGGGCGGATTCTGGCAAAATCCCGGAACAGCCAATTCATCAAACTCACAAACAGCCTGGCGGATTCCCTCCCTCATACAGAACTCATGGGCTTCCTTCTGTTCCCTGGCTGGAAAAGAATTGGAATGTACGGTAACAGCCAGCACGCCGTCTCCCAGCGCTTCATGGGCCGTTTTTAATAAAAATGTGGAATCCACTCCACTGGAAAATGCCACGGCAATTTTGCCCAGGTGCTTCAAATTGCTTTTCAGTGCATCCAGTTTTTCATATGCTTTCTTTCTGTCGTTCTGCCAGGTTTCCATGCTTACTCCTTTGCTATATGCTTAGGAAGAACGGTTCATACGTTCATGCTCTTCCTTAATTTCCGCAAACAATTCCCACACGTTCCAGTTCTGGTTTGAAGCTGTAAGCACGGCTTTATAAGGAACTGAAATTCCAGATTTACGAACTGCCCTCAGTACCTGATCTATCCGATTCCCGCTTAGCCCTGCCATTACAAACAGCTCTCCAGGCAGTTCTTCTCCCTTGGGGATTTCTCCTTCCGGCGCAAGATCTTTGATCCCTGCCAGATAACCCACTGGATGTCCATAATCCTCTAAGGGAATTTCTTTTATTTTGATGCGCAGGGGAAGCAGCGCCCTGGTAAGCCTGTTCCTCCTGTCCCTGTCTGAAAAATGAAATAATAAAATTGTCTCTCTCATGTATTCTTTCCTCTGTCATTTTCTGTCAAATATAATAAATTTCCATTCCACCAAAACTGATATTTCCGGTTATCTTTAAGGTTTTATTTCCGCGTTCCGCCTTACGCTTCCCTATCTCCTCCACACCGCCAAAGGAAGTATTTACATCCAGGACTACCTGCCACTCTCCAGGAACATAAAGCTGAAGATTTCCCATGGAGACATCCGCCTGCACCACGGCCTCTTCCCCTTCGCCGATGCGTACATCATCAAAATATACACAGAGGTTGCCAAAAGAACTCTTTAGATAAGCTCTTTTAAAACGAGGGTTTTTAATATATTTTACAGCAGAACTGAAATTGACAGAACATTCCACCGTATCCCCGCAGTCCTCATCAATCACCGTCTCCTTCTGGCTCCACGTCCTGTCAAAGTCTGCATCGTATTTTACCTCAGCCTTCACATGTTTTTTTTTAAAAATCAGATTCAGCCCAATGGTTCCAAGAAGCGCGGCCCCTAACACAGGCCATGGCGTCAAATGTTCAATCCCCAGTATTTTATCATACAGAATTCCCAAAAAAGCCAGGGGAAACAATATGCCTCCGATACTTCTCTCTGCCACATTATCAATGATAATTCCTATTAGTATCAAAGTAACCGCCAATTTCAAAAAACCAATATTCCAAAAAATCCCTATACTGTCTGTCAGGATAAATACTGCCCCAATTACCAGCAGCAAACCCATAATAATCTCTTTTTTTCTCATTACAGCTTCCTCCTCTTTTCTGCCAGCCGTTCTACCAGCGCTTTATAATAACTTCTGGACACATACACTTGTTTATGGCTGTGGGCAAATTCCACAACACTGGAGGAAGCCAGATTCCGTGCAATAGAATAAATATGATTAAGATTAACAATGGCTGATTTGGAAATCCTCATAAAAAATCCTGGCAAAAGTTCCTCCAGTTCATAGAGTTTATACTCCGTCTCTAATATGTTCTCCCTGGTATGGGCATATACTGCCTTGCACTCCGTCTCAAAAAACAGAATTTCTTCCACTGGCAGATAATAATCTTTTCCGCCCTGTTTCAACAGCATAGAATGCCCTGTTTCATTCTGTTCCATTACTGCTGACTGGATACGCAAAACAGTCTCGTTCATATTTCTGCACCGGATAATTACTTCCTCTTCGTTCACGGAATCGTCAATCTCAATTCTTACTTTCATCCACAGTTCCTCCATGGAAGTATTATATCAATTCCCCTTCGTCTGTAAACAGAAAATAACCAAGAGGTTTATTTTCTGTACCAACAGGCAGCATTTTCCGTATTAGAAATTATAAAGCATATCTTGCAGGCACATTTTTCTCCTTTTATTCATATATTATAGAGACCATTTATTTTTGAGGAAACCTATGGAAACATCCATTACGATACTTGGCGGAGATCTGAGGCAGTGTTATACCGCAGAATATTTCCGCACCCTGGGCTGGCAGGTCACCTGCTGGCACACACCTAAATTCCCCTTTCACCCTGGCATTCTGTCTGCAGACAGTCTGTCCCAGGCGATGGAACAGTCCAAATTTGTACTTGGGCCTGCGCCGCTGACACGAGATGGAATCAGCCTGTTCCAGTCAGAAACAGTACAGCCGCCCTGCCCTTTAAACAGTCTGTGGACAGAGCTTGCCAGCCATCAGACTTTTGCAGCTTCCAGCTTATCAGAAGAACAACAGCAGACTTTACAAAAAAAAGGCTGCCAAATTCTCAATTACGGCATGGAACCCAGCTTTGTAGAAGAAAATGCTGCTCTTACGGCTGAAGGTCTTCTGGCTGAAGTCATACGCTATACACCTTTTTCCCTGTCCTCTGCAAATATACTACTGCTGGGATACGGGCACTGCGGTTCGGCAATCAGCGCCTTGTTCCGCCCTCTATGCCGGGCTGTTTATCTGGCAGAACAAGATGCTGAAAAACAAAAAGCAGCCAAAGAAAATGGCATCAATACGGTTTCCCAGGAGGAACTTTGTCAGGTACTGCCGCAATGTCAGATTGTCATTAATACTGTTCCTTCTGCCGTACTGGAACCAGGTATGCTGCCTCTGCTTCACCATTCCTGCCATATATTTGACATTGCCTCCGCCCCCTATGGTTTCCCTCCAGACACTACCCGGAACTGCCTGCTGCCCTACTATCGGCTTCCTGGCATTCCTGGACGTTTTTCTCCCGTCACTGCCGGAGAACTTATTGGCAGGACCATAGAAAGGATGACAGAACATGTTTTATGATTTTCATGACAAATCCATCGGAATCGGTTTTACCGGTTCCTTCTGTACCTATGAGAAAATTTTCCATGCCTTAGAAACCTTAAAAGAGACTGGAGCAAAACTTCTCCCCGTGTTTTCCCTGAATGCCTCTTCTCTGGATTCCCGTTTTGGAACCAGCGCTTCCTTTATGGAACGCGCGGAAGAACTCACCGGCCATGCGCCGATTACTTCCATTCCAGCGGCGGAACCAATCGGGCCGAAAGGGCTTGTGGACATTCTCGTAATTGCTCCCTGTACTGGAAATACCCTCTCTAAGCTGGCAAATGGCATTTCCGATACACCTGTGCTGATGGCGGCAAAATCCCATCTGCGCAACAACCGCCCTCTGGTGATATCTCTATCCACCAACGACGCGCTTGGAATGAACCTGAAAAATATTGGAATTCTTTTGAATACCAAAAATATTTACTTTGTGCCCTTTGGCCAGGATGACTATCAGGCAAAACCCAATTCTATGACAGCATTCACAGAATTACTGCCGGAAACCATTGATGCTGCCTTAAAAGGACGGCAGATTCAGCCAGTGATCCGCAGTCCACATAGCGCATAAAAGTGTTTTCATAAGAAACAGCCGCTGCACGCGGCTGCTACATAACATCTGGCGCTGCACGCCGCTATGGAGTACGAATGGTATATTCCATCATTTCATAGTGAAGTTTTGTCCCCTCAGAGATTTCTTGAGGCAGTAACGCTCTCGCCACACATTTCAATTCCTCCTGCGGCCCATCTATCTGCTGCAGATACACGTAATCTCCATCAATTCTTGCTACCGTATATTCCATTGGCCCAAAATTCATATGCATTATCCTTTCCTTTATCAGCCTTTTTGCTCTGCTCTCTCATGCAAAGCCAGAATGTCAGAAATTTCTTCCGGCGGAATTCTTGTATACTCACATAGTTCCTGCAAAGTCGGTATCGTTCCATTTTCTTCAGCAAGGGCTTTTCTCGCCTCATAAACCAGACTCACCTTTGCCAATATGGTATTCTCACTGTCCCGTTCCCCTTCCAGTTCTCTTCGGTAACTTTTAAGCCCTTCAACAACATCCTCTTCCAACTTCTGCTCTATTTGTTTTTTCTTCTCTTCCTGAAGTATACCGTTTCCGCTGTCCGCAAGCCCATATTCTGCCCCTCGTCCCAAAAGCTGCCGCAGACCCAGCAGAAGGCTCATATTTCCCTCCTGCACAAGATCCTCCAGCAATGCTTTTGCTGAAATATATTTTTGGGCAAGGCAGATGACTCTTGTCAGCCATTGATGGGAAAGCTCCAAAACAGCAGACTCTTGTCCATGAAGAAGCTGTTCATATAAAACCCTCTCCTGAACTTCATCCAGTTTGGGCACTGCCGCAATCTCTTTTAAATACATTCGGAAATGAGGGGAATAAGATGCTTCCTTATTTTTCTTTTCATTTTTCTTTTTTCCCGCACGTTTCTCTAGCTCAGCTCTTTCCCTATTTTCTGCTCCTGCTCCGCTGTTCTGTTCCTCTGGCATCTGCAGATACTGGTATATCATTTCCTGCTGCTCTTCGGACAGTTCCATATCCTGAAAATAGCTCTGGATTTCTTCCTTTGACAATGGCTCTGGACTTGTCTTCGCAATCTCTTGTACTGAGTGCAGTGTGTCCATAAAGGTTATAACATCTACCATAAGTTCCTCCATTCTGCAGACTTTTTATTCATAATTTACAGTCTATATAAAATATAACAAAAAGATGACGCATTTTCAATGGATAGTTTTCCTGCATCTTTACATAATTATGTGTCTATCAGGCGAATATCAAACGAAGCAAAATCTTCTTTCTTTACATCCCATAAATATCATGATAAAATAAAAAACAGGCAATCTGTGAGAAAAGCAATCAGCTTTTTTCTCCATCTACATAAGAAAGGAGCATTTATTATGGCAAAATATGCTTATCCGGCAGTTTTCGCTCCAGAAGAAGAAGGCGGTTTCTCCGTTGTATTTCCTGATCTGGAAAACTGTTACACTTACGGCGATGACATCGTGGATGGACTGATGCGTGCAGAAGATGTTCTGGCACTTGTCCTTTATAATTATGAGAAGGAGCGGAGAGAAATACCTCTTCCCTCTGATGCCGCCTATCTTGCTGTCCCAGAAAACGGGTTTGTAAATTTTGTAGCATGCGATACCGTACAATACCGGAAAATGTATAACAATAAGTCTGTGAAAAAGACCCTTACCATTCCAGAATGGCTCAGTGACGCAGCCGCTGAGAAGGAACTTAATCTCTCTCAGGTGTTACAGGAAGCATTAATTTCTAAAATGCAATTATAAAAGTTCTAAGAAAAAAGACTTTCTGCTGCCGCAGAAAGTCTTTTTTCTTATTTCATTTCATTATCTATCTGATTTGGTAGTTCAGCCGCATTTGTATGTTGTTCTTTAGAATCCTCCGCCGCCTCTGTACTGTTATTTGGCAAATCCGTTTCCTCCGATAATTTCAAGCTCATAGTTGTCTCCATTCCTGCTGCCAGTACCTGAATCAGAAGCACCCTGGAACCGTCTGGCTTTACCAAAACCTGCGTTACTGTCCCTGTCTTCTCCTGTGGTTTTCCTTTATCTTCTGAAATATTTCTTGCCAGTTGTTTTTTCTCATGGTCCTCTTTTATTTCATTTACAGATTCTGCATTACGAAAATACTCCTTTGGGGATGAGGCTTTTTTCGTCTGCTTATCGACATAATCTTTCCATCTATTCAAGCTAATTCCATTAAGAATCATACCAAATTCCTCCTAAATGCCAATTTCCTTTTGGGAGGCAGACTGTTCAAATACTCCTGATATCACTCTACCAAATATCTGCCAATATCTGCTCCCAATAATTCCCTATGGAAAGTTCCGGGCGGTACGCCTGAAAAAAATTCACTTTCTGACGCAGCCGTTCCAAGTTCTTTTCTGACACTGCCTGCTTATAAGCTTCCTTAATTTTCTCTTCAATTTCTTCTGGAGGTTCCGGAGGAACTTTTCCACCAAAGGCTTCATGAATCTGCACCATAACTTTTTGGGAAGAAGCCATAAAAGTAATCTGAGCATCGTAAGCATGATCTAATTCTGCCAGTCTCTCCTCCACTGTCTCCTCTCTCCGTTCTCCAGTGGTTTCGTCAATTACATAGGTAATATCCCTGTCTTCCCTTGAGAATTCCTCCACAATTCGATCATGCACCACCTGATAAGCCTTTGCCCAGGAAGTAATAGAATTATCAAAAGATTGTTCCCCTGCCTGGCTTCCCCAAATAGTCCGCTCCTCTTTGATCACCTCTCTCATTTCCTGCCAAAAATTACTGGTATAATCCATTAATTTTGTGTGGAGCTCCTTATTTAATTCTTCCAGATTGCCCTGAAGATCTACTGCGTGGTTCAAACCGTTTTCATTTAAGTATTTCCGCATTTCCTCCGCAGATTCCATCCCTTCCTGGGAAAATGTAATTTTATCTTTCGTAAAATTTTGCACTTTACATTCGTGGTTCTGTTCTTTGGCCTGGGCTGCAGTCTCCTCAAAGGTAGGAATATGTTTATTCTGAACCTCTGTTCTGCCTGCGTATATTTTACTCATCGTTTTTCACCTATCCCCAGAAATTATATGTATTGGCTTGTGCAAAGTATTGACTGCCCGAGGCATTGTACTGGGTGGAAGCGCTGCTGGCATTTGCCTTGGCGTTATCTGCAATCCGGTCTGACAGAAAAGAAACCCGTTCTGTAAAAGTTCCTCCAAGCACCTGTTCCAGGGTATCTGTATCCGCCCCTTTAAATTTCTCTTCATCTAAGCTTAATACTCCGTCTCTGCCCTGGGTAATTCCAATACTCGTTAATCCGTCTTTTCCCTCCTGGGCTGCCTCCAAAAGAGTCTCTCGATAATACTGATTCAAAGGCGACGCGGAGCTTTTTAAAGAATTTATGGTTTTATTATAATACTCCAGCAGTTGTTCCACATGCTCCCTGATGGAGCTTGCGTCCCCGCTGTTTCTTGCCTCTTCAAATAACTTCTCGTCCTGGAGTTTCTCTGCAGACTGCTGTAAATTTTCTGCTGATTTTTTAAGCTTCTCATAGTCTTTCTTCTGTGTCTGGGACACTGTGCTGCCCTTTTTCAGCGCCGATAAAAGATCATTATTCTGAGCGCCGCTGCTTTTCATGCAGTCCAGCAGTGACATGCTATTTACTGGCAGACCTGCTTTTACCATAGATTTGTTCAACATATGCGTGGTAATTCTCATAATTCTTCCTCCTTAAACCCTATCTCTATCCTTGTTCTACGTATGCAAGATACTCTTTTACAAAATCCGTATATTTATATCTGGAAATTAACAGCTTCTCTCCATTGGTAAGTGTGACTGCCGTCTTGCTATAGCCGTCTATAAATGCAAAATTTACTAAATACCCTTTATGGATGCGAAAAAACTGCCCATTCAGTTCCTTTTCTAATGCCCCGATTTTGGCATAATATTCCAGCTTTCCATCTTCTCTGTGAAGGATCACTTTATGTCCCTGGCTTTCTGCATAGTATATACTATCCAAATTGATCGCTTTACTGACTCCTGCATATTGAATTATCAAAGACTGTTTTGGCCGCTTCACCTTTGATTGAATCTGCTCCACCGCACGCTTTAGAACTGCAGCAAATCTTCTCTCATTTACTGGTTTTAGCAGATATTGAAATGCTCCCACATCAAAAGCATCATACACATATTTTTCATAAGCGGTTACAAAGACAATCAAGGGCTGTTTCTCCCCGTCTCTCCTGCGAATCTCTGCTGCAAGTTCCATGCCATCTCCCGGAATCTGCAGCTTCATCTCCAAAAACACCAGATCAAATCTGCCGTCTCCCGCCAGATATTCCTGGCCGGAATGGTACTCTGTAATCTCACATTCTGCATATTGTTTTCTCACAAGCCGCGAAAGATAGTCCCGTGCATCCTTTTCGTTGTCACATACTGCAATTCTTATCATATTTTCCTCTGCTTTCCCTATGTTTATCGGAAAACAGGAAATATTTTTAACACAATTTGCACAAATTGATACTTTTCCGACGTAAGTGGGCAAAAAAAGGAAACGTTTCCCAGAGGCCGCGTTTCCTTTTTTGCTTACCACTATTTGTTAACTGCTTTACTTAAAATTCTCAGGACAAACATCTTCCACCTTTGATACAAATTTTTCCTGAAATTCTGTTGCCGTGAATGTATAAACATTTTTGAAAAGATATTTATCAAACTGATCCAATCCAAACTTGATCAATTCTTCATTTGCCAGATTTCTTACCTTTTTGTATAATTTATCTCTATGTATAGAATCCTTTTTCTCTATATTCTGCCGCTCAAACCCTTCCCTGGTCTGCCTGGTGGGTCCAGCTTGGTGATATCTTCCTTCATTATATACTAAAATATAATTCATATTTGCCCTGGTATAAGATATAGAATTTACTTTCCTTCCTTTTGGATCACTATAATCCAAATCAAAAAGAATTAACAGACTGTCATATATTTTCTTATACAGATTAAAATTTTCAGCATTATCAATTTTTCCATTTTTGAATTCTATAAAAAAACTTTCCTCATTTCCAAAAAACAATGCGTCGTTTGATTTTGGCAAAGGATTCACATTCGGAATTTTTGCCCCTACATACCAATCTTTTACCCGGTCAAAGATACATACTTGCAACTGGCTATCGACCATATATTCATCATGGTCCTGGTCGTAAGACGCTTGTTGCAATGAGTCTTTTTCTTCCTCTATTATCGCCTGCAAATTTTTTACCCCTCGTTTATCTCAGTGTACTTCTAATATTTTCTAACTCCTGCATGGGATCTGACAACTTCTTATAAATGGCGTCAATATGATCTGTTACATTTTTTAAATAAGATACTTTCCCATCGTTTTCCGCCAAATAATAATTCACCTTGTCAGATACCTCATGCTTCGCAGAGAATACATCGATTGCATCCAGAAAATACGGGCTATGGGTCGTTATCACAATTGTCAAATCAAATTTTTTCTGTAACAGCACAATCAATTCGGCATATGCAAGCTGCCACTCCGGATGTAAATGAATCTCTGGTTCATCTAAAACTAAAACATCTTTTTCCTTCAGGCTTCCATTCTCCAAAAGTTTTTTTATCAGAGCAAACGATTTTAAACCTGTGGATAAATTTTTTATATTTATGGGCCTGGCATATTGATTTGAATTCAAGTAGTACTCTCTGTCCGGACTCTCAATAATCTCCCCTCCCACAATATTTTTAAGCATATCATAGACTTCGCTGAGTTTGTCTTTTACCAAAACAGTGTTAAATGCACTATCAAAAATATCTTCTTCCTCTCTGCGTAAATTTTTTATCAAATGGCTATCTGTGGTCTTCATTATAGCCCTAATATAACCAGATGACATATAATCCACTACAAATGGATTATCTATATAAAAAGCCTGATGAATGAGATTAATATTAGAATCCCATTCCACACATGTATCTTCTTCAAAAGTGAATTTTAAACTTTGTTCTTTTATGATAAGTTCAAGTTTTGACGTCACCGCTTCCTCAGACAAAGGGGATAATTGATTTTCAAATACCTGATTAAACCATCTTGTAATAACTTCTACCATGATTTTTCTGTCTGAAACATTAAGAATACTTTCTAATTTTTCAGAGCACTCTTCCACAAATTCAAAAGTAATATCTAAATCTTTAAAAAAATTTGGATAAGCATTGAGCAACTCTGCAATCGTTTTCCTGATATCTCTGACATTTCCATTTTGTACTTTTTTTATCACTTGTTCCGAAAATCTTCTACGCAAAGGTAATTCATATCTTCTTCTATATTCTACGGGACTAAGCCCGCTTTGAACTGCATAATTTTGCAAAAGCAGACTAATGATCTGGTCAATCTCATTATTTTTCTCCTGCTGAATTTTCTCTTCCATATTACTCATGGAATTAAAAATAGCAAATATGAGTTTCCCTATTGTACTCTTTCCAGTATTATTTTCTCCGGCAATCACAGTAATCCCGTCAATATCTATATCTGCCTCTCTGATTTTCGCCACATTATTTATTTTTAACTGCATTTTTTTCTCCACTTTTATCGATGCTATTAATAGAGTAAAAACTTGTGATTTACTCTTATTATCATTCTTCCAAAAACTTTATCAGTTTAATCAATAATTTTATTCTATCATATGAACTTATGATTCTCAACAAAAAAGCATTCTTAATATCAACGAAAATATGCAATGTCCTGCTCCAAAATCACATAAAATAACCGTTCAATTTCCAAATAAAATTGAACGGCTTAATTTTCATAACATATCAACTTCTCTTATACTTTTATAGTTAAAACGGATGGAGAAGGATTCGATCCGTTTTGGTTTTATCCTACTTATCTTAATGGATGGAGAAGGATTCGTCCGTTTTGGTTTTATCCTACTTGTCTTAATGGATGGAGAAGGATTCGAACCTTCGAAGGCGTCGCCAACAGATTTACAGTCTGCCCCCTTTGGCCACTCGGGAATCCATCCATATGCAAAACAAATACTACTCTGTCTTGACCATGTCAAATTATAGCACATATTTCTTTGCCTTGCAAGTTTATTTTCAAAGTTTTTCTACTCTATTCCAATGTTTTTTAAAATAACCGCCGAATTAGGTGGAAGCGAAATATGCAGGCGTCCATTACTGACTTCATAAAACTCCGGCTCCAGAGAATAGGACTCCGGTGTTGTAAACATGATTCTCTCTAATCTAGTTTTCCGCTCCATCCCAGCAGACCAGACTCTCCATACCATATCTCTCTGAACATAATCATTATTAACAACAATCACAAACTGCTGCAGGCGGTTAAAACGGCTATAACACAGAACCTGGTAGTCACCGCCCAGAAATTTCAGAGAACCTGTACGAAATGCTTCATACCTCTTGTGAATTCGAATAATGTCCCTGTGAAATGCTAAAAGTTCCTGATCCTCTTTTCCCCAGGGATAGGTTCTTCGATTATCCGGATCTGTAAATCCCACTGCTCCTGCTTCGTCTCCATAATAAATGGTAGGCGCTCCAGGCCAGGTCATCTGAACAACCACCGCTTCTTTCAAAACTCCTTTATTGATATCCTCCCCTGCCGCAGCGCTTCCCAGACTGTCCACTCTTCCCACTTTATGATTCGTCCGGGTAAGAAATCTGGAATGATCATGGTTAGAAAGTTCATTCATAGCGCATTGCAGGGAAGAAGTCATAAAACGGGTCATGTAATAATTCATAGCGCCCTCAAAATTCTGAAAGTTTCCAAGCATATCCTGCCTGTAACCGTCACTGTGTTTCTCCATACCCGTGAGAAACCAGGTCAAAGGCTCCATAAAAGCATCGTAATTCATTACCGTATCCCATTGATCACCCCGCAGCCATTCCACCGGATCTCCATAATGCTCGGCAAGAACAATTGCCTCAGGATTTGCTTCCCGCACAGCATTCCGAAAATCCCTCCAGAACTGATGGTTAAATTCCACAGAATGTCCCAAATCTGCCGCTACGTCAAGGCGCCAGCCATCCGCATTAAAAGGCGGAGATACCCATTTTCTTCCAATATCCAAAATATATTCATATAAATCCTCAGAGCCTTCATAATTCAGCTTCGGGAGGGTATCATGCCCCCACCAGCCGTCATAGCTGCCATTGTAGGGCCAGCGGTTCTCATCATGAAACTGAAAAAAGTCACGATATGGGCTGTCCGCAGAGATATAAGCCCCTGTGGCATATCCCAGTTCCTTTTCATAAATCAATTCCCGGTCCAGCCATTTATTAAAAGAACCGCAATGATTAAACACGCCATCTAAAATCACACGCATTCCCCGCTTGTGCGCTTCTTCCACCAATTGGGCAAACAATTCATTGCTTGCTTCAAGATTTCTCCGGTCTGAAACCCGTTTAATATATCTAGTAGCTTCCGTATTGTCTGTTGAACCAGGATTGAGTAATTCACCCTCGTCTACCACGATTTTCCCATAATGGGGATCAATATAATCATAATCCTGAATATCATACTTATGGTTGGATGGAGACACAAACAACGGATTAAAATACAATACTTCCACTCCCAAATCCTGTAAATAATCCAATTTCTGCATAACTCCCGCCAAATCCCCGCCGTAAAATTCTCCCACGCCAAATTCTGCCGGGCATTTTTCCCAATCTTCCACCTGCTGGCTGTACACCTTAATATAATAGTATTCATTGGTCAGCACATCATTGGAAGGATCTCCGTTGTAAAAACGGTCAACCAGGATCTGATACATCACCGCTCCCTTTGCCCAATCAGGAATAGAGAATCCAGGCACAATGGTAAATGCATAATCCTGGCGGATCTCCGGTGAAACACCCATACGGTCATAATAACAATGAAGCATCCCGGTAGCAATTTCAAAATAGTAACGATAGGGTTCTGTACCAAGCTGCACTTTTATCTGATAATAATCAAAAGCGCCTTTTGTTTCCTTCTTTTCCATAGGAATTTTCCCTTTGTCGCTGCGCAACCATACAATGTCC
This sequence comes from uncultured Lachnospiraceae bacterium, assembly GCA_950097145.1. Lineage (GTDB taxonomy): Bacteria > Bacillota > Clostridia > Lachnospirales > Lachnospiraceae > Petralouisia. The sequence goes on from CATNCF010000009.1 coordinate 38,047, forward strand.
ACATTATTTTTGGCAGATCGGAACGTTAGGGTCACCTCTTCATTTTCTTTTGGCTCCGGTGGATTTCTATAATCCTTCGTTCCATCGGCAAACAATGCATGTTTATGCAAAATAGGACGCATCAGCATCATATATTGTTGTCTCTGATTTAATTCATAGATCGAATATTCTTTCATAGGCCTTAACCTCATCAAAAATTAGTCTGTTATTACTATTCTATCTGATAATATCTGGTAAATCAACTGTTATTTCTACGCTTTTTCTACATTTTATGATTGCTTACAGGAAATCAGAAAATTTTTTATAGTAAAAAAGGCAGCTTCATTCGCTGCCTTTTTAGGAGAAGGTATTTTTACTATGGGGTGTAGCAAAAACTATATAATGTATTGGGGGGTTTTTACAATAAATATAGTACCACAGATTCCCCTATAAGTGTGCACAAACTTCACAAAAATCATTATCAGTTTTTGTCTATATTATATAATCCTTTTTTCCTGTACCCCGGTTTTTCATCTGTGATTTTGCACAAATCATCCTTCAAACAGCGCTTCAAACTCATCTCTGCTGATTTTTTCCTTTTCTAACAGAAGTTCCGCACATTTATGAAGAATCTTCTCATGCTCCTTAAGAATGCTTCTGGAACGCTCATAGCATTCATCAATAATCCGTTTAATTTCCTGATCAATAATACCTGCTATATTCTCTCCATATGCCCGGGTGTGTGCCAGATCCCTCCCGATAAATACTTCGTCATCGTCATTATCGTAATTAATCAGCCCAACATTCTCTGACATACCGTACCTGGTAACCATTGCCTTTGCCACACCGGTTGCCTGCTTGATATCCTGGGAAGCTCCTGTGGTGATATCATCAAAAATCATTTCTTCTGCCACTCTGCCTCCCAGGTCTACAATAATTTCCTGCAACATCCTTCCCTTCGTATTGAACATCTCCTCACGCTCCGGCAGAGGCATCGTATAACCTGCGGCCCCTACGCCTGTGGGAATAATAGACACAGAGTACACTGGCCCCACATCCGGCAGCACATGGAACAAAATGGCATGGCCTGCCTCATGGTACGCAGTAATCCGCTTTTCTTTTTCCGTAATGATCCGGCTCTTCTTCTCAGAGCCAATTCCAACCTTTACAAAAGACTTGCGGATATCGCCCTGTATAATATATCCTCTGTCTTCTTTTGCAGCATAGATAGCCGCTTCATTGAGAAGATTCTCTAAATCTGCACCTGTAAATCCCGCCGTGGTCTGGGCAATCTGTTTTAAATCCACATCATCTCCCAGTGGTTTGTTTTTGGCATGAACCTTCAAGATTTCCTCTCTTCCGCCCACATCCGGACGCCCAACATGTACCTTTCTGTCAAACCGCCCTGGGCGCATAATTGCCGGGTCCAGAATATCCACCCGGTTAGTTGCCGCCATTACAATAATGCCTTCATTGACGCCAAAACCATCCATCTCCACCAGAAGCTGATTAAGCGTCTGCTCCCTCTCATCATGTCCGCCGCCCATTCCAGTTCCCCGGCGTCTTGCCACTGCGTCAATCTCATCAATAAACACAATACAGGGGGCATTTTTCTTTGCCTCTTCAAAGAGATCCCGGACACGGGAAGCCCCCACGCCCACAAACATCTCTACAAAATCAGAGCCGGAAATACTAAAAAACGGCACGCCTGCCTCCCCGGCAACAGCCTTGGCAAGCAATGTCTTACCTGTTCCAGGAGGGCCCACCAGCAGAACTCCTTTGGGGATTCTGGCCCCCAGTTTTGTGTATTTTCTGGGCGCACGCAAAAAATCTACCAGCTCCTCAAGTTCCTCTTTTTCTTCCTTAAGACCGGCAACCCCGGCAAAATTTACTTTTTTATTTTCATCCGTGGACATTTTGGCACGGCTCTTGCCAAAATTCATCATTCTATTACCGCCTCCTGAAGATGCTGCCGCATGATTTGTCATCATAATATAGAAAACAAACAGCACGCCAAACAAAATCAGGGTAGGCAGCAGAGAAATCAGCCAATTTTCCTCCGGCATTTCCTGTACTACAAAATCTTTAAAGCCATAAGATTTCATAGTCTCCTGAAGGGTATTAATATCTGACACATACAGAGTTCTCACCGCATTCCGTGAATCCCCTTTCAGGGTTACATCGGCCTGGCCGCTGGGAACCTCTCTGTTCTGAGAAATAACCACGGACACCACATGCTCTGTCTCCAAGTCTTCTTCAAACTGCGCATACGTGTAGACGGAATTCTGCCTAAAGCCAGAAGAACTGTCCCGAAATATCCAGAGCAGCGCAAGAATAATAATCACTCCGATATACAATCCGAATGCTCTGTAACGTTTTTGATTACTCATTATTGATGTTTTTTCTCCTTTCCTAATCTTCTATTTCAAGCTCTACCACTCCCACATAGGGAAGGTTGCGGTACTGCTGCTTATAATCAAGGCCATAGCCTACCACAAATTCATCCGGTATCTCAAATCCGGTATAATCCACATGCACGTCGGTAACCCGGCGTTCCGGCTTATCCAGCAATGTGCAGAGGCGAAGGCTCTTTGGTTTCCTGCTTTTCAAATTTTCCAACAAATAACTCAGTGTCCTGCCAGAATCCACAATATCTTCCACCACCAGTACATGCCTGCCTTCGATATGCTCGTCAAGATCCTTAATGACTTTCACCACGCCGCTGGATTTGGTGCCGCTGCCATAGCTGGAAACAGACATAAAATCTATAGAAACTGGTACTGTCAGCCTTTTTGCCAGCTCACAAGTAAAAAATACGCCCCCTTTCAGGACACTGACCAGATGTACTGATTCTCCCTGATAATATTTACTGATTTCTTTTCCCATTTTACAAATTCTTTTCTCTACTTCCTCTTCTGAAATTAACACGCGGACTTTTTCATTCATGTGCTGTTCCTCCATTTACTCGTACCTCTAAAATTCTTCTCGTATGCTCTGTCACCTTAACATCTTCACTGATGCGATAACCAATCACCCATAGAATGTGGGTATCATCTGCCAGAAGCAAAATCTGATCCCGCTGATACCCTGGTACTTTTTCATCCACAAAATATTTTTTCAGTTTTTTTCGTCTGCCCTGTGCATCGATCACCAGGAAATCCTGTTCTTTTCGGGTTCTTATTCGCATAGTACCTTTTATTTTATCATAATCCATCCATTTCGTATACCTGTTTTTGGGAATTTCTTCATTTTGTGGGCAATTCTGGATTAACCGGGTCTGTATTTCATATCCATAAGGAACAGTCAGGAAACTTCCTTCCTCCGGCACCTTCCATTCCTGTTCCATATTTTTGCGCTGTTCCATTCTTCTTAAAAGTATTCCCTGATGGATCCGCTGCGCCCTCATATGTTCAGGAAGCATAAGGATTCTCCCGCTCTGCAGGCAAAACAGCTCCCGCATCTGTGTAACATGGATTTTTGAAATATCACGGCTGCTTCCTGCTGCTTTTGCAAACGCCTGATACAAAACTCCCTGTAAAATCACTGGCTTTTCCTCCAGAATTTTTTCTGAAATAAAATATCCACCGTCCTCAGCAGTGACATATAAATCAAAAGCCCTGTCTGTCAATTCCCCGACAAGTTCGGCAGCCTCTTTCACAGCCGCGGCAGCCTGATACATATGGGCGGCAGCCCTGCAATTAATCTCCGACAATACTGGCATAACCTGATGGCGTATTTTATTCCGGGTATACAATAACTCCTCATTGGTCTTGTCTACGCAGCAGCTCTGGTTTCGCTCTGCCAAATATTTCTCAATTTCCTGACGTTCCACACATAATAGCGGACGGATAATCTTATCCCGCACAGGCAGTATTCCGCACAATCCCCGCAGCCCTGTTCCCCGTGCCAAATGAAACAGCATTGTCTCTGCACAGTCGTTCTGGTTATGCGCCACAGCCGTCTTATCCGCACCAAATTCCCCCGCAGCCTGCTGGAAATACCCATAACGCAGTTCCCTGGCTCCCTCCTCCAGTGACATATTCCGTTCTCTGGCATATTCTATGGCGTCACAATGGAAAATTTTACATGGAATCTGATAACTCCCGCAAAATTTCTCCACAAATTCTGCATCCCTTTCACTTTCCCGTCCCCGGATTCCATGTTCCACATGGACTGCGCACAGCCTGATTTCAAGCTCCTTACTCAGTTCCATTAAAATCAAAAGCATACAAAGCGAGTCTGCTCCGCCGGATACTGCTGCAAGAACACAGTCTCCCTTCTCTACCATATGATACTCATCTATAAAATTTCTTACTTTCTTCTGCATGTTTGTCTCCTGTATTATTTTATCACTCCGCAAATCATTTTTCCCAGATTCCAGTTACCAGAACTGTCATGTCATCTGGCACTTTTCCCGCTGTAAACAACAAAATCCTTTCCAAAATCTGTTTTGCCATCTGGCCTGGATTGTTGCACTCAATGGTCTCTAAAATCTCCCGCATCGTTTCCTCTGGCATGGGAACCCTCAGATAATCCAGTACTCCATCCGAAAGAAGAACAACAAAATCTCCATCCTCTAACTGACGGCTGCTTTTTTCAATCTCTATCTGATGAAAAATACCTGCCGGAAGACTAGCAGAAGAAATACATTCTACTTCCTCCCCATGTTTAATAAAAGCCGCTGCCGCTCCTATTTTATAAAACTCACACGTTCCTGTATACAAATCCATAGAGGCAAGATCCACGGTAGAGAAAATCCCGTCTTCTCCCTGGATAACCATTGCAGAATTCATCATACGAATTGCTGTTTCTTTCTGAAAACCGGACTCTAAAAACTTCTCTATTAACTCTATCACCATTTCACTTTCCTTACAAGCATTGATTCCCGAACCCATGCCGTCCGACAACGCCATAACACATTCTCCCCTTTCCAATTCCAGGAAAGAAAAGCTGTCGCCCGATACCTGTGCATGGTCTTTTGTGAGTCTTGCAACCCCTTGCAGAACATGAAACAGTGTATCTTCCTCAAAGGTGAGAAACACTTCTTCCTTTCCCACCAGAGTCCGGGTATATTTTCCTGGAACCATATCACGTTTCAGCCCCTGGCTTGCCGCCTTTGCCAGTTCTTTTATAGGCACACAGTTCCCCCATTTTGATGACGCCTTAATCTGCAGAGACAGTTTTTCATTATGGCGCTGGTACAAATGAATTTGTTTTACCTGGATTCCCCGCTCCTTTAGGCGGTATTTAACAGAAGACAGGAGACGCGCTTCCTGCTGGCTTACATCCCGGTATTCCCTGGCGCAGTCCTCCATAATATAAGCCATGGCGTCAAGCTGCTCTGCAATGATCCCCCTATTTTCCAGCAAACGATTATACCAGGCAAGATTCAGCCTTGCCTTTTCAAATATCCCTACCGCCTCCTCCACAATACTGTCCGAATATGGACAGCAGCCTGCCAGTTCTCGGTGCACTTCCTCCTCTGCACTTCCCCGCTTCTGTATGGAGTGAAACAATCGGAAAAAAAGTTCATACATAGGACTGGTTTCCTCCTGCCAGCAGATGGCGCACTGGTCGCAGCTCATACAGATTTTTCCTGTAATTTCCTGCTGCATCTTTCCCATTTCTTCCGGTTCAAATTCCCTTTTCATCCCTTCCATTTGAGAGAAAATCCGAGAAAGTCCGCTGAAAGATCTAGCATACGTCTGAAGCTTTTCTCCATGCTCCGGCGCTGTCTGTCCAGTATCTTTCTTTCCAAAAACATAGAGCAGTCTTTCTTCCAAAAAGATATGGACAACGGGAGACAATACCAATACCAGGGTATATACCAGGACAGCTTCCAATACTCCCATCCATATTGCTGCCCGGTTCCGTATCAGCAGCAATTCTCCTGCCATGGTAAGCAGAAGTACACTGACGGCCGCCGCACCTGCCCCCACATAAATGCGGCAGCTTTTATAAGCCCATTCTGCCAGTTTCACTACCACTCCTGTAATCAGCAGAACCATTGTGTACTTGGCCATCGCCTGCACCGAGGTAAACAATGCCATTCCAAAAATACTGAAAATTAATAGCAGCGTTTTATTCACTTCTTCCATGCAAACCGCAGCAAACACACCCGGTATCAACGGATAACACCCGGCAAACTCCGCTCTGGCTGCAATTGCTGCTGCAAAATACAATGCAATTTCTTTCCATTTCCTTCTATTCATCTCTTATCCTCCTTTTTCTGCCGCTCTCAGCGTGCAGGAGTTATTATAAAAAGAGGACACTGAAATGTTTGTCAAAACCGGGACAGGTTTCAAAAAACTTTTAGACAAAAAATCCCTTAGAATCGCTGCTTATGGCGATTCTAAGGGATTCAGGCTTCTCAGGAAATTCATGGACGGCCCAAGCCGCAATGCTAATCCTTTTCCTTTTTCTCCTTAAAAATTATCTCATTTTTATGAACAAGCCCCAGTCTGGTCTTTGCTGCCTGCTCGATATATTCTTCGGTATTTATATATTTCTCATACTCTTCCAGTTCCTTCTTGCGCTGCTGCTCAGATTCAAGCTGTGCCTGCAGCTCCTGCTGTCTGTTCCCATAAGACTGATTCTTATGAGACAGATTAATAATCTGAACAGACATAACCCCTGCCAGAATAAAAACAATCAGGGTAATGCACAATATTCCATTCTTATTTTGTTTTCCTCTTCTGCGCATTCGGGTTCTCTGTGCACTTGCCTTCCGTGCCTGCTGTTTTCTTCCCATTCAAAACGCCTTTCATTTTTGCTTTTCTACTTCTTACACATTCCTATTCTAACTGCTCTCCAGAATTTTTTCAATTGTTTTTTTAAAAACCGTGAGACTTTTTTTGTTTTTTTTCTCACATGCCCCAGGGGCCTTTTTAGCAGACGGGCTGTCCAAGCCAAAGGCCGACTGAGCACAAACAGTATCTTTTCTAATAGAAATACACTTCCCTTTACCACCCAGGCACTGAATATCAAGTTATAGAAAAACATCCCCGCCAAGACGCCGCCAATCACAAAGCCCCGTATGTAACCGCTGTTTTCTCGATACAGCATGGCAAACAATACTACAGCGCTGCCTATCCAAAAAATTAGGTCTTCACTGCCCACTACCCACAATTTATGTGGAACAAGCCTCCGCAAAATCCGGAGAAGATCATAGACAAGCAGCAGCAATACCCCTGTCAGGAACGCTGCCAGCAGTACATCGGCTTCTTTTAAAATATCTGCACTGACTTCCATTATTTAAACAATCTTCCCAGAAAAGATTCATTTTGCTTTGCAGAAGACTTCACATCTGAATAGGTAAGGCTGTCTATTTTTCCTTCAATATCTATTTCTCCCTTTTCCAGTGTCAGGCGGTTTACATGAAGATCATTCCCTTTTATCATCAGCATACCCATCTCTGTCTCCAATAAGATCTCTCCCACATCAAAGGATAGTACATCTATAACGCCATTCAGCACTCCGCTTTTCCGGTTGGAGATCATTATCTTATGACCGCTCCCTGTCCCAGTTCTCTCTTCCATCAAAAAACCTCCTTCCATATATCCAGGATCAAGTATGTCCTTTTTAAATATATGAAGAAGGTATGGTTTTATGCCTTTTTTCTTGCCTTTCCAGTTTGGTCTGTTACAGATATTTAAACAGTTCTTTTGCCTCTTCCTTTTTACTGGTATCCTGGATGGAGAGCACCTCCACTTTCACATTTTTTGTTCCAAAGCCAATCTCAATGGTGTCTCCCACTTTCACGTCCTGGGAAGCCTTTGCCGTCTTTCCGTTGACAGAAACACGTCCTGCATCACAAGCCTCGTTTGCTACGGTTCTGCGCTTGATCAAACGTGATACCTTTAAATACTTGTCAAGTCTCATCTATATCATATCTCCTTTATCATTCCTGTTATGCAGCCCTGCCGTGAAGCCTTCTTCCTTCTGTAAGATAAGAAGAAGGCTTTCTCTCGAAAGCCCTCCATAATGTCATAAACTTAATTATGCGTTAACCATATCCTTTAAAGCTTTTCCTGCTTTAAATTTTGGAGCCTTAGAAGCAGGAATATTCATTTCCTTACCACTCTGAGGATTTCTACCCACTCTCGCTGCCCGTTCAGAAACCTCAAAAGTTCCAAATCCCACTAACTGGATTTTCTCTCCTTTTTTCAATTCCTCAGCTACAACATCTGTGAAAGCCTTTAATGCCTTCTCTGCATCTTTTTTGGATAAATCGGTTTTGTCAGCAATTGCTGCAACTAGTTCTGTTTTGTTCATGACAAAATTCCTCCTCTGGATTTCTCTCTAAAAATATTATTTCAGTCCATAGCTTATGAAAACTGCCGCCTTCACAATATGGATGGCCATAGGGCCTGTCTCACGGCAAAAGCAATCGTGATCAAATTGTCTTTACAAAGTAACTGTCGCTTTTTCATTCAAAATTACTCTTCAAGATTACCTACACACATATTTATACTTGTTTTTCTATGGTTTGTCAAGAAATTTTCCATATTTCCTGGGATTTTTAGGCTCAATCCATGGTTATTCTTCTTCCTATTTATATTGTTCGACATTTTGTGCAGTTACAGGTTCAAAAGGCACATATACATAGAGTCCATTGTCCATGGCATGCTCCACTTTGCTCAAATCTTCCCCATTGACCAGGGCTTTTACTGCATCCACACATGCGCGTCCCTGTCCAGGCGCTGACTGGCACACAGTAAAGCTCATCTCTTTGTTCTCAATGGCCTGGCATCCGCCCTCTGTGGCATCCACTCCAAGAATCAGAATAGAAGACGGATCTATCTTGTGTTCCTTACAGGACTCAATCACCCCCAATGCCATATCATCATTATTGCTCAGTACGCAGTCCACAGTTCTGCCTGTCTTCAGCACAATATCAAACATATTTTTTGCCTTATCCACACTCCAGTCTGCATAATCCACAAAAATATAATTGATCTTTTTCCCGCTTGCATTCAAAACATTTTTTACTGCCTTCGTCCTTCCATAAGTTGCAGAGTGTCCCCGTTCTCCTTCCAGGATCATAACGTTGAGTTCTTCTTTGGAGGCCAGTTTATCCAGCACATATTCTGCCTGGAATGTTCCAGCATCCTCTTCATTGGAACCTACATAGACGTACTTTCCCTTTTTCAGAAGTTTTTCATCCGGACAGCTATTAAAAAATACCATAGGAACATCCCCTGCTGCAATCTCAAGCTGGAGCGCCATAGCCGTATCCGCCGGATTACACAAAATAACATCATATCCCTGTGCCACACCCTCCTCGATATGTTTCACCTGGGTATCAGAAGTGCCGTCACCCACCACCAGATCCATCTGTATTCCCTGTTCTTTAGCTGCATTTACTGCCTCTTTTGCAATCATTTCACGAAAAGTATCTGCACTGGATAAAATCATCAATGCTTTGATATCTCCCCCGCCTTCTCTTCCTGCGCTTCCTCCTTTGCAGCCTGCAAGAAAACAGGTCATCATCACCAACAGAAAAAACACCGCTGTTTTCTTCATTCCTCTCCACTCCTTCCTAGAACTTAAACGATTTCACCTGATGTTCCAGTTCCTCTGATGTTGCTGCCAGCGCGTCTGCATCATTCGCCACATCCTTACTGTTTTGGGTAATATGGTTGGATTGTGTCACCATATCCTCAGCCGTCTGCAGAATCTCGTCTGTACTCGCCGCCTGTTCTTCTGAAATAGCTGCCGCATTGGTTGCAACAGAATCTACTTTCTCCACTTTTTCAATCATATCCCGGATGAGTGAATTCGTCTCCCCAATATTTTCAAAAATACTGTTAAATGTAACTACAGCCTGTTCAATGAGTTCACTGCTCTCTTTGATATTTTCCGCACTACTTACTGACTGTCTCACGGCATCTGCAACCAGCTCCTGCACTTCATGGATCAATTGTTCAATATTGGAAACAGACTCTGTACTTGTAGTTGCAAGCTTGCCGATTTCTCCTGCTACAACTGCAAATCCCTTTCCCGCTTCCCCTGCTCTTGCCGCTTCAATGGATGCATTTAAAGACAATAAGTTTGTTTCGTCTGCAATATGTCCAATCAGTGAAACAATTGCCGTAATTTCTTCGGAAGCCGCGCCAACTTTATTCACCGCTTCTTCCAGGCAGGAAATAGAGACGCTGATATTCTCCATGGCGCTTCCAACCTTCTGCATATCTTCTTTTCCTTTTTGGGATACCAGAACGGTCTCCTGCATTTTTTCTTCTACCCGGACACTGTCCTCTTTCGTATCAGCAACTACCATGGCCAGCATCGTAGCGCTCTCTGCAATTTCATTTACAGAAATTGAGAGCTGATCCACTGTGGAATTCATCTCTTTCATAGAATCAGACTGAACAATGGAAGCGTCATACATCTCTCTGGAAATCTTACTGCTGCCGTCTGCCTGGTTTCCCAATTTATCAGAAATCTGGTAAATATCCTGTATCATAGACCGCATAGATTCCACAAATTTCTGGACACTGCGCCCCATGGCGGCAATTTCGTCCTTTCCTTTTGCCTTTACCTGGACGGTGAAATCCCCTTCCGCCATCTTGGTAATATCTGCAGTTAGGTTCTTGATGGGGCGGATAATCATATGTACCATCCGTTCAATCAGGAGTATAATGAAGATAATGGCAGCGCCGCCAATCACAGTCATAATCGTCCGCAGCTTATTCAAATCAGAGTAAATGGCAGCAGTTGGGACGTCCGATACCATAACCCATTCCGTTCCGCCCACCTCCTGAAACGCTGTCAAATAACCGCCGATTTCTTTGGTTGTGTAATCATTTTCAGCCACTGAGCTGGCAATTCCTGCGAACAGCGGATCTTCATCTTTGACATCCAACTGGGTATAGACCCGCTGACTGTCCCTTCCTGCCAGAATCGTTCCGTCTGAAATATCAATGAGAAATGTCTCCGCGTCTTCCATTTCTACCATGGAGTTTACCACCAGGCTTACATGCTTCAAGGAAACATCTGCTGAAATTACCCGAATCTTCTCTCCGCCGTCATTAATAATACCGGAAGCGCTGATGATATTCTCCCCTTCCTCATTGGTATGGGCTGTTCCAAACGCCATGTTAATCCTGGATAATCCCTGGGTATACCAGACAGAATCCAGCATACCTTCCGTACTTTTCCCAGACCCCTCCGGTTTCACCAGCTTTCCATCTTCCGATGCCACATAGATCCCTTCTGGATAATCTGTACTGTAGCCATAATACTGGTTCAGCAGTTCCTGCAGCTTTGTTTCATCTGGCTTTGTTCCCTCAATATTTTTCTTAACCATCTCAAAAGACGCCAGATTCTGTAAAAGCCATCCTTCCATTTCTGACACCTGATTTCCAATGGAAGTTTCCAAGAGATTTCTGGCAGAGCGCTCCATCATGCCTTTCGAAACCTGATAAGACGCCAAAATTAAAAGAAGCACCATAACCGTTACCACCGGTATGATAGTCCCCAGTAGTTTCGTCTTAATTGAAATTTTCCTTTTTCCCCATCTCATGATATCCCTCCTTAGTATGAAAAAAAGTGGAAAAAAGATATTGCTGCTGTCTATCCTTTTCCCACTTCCTATCTTAATCTATTCCTTCTCTATTTTAAAGCATCTTATTAATCATGGCGAGAACTTCTTTCCCCAGGTTCTCAGATTTCTTGTCTGCATCTGCAAGAGAGGTTCCCTTTACGCCATAGTAAAATTTTACTTTGGGCTCTGTTCCGGAAGGTCTAACACATACCCATGCATCATCATTGAGATCGTAATAGAGAACATTAGAACTTGGAAGGCCGGTAGGCTGTACTGCGCCTGTCTTCATATCCTTAATGATATCTGTCTTGTAATCTCTTGCTGACACCACCTGATAACCGCCAATTTCTGCTGGAGTATTTTCCCTTAAGGTATTCATAATTTCCTGGATCTTCTCTAATCCTTCAATCCCTTTTAAAGTGATGGATTTTACATCATCCTTATAGTATCCATAACGCTCGTACATTGCAATCATGGCATCCCACAAGGTCATGTTCTTCGTTTTATAATATGCTGCTGCTTCACATAACGTCATGGAAGCAACTACTGCATCTTTGTCTCTTGCATAAGTTCCGGTCAGACATCCATAACTCTCTTCCATACCAAAGAGATATGTTCCTTTGCCCGTATTTTCAAATTCCAGGATTTTCTGGCCGATAAACTTGAATCCGGTAAGCACTTCCACCAATGCAATTCCATAATGTTTTGCAATTGCATCTGCCATATTCGTAGAAACAATGGATTTAATAAATGCTCCATCAGCAGGAAGACCTTCTTTTTCTTTTTTCTGGCTAATTACATAATCGCCAATCAGGCAGCCTGACATATTTCCAGTAAGACTGTGATATTCTCCTGTCTTAGAGTCTTTCACATATACGCCAAGACGGTCAGCATCCGGGTCTGTAGCCAGAATCAGATCTGCATCTACTTCCTTTCCAAGCTTTAATCCAAGGGCAAACGCTTCTTCCGCTTCTGGATTGGGATAACTTACAGTTGGAAATTCTCCATCTGGAAGCTCCTGCTCTGGTACCACATAAACATTCTCAAAGCCAAGTTCTTTTAAAACACGGCGCACTGGAATATTTCCAGTTCCATGAAGGGGAGTATACACAATTTTCAAATCTTTTGCCACTGCGTCAATGCAGTCCTGATGAAGTACCAGACTCTTTAATTCTTCGATATAAGGATCGTCAATATCTTTTCCAATGACTATATAGAGCCCTGCGGCTTTCGCTTCTTCCTTATCCATGGTCTTCACGGCGGCATAATCGGTTACTTTCTTAACCTCATCCATAATTCCCTTATCATGCGGAGGCGTAATCTGCGCTCCGTCTTCCCAATACACCTTGTAGCCGTTATATTCTGGCGGATTATGGCTTGCAGTAATATTGATACCTGCAATACAGCCCAGTCTGCGCACTGCATAGGACAGTTCCGGTGTAGGTCTTAAGGATTCAAATACATATGCCTTTATCCCATTGGCTGCTAGACAAAGCGCGGCTTCATCTGCAAATTCCGGGGACATTCTTCTGGAGTCATAGGCAATTGCCACGCCCTTTGCCTGTCCGTTTACAGATGCAATATAATTTGCCAGTCCCTGGGTTGCCTTACGCACGGTATAGATATTCATACGATTCGTTCCAGCTCCAATAACTCCCCGCAGCCCTGCAGTGCCAAACTCCAAATCCATGTAGAAACGTTCTTCAATTTCCTTCTGATCATCTGCGATGCCTCGAAGCTCTGCTTTGGCCGCCTCATCAAAATAAGGGTTATTTAACCATTCGTTATAAAGTTCCTTGTAATCCATCTTCTTCCTCCTTGCTTTTACAGTAATTTTATCACTCATCTACATAATTCTATCATACTTCATGAGATGATTTTTCTCAACTACTTTTTGATTCTTTTTCCAGTATTTTTGCAACAGTTCAGCCATGGTCAGCATCATGGGCGAATCATGCTGGCATGAATAAGCACACCCTACAAACCATGAGCAGAATGCCCCTTAAGCCCCAGACAGAAGCTGCTGCTGCAGACAGCCTGCTTTGCAGGCGGTCTGTGGCTTGTCTAAGGGGCATGGGCTGAACTGTTACATATTTTTTAGTCCAAACCTCCATCTATTCTTCCGCTTCCTGTATTATCATTATTGTTATTGGAATTATTGTTACTGCTGTTGTTATTATTGCTATTGGAATTATTATTGCTGCTGTTATTATTACTATTGGAATTATTGTTACTGCTATTGTTATTATTATTGGAATTATTATTGCCGCTGTTGTTATTATTGCTATTGGAATTATTATTGTTGTTATTATTGTTACTGTTGTTATTATTGCTATTGTTGCTGTTATTATTATTGTTGTTACTGTTATTATTGTTCGTGTTATTACGATTACTGTTATTATTATTGCTGTTGTTATTGTTCAGCGTATTATTCCGATTATTATTGGTACTGCTTCCTGGTGTATTTGTTCTATTATTGGTATTCGTACCCTTGCTGCCGCTGGTATTATTGTTGGTACTTCCACTGGCTTGGCCGCTTCCGGAGGTAGAAATGGTCTCGTCCTTTTTATCCTCCTCCTTGCTGGTCATCTTAATAGGAAGCTCTGCCTCTGAAGAATTTACAATCAATGTTCTCTTCCAGTCGGCATAACCTTCCGCCTTGGCGGTCAACTGATGGACTCCGTAACTTACCTGAATGGGCTGGCTGATATCCACCGGTTGTCCATCCAATTGTACCACGGCTTGTTCCGGAGTTACCTTAAACTTAATCTGGCACTGCTTCGGACCTTCGCCTTTTAATTCGTCCAAATTTACTTTTACCTCACGGTTTGCTTCCACTGTAATATTCCTGCTTCCGCCGTAACCGTTGTTTGCCACCGCAAGAAGATATGTTCCCTCTGGCACTTCAATCCGCATCTGTGGAGTAATCTTTTTGGATAATATATTTCCAATGGTTATATAACCTCCCTGGAACAAATCTGTATTCTCCAGTACGACTGTTCCATGTCCGGCATCCACCTGAATCACATAAATGTGCTGGCCCACTCCTTTCATGCAGATATTATCATGCTCACTGATTTCAGAAACGGAAATCTTACTTTGTCCGTGTAAAACCAGAAGATTTTCATCAAAATAATAGCTTTCTTTTCCCACTGTCAGGCTGTTCTGTTCTTTGTCCAAAGTAAAATTATACAAATCATCATATGTAAAAGCATCTTTAGAAATCTGAACGGCAGTGAGCTTTTCATCCTCCTCTTCAACGGTAACCAAATCCCCCTGGGAAAGCTGTCCGATAGCAAGACTGTCTCCATATTTATTCCTAATGTAAGTGCCGCCTGTATAAGAGTAAGGCTTCTCACGTCCTGTTTCACAATCCCGAAGGGTCAGAAGCTGGTGCTCTGTGTCAATGCCCGTAACCGCATAAAGAATCTCCGGAATCTGTATTTCTTCCTCCGTTTCCTCCTGGCTGTCCTCTTCCTGCCGTTTCACGTAAATTTCACTGCCGTCTGTAATTTTCTTTTTCTCTTGCCCGCAGCCTGCTGCAACAGTAAGAAGCAGCAGGAGCAGAAACAGTCTATGTATTTTTCTCTTTTGCAACTTCATTCCTCCCGTCTCATGTACTTATCAGATGCAGAAAATTCTCCCTGTCTTCATTCTGAACAATAATCTTCTGCAGTTTTTCCAAATTTCTTCCACAGACCCATGCCTTGCTGGTGTTAAAATAATGGTTTGCAATCTTCCAGAACTTCTCTGGATAAGCAAGGCGGATATAAAGCTGATTCATTTCCTGACGGCTCAGCTCTCTCACATCATTATAAGCCTTCAGCATATCCATGCCAAGCCCCATATTCCAGTTATGTTTTTCCAGAATCTTACGCATGAAATTCCCCAGATCCGCTGCCTGTACATCATAAGTTGCTTTTTCAAAATTCAGAACTGCCATTCCTTTCCGCAGAAAAATCACATTATGCTGGTTATAATCTCCATGGCAAATGCCATAGATCCCGTCAACCTCCTGGGATTCATCCTTGTTCTGCAGCTCCTGCTGTAAAGAAACCACATTCAATGCTTCCTCATAAAATAAATCAAAACTGCGCAAAAATTCCATCTCAAAATCATTTTTCTTTTTGCGGTTAAAAATGAAATTCCGAACTTTCTTCAATTCTCTGGTATGCCTGTCATTTTCTCTCAGAAGGCTGTCATCCTGAATTTGGAGATAATCTGGAATCTCTTCTGGAAATGTTCTGAGAATACTATGTAGTTCTGCAAGCCGCCGGATGGCGCGTAAAATATCTTCCCGGCTCTTGGTATCACATTCCCTGCCCTCATACCAGTCGCGCACCATATAGGCTGTTCCGTCTACATCTCTGGCAAGGGTTTTTTCCTCACTGGTCCGGACAATGCAGTCCACCTGTTCTTGTCCATGCCCTGCTAAAAACTGCAGGAGATGGTACAGGAAATCTGCTCTTCCCTCTGAACCTCTGTATTCTTTTAAAATTTTTAGTCCCTGGCTGGTCTCACAAATCAATGCGCCTCTGCCCTTTACTGTCTGCTTTACCTCAAAAGGATATTGCTCCAGAATCAGATTTTCTCGATTATACACATAAACCCCTCCACCATGATATTCACAAATCCATTTCTTGTGTCTTTCTATCATATGTGAAGAGGCTGCATTCTATTCAGATTTTTGTTCTGTTTTTACCAAATTCATTAAAATTTCCCTTGTATTATCTTCTGGAACTTCCAGGACATGCATCAAAAGACGGTTTAACATCACCCCGATCTCTTTCCCCCGCTCCAGTCCCAGTTCCATCATATCTAAACCATTTACTGCAAGATCTTTTAACTCCAGGCACTGCTCTTTCTCAAGAATCGCCTGGTACATCGCCTCATATTCGTCAATCAGCTCAAGTTTCTCCCTGCGCCTGTAATTATTTTTGGCCAAGGTATCGGCCCGCTTCACTTCAAATAAATCCGGATACTGCTCCAGGCCCACACGGTGAATGGCACGGCGCACAGAAGGTTCTTTTAAAGAAGGCCTGTCGTCGTGCCAGGCAATGAGATTGGTCACCTTTCGTATCGTATCATTGTCAAATTTTAAACGGCGCAAAATTGTTTTTGCTATTTTAGCGCCTTCTGCAGGATGTCCATAAAAATGATAAATGCCATTCTCATCTACCGTTTTACAAACCGGTTTTCCCACATCATGAAGCAGCATTGTTAGACGGAGAATCTTGTCCTTACGGATATTCTGCATTGCCAGTATGGAGTGCTCTCCCACGTTATGCCTGTGGTAACGGTTATTCTGAGGCGTCTCCATCATTGCATCAAACTCCGGCAAAAATACGCGGCTCATTCCCAGCTCGCAGACTGTACGCATTTCCTCTGGATGATCTGAAATCAGCAGTTTCACAAGTTCTGCCTGTATCCGCTCCGCACTGATTTTCGCAAGACTGGAAGCAAGGGCGGAAATGGCTGTTTTGGTCTGTTCCTCTATGGTAAACCCAAGCTGCGCGGCAAACCGGACTGCACGCATCATTCGCAGTGCATCTTCCGTAAATCGGTGCATTGGATTTCCCACGCATCGGATTACTTGTCTGTGAATATCCTCCATGCCGTGAAATGCGTCAATCAGACCTTCTGTCTCATTGTATGCCATGGCATTAATCGTAAAATCCCTGCGCTTTAAATCTTCCAACAGATTTGCAGTAAAAACCACCTCTTTGGGATGTCTCTGATCCTCATATTCCCCATCAATCCGGTAGGTTGTGACCTCAAATCCTTCTGAGCCTTCCAGCACAGTAACTGTCCCATGCTGGATGCCTGTGTCGACAGTTTTCGGAAAAAGCTCCTTAACCTGCTGTGGAGACGCTGAAGTGGTAATATCCCAATCACCCGGAGTCCTTCCCAATATGGAATCCCTGATACAGCCGCCTACCGCATATGCTTCATAACCAGCCTGTATCAATGTATTTATAATAAATTTCACTTTTCCGGGTAACTGAATTGTCATTTTTCACGCCTGCTTTCTACTGACAGCATTTCGCAACAACCTGATTGATCACTTTGCCGTCTGCCTTGCCCTTTAACTCTGCCATTACTGCTTTCATAATCTGCCCTTTGTTCTTTGTTGCCATTACCTCTGCAAACTTGTCTGTAATATAAGCTTCCACCTCTTCTTCAGACATCATTGCAGGAGCATATTCCTGAATTACGTCATGGCGAAGCTGATACTCCTCCAGAAGATCGGTACGGTCTGCCGGACAGGTATCTAACTGCTCTTTTGCTGTCTTCAATTCCTTTAAAATCACGCGGTCCACCAGGGATTCTGGAATGTCTTCGCGGCATCCCTCGTCAATGGCTGCCTTCTTCACGGCTGAAACAAGTGCAGAAATTGCGTCTTTTCTTCCCTTATTCCTTGCCTTCATAGCTGCAATCATATCTCCCTGCAGAGTTTTCATATTCATAATATTGATTCCTCCTGTTCCATTATTATTTACTGTATGTCCCGTTACAATACACGTCTGACCGTAACAATGGGACGGTACGTTGCATTATCATAAGCTACAATTCCATATGCCGTTCCTTTGGCATGGACAATCTGTCCATTTCCCATATAAATTGCCACATGCCCGTTATAGCAGATAATATCGCCTGCTTTGGCATTGGCATAACTGACTTCCCTTCCCACAGAACGCTGGGCATAAGAATAGCTTGGAATGCTGATTCCAAAATGTGCAAACACATAACTGGTAAAACCGCTGCAGTCTGCGCCTGTATTGGGGTCTTTGCCTCCCCATACATAAGGATTGCCCACAAAATTCATAGCATACTGAACCACGGAACTTCCGCTAACGCCAGTAGAATACCCTGGATCCTGGCCGCCTCCATCTGAGGTCCCTCCTGTACTTTCTTCTCCGCCCGAACCTCCGCTGGTTCCTCCTGTGCTTCCGCCTCCATCTGAGCCGCCTGCCGTATCTGAATTCGAATCTGTGTTTCCTCCCGTATTTCCGCCTGTATCTGTACCTCCTGCCGTACTATCCTCAGCGCCGCTATTCCCGGCAGAATTTTGTGTTCTTAAGCGCTGCTGGCGCTGAAGTTCCTGCTGACGCTCCCGCTCCTCACGTTCCCGGCGTTCCTGTTCTTCACGCTCCCGCCGCTCCCGCTCCTCACGCTCATTTTCCTGGGCAATAATTACATTCTGCTTCGTAATCGTATCCTGATACTGGGCTGCAAGAGTCTGAGCTTCTGCCAGCAGATGATCAAAATTTGTCACCTCTTCCTTCTTCTGGGCAATCACAGTACGATAATTTTCCTCTGCCGCCTGAAATTCCTGCCGTTTCTCTTCCAGGGCTGCAACTTCTTTCTTCTGTTTCTTCTGCAGTTTTGCAACCTGTTTTTTCGTATTCTCGTATTCCGTCAGAAGATTTCTGTCATAATCATATACCTGATTGACGTATTCCACACGATTCAAAAGATCCGCAATGCTCTTAGACTCCAGAATACTGGTAAGCATGGCGCTGTCGCCTTTTTCATACATAAATCGGATCCGCAGCTTCATTGCTTCATACTGGTTTTTCTCATCCTGCTTTGCCTGTTTTAGATCTTCCTTCGTTTGGGCCAGCTCATCCTGTTTAATAGCCAGCTCTTCTTCCAGTGTAGATAATTTTACAATTACATTTACCAGCTCCGCATCCAGAGCATTTATTTCCTCCTCAAGCTGTCCCTGTTCCTGTTCTATATTATCTATTTCATTCTGTTTTGACTTTAAATTCTGTTCCGCCTTCTTCTTGGCATTTTCCGCATCTGACTTCTTGTCCGCCAGAGCAACATTAAACTGTGAAATACCCAGAGTAATTACCAGCAATACCGCCATCAATTTCTTTGATTTCATAAATTAGCTCCTTTCTGGTTTTCGTTGTCCTAACTGATTATAACATCATCGTTCCGGGATAGCAACCGGAGAATCTCAGGGTACTTTAAATAATCGTTATTATTCACTGCAACGTAACATCAAGCCCCCATCAAAGATGAGGGCTTGTCCTTAGAATTCTGGTTCAATCAGTCCATAAGTGCTTCCTTTTCTCTTATACACCACATTGACCTGTTCTGTTTCTGCATTCTGAAATACGAAAAAGTTGTGTCCCAGCAGTTCCATCTGGACACAAGCATCTTCTGGATACATGGGTTTCATCCCAAAGCGTTTGGTACGTATGATCTTCACATCTTCATCGTCTTCCACTTCTTTATCAATATATTCTTTCTGGAAATTAGGCGCTGACTGCTTCTGATCTACAATCTTATTCTTGTATTTCTTTAACTGCCGCTCAATGACTTCTTCCACCAGATCAATGGAAACGTACATGTCATTACTCACCTGCTCAGAACGAATAATATTTCCCTTAACAGGAATGGTAACTTCAATTTTCTGGCGCTCCTTTTCTACGCTCAAGGTTACAAGAATATCCGTTTCCGGTGTAAAATATCTCTCTAATTTAGATAATTTATCCTGTACTGCCTGCTTTAAGCCTTCGGTTACTTCGATATTTTTTCCACTAATTGTGATTCGCATGGTGTCCAACCCCTTTGCCGTTTATTTTGATACATGCATTATAGCATATTTATCTTTTCAATACAATAAATCTTCCTGGGTTTTCTTGACATTTCAAGGACAGGATCATAATATTACTTCGTCGGTTATAAATTGTACGATCTGATAATACAACAATAGCAAAAGGAGCTTATACTTATGAAATCTGAAATTGCCCTTATTACCGGCGCATCCCGGGGCATCGGCCGCGCCATTGCCATAAAATTTGCCCAGGCAGGATTTTCCCTTGCCATCAACTGCAGGAGCTCTGCCCAGGAACTGGAGCAGTTTGCAGAAGAACTAAAAAGCTCTTATCATGTACCCTGCCTGCCTCTTATAGGAGATATCGGCAGTGAAGATTTTGTGGCCGATGCTTTTCATATGATAGAAGATACTCTGGGTTCTGTCTCCATTCTGGTAAACAACGCCGGCATTTCCCATATCGGCCTGCTGGCTGATATGAGCCTTGAGGAATGGAACCGCATCATACAGACAAATCTGACTTCTGTCTTCTGCTGCTGCAGGCGCGCCATTCCATCTATGGTCCGCATACAATCCGGCAGAATCTTAAATATTTCTTCCGTCTGGGGAAGCACAGGGGCTTCCTGTGAAGTTGCATATTCTGCTTCTAAAGGCGGGGTCAACTCCTTTACCCGCGCACTGGCAAAAGAATTAGCCCCCAGTAATATTGCTGTCAATGCCATAGCATGTGGAGTGATTGACACACAGATGAACCAATGTTTTTCGAAAGAAGAACGCAATTTACTTGCAGAAGAGATTCCTGCCGGGCGTTTTGGCGCTCCAGAGGAAGCGGCGGCTCTTGCGTTTTCCCTTGTTTCTGCCCCTTCTTATCTGACTGGTCAGATTATTACGCTGGACGGAGGCTGGCAATAAAATACTTACTTGTGAATTCAAAACGAATTTCTCATATTTCTATAATTTTTTCCTAATTTTTGCGTAAAATACTGGTAGAAGTTTTATAATTTTTACAACAGAGGAATTTTTTATGAAATTTTCTACCAGACTGGAAAATCTTTTGGAAGAACGAAATTTAACCCAGAAAGCTTTATCAACCGAATTGAATATTGCAGCCTCCACATTAAACGGATATCTGCGGCAGAACCGTGAGCCAGATTATGAGACGTTGATTAATCTTGGAAAGTTTTTTGGTGTTTCTATTGATTATTTACTTGGCGTCACCAACATCCGTAATCCTTATGTCTCCAATGGCTGCTATGACGATAAGGAAGAAGATCTCCTGGAAACATACCGTTCCCTTGGCCCTCTGGAACAAAATTATCTGTTAAAACAGGCGCATATTTACAACGAACATGAACTCGATACTCTGCCCGATAAAAAGAAATAAAATATCTGTTACTTCTTTCTATATGAAACAAAGAGGCTGATGCGAAATACAAGCATTCTGCAATATAGTAGAAAGCTCTCAGTTTGCATCAGCTCTTTTTTAATATCCCCGAATGGCATCATTTTCATCTTCAGAGGTATTTTCAATGTTCCTTATCACAAGATAGTAACTATAACTATCATTCACCTTAATCTGGACCCTGTCACCCGCTTTGTGACCCAGTATGGCTTTTCCAATGGGAGATTCTGTGCTTATAAGATTTTTCATGGAATTTCCCCGGATCGATGTAACAAGACGGAAGACCTGCTCCTCATCATCCTCTTCAAAATATACGGTAACCGTATTGTTAATACCCACTTCATCCTCTTTCGAAGTATCAGACACGATCTGCGCTGTTTTCAGCATACGCTCCAGATAACGTATTCTGCCCTCATTTTTGTTCTTGTCCTTCTTTGCCGCATGGTACTCAAAATTTTCACTTAAATCCCCATGTGCCCTTGCCTCTTTCACCGCCTCGATGGCCTCTTTGCGAACCACCAGTTTCCGGTATTCTATCTCTTCTTCGATTTTTTTTACGTCGCTCTTCGTTAATTGTTCCCGCATATTCTTATCCTCCTTTGCCATATTTTATCACACTCTCTCTAAAAATATAAAGAAAAAATTAAGAAATCTTTAGATATTTATCTATGCTTTTTTAAGATTTTGCCTCTATACTCTTAACTGTAGCGAAAAACAGTTTTATTTCGTTTACATTTTTAGAAGGAAATTCCAGGAATTCCCCATAAAACCAGAAAGGAAATCCCATATGAAATTCTATCGTTCCAACAAAAACAATTTTCCCAGATGGACAGAACGTGGCAAAACGCTGGTTTATCCCACACTTTTGCTGATACTCATACTTATATCTATCAGTCCTGCATTTAGTCAGAACGCATTGTTTGGGTCTGAGGGCGACTGGCTCAGCCAGCACACTGCGGCCGCTGCATTATACCGCACCGCATTTTATGAAACTGGCAAAATCCTACCAGACTGGCTGCCCATAGGAGGAGGCTGCAGCAGCTATGATTTTTCCTATTATGGATTCCTGCGGCCAGATGTGCTGATTTCCTTTCTCCTGCCTCAGGTACCAATGTCCTATATTATTTCCATCTATGCGATTCTGGAATTTGCGGCGGGAACTTTACTCTGTTACTTCTGGCTGAAACGCCATGTAACGCGGCCGTTCTTTTCCTTTTTAGGCGGTATACTTTATTGCTGTGCTTCCTGTTTCTACCATGCGCACCATCAAATTATGTTTGTAAATTATATGCCGTTTCTCATCCTTGCACTCTGGGGAATTGAAACATTGATTCAAAAAGGACGTTTTGTTCTGCTGACAATTTCCCTCTTTGGGGTGTGCCTGCACAGCTATTATTTTACACCTGCAGTTCTTGCCGTATGCTGCGTATATTTTTTATGCTGCCTTTGGATGGAAAAAAGACTTCATATTCTGCCCGTCGGAAACCAGCTTGAAACAGAACCTATAAAATGGTTTCCTATTATATGTAAACTGGCATCCTCTATTGTACTGGCCATTGGCATTGCCGCAGTACTGCTGATCCCTACCGGTCTGGATCTGCTTTCCATATCCAAAGATGCCGGAGTCCCTGCTTCTCTGGAGAAAATATTTTCACTGGCGCTGGATCTCAAGGGCCTTCTATATCATCCTTATGGATGCGGGCTTACTATTTTATGCCTGTACACACTGTTATTGAGCATTCGCAGAAGATGCACCAGAATGTTAAGTATACTTCTTCTGCTCTGCCTGACGGTAAATACTTGTTCCTACCTGCTCAGCGGTTTGCTCTATGTCCGTTACAAAGTTTTGATCCCACTGATTCCACTGCTGCTTTTGCTCTGTGTCCAGACGTTGGAAGCGCTATTCACTGGCAAAGAACAGCACAGCCTTCTGCTGGGGCTGCTGTGCCTAAGTCCTGCCATATTTTCAGAAATCTCCCTGGGGATCCTGGCAGATATATGTTTTCTCATTATTTCTTTTATCCTGATATATCTGGGAAAACAATACAGTTCCCGCAAAAAACCGGCAAGTACCAGCAAGGTTCTCCCGCTTTTTTTACTATTATGCGTTCCCTCTGTCTGTGTTTCGATTGTTTTAAACCAGCACGAAGATTATATTCCTGTCTCTGACAAACGCCAGACTGTGTTCTGCAAAGAAAATTTATCTGTCTATGATACTGCAAACGCCAGAGAGGACTACCGTTTTGAATGCCTGACAGAGCCTTTTGCCAACGTAAACACACAACCTCTGCCGGACCTGGGGCGTACTTCTATGTACTCCTCCGTCACAAATAATCACTACGCTGATTTTTACTATAATACCATGAGAAATCCCATCCGCATCCGAAACCGGGTAGCGCTGATGACCGATGCCAATCCTTTCTTTTCCTATTTTATGGGCATCCGCTACATACAGACAAACCGCAGCGAGCTCCCCCTGGGTTATATGCCCCTGGAAGAAACAGGAGACGACGGAATATTTGCTGAAAATCCAAAGGTTCTGCCTACTGCATACACCAGCACAAATCTCATGGCATGGGAAGAGTTTGAAAAACTGGAATTTCCCTATACCTTGGAAGCGCTCACGAAATATACCATCCTTCCTTCGGCAGACAGTCCACCAAATCTTGAAGGCGAAAACAACTCCCTGATCTCAAAGAGCCGTTTTATGTCTGACAGCCAGATTCAGAAAATATCTCCGCAGGAACTTTCCCTGTCAGAAATTTCAGACGTCAAAAAAGCTTCCAAGAAGGAAGCCCAGATTTCCATTGAGATACCTTCTGAGCTAAGAAGCCGGCTGCTGATCCTATCTGCAGATGCAGTGTCCCATGACGGAAGGGAAGTGACCATTGACATTAATCATATCCGCAATAAACGTTCCGGTGATAATGCTCCTTATCCTAACCACAACGACACATTTACCTGGATTCTTTCCTCCAATGATGTCATTGAAACTCTGGACATTTCCTTGTCTGCCGGAGATTATACACTTTCTGGCTGGCGGGTATGGAGCATGGACACCAGCAGATGGGGAAACAGCTCCGCACAGCCTTTGTTAAACCAAAATCGGAAAAGTTCCGATAATATACAGGGAATTCACGGGACTGCACTGATAAACGGGCAGGCCGTCCTGGATAAACCAGGATATTTTGCATCCAGCTTCCCTTACCGCCAAGGGTATAAAGCTTATGTAAACGGAACGGAAACAAAAATATCCTGTATTAACCAGACTTTTGTGGGAATCCCCCTGGACGCTGGAACCTATGAAATAACCCTCACTTACTGCCCTCCAGGAAAAACGGTTTCATGCTGGATCAGCCTGGTGTCCCTGCTGGTTTTTGTAATCTGGATCATTATTTTTGAACGATATAAAAATACAAGAGAAAAGAGGAAACAGACATGAAAAAAATGGAAAATATCTCAAAAGACACCCTCCGGGAGCTGCTTTGCTACCTAATTAATGGAGGCGCTACTACATTGATTAATTATATGGTATATCTTTCCTTGCTTCATTCCAAGGTCAACTATCTTATTGCCAACACTGCCGCCTGGATTGTCGCTGTGCTTTTTGCCTATGCCACCAACCGGATTTTTGTATTTCACTCCCAAAACCAAATTGGGAAAGAAATGTTGTCCTTTATTTCCCTGCGTTTTCTAACACTGCTGTCGGAAAATTTGATGCTGTTTCTTTTTATTGGCTGCCTGTCCTTTTACCCTGGAATCTCCAAAGTGCTGGTAAGCGTTGTGACAGTGATTGGCAACTATTTCTTCTGCAAATGCCGGATCTTCCGGCGCCCCCAGAACTGCCCAAATATTGAAAAATCTAAATTTGACAAAGGAGAAATTATCCATGAATAAAATCAGTATCATCGTACCCTGCTATAATGAAGAAGAATCCCTTTCCCGGTTTTACCTGGAGACGTTAGAACATGTTTCTGCGATTCCTGATACTACTTACGAATTTCTGTTTATTGACGATGGAAGCCGGGATCATACCCTTGACATACTCAAGCTCCTGTGCCGGAACGATGAAAACTGCCGGTACTTCTCCTTTTCCCGGAATTTTGGAAAAGAAGCCGCCATGTACGCCGGCCTGGAACATGCGGCTGGAGATTACTGTGTTCTCATGGATGCTGATTTGCAGCACCCTCCCAAACTGCTTGCATCCATGTACCATGCAGTAAGACAGGAAGGATATGACTGCTGCGCTGGAAAACGTGTAGGCCGTGAAGGAGACGGCGCCGTACGCAGTTTCCTGTCCCGGAGTTTCTATGCTGTAATTCAGAAGCTGACTCACATGAATATGAGCGACGGCGCAGGAGATTTTCGTATGATGAACCGCACTATGACAGACGCTATCCTTCAAATGCAGGAATACAACCGCTACACCAAAGGCATTTTTTCCTTTGTGGGCTTTGAAACCAAATGGCTGGAATTTGAGAATATAGAACGCGCTGCCGGAACAACAAAATGGAGTTTAAAGAGCCTGTTCTCCTACGCCTTTGACGGAATTCTATCCTTTTCCACAGCTCCATTAAAACTTCCCGGCATCCTGGGCGCAGTACTATTTCTCATTTCCTGTTTCCTGGGTGTTTCCCAACTGCTTGGGCAGGTTTTGTTCCATCACCCGGCTGACAGCCTCACCCTGATACTGACCGTTGTAATATTTTTGAGCAGCCTGCAGATGATGATGATTTTTATTCTGGGAGAATATCTGTCAAAAGATTATCTGGAGAATAAAAAGCGGCCCATTTACATTATCCGGGAATCAAATTAATCGGGTGAACTGCACAACGCCGGCGTTCTGGCAGTGTGTTCCATCACTCCATCACTGCCGGAAGCCTTACCGAGACTGACAGCCCCTCCTGTTTATTGCAGATTAGAATTTCCCCCTGCATTTTTTCTATGATGTATTTTACAATGTACAACCCCAAACCCGAACCTTGTTCTGTTCCACAGTTTTTCCCCCGGTAAAATTTACAATAGATAAAGGGCATGTCTTCATCTAGAATGCCCGTTCCGTAATCCTGAAATAATATCTCAACATCATGTTCACCAGGAATTACAGATACGTCAATGCTTGTCTTTGCGTACTTCCTTGCATTATTAATAAGATTCTCAAAAACCTGCATAAGACGTTTCCTGTCAGCAGTGATCCTTATTTTTTTCTCTGGAATCCTTACCCTGACAGCGTTCTGTTCTGTACAGATTTCTAAAGCCGCCTCTTTTAAAAATTCTCCCAGTTCAAACTGTTCCATGGAAATATTCAGTTTTTCCATATCTGAAACAGAGTGGAGAAATAAATCGTTGGTAAGCCCTGATACCTCGTCGCATTTCTTCATTATGACTGAAATATATTTTTGCCGTTTCTGGGCAGAGCTGTCCATATTTGCCTCTAATCCTTCTGCATACGCCCGTATGGACGCAATCGGCGTTTTAATATCATGGGAAAGTGTGGCGATTATCGTTTTATTATTTTCAATTGCCTCTTTTTCACAGGAACGTGATTTCGTGATTTCCCTGCGCATACTGTCAAATGCCCAGGTGAACTCCCCAAAATAATTGGAACGCTGGTATTCCAGAGGTATGTCGAAATTCCCCTTTGCGATTTCCCCGGCAAAACGTTTCATGTTCTCAAATGGTCTGAGTATAGAAAAATACACATAAATCAGCACAAACATCATACACAAGATAAAGGCTGCGCCCAGCAGCAGATAATTTTCCCCTCCGCCTGTATTTTCCCCGGAACTGCGCAGATGTTCCTGCAGCCTTGCAGATTTTTCCGAAACCTGATCCAGATCTCCGTTTAATGCCAGTTGTTCTAATTCATTGACTGCCAGAATCTGCTGCGCTTTTATTTCAGCCCCATTCTTCCAGCGGCTTTGCAGATAGAAAAAACATGTACACAGCATAATCCCTATGGATAACAAAATTGATATAGAGATAAGACGCCCTTTCATCCTGCCGCCTCCAGCATATATCCTACTTTATAAACTGTCTTAATATACTGGGGATTTGCGGGATCATTTTCAATTTTTTCCCGGAGCCAGCGGATATGTACAGTCAACGTAGATGGTTCTGCTATGGAAAAATCTCCCCACACTTCGTTGATAATCTTTTCTTTGGGAACTGCATGATTTCTATGCTGGCAAAGACAGGCAAGGAGATCAAATTCTTTCAGAGAAAGAGAAATGATATCCCCCTGCTTTTGTACTGTCCGGGAACTGATATTTACAACAACATCTCCAAATTGAACAATATTGTCCTGTTCCATAAATTCATAAGTACGCCGGATCAGGGCATTTACTCTGGACAGCAGTTCCTTCATGGAATAAGGTTTTGGAAGATAATCATCCCCTCCAAGGTCAAGTCCTGTAATGCGGTCATCTTCACTGGTTCTCGCACTGGCAAAAATCACTGGCACTGTGGACGCCTCCCTTAATTTCTGGCACAGGGCAAACCCGGTGCTGTCAGGAAGATTAATATCCAATAAAATCAAGTGAAATGTATTTTCGGCCAGGATGGAAAACGCCGTTTTCTCATCTTTTGCCCATGATGTCTGATACCCGTAATTTTCCAGCAAATCTGAAATAATGTAGGATAAATCTTCGTCATCATCTACAATCAATATCTTCTTTTGCATTCCTTTTCCTTCTTTCCTGTTATAGTCCAAGGGCCTGTTTTGCCAGCTTGTCCGCAAGTTCGTTATACTGATCTCCGGAATGGCCTTTTACTTTTACAAATTGTATGCGCACTTTCGCGCTTGCTTCCCTGAAAAAACGGGCATAGGCAATAGTTCCTGCCTTTTTTGCCTGCCACTGTCCATTACACCATTTTGCAATTCCTTCATAATCATGGTAAATCGTAACGCTGTTTATTTCATTGTCCAGACAATACCGCATAGCCGCTTCAGCGCCTTTTAGTTCCCCTGCCACATTATGCATGGAAGCAAGATCCTGATCTGTAAATCTTTCTGAAAAATGCAGTTCCTTCCCATTGTGAAACATTACCATCCCATAGGAAAATGCCTGGGCAGCAGAATCATAACTTCCATCTACATAAGCTTTAGCTTCTGTTTCCTGCTGTCGTTCAGATTTGCTGTTTTCAAGAAATTCCACAGCCTCCTCTTTTGTTGCAAACCCTTTATATACTGCCCCAGAAAATCCATGGATCTGATTCTGGCATTCTGCCCACGTCTCATATATTCCCGGCGTCTTCCCTATTTTAACTGCATAAAATTTTTTAGCCATTCTGCTCTCCTTCACTATCTTTTTTTATGACCCTGGTATCAAAAAATTCATTTTCACTGGTTCTTAATTTTACCACAATTTATATTACCAGGCAATTCAAGTAACTTATTCCTGCTTACTTGCACCTTAAGCCTGTAAACAATATTCTCAATTATCCCCAAAAAGTCCCAGATTGTCCCAGATGATTTTGTCGAAAAATGCCCTTTGGTATAATTTAAGAAAACATTTCTAGAAAGGAGCACATCTAATGTATCTCATTGCACTGTGTGACGACATAAAAACTGAATTAAATAAAACAGAGAAAATGCTAAAGGGCTATGAGAAGGAACATCCGGAAATAGATTTTAAAATAGAGTGCTTCGATTGCGCGGACAGACTGCTTTACTTCATAGAAGAAAAAGATTATATGCCGGATTTAATCCTGATTGATATCTATATGCCGGGAAAAACAGGGATTGATGCAGCCAGAACGCTGCGCAGCATGGGAACGGAAAGTACAATTGTATTTCTTACCTCATCCAAAGAACATGCTCTTGACGCCTTTAGCGTAAATGCAGCTCAATATCTTGTAAAGCCCCTTTCGACAAGAATACTTTTTCCAATGTTAGACCGAATTTTAGGAAGTGTGGAAAAAGAACGCAGAAAATATCTTTTGTTGCAGATCGAGGGCAGGATTCAGCGCATACCAGTAAATGATATTATCTATTGTGAAGCGCAGAGAAAAATACAATATCTGCATTTGGCAAATGACAGTCAATGCCGGCTGCGGATGACCATGTCCGAAATTGGCGAACTTCTTTCCCCTTACCAAGAATTTGTAAGGGCAGGAATTGCCTATATCATTAATCTGGATCATATTGTCAATCTGAACCAGCAAAGTATATTTTTGGATACGGGAAAGAAGATTTATCTGCCACGGGGCGCATATAAAACCTTAAGAGAACAATACTTTCACTATTATTGTAAAGAATAGGAATCAGGAACCAAAAACGAATAAAATTTTTCCCATTCCTTATTGCAGAAAGAAAAAACTTACAAAAGTATTTAAAAGGTAAGATTATTACATATCGTAAATTCCTTCATAAATGGTATAATGTTTTTTATCATTTATAAAGGAGGAATTTGGGATGCATTTAAAACAAAAACTATCTGCCGCTCTCTTGTCCACAGCAATTTTGACAGGACAGGTCTTTAGCGCTACCGCATGGGCGGCTCCAGAACAGGGACAAGCGGCAGGCCTGGCAAATGAACCAGGCAAAATTCTGGAATTGTCTTTTGATGGAGACGGCGGCCTTGCCAGCCCGGGAGTTAAGGTAACCATGAACGGAACACTGTCTTATTCCAACGACACAGCGCATTCTGGACAATCTTTGAGATTTGACGGAAACAGCGGCAATTATCTGGCGATTACAGATGAAAATGGCGGTAATCTGCTGAAGGGCTATGAGAACTTAACGATTTCTTACTGGAGCAGGACGCCCTATATGAACGGGTGTAACTGGGCGGCTTATCTCGCTCCGAATGGAAGCGGCATTGACGGCAATGCCCCGACATATCTCGCTATTTCCGACCAAACAAGTATGCGGGTAGAACGTTACCGTAATGGAAGATCTGCCGAGGTAACTGCAAGAAGCACTGCCGATGCATGGAAAATGGTGACAGTAGTTGTCGAAGAAGGGCAGACCACCATGTATATTGACGGAACGAAACGATCCTGTGTCAAAAATTCAAACAAACTGACAGATATTATAGGTGAAAACGGCGTCTTCTATATTGGAAGAGCAAATTGGGGCGCCGGAGAAGGATTTACCGGCTGGCTGGACGACTATGCGGTTTACAATTATGCCATGGATGCAGAGGAAGTAAAGAATCAATATAGAAGTTCTCTGGGCACACCGGAAAAACTGGTGGAGGATGCTATAAACCAGATCCATATCCCAGATTATGTAACCGGGAACCTTTCTTTGTTAGAGGAAACAGAAAGCGGCGTAACGATTGCATGGACTTCTTCTAATGAATCTGTCATCAATACAAAGTCTGTGCCTTGCGAAACATATTACAATGAAGTAAATATCCCTGCTGGCGTTGTGACACGCCAGTCCAAGGACACGCAAGTAACCTTAACCGCTAAGTTTACCTGTGGTACCGCTGTACAGGAAAAAACTTATCCTGTCACCGTAAAGGCCGCCAATACCCAGGAAAAATATGCCGGATATCTCTATGCACATTTTAATGAACATGCCGGGACTACCTATGACGGCATACAGCAGATTTTCTTTGGAATCAGCAAAAATGGGACCGACTGGACTGCCTTGAATAATAACCAGTTTGTGGCAGAATCCAACGTAGGCGACCATGGTGTGCGCGATCCCTATATTATCCGTTCCCCGGAGGGCGATAAATTCTATCTGATTGCAACAGACCTGGATATTGACGGATATAAATATCCTGGCAACTGGGGTATGATGGCTTCCCAGGGAAGCATGGGACTAGTAATATGGGAATCTGAAGATCTGGTAAACTGGTCGGAACCACGGCTTGTGGATGTGGCTTCGGAAATAAATGCAGGCATGGCATGGGCCCCGGAAGCAATTTATGATGAGGCAACTGGAGAATACCTGGTATTCTGGTCCAGCGGCAAGGCCAATGGAAAATGCAACTATATTTATGTGGCAAAGACCAGGGATTTCTGGAACTTTACAGAACCGGAATTATACTCTAACGCTTCCAATCTGAATGATGGAACGCCAGACGCCCAGGGAAATCCCAGAGGAAACATTGACGCCTCTATCTATAAAGAAGGCGACACGTATTACCGCCTGATTAAGGACGAAAGCGATATCAGCATCCGCCTGCAGTCCAGTAAGAAACTTCTTGCCTATGGACCGGATTTGAAGGATGATGATTATGTTGCTGTTACTTGGAATGAGGATGAAGAAAAGATGCCGAACCGTGGGGCGCTGTTCCAAAGAATCAATAATGAAGGGAACATTACTGTGACAGATTCTTCCGGAAATTCTGTAACGAAACCCTGCCTGGAACAATTTGCATTTAATTATGAAGGCCCCACCATGTTCAAGTTCAACGACCGGGAAGAATGGTGTATTCTTGTAGATGAATATGGCCGCGGCGCTGCAGCCGGCCAAGGCCCGGCAAGAGGATATATCCCCTTTGTCAGCAAGAATCTTGACCAGGAAAATAGCGTATATCTTCCCAGCGATGATGAATTTGTTATGCCGGACGCCGCCAAGCACGGCACTGTCATTCCGATTACCCAGAAGGAATATGACGCATTGATGGCAAAATGGGGAACCCCCAAACAGGAGGGAAACCGGACTTTGTCCAACAGCCCGGTATTAACTTATGATTTTGAGGCAGTGGATGGTAAAATAGTCAAAGACATATCAAAGGCTGGAGCCGTCAATAACGGAACCCTGCGCGGGGACGCCGCTGTCGTCCAGTTAGAAGGAAAAGGAAATGTACTGCAGCTTGGCGGTTCTGGAAGCCTGGCATTTCCACAGGGATTTTTTGACGGACTTTCCAATATGGTACTCTCTATGGATGTATGTATGGAAGATAACGGAAGCGTATTTTCTATGGGAAGCACGGTAAAGAATAAGATCTCCAGTTATACGGTTACCGCTCAGGGCACAGAGAAAAAGGACAGATACTGGGATAACCTTCCAGCAAATAAATATTTAAATCTGAACCTTACCAGCCAGAACGTGACAGGACAGATTACTACTTTCAATGATTTTGGCCTGTTTCAGGTTTCTTCCAAGGAAGACCAAAACCTGCAGGATAACTGGAAAAATATTACTCTTGTCATGAATGAACATATCATGTCTATCTACGTGGACAAGAAGCTTGCTGCAAAGCATGAGCATGTCAGAAGCGTGGATGAACTTGGAAATAACCTGACTGCAGTTTTAGGCGCTGCTTACGGTGCAGAAGGCGGATTTAAGGGTTACATTGACAATGTAAAGGTATATAACCGTTCTGTGGAAAAATTAGAAGATTTAGATAAACCAGAAGAACCACAAAAACCAGAACTTACCGCTGTTGACATTTCCAAAACAGTGATAAGCGGCATTTCCAGCCAGAATTATACTGGGAACAGCATCAAGCCAACCCTTATGATTACTTACAATGGAACAAAACTTGCTGAAAATACAGATTATAAAGTCTCCTGCCAGAATAATAAAAATATTGGGACGGCAAAAGTTTTCATTACGGGTATCGGAAGATATACAGGATCAATTACCAGGGACTTCCAGATTAAAGTTTCCAAAGGCAAAACTTATAAATCCAGCCAGTACAAATACAAAATGACAAATGCCAGTCTTTCCGGCAAAGGTACGGTTACATTAAGCGGTGTAAACAGCAGAAATTTAAAGCAGATTAAAGTACCAGATACAGCTTCCATTGGAGGTAAGAAATTCAAGGTAACAGCGATTGGCAATAACGCTTTTAAGAACTGCAAAAAAGCTGCTTCTGCCAGTATCGGCAAAAATGTCCGTACCATTGGAAAACAATCCTTTATGAACTGCGTCAAGCTTAAAAAGATCACAGTTAAAGCTGCTGGTTTAAAGAGCGTCGGGAAAAACGCCCTAAAAGATATCAGCAAAAAAGCTGTTATAAAAGTTCCTGCAAAACAGTTGAAAAAATACCAGAAACTTTTAAAGGGAAAAGGTCAGAATAAGCAGGTGAAAATTAAAAAATAGCCATAATAAGATTTTATAAAACAGCCAGGAATGTGATAGATGTTGAGAGATTCAGAGTACTATAATCTCAAATTTCTATCACATTCTTATTTTATGCTATTTTCGGGACATCCTCTTATATTGTACAGTGATAAAAAGAGGAAAAACGCAATTAGAAAATAGAGGAAATTTTATGGAAAAAATTACGGTATTAGTAGTAGAAGATGAAATGAAGCTTTTAGGTACCTTATCTGATTTTCTTGTTATAAATAATTATAAAGTATATCAGGCAGCAGATGGATTGAACGCTATCCAGGAGTATAACACTCACAGAGAAGAGATTGATATCGTATTATTAGATGTTATGCTGCCCTTTCTGGATGGTTATGAAGTTCTCAAACAGATCCGGCTGACATCCAATGTGCCAGTGATTATGCTGACAGCAAAAGAAGAGGTTGATGACCAATTGAAAGGGTTTTCCTGCGGCGCTGATGATTATATCATTAAACCATACACATTATCTGTTTTAAAAATGCACATGGAAGCAGTATTAAAACGTCTTGGATATGGACAAGATATTCTACATGCAGGGAATATCCGCATTGAAATAAATGCTAAAAAGGTATATGTAGAAGACCAATATGTAGAAACCACTCCCAAGGAATTTGAGCTGCTGCATCTTTTGGCACGAAATCAGGGAAAGGTACTGACCAGAGACTTTATTCTGGATAATATCTGGGGATATCATTATGCCGGAGATATGAGAACCATCGATACTCTGGTAAAGCAGCTCCGCAAGAAACTTGGGAAGGTTCCTTATATACGTACAGTATACGGCGTAGGTTATTGTTTTGAAGGAGATGGAAATGAAAAAACGCATTAATATCAAATTTTTTTTACTGCAATGGATCTTTCTGGTTTTAATGACGGTTTTTGGCGCTATCTGTTACGAATTATTTTTTCCAGTCTATTATGATCAATTAAAAAATGCGCAGGTCCAGGACGCATATCTGGATATTGAAGAGTTGGATCTGGGAGTTCTTGATGATTACTCTGTATTCAATAATTATGAAGAAAAAGGGCTTACCTTTACCATTGCAGATGAAAACATGACCCCTGTTTACACAACACGCGGTGATTCCGAGTATTCTATTTACAGAAATATTGAGTCAAAACTTTCTTCTTTCTCTCAAAATGCCCAAATTATTGAGCGAAACAGCAGCCAGAAAGAAGTTACCAAACTGCGTGCCATTATAACACAGGATAATACTGATTATTATATAGTTATCAAAGACAATATCTACTGTTCCACAAGAGGAAAGCTGTCAGAACAGTTTTTGACTGCAGTATTTATTGTGATTTTCGGCATCGCAAGCTTAGGGATGGCGTTTTTTTCAAAACGTATGATTAAGCCTATTGTACAGCTTGCCAATGTTGCAGGCAAAGTTGCTGAGCGGGATTTCAGTGAAAAAGCGGAAGAGAACAGTGAATATACAGAAATCAACCAATTGGCAAAAAATATCAATCATATTTCGAAACGCTTTCAGGAAAGTATCGGGCAGATAGATGAAAGCAGGGACTGCCAGCTTCGCCAGAATGTTCGTCAGGAACGCATGGAAAAACTTCAAAAAGAATTTATCGCCAATGTCTCCCATGAATTAAAGACGCCTCTGGCGGTGATATCCAGCCAGGTGGAAATGATATCCTATGTAGACGAAGAAGCACGAAATGCATATTTAGCTTCCATCCAGGAAGAAGTAGAGAAAATGTCTGGTCTTGTCAGCGGACTGCTGAACACAACTGTCATGGAACATCATATGGAAAAAGTAATTCTGAAAACTTTGAATATGAAAGAAATTTTAGAATATATTATGCTAAAGTATGATGGCCTGGCAAAGAAAAAGAGGCTCCATATGGAATCATTTCTGGAAGATGACTGTATTGTATCAGGAGATCGGGAATATATAGAACAAGCGGTAAATAATTATATGATGAATGCCATTGAGCATACAGAACTTGGAGGGCGCATACGAGTAACCCTGCGCAATGAACATGGAAGCATCCGGATAGGCGTCTATAATTCTGGAAAGCAGATTCCGGAAAAAGAACTTCAGCGCATTTGGAGCGGATTTTATTCCAGGAACCAGATAGAAACTGCTGACTGCTCCCATGCCGGCCTTGGTCTTTATATTGTACAAAGTGTTGTAACCATGCATAATGGAAAATATGGAGTGGAAAATCTTCGGGAAGGCGTCGAGTTTTGGTTTACAATACCACAGGCAGATCTAATTTATCAGAATGCATCCCCACAAAATGCTGTATTATGCCATTTGGCAAATTAATATACATTTTCAGGAGCATGGGGTTCTTGGGCAAGAATAATGTATACCCGCTGGGCACCACATTATGCCATTCGGCAATATTAATGTATAAAAATTCAATAAAATTTATGAAAATTCTATTTTTGTGAAATATACCACTTGATTTCCTGACGGACAAGTGGTATATTGGTTTAAAATTAAACTATGAGGTGGCGCTGATGGACTGGATGCTGGAAGGTCTTTTACAGGGAACACAGTTTCAAACTCTATATAACCGTAGAATTGAGGCTTTGCGCAAAAAAAACAATCTCAGAAAAGTTGATATTGATATTTTATATTTTTTATTCAAATCAGGGGAACATAATACATCAAAAGATATTTGTGATCTCAATCTGTTCAATAAAGGGCATATCTCACAGTCAGTGGGGCGGATGGTCAAGCAGCAGCTTATCTATATCGTACAGGATCAGGAGGATCGCCGGTGTATGCATATTATGCTCACAGACAAATCTTTAGAAATCATAGAGGAAATCACGGAACTTCGTAAACAGATGTATAATATCATTCTGAAAGGGGTAACGGAAGAGGAGCGGAACATTCTGCTTACCGTGTCCCGCAAAGTAAATGCAAATGTTAAAGATGCATTAGGAAATCTGGAAACTCTTGCATAAAAAACAAAGAGGTGGAAAATTGGACAGGAGGTAATATATGCGGAATGAAGATGAATTAATGAATTACGCCATACAACAGGAAGCTGTCTGCAGAAAAAACGACAGCATTTCGGATAAATTATTTGAGGAATATGGAGTAAACCGGGGACTTCGTGACATGAATGGAAAAGGGGTTTTGACAGGACTGACCACCATTTCCAAAATCGTATCTTTCAAAGATGCAAATGGGGTAAAAACGCCTTGCGATGGACAGCTTTGGTATCGCGGCTATAATGTGCAGAATCTTGTAAAACATATTGGAGATAACGGCTACGGATTTGAAAAGATTGCATATCTCCTGCTTTTTGGTGAAATGCCAAATGAAGATGAGCTTGGAACATTCTGTAAGATTATGGCACAGAGCAGAACACTTCCAACGAATTTTACCCGGGATGTTATTATGAAAGCGGCAACTAAAGATATCATGAATTCTATGACCAGAAGTATTTTAACCCTGGGTTCTTATGATAATCAGTTAAACTCACCAGAAGTTGTCACAAACAGCCTGCGGCAGTGTATCGAACTGATCAGCATTTTTCCCATGCTTGCCGTTTACGCTTATCACGCTTACAACCACTATGAAAACGATGACAGTATGTACATTCACCGGCCAGAACCTGGACTTTCTGCAGCAGAAAATCTACTGATGATGCTGCGCCCAGACAAACATTACAGTAAGCTTGAGGCAAAAGTTTTGGATGTAGCTTTGATTCTTCACATGGAACACGGCGGTGGAAATAATTCTACCTTTACTACAAGAGTGGTAACTTCTTCCGGTTCTGATACTTATTCTTCTATTGCCGCGGCCATGTCCTCGTTAAAAGGACCAAAGCATGGCGGGGCTAACATTAAGGTAATGGAAATGATGGAGAATATTCACAGTAATATTAGAGATGTGCGCGACAAAGAGGAGATCGAGGCATATCTCGCCAAAATTCTTGCCGGCGAGGCTTTTGACCATAAAGGACTGATTTATGGTATGGGACACGCTGTCTATTCTCTTTCTGACCCCAGAGAACGGGTTTTTAAGAGCTATGTGGAAAAACTTGCTGTGGCAAAAGGCAAAGAAGATGATATGTTTCTATACAACAGTATTGAAGAATTAGCGCCAAAACTGATTGCTGGAAAGCGCAAGATCTTTAAGGGTGTAAGTCCTAATGTGGATTTTTATAGTGGTTTTGTGTATGAAATGCTGGGTATCCCCCGTGAATTATATACAGCAATTTTTGCCATTGCACGTATTGTTGGTTGGAGTGCACACCGTATGGAAGAATTAATTGGAATGAACAAGATCATTCGTCCGGCATATATGAGTGTGATGGAAGAGAAAGAGTAGTTGACAAAAAATTAAATTTATGTTATTATGCCATAGTGATATCGATGCGTGGCTCAGCTTGGTAGAGCGCTGCGTTCGGGACGCAGAGGTCGCAGGTTCAAATCCTGTCGCATCGATTTTTGGCATATTTTACAAGGGTTTTCGGGAATCATCAATGATGGAAAAATCACTTAAGGTTACTTAAGGTTTTCATGCGAGAGTGGTAACTTTAGCATTTCTGTCTTTGATGATTTTTTGTTTTTTCGCAAGGTTTGATGTATCATAAGTATAATATTTTTCGTTCACTTCGGGAGTGTGGCCGAGCATACTTGCCACCATAGTTACTGGAACGCCGTTTCGTCTTAAGTTGGAATTGATTATCTTTCTCAATGCAGTAATTCCACCGCCATGTATACCAAGATAATTTGTTAATCTTTTTGCACAATCGCTGATTCGCTGCCCATTGATATATCCCCCTTTGCCATCTGTAAAAATAAATTCGCTGGCACATCCAGATTCTTCTTGAACCTTTCGGATTCTTTCAAGGAGGGCTGCTATTTCATCACATATAGGGAACTGCCTTGATTTCTTTGTCTTTGTTGTATCAAGATAAAATTCATTCTTAAGGCGGTTATGCTTTATGGAGTTATGTATCAGGATGTAGACTTCATGGATATCATCCCATTTTAATGCGGCAATTTCGCCAACCCTCATGCCTGTCAGCATAGCCATCTCAACGCCATAGCGGGGGATGAACATAGGTCTGTCACTGTACAGTTCTTCCAATCCTTTTTTAATCATCAAAAGTTCATTGTCATTGAAGAATTGTTCTTCAGTGGCTTTTGTTTTTTCTATACAGTGTTTGCTGAACTGCTTTAATTCGAGGAATTCAACCGGGTTATCCGTTATAATTTTTTCAATACGGGCATATTTCACAGTATTGCGGATGTAACTGAACATTTTCTTGCAGGATTCGCGGCATAGCCCTAAACGCTGGATTGTCTCTAACATGAATTTACGGATAGTGTTTTCATTGATTTCATTCATTGCCAGATTTTCAAAATCAGAATCTTGGAAGAATCTTACATAATCCGAATCATACCGTAAAATCGAATTGTCGCTAAGTTCCAGATTTTTTATCGCCCGCCATTCCCGATATACCTGCTTAAATGTGGGGA
Organism: uncultured Lachnospiraceae bacterium; assembly: GCA_950097145.1. GTDB lineage: Bacteria > Bacillota > Clostridia > Lachnospirales > Lachnospiraceae > Petralouisia. The sequence goes on from CATNCF010000009.1 coordinate 77,064, forward strand.
CGATAACGGTTTTATCTTCATGGATATAATAATCAATGATAGCGTTTATTAACTTTTCTTCACTTACTTTGCTTATCAACCTCCCATATGGCGGCTTGGTATTTTCTTTTGGCAGATAGCTGTTCCAGTTGCCATTTTTGCCTTGCCAGTATTTGAATTTCTGTTTGTGGATTTCTAAAATTTCTGTTTTGTTCATATCAATCATTTTCTGAACATATGCTATATTTATTTTACCATTTTCCATATCACAGAGCAAGGCTTTTACTTGGCTAATTTGTACTTGGAGGGTGTGGTTCAGTATTTGCATTTCACACATATCAAGTTTTTTCATATGAATCACATCCTCCTTCCCCAAAATTTAATTGCTGTGCGTTCTAATTTACATGTATCAGATATGTTGCTGGCTGGTTTTTGCTATTATCAGGTAATCGGTGTTTGTTTGAATGAACGAACCTGTTTCTGTGTCTTTCTTTAAATTGTAGATGCCGACATTCTTTTTTCCTCCAATCTGAAATTTTTTAAAATGTTAAAATTCAGATTGGAAAGGCGGCGAACGGCAGCCAACAGCGGAAACAGCCCTGCGGCACATTCCGATAAAAGACGACAAAAGAAAAACCGCAAAGGCTCTATGTCCTCTACGGTTATAAGTAATCTCAATTCTGTTAAGCGGAGATTCTACTTCTGGTTTCATGGTGAGAAGCAGCGTTGCGTGGGCAGGGATTTTTTTAACTGGCTTCCTGGCATTCTCCGATATGCTATGTATAAACCAACTCTGTGTTGCATGAGCAGATAAATAACTGCCCGAAAAAAGAACATAAAAAAATCCCTCCAAACTCTAAAACAGGTCTGGAGAGTGTCTGTTAAGTTTTTTGGGCATAGCAAAATCGCCCGCCACACGCCGTTTTTTTATTTGGTGGGCGGTTGCTTTAAAACCTTATAAAATGAAAGAGAACCGACAGACTATGATATTAACTCACATGTTTATCGGCTCTGCATCTATGTGTCTGGCTCTTTAATAACCGCTATTTCAAATTTTTTGCTTTTCAAGATTGCTCATTTACCTTTTGGCATATTACTTCATTTCTTGACTTATAATTTTATAAGAGTTTACTATCTAAAGCTCGTAAATTTATGACAGAGACTATTTCCTGTTGTATTCTTTCAACTTCATCAATTCTAACTCTGCCAATACAGTTTCTTTCCATTTTATAATCTATATCTGGAAATAATTTTTCCAGCAAATTATTTATTTCTGGAGATGCCCCCATTGAAGCTATCACAAGTGATGTCATATCATATTGTTCCAGTATATCTCTTAATTCGTTTTCTGGAACTTTTGATAATTGTTCAAAATCAGTTATTTTTTTAGTCGGTATATTCGGCTCTAAAATATCATTTATTGTAATTCCGTAAAGCTTAGATATTTTTAACAGAACCTCTAAATCTGGAATAGCTGCTCCCGTTTCCCATTTTGAAACAGCTTGTCTGGATATATCCAACCTTTTTGCTAATTCGTCTTGTGTGTAGTTATGTTTTTTTCGCAGTAATTGCAAATATTTTGAAATGATGTTTGTATTCATAAAAATTCCCTCCTTTTTTCTATTATAAAATGACCTTATAGAAAAATAAAGAGCTTGAAAAGTGCCAAAAAGCAATTAGCGGTTGCTGTCATTTACCTTATTTCGATGGATGTCTTATCTGTATTCGTTGTATCGCAGACTTTCTAGTATTGTAAGATAAAGCAGTAAAATGAAAAATCTTGACTGTCTGCGTAAGCAAAAACAGAGCCAACAAACTGTGAGTTTATTTCACAAGTTCATCGGCTCTGCGTCTTTGCGTCTGGCTTTCTGATAACAGACATATTCATTTGTCGGACATTTATAAGAGTTTCCTGCTTACATTTTGGGCAAAATAAAGGAAATTTCTCAAGTACCGTATCTTCACGCAATTTCAATCTCGTCTTGTTTCCGCATACAGGACACAATAGCCACTTTTCCTGCTTCATGCTGACACCTCCTGCTGTTCCTTTTCCATATTCTTAAAGAAGTTCATTGCAGATAATCCTACAATGCAAACTATGATGCCAGTCGGGATTAAGACAAAATATACGGCACTGTAAAATCTGTCAAACAAAAAACCGTACACGATTTGTCCTATGGGCTGGACGCACAAAGTAACCGTTGATGTATAAGCCATCACTTTTCCTATGAAATGATTTGGCGTCCTCTGCTGTATGAGGGAAACAGCGAAAATAGAAAATATACTGATAACAGTCTGCATACCGCAAAATGATACAACCGTAACGCCATACTTTATCATGGCATTCACTGGCAAAAGGAAAACAATACCGGCAGGGATAATGAAAATACCAAGAGTTGCAAGCAGGACAGATAATTTATGTATTTTCAATTTCTCTGCCAAAACTCCTGCGGCAATGCTCCCCAAAATTGTAGCGACTGCCAGCGCACTTTCCGCAGCCCCATAATACTTTGCACTAAATCCAAGGACAGTCCGCACAAGAAACGGAAGTCCGACTATGGTAATGCCCATCACAAAAAACCTAGAAAATGCCGTTAAGAGCAGCATCTTTGATATACTGGTCTGTTCTTTTGAAATATACCACATACTTGATAAAAAATCCTGCTTAATAACCTGAAGCACACCGCCTTGACTTTGAGTACGCTGATAGCTCAATTTTATAAAACATTCAAACAAGGCAGTAATAAAAAAACAGACAACGCTTGCATACATTACGGGTTTTAGCCCAAGCATGGCATATAATACGCCGCCCAACATAGGGGCAATCAGATAGGATAAGGATGCCACTTGATTTACAACGGCATTTCCTTTCATAATATTGTCGCCTTGTAACATGATAGGAATACACGCTTGAACAGTAGGCGTTTCAAACGCGCCCAAAATAGAAAGTATAATAAGCAACGTACTGATTACGGCAATGGCATTGCTTTCCGACAGGAATAGTGCCGCACATAAAACGGATACGCCAGTCAATGCGTCTAACGCCACCATAATATTCCGTCTGTCTTCCCTGTCCGCCAAGATACCGCCAAGCGGTGACAAAAGAATGGTCGGGATTGTAGCAGCAGACAATATCCCTGCAAATATGGCTGCCGAACCAGTCACTTCCAGTACATACATGGACAGTGCCAATTTCAATATGAAATTTCCAAACAATGAGGTTAGCTGCCCTAAAATAAGGAGCGTGAAATTTTTTGTAAATAATTTTTCCGTCATGGCTGATTCCCTCCTTTTTCCTTACTTTTTCCTGCATTTTCTGGCATAGAAGTATGCCCGCAGGGTGTTTCCGTAATATCAGTAATAAATTTTTCTGTAAAGGTTGTCGTATCATCATCATAAAGCGGCAGTCCCATATGGGCTAATACTTCCTTCACAAAATGATATTTATGATACAGTTCTTCCTCTGTTGCAGGGAATACCGAGGGCATGAGCCAGAAGTTGATAAGCGGCAAAAGTTCGGAAAGCTCCTTTATGTATTCCGTCTTGATGGAACCGTCCTTTTTTCCCTCCTCCAGCAATTCCAACCACAAGGGGGTTAATACACGCCTGTTTTCTGCAACTGCCGCCGCTAAAATGTGCGGGTCTTTCAAAATCGGGACTGCCTGCATATTTATCTGGTTTCGTTCAGCGTCCGACTGATTCAGTGTAAGCAACAGCCTGATTTTTTGCAGACCGTTCAAGTCATCCCTCCCCTTGACTGTTTCAAATGGGTTGTCCTCGAAAAACATTTGATTGCCTAATGCGTACATTACTTCCTCTTTGCTTTGGAAACAACGGTAAAACATTCCTTTTGCTCCGCCTACCATGTCCATAATATCGGAAATTGAA
>CATNCF010000010.1 GCA_950097145.1 uncultured Lachnospiraceae bacterium
AAGCGGGTACTGGTAAATAAGCTCGTAGAGCGTATTGATGTAAAGAAAACAGAAGTCGTTATTCGTTTCAAAATCAACCTTAATGACTTCATTCCACAACCCAGAATATGTGGTGATTCCCATACCACTCCGTATACACCCTATTCAAAGTAAAGGACATAATAGCTAATATATTTGCCCGTATTGTACTGTCCGGCCAGGTCGCGTAAATTTCACTGGACGCCACATTTTTAATATAATCCTTATATCTCACATAATAATCATTGGCTGTGGAATCTCCCGGCGTTCCGTCATGAACTACCACATACTCAGGAATCACCACTCTGCTCAAAACGATCTCCCCGCTCTCATCCACAGGCTTAATCTCAGCCTCTGCAATTTTGGGCGGAAAATTTCCAAACAAAGTATTTGCTGGAATTACAATATTTTTATTTTCTTCCGACACCTCAGTTGGTTCCATCCTCACATTCTGCAAGGATAATTCCCCTGAAAATACATCCACGCCTTCAATGCTGACTGGGCGGTAACCCTCTGCTTCCACTTCCACCGTATATTCTGCATAAGGCTGTGTCAATTGCTCTGGTTCCATACTGTATTCCAGAGGAGGAGCAGCCAATGTCAGAATTTCTGACTGGCCTTCCGCATCGGTAGATATCTGCTCCAATGTACTTTCTGGATCTCCTGTATAAGAAATTCTTACTTTCGCATCCTCCACTGGAATTAATCCAACGGCAGAAGTCACCTGAATTTTCATGGTCCCATTATCTACATGGTTTATTTGTGCCGCCCGTAAATTCTGTTTTTGCATAAGCACCTCTTAATTTCTACACTTATTAATAGTTTATGCCAGAATTATAGAAATGTACTAAAAAAGAATCTCGCTTTGCGAGATTCTCAGAAAAGTACAGACTCTAAAACAGCATTGTCATTCCGGCTTACATACCTCTGTTCCATGATTAATTTTCTGGCACACAACGTACCGCTGATACAGACTGCCAGCACGGCAATGAAAAATATTATCATGCCGCCCCGCTTCTTAGTTCCATTAATATCTGCAAATTCGTCTCTCTTTTTCATCATCTATCACTCTTTTCTGTATTGATAACTGCATTTTATCATTAGTTTATTGTAAAATCTTTAATTTCATTCTATTAATTTCTTAAAAAAACTATAAAAAACAATAAACACGAAAACATCATGCCCAGTGCAATTTTTAATAAAATCGTTTTTATTCTGAGCATGATGTTTCTTATCTGTATTTTATTATATTACTCCAGCCGTGAAATAGCAACATACTCTCTTATTCTCACTGTAGTACTATACACTATTTTTGGATTTTTTTCTTACCGGCAAATATTTTATTTGATGCAATCTTATTAATCTTGCCATTGTTATATACCCACACGCCATACCCGGCCTGCTTATTCTTTGCATTAATCGTGTTATAACTCAGTATTTTTATTTTGCTTCCGGGAGCATTTACATTAACACCCGCTTTTTTCTTGGAAGTAAAGGTGTTTTTATTAGACGGGGTGCCGCCTACCGTACCGGCATAACCTTTAGAACTTACAATTAATGCATATTCTTTCGCTGCTACAACTGTGTTTTTGTGGACAGCGTCTACTTTTCCTTTATTTGTGATAATAATTCCTCTTAATCCGGCTGTGATTTTATTCCCTGCGATTTTCTTTACGCTTCCTCCAAATATATTAATTCCGGTACCTCCTGCCGCGCCGGAAGTGTCAATGGTATTGCTTAAAATTGACGTAACTTTTGCGTTCGGTGCAATTTTCAGGGAAGAGCACTTTGAAATAGCCGGGGAACTAATCTTATTGTAAGACAACTCTTTCACTGCCGTTTTTTTGCCAGAAATAATAATTGTTTCTTTCTTGCCGGACTTAAAGGTATTCCCGCCTTTTTTGCCGCCCACAGTTGTAACCGTTCCGCCTGTCGCTACGTATAATGCGCTGTCATTCTTAGCGGTTACTTTATTGGAACGCAAATTTGGCGCCTTGCCGGAAACCGTTATGGTAATGCCACGGTAATCGGATTTAATATCATTCCCTGTCAGATTTTTCAAAACACTTTTTTGCGCAAGAGCCACTCCGTCCCTCTTCGATGTTATCTTATTATTCAAAACATCCGTGACAGAAGATTTCTCCAGGATAAAAATGCCGCGTCCATTTGCTTTTATGGTATTATTACTTATAACTGCATTAGAAACAGGCTCATCTTTCTTTACTTTGTTTTTCTTATAACTGCTGCTGGCAATCATAATGCCGTCTTCTCTGGCTTTTGATATTGTGTTGTCTGCAACAGTAACCCCTTTTCCACCATAAACCCGGATAGGAGTCGCATAATTACCGTTAATGGTGTTATTCGTTATTTTACAATTGTCAAAGGCGAATGTTCTGATCGCACATCCGGCAACTGTAGAATTAGAATACAGAAACTTATTATTTGAAATCTCTACATTTTTGGTGTGTGTTCCAGCAATAGAATGATGATCTCCCACACCGCAGGGATAATCCTTAAATGTACAGCCAGTAACTATAACATTTTCACAAACAGTATTATCTCCGTCAAAGGCTGCCGCCCAGTCTTCACCCTTTCCTGAAATATCAATTTCCAAAGCCTCTTTGGAAATATATTTATCATATTCATCCTTGGTTTCCTGGAACAGGTATCCGTCAAATGTACAATTTGAAACTGTAATATCCTTGCACCCGTTAAATTCCAGGAGATGATTTGTGCCGTTATGCAGGAATGTAACATCTGCAACCCTTATCCCACGGGCATGTCCAAACGTTATCAGATTCGCCCCAGTCTTTGTATTTTTATTCCCGTCAATGGTTCCGTTTTTTAATGTAATATCATGAGACAAATCATATCCGCCTTTTACATTAGATACACCATTGCCATTTTTACGGTTGCCATTTTTATCACAGTTTGCAAAAATATTGGTTCCGGTGGTTTTACCAATCATATTTTTTGTAGCCTGCAGGGTATTGCCGCCTAAGTCAATCTCTGTCATAGAACGAATGTTCAGCGTACCAAAAGGACTGTCAGAAGACGAGTATCCAACTGGGAACACACAAGATTTTGCCCCCTTGTCAGAAACCAATTCTATATGCAGAGTATACTTTTCATTGGAATCTGCCGCTTCCAGTGCATTACGAATTTTGGTATAATTGGCATAGTCAGAATTCTTAGCTGTAGATAAGGAAACTCTAATATACACATCTGTATCTGTTGTCCTATTCTTATCAACCGCATAAAAATCTGTATCTTCCTGAACCGCAGCATCTGCTTCAGCGGCATTCGAAAACCAAAACAGACCTATTACAAGAAAAAATGCCAGAACCTTAACCGAAAAAAATTGTTTCATACTTTTACCTCCCTTTCCCTTCGCTGATGCACAGACATCCATCAGCGCTCCCTTGATATTCGAAGAACTGGTTTTTATTTTACCTCTCTGGTCCAGCCATATTTGTCTTCTACGTTTCCCCACTGGATTCCTGTCAGATAATCGTACAATTTCTGAGTCAGTTCTCCAATTTTAAAATCATTTACAGTAACTATATCATCCTTATACATAAACTCTCCTACCGGTGAAATCACTGCTGCTGTTCCTGTTCCGAAGGCTTCCTCCAGACTTCCGTCATGCCCTGCTTTCATCAGATCATCTACTGATAAATGCGTTTCATTTACTTTATAGCCCCAGTCTTTCAAAATATGGATAATCGAATCTCTGGTAACCCCTGGCAGGACGGTTCCTTCTATAGGAGCTGTATAAATTTCACCATTGATTTTAAACATGATGTTCATAGTGCCAACTTCTTCCACGTACTTTCTGTTTACGCCGTCCAGCCAGAGCACCTGCGTACAGCCCTTCTCTTCAGCCCTCACCTGGCCTAAAATAGAAGCCGCGTAATTGCCTCCGCATTTGGTATCTCCGGTTCCTCCTTTCACTGCACGAACCAATTCGTCTTCTACCAGAATTTTTACCGGATTAATGCCCTCAGGATAATATGCCCCCACTGGGCAGCAGATTACCATAAATTTATAAGAAACTGCCATATGAACGCCCAGGGCTGATTCCGTTGCAAACACAAAAGGACGGATATAAAGGGAAGTTCCAGGCTCAGAAGGAATCCAATCTTTCTCTATCTTAACCAGTTCCTCCACAGCTTCCACAAACAGTTCCTCTGGCACTCCCGGCATACACAGTCTTGTATTCGAGTTAATCATTCTCCTTGCATTCATTTCCGGACGGAACAATAATATCTTGTCTTCCTTGGTACGATATGCTTTCAGTCCTTCAAAAGTCTCCTGGGCATAGTGCAGGGTCACACAGGAGGGACTGATTTCCACCGGCCCATAAGGTTCAATCCTGGCGTCATGCCAGCCTGTGCCTTTATCCCAGTCCATTACAAACATATAATCCGTCATATACTTGCCAAATCCCAGATTACTCTGGTCTGGTTTCTCTTTTAATACATCTCTTTTTACAAACTTGATATCCATAATCGCTCCTCCATCCTGTTCTTTCTCTATTGTTTCTATCAATTATTATACTTTTTGAGAACGCTGTCAAGATTATTCTTAAGGCTTATACTCTTTATAACTTTTTTTCATAATCCAGTAGGCAAATTCCATAAAATGTTGTATACTTTATCTAAAGATTCAGTAAAGGAGAATAATTATGCATCAATTTCAACCATACCCTACCGATTTGTTAGAACTCAATCCATTTACCAAAATATCGGAAGAATGGATGCTGATTGCTGCCGGCAATCAGGAAAAAACCAACGCCATGACTGCAAGCTGGGGCGGAATGGGCGTCCTCTGGGGCAAAAATGTGGCTTTTATCTTTGTCCGGGAACATCGATATACCAAAGAATTTATAGACAACGAAGCATATTTTTCCTGCACTTTTTTTGACAAAAAGTATAAAAATGACCTGAAATATTTTGGCGTAGTCTCTGGCAGGCAGGAAGATAAATTCAAAGTCTCCGGCCTCAATGTCAACTTCAAAGACAACATTCCCTTTGTTGATGAGGGAAATTTTATCTGCCTCTGCCGGAAAATGGCTGCCGTCCCCATAAACGAAGGGCATTTTCTGGATCCGGAAATCAAAGAAAAATGGTATTCTGGCAAAGAAGAAGGAAATCTTCATACATTATATATAGGAGAAATTATAGAATTCCTGGCAAGATAGCCGCCATTTTTTTACATTCCAGGAGGCAGGCGCTGCCTGCCCCTGTATCCATCTTTTGCTAAATCTTTCTGACAGATCCCCGTTCTTTTAATTCTACCCCAAGCACCACATTCTCTGCTGGAACATCTTGATTTTTGATATGTTTCATCAATAACTGACAGACAACATCCGCCTTTTTTTTGATATCCTGCCGTATGGTGGTTAAAGGCGGAGTCAGATACCTGCTCATTCTGATATCATCAAACCCAATCACTGAAAGATCATCCGGTATGCCCAATCCGGCCTGGTATGCAGCAGCATAAATACGGCTGGCACAAAAGTCCGAGGTGGTAAAAATTCCTGTCACCGGATCAGAGCCCCGGCAGAGTTCTTCCAGCATTTGTTCCAAATGTTCCGTCCCAGAATCAATAATATGTTCCGGCGGCATAGAAATACCGTTATCACGCAGGCAGGTACAAAACCCTTGCAGCCGGTGCATAATAACGCCATTGCCCACCGCTGCCGGACCGATAAACGCAAGGTTTCTGTGGCCGTTTTTCAAGAGGTATTCCGCTGCTGTCTCACCTCCCTGATAATCATCAATGCCTACGTTGGTAATACTGCGGATCGAACTGTAACTGTCTGTAAAAATCAGGGGAATGGTATTGTCTTTCTGTATCTTTTTAATATTTTCATCAAACATGCCAAGAAACACTGCCCCGGCAACATTCCAGGATTTCAGACTATAATTGATATCCGTGTAATCTTTTACATAATGTATCATCAAATCATAGCCTTCTTTTTGAATCTGCCGGGCAAGCTCCCCAAAAAAACTGCTGTTATAACTGTCCTCTAAGGGTGCGCTCTCCTCGTCGTAATCTGACAACAGCGCCGCAATCAGCCGGGAAGCTCTGGACGCAAGGGCACGGGCAGAGGAATTCGGCACATATCCCATTTCTTCTGCAATCTTTTTAATCCTCTGGGCCGTCTTTTGTGAGACGTCTTTTGTTTTGCCATTCATCACACGGGATACTGTCATACTGCTTACTCCCGCCTGTTCTGCAATATCTTTTAATGTGACCATTCCTGTTCTCCCTGCTTTTTGTTATCGCTAACATTATTATAACAGAACATCAAAAATTTTCAACAAAATATATCTTGATTTTTCCGAAAAAATATTGACAATTCCACATATACTTCTTATAATTATTAAAACGTTACCGCTAACGTAAATTTCTCAACTATGATTGCAATATCTGCGATTCTGCAGAAACAATTTATCGCAAACACAGTGAACGGCTGACAAATTTTATTCGGAGGTAAACATGAAAAAAGAATTACAGGCACAAGTGCATCCATTGACAAACCCTGCAAATATTATCCAGGGAAACCATTACAGAATTTCTATCCTTACAGAATGCCTGTTCCGTCTGGAGTACCAGAAAGACGGCATATTTGAAGATCATGCCACGCAAACGGTATGGAACCGGAATTTTCCAGAAACTCCCTATAGACTGCTGGACAAACCAGACGGGCTGGAAATTATTACTGCAAAAGTACATCTAATTTATGATAAAAATGAATTTACGCCCCATGGCTTATCCATAGAGGCCGTGGGCGATTACAGCGCTTACGACAGTATCTGGCATTATGGAGAACAATTTGAGAGCCTGGGCGGAACAGCAAGGACACTGGACATGGCAGACGGCAGCATTCCTCTGGAGCACGGCATTATCAGCAGAAACGGTTTTTCTGTGCTTAACGACAGCAAATCCCTGATTTTGCTGGAAGACGGATGGATCAGCCCCCGCAAATGTAAATGTACTGACATTTATTTCTGGGCATATGGACATGACTATCTGGGCGCCCTGCGGGATTTCTGCCATTTATGCGGAAAAAGCCCCATGGTGCCCAGATATGCCCTGGGAAACTGGTGGAGCCGCTATTATAAATATACACAGCAGTCTTACAAAACGCTGATGGAACGTTTTGCAAAAGAAAACATTCCTTTTTCCGTGGCAGTTCTGGACATGGACTGGCATCTGACAGAAATTGATAAGAAATATGGCAGCGGCTGGACGGGTTATACCTGGAACCTGGAGTTGTTTCCAGAACCCCAGTCGTTCCTGGAATGGCTTCATGAACATCATATGCGGGTGACTCTGAATGTTCATCCAGCCGGAGGCATACAGGCCCATGAAGAAGTATACCCCCAAATGGCGGAAGCCATGGGCGTAGATACAGAACTGGAACAGCCTGTAATCTTTGACGCCGCAGACCCAAAATTTCTGGAAGCATGTTTCCAGCATATTTTTCATCCCATGGAAGAAGAAGGAGTGGATTTCTGGTGGCTGGACTGGCAGTCCGGGGGCTATTGCAAAACGGAAGGGCTGGACCCCTTGTGGGTAATGAACCACTATCATTATCTAGACAATGGGAGAGATAAAAAACGGCCCATGACATTTTCCAGATATGCCGGTCCTGGAAGCCACCGCTACCCCGTTGGATTTTCCGGAGATACCATAATTACCTGGGATTCCCTGGCTTTCCAGCCATATTTTACCGCCACCGCTTCTAATATCGGATACGGCATGTGGAGCCATGATATCGGAGGACACATGCTGGGAGTTCGGGATGACGAGATGGCTGGAAGATGGCTGCAGCTCGGCGTATTTTCCCCGGTGATGCGGCTGCATTCCAGCAACAATGAATTTGCTGGCAAAGAACCCTGGAACTATAAGCTGGAAGTACAAAATATGATGAAAAAGTTCCTCCGCCTGAGACATGAACTAATTCCCTATCTCTATACCATGAATCACCGGACATACGAAGAAGATATCCCTCTGGTACTGCCAATGTACTACCATTACCCGGAATGTGAGCAGGCATATGAAGTGCCAAACCAGTACGAGTTCGGCAGCCAATTGTTAGCGGCGCCTATTACATCTCCTCATGTTTCCCGCCTCAATGTGGCAAAGGTAACTGTCTGGCTTCCAGAACATCTCTATTTTGATTTCTTTAACGGAAGAAAATACCAGGGTAAAAGGACAGTGGCTATGTACCGGGACATAAACTCCATCCCTGTACTGGCAAAAGCCGGGGCGATTATCCCCATGACCAGTGAAATCCAGAATGCAGAAGCAAATCCCCACTCCCTCTGCATCCATGTTTTTGCGGGAGCTGACGGTACTTTCACCCTCTACGAAGACGACGGCGCTTCCACTGAATATCAAATGGGAATATGCGCGAATACAGAGATGCATTTTTCTTGGAGAACGGATCCAAAATTTGTAATAGAAAGCGCCAAAGGCGCTCTGGAATTGATTCCTGAACACCGCACCTATACAATTTTATTCCATGGTATCCAGCCCTGCAGCGCCAGACTCACCATAAACGGCGCACAGGCAGATGCTTGTCAAAAGTATGATGAAAAACAGCATATTCTTTCCTGCGAAATTAAGGACGTATCCATTTCTGACAGGCTGTGTATCCATCTATCTCATGCAGTGCTTGCAGAAAATAATGTCATTGACGATATCTATGAATTTTTGAATCGGGCTGAAATTTCCTATTCTTTAAAAGAATCCTTATATCAGCTTGTGATGAAGCAGCAAAACCCTGTAGTTTTATTGTCTGAACTCCAGTCTATGGATTTGGACAAAGATTTGCAGGGCGCGCTTGTAGAACTTATTACGGCTTAAAGTATGATGTAGTTTCAGAGCTGGGTTTGATACCAATCAAATTGCCTGCGGGCATAAATTAAGGTACTGCAATTCCTGAAGGATTACAGTACCTTAATTTTTAAATTATTTAAGCAGTTTTCTCCTGCCTTTCTTCTTCCTACTACTTTAAGTTCTTTACTGTTCTATAAAAATGAATTAAATAGCGTCAACAAAGCGGGAACTTCCCTGTACATTGTACGCCCCGGCAGCCGTATAGCCGCTGGCCGTATTTGCTTTCGTAGTGGAATAATAATCTACCAGTGATGCGTTGGTTGCAATGGAAGAACCATAGTCTTTGAAAAATTTCTGTACCTGGGACATATCTGATTTTTTAAATGTGTCCTCGTCAATGGTCATTTTTCCTTTTTCATCCACATTGATTCCAAACTGTTTAAGAGCTTCCTTATTCTGCTCTGTTTTTTCCTTGATTTTAGCCAAATTCGCCGTTACACCGGAATTTGTATTTGATTTGGCTGCATCAAACATTTTGTTGTAATTATTGACAAAACTCTTTGCTGTGGAAAAAATCTTGTCAATATCGTATTGATCTGTCTCCTTGCCATCTTTATCCTTAATCTTTTCATATAATTTGTCTGATGCAAGGGCTTCTCCGTCTGCTTTCAGGGCTGCTGCACTGGAACCTGCTGTGTTGTCTTTCTCATCACTGACTGCGCCGCTGTAGGCAACTCCCGCAAACTGAAGACGGGACATAACGGTAGAACCATAACTCATGCTGTTCTTGGAAGAAAACAGATCCTGCACTTTCGAGAGATCAGCCTGTTTCATCTTACCCTCATTAAATTGAAGAGTTCCATTTGAATTGATGGTTACGCCAATTTCTGAAAGCTTATCAGCATTTTCAGCCGTAGCTTTCATCATATTTGCTATATATGCAGTCTTATTTGTCATCGTGGAACGTTTTGATGCATTCACAACATCATTATACTCTGACACGAAAGACTTCAATGCAGAGGCTGTCTTACCCTGTGCACTCTGGCCATTTTCTGTGTCTTTATAGGTATTGTCGTTCTGTAACGCTGAAACAGAATTCTTAAGGCTTGAAATTCCAGATTCCAGATTGGAATTCGCCTCTTTCACTTCATCGGAAACCTTCGGATTCCTTCTCTCTTCCAGAATTTTGTCCAGGACATAACTTTTATTACCATTCGTGCCAGACGCCGAAGTACTTGAACTCTGTCCCATACCATAATAAGACTTCAAAAGTCTGCCGTAGCTGCCATTCTTAAGGCTGGCATAATCTGAGAGAAAATTCATATTTCCTGAACTGCCGCTGGATGAGAGGCCGCTAAATAATTGAGAATAACCTTGATTCATACTCATTTTCATCACTCCTTTGAATAAAAACATGGACTTCCATATCCGTATACTGCTGTATTATATATCGGCGTAAAACCTTATAATTATTATAAGTATAGCACACACATTTCAGAATCTCAAGATACATTTTAAAAGCTTTTTATCAAAAATCTCTCTTGCCGCTCAATAAAGGCATTCCCCTAAATCACCTCAATCTGGCACATCTCCATGGTAAGCAATGCCGCCTGATGGGATTCAGGCGTAACGCCTGCACAGCACCCTGCATCCACCTTTATCGTACGTTCCGGCATCGCTGCCTTTAGCAGAAGGGCGTTGCTGACCACACAGATATCCGTGCACAGTCCCGCCAATTCAATCTCCAATGGCTCTTTTTCATTTTCTTTCTGCAAAAGCTCCATCAATTCCATGGAACCAAAAGAGGGTTTATCAATAATATGGGAAGGTTCTGCCAGTTTCTCAATTTCCGGATGCAGTTTCCACCCTTCCGTGTCCTGGACACAATGAACCACAGGAAGCTTCTTCCCTTCGGCAGTGTCCAGATAATTTTCACTATGGGTATCTCTGGTCACATAAACATTTGATTTCTTATAGGCTTTCATTTTCTCAATCACCGGATTTACAATTTTCTGAGCCTCAATCGTTCCCAGGGCGCCGTCAATAAAATCCTTCTGCATATCCACCACAACTAAAATCCTGCGCATTTCCTGCCTCCTTATGGGTAAACTTATTTTCGGAAATATTCTGACCTTCCGGCACAGGAAGTGCTGATGGACTCAATGGCCACTCCTCCGCCCCGGACAATCTCAATCTGCTTAAATTTACTTTTCAATAGATCAATCAATTCATTATTCCGCCGTTCCGTCATTTTACATTCCAGCAGAATACTGTCCGTGCCAATGTCGGACACTTCCACATGGAATACCTGTGCGATCTGGAACAATTCCGCCTTATCTTCCACCGTGCATTCTTTGACCTTTGCAAACAAAATCTCCTTCATGTGAATGGGTTTATCCGTAAAATCCATTACCTTAATGACTTCCACCATCCGGTTCAACTGCTTTTTAATCTGTTCAAAAGTAATATCGTCACTGGTCACGCAGATTGTCATACGGGAGACAGTCTCATCCTCAGTAGTCCCCACGGTAAGGCTCTGCATATTATAGGACTTCCCGGAAAAAAGACCGGAAATCTTAGCCAGGACACCCACCTGATTTTCCACATACAATGCAATCCATCTGTTCTTTGTCATAATTCCTGTCTCCTTTCCTTATTTTAGAATCATCTCTGTCATGGGATTTCCCCCCTTGACCATCGGAAGCACAATTTCTTCCGTAGCAATCATAAATTCGATGAGTACAGGAGTGCCGCACTGTTTTGCCTGTTCAAAGGCGGGTGCAATCTCTTCTTCTTTGGTTACCCGGATACCGCAGGCTCCATAGCTTTCCGCCAGCTTTACAAAATCCGGTTCATAAGGCGGGCAGGCTGCATTCGGCCCTTTGCAGTCTCCTGGACACCCTTTTCTCCTTCTCAGGCAGGTAGCCTCATAGCGCTTGCCATAAAAAAGCTGCTGCATCTGGCGTACCATACCCAGATAATAATTATTAAAAATACAAACAATCACCTTGGCATCCTGGGCCATTGCCGTGGCAAGCTCCTGAAGATTCATCTGCATGCCGCCGTCGCCGCTGATACAGATCACGGTCTTATCTGGGCATCCGATTTTCGCTCCAATTGCCGCTGGGAATCCAAATCCCATCGTGCCCAGTCCCCCGGAGGTAATAAACTGTTTCTTCTCATTCAGTTCTATGTACTGGGTTGCCCACATCTGATGCTGTCCAACGTCTGTCACAATAATTCCTTCCTGGAGCTGCCGATTCAGTTCTTCCAGAATCATTTGAGGCGTCATGCCCCGGTCCCGGCGCATTTCCAGAGGATTTTCCTGGTTCCACTCCTGAATCTGCTCCATCCATTCCTGTGTCTGCTGCGGCTCCGCCCACTCTAACAGCTTCTCCAGAGCCAGATTTGCATCCGCCACAATGGGCACATCCACTACTACATTTCTGGAAATGGAAGCTGTGTCAATATCCACATGGACAATCTGCGCCTTTGGTGCAAACTCATTGAGATCTCCGGTAATCCGGTCATTAAACCTGGTACCAATGGAAAACAGCACATCACATTCACCTACCGCCATGTTGGCCGCATACCGCCCATGCATACCGCTGTTTCCCACATAACAGGGATGGTCTGTGGGGACAGCTCCTTTTCCCATCACGGTAGTTACCACTGGAACCCTAGTTTTTTCCACCAATTCCAGCATTTTATCATTTGCCCTGGCAATATTGATGCCGCCGCCTATCAAAAACAAAGGTCTTTTAGCCGACTTTAAGAGCTTATAGCCCTTCTTCAACTGTCCGATATGGACACTCTCATTGGGTTTATACCCCCGGATAGCCACAGACAAGGGATACTCGCCCGGTCCCATGGCCGTCTGAATATCCTTAGGCAGATCAATCAATACCGGGCCAGGCCTGCCCGTCTTTGCAATATGGAATGCCATCTTTAAGATTTTGCCCAGATCTTTCCGATCCCGGACTGTCACGCCATATTTGGTGATGCTCCTGGTCATACCCACAATATCCACTTCCTGAAACGCATCATTTCCAATTAAATTCAACGGTACCTGCCCGGTAATACATACCAGCGGAATACTGTCATAATGGGCGTCGGCCAGCCCGGTAATAATATTAGTAGCCCCTGGGCCGCTGGTTACAATACAGACTCCTGTCCTTCCTGTGGCACGGGCATATCCTTCCGCCTCATGAACCAGTCCCTGCTCATGGCGGGGCAGAACCAGTGAGATTTCCTCATGTTTATACAATTCATCCATAATATCAGTTACCATTCCTCCAGGGTAACCAAATACGGTATCTACGCCTTCTTCCAGCAGCGCCTTTACAAACAGTTTTCTTCCTGTTATATCCATTGCCATCTCTATCACCTCTATAAAATGTTTTCCTGTTATTGTAACAGATAAATTCAGATTGTGGAAGTCCCTTTTTCTCTCAAATCCATCCCGCTGTTTTCAGCAAAAAAATCCACCCTGTCAGGGTGAAAGAAGCCAGGAGTGTTGTCATCACCACAATACTGGCTGTCAATGTTCCATCATTTCTCATGTTTTTCGCCATAATGTAACAACTGGGCGTCGTGGGGCTTGCCAGCATAATTAATATTCCGATCATCTTCTCTCCGGTAAATCCCATTGCCGCCGCCACCGGAACCAGCAGCGCCGGCTGTACCACCAGCTTGATAATAGCCGACGCAAAACTGGGTTTTATCTTGGCAAGGGCTTTCCTGCCCTCATAGCCCGCCCCCAGTGAAATCAAAGCCAGGGGCGTCGCCATCTGCGCAATATTGGCTATTGTCTTATTCACGATTACCGGGAAGGATATACGAAACAGCGATACCAGCAAACCAATAAATATACTGATAATAATAGGATTTCTCAGGATATTCAAAAATGCCCGGCGGATTTTCACCCAAGTGTCTGTTCTGTCTTCTGTTTCCCCCTCAAAGGTCAGCACAATGACAGAATAAATATTGTACAGGGGAACCGCCCCGATAATCATCAGAGGCCCCATAGCCGACTGCCCATACAAATTTTGAATAAATGCCAGTCCCATTACTGCTGCGCTGCTTCGGAAGGAAGCCTGGACAAAAGCGCCTGTCATGGTCTTGTCCTTTAAAAATAACTTTGCCCCGCCCCAGATCAGCCAGAAACACACAGAACTTGCAATGGCACAGAACATCACATATCTTAAGTCAAATACTGCCCGGATGTCTACCGAAGCAATATCCCGAAACAGCAGAACCGGAAGGGTCACATTAAAATTAAACTTATTTGCCACAGCGGCAAAATTATCATTCAGCATTCCAGTCTGCCTCAGCCCCCATCCCAGTACCATCACTAGGAAAATCGGAATCGTTACATTGAGGCTGAATATAAAATTTTCCATTTATATGCGCTTCCTCTCATACTTCTGAAAATAATATTCCAGATCAAAATAAGTCTGTTCTTCGCTTTCTTCTGCCAATTCCCAGGCTTCTATATGATCAAGATTAGGAAACCAGGCGTCCGCCTGATATTCGTAATCAATTTTGGTAATGAGGGCGGTATCGCACTGATCCAATAGCTGTCTGTATATGCTCTCCCCGCCAATCACATAGATCTCCTCACTGGCATACTCCTCCAGTTTTTGAAAAAGCTCCTCCATGCTGTACACCAGAACCGCATCCTTTACTTTATAATTCCTGTCTGTTGTAAGCACAATATTGGTACGGTTCTTCAAAGGCTGCCCCCCTGGAAAGCTCTCCAACGTCTTTCTTCCCATAACCACTACTTTTCCTGTGGTAATCTGACGGAACCGCTTCATATCATCAGGAATCCGCACCAATAACGCATTGTTCAGCCCAATTCCCCAATTTCTGTCCACTGCCGCAATTAAATTCATAATTCCCTCCTAAACTATACCGCAACGGGAATATCCCGAAGCTGCGGTCCTGTCACATAATTGTCAAGCCTCACATCGCCGCTGGTAAACTCATAGAAATCCTTGATTTCCGGATTCAGCCAGAATACAGGGGCTTCATTTGTCTGCCTTGCAATCAGTTCTTTCACCAATGGGATATGACGGTCGTAAATATGTGCATCGGCAATCACATGAACCAGCTCTCCCACTTCCATGCCGCTGACCTGGGCCAGCATATGCATCAATACGGCATACTGGCACACATTCCAGTTATTTGCCGTTAGAATATCCTGGGAACGCTGATTCAAAATAGCATTCAGAACTAATTTTTCCTGTCCCGGCTTCTGCGTTACATTAAATGTCATACTGTAGGCGCAAGGGTAGAGATTCATTTCATTTAAATCCTGATGCACATACAAATTCGTCATAATCCGGCGGCTGAAGGGATTATGTTTCAAATCATACAGCACTCTGTCAACCTGATCCATCATGCCTTCTTTATACTGATGCTTTACCCCCATCTGATAACCATATGCTTTCCCAATAGAACCTGTCTCGTCTGCCCACGCGTCCCATATATGGCTGTTTAATTCATGGATATTATTGGATTTCTTCTGCCAGATCCAGAGCATCTCATCCGTACAGCTTTTGATGGCGGTTCTGCGCAGGGTAATTGCCGGAAATTCTTCCGCTAGTTGATAGCGGTTCACTACGCCAAATTTCTTAATGGTATACGCGCTGGTTCCATCCTCCCAGTGCGGGCGGACCTTCTCTCCTTCTGTGCTGACGCCGTGCTCCAGAATATCCTGGCACATATCTATAAAAATGCGATCTGCTAAACTCATAACTGCCTCCTGATCTCTATTTACGGTGAACTGTAAAAATATTATATTTATTTCTCATAAACTCAAATGCAGTACCCTTCTTGTATTAATACATTAATGTTACTGCCATTGTAACATGAAGCAATCCTCAAGTAAACGATAGTTTACAAATCTTGGGTTGTTTCACGAAGGTTGTTATTCACGGCCAGGGGGGACGCTCATAGTAACGATTCGGGGCGATATTTATAGTTTTGCTTCGCAAAAATCGCCCCTCATGCCTGAATCTTATTCTTACGGAATGTGCAGCCCGTGCGTATTCCTGACCCGTGAAAAGTAACAACTGACACTACAATTTTTATTTTTTTATCAAAAGTTCAAGACTTTTTCACAAAATTGGTGTATACTGAGAACAGAAAATTATGAACTAAGGAGAATTATCATATGAGTCAGGCAAAAGTAGACCGTTATAAAAATGAAAAAGCAAACCGCAAGAAGAATATGAAAAAGCAGAAAGCAAAAAACGCTATCGCCGCAGCCTGCGGTACCGTGGTATGTATCGCAGTAGTGGGCTGGATAGGCTATTCTGCCTATGGATATTTCCGCACAGGAGATGATAAAAGCACTCCAACACAGACAGAAGTAAATCTGGATGCCCTCAGTAATTATATCAGCACACTGCACACTTCAGACAGTACGGCTGAGTAATCTTTTAAAGCACAGGGGCTGTTGCAAAACGAGAGATTTCTACACGATATGGTACAAATTCTTTTGCATTGTTACGATATCGTGTAGAATTCCTGTATTCTGCAGCAGCCCCTGTGCCGTGCCGGGCACAATTGCAAAGCAATATATTCTTCTTATGCGAGTGCGGATATGATTTTTGATTCCATCCCCCGGTACTGAAACACAGAGCAGCTTTTCTTACCAGACAGACAGGGAATCCTTTGGATTCTCATCTTCAAATTCAAACACGCACCTCTCGTATGCGTTGATGATATGAGTATCTTCATATTTATCATACCGCTTATAGCATCTGCCATATGTCAGATGCACATGTCCATGAAGAAAATATTTCGGACGGTATTTCTCCATCAGGGTACGGAATACCTGAAATCCCTGGTGCGGCAGATCACGGCCGTCGTTCAACTGATAAGCCGGCGCATGGGTCACTAATATGTCGAATCCGCGTTTTCGAAACAACTGAAACTTCAGTTTTGACGCCCTCTGTTTCATCTGCCAGTCTGTATACTGATATTTTCCTGAGTTGTACCGCATAGAGCCTCCAAGCCCCAGAATCCGCACACCCTGATAGACATAAATTTGATCTTCAATGCAGACGCAGCCGTCTGGAGGGGAATCGTCATATTTTCCGTCATGGTTCCCATGCACATATAACACGGGGACAGAAGAAAGGGTCACTAAAAAGGAAAGGTAATTGGGATCCAGATCTCCACAGGAGATAATCAGATCAATACCCTCAAATATTCTCTTGTCAAAATATTCCCATAAATACTTGGATTCTTCATCTGCAATTGCCAGTATCTTCATGGTAGGATCAGCCTTCCTTTTTCTTTACTCCCTGCTGTTTCATCACAGGTTCCGCCTGCTCTTTTAACTCTTCCTTAGGCGGAATAACGCCCACAACATTTTCTGCAAGCCAGTCCATGGTCATAATCTCTTCCGGCGTCAAGCTAAGATCGGGATCATCCAGAACCACCCCCGTCTGGGAATATAAAATTCCCGCAAAAGGATTAAACGTCTCCGCACTGATAGAAGTTTTCAAAAGCCCTGCCAGCCGTTTCAGCCCAATGGGAAGATACTTGGAGAAAACCACGTCCACCACGCCTTCTGACATTCCCCACCAGTAATTAATCGCCTTTTTCACCGGAGCGTCGTCATCATATTTCCAGGTCCCGTCCATAATAGTCCAAATCAGCCGCTCATAAAACTTGCCCCAATGCCACAGAGGCATTGCAAAATTCCTGAGCCGTCCCTCATTAATATGGTAAATGCCAAAAAACCGGGAAGCCTCCTCTGGAATCGTCATATCCTTTCCTGATACACAGGAAGAACCAATTTCCCGGATCCGCTCCTCAATATCCATCTCTTTCTTGGCGGACCATTCCAAATACACCTTTGAACGGGGATTAATCATCTTTGCACCCAGAGCAAAGGCATTGATATTTGCAATCGATCCATAGATGGGATAATCCGCAATGTAAGTCAGACGGTTATTCTCCGCCATAGCCCCTGCAATAGCTCCTACTAAAAATTTTGCCTCATACATCCGGGAATAATACGTGCGAATATAGCGGTGGGAGGTATTCAAGGAACAATTTAAAATACGAACCTTTGGATTGGCAATGGCTGCCTTCACACTGGCCTGTGCAAAAGGAGGCGTTGTAGTAAAAATCAAATCACATCCTGCATTCACAGCGTCTTCCAATAAGGAATCTATATTTTCCCTGGTTCCATTTTCATAGGTCATGGTATGTACCTCATCTGGAAAGGTCTGTTCCAGATGAAGCCTGCCCAGCTCATGGGCATAGGTCCATGCTGAAGTCCCGGGGGTTTTCTCATAGATAAATGCAATCTTCAGCTTCCGCGTCCCGGGAGCATGCAGATGCAGAATGCTGAACAATGATTTTTTCTTCTGGTTCGGTTTCATTTTCAAATCAATTTCTGATTCCTGTCCCAGAAGCATAAACTCCTCCCAGCTCTTTGTAATCAACGTCTGCATTTCCCTGGTGGTTTTCTGATCAATGGCGTCATATCCATACAGGGTAATAAAGGCCAGAAATGCATCCCCCGGCGCAATTTTCAGCTTATCTCCGCCTTTTTCCTGATATTGCGAAGTAAACCTTGCGTAAATAGAACTGAACTTCAGAAGTTCTTCCTCTGACCACCGTTCCTCCGGCTCTTTCCCCACGGCCTCCTGCAGTTTCGCATACCCGCCCTCCTGGGTAAACCAGATATAATTAATGGGTGCATATTGATAGAAATCCAGAAATTCATAATACATCTTATTTTCTTTTTCCTGGGTGCGTTTGGGGATAATACGGGTGACAGTTCCCAAAATTGACACAGCCCCGGAATATTTCATTACACTGACTCTTTTATTGCCCTCCACCACATAAAATTTATGCATATATTCATAAGCCTTAATAGGTTCACGGATTCCCTCTTCCACATGGGAATCCAGCAGGTTCCCCCATTTAACGGCAAATTCTGTATCTTCCCGCAGGATCGGCATAAAATTTCCAGCAAAGGAACTGCTTCTTGCGAAGGTCTTTGTCCCCGCAATCTGCTCGATTGGAATCTGCACCAGGCCAATGGGAGTCTCAGAATAAGAACTCCTGTCCGGCAGAATATCATCCAGCACCTGCAAGATGGGTTTCGCTCCCCGGAGCAGCCGCATTTGATAATCCTTCTTCCCTAGTTTCAGCGCCTTCCTGTATTCTTCTTTGCCCATAGATCTCCTCCTGTTTCCTTTCTATCTTCCATATGTCCAAGATACTCCCAAAGATTTTTACAAATTTGTCCTCACCAGCTTCGGTTTATAGCCTTTGGCTTCCAATGCGTCCATAATCTGAGCTTTGTGCTCTGCGCCAAAAGCTTCCATAGTAATCCGAAGTTCCACGGCTGCATTCCGGTTGGTGGTGACAAACTGATTATGCTCCAGCTTAATCACGTTCCCCTGCTGCACAGCAATGGTATCTGCAACCTTGCTCAGTTCTCCCGGCTTATCCGGCAGAAGCACTGATACAGTAAAGATACGATCTCTGAAAATCAGTCCCTGCTGCACCACGGAGGACATAGTAATCACATCCATGTTGCCGCCGCTTAAAATAGATACCACCCGCTTCTGCTGCACATTCAGGTGACGCAGAGCTGCAACTGTAAGAAGTCCGGAATTCTCCACTATCATCTTATGGTTCTCCACCATATCCAAAAACGCAACGATCAGCTCGTCATCTTCCACTGTAATAATCTCATCCAGATTTTCCCGGATATATGGGAAAATATTTTCACCTGGAGTCTTTACCGCCGTACCGTCTGCAATAGTGCTGACGCCTGGAAGCGTCACCACTTTCCCAGCCTCAAAGGACGCCTGCATACAGTTTGCACCTGCCGGTTCCACGCCAATCACTTTAATTTTGGGATTCAGCAGCTTTGCAAGGGCTGAAACTCCTGTGGCAAGCCCGCCTCCGCCGATGGGAACCAGAATGTATTCTACCAGGGGAAGTTCTTTGAAAATCTCCATGGCAATGGTGCCCTGTCCCGTAGCAACTGCAAGATCGTCAAAAGGATGAATAAACGTATAACCATGTTCTTCGGCTAATTCATATGCCTTATTGCATGCCTCGTCATAGACATCGCCATATAATATCACCTCAGCCCCATAAGATTTGGTGCGGTTTACCTTAATCAGCGGCGTGGTAGTAGGCATTACGATAGCTGCCTTCACTCCAAAACATTTCGCCGCATAGGCGACGCCCTGGGCATGATTTCCCGCAGAAGCGGTAATAAGTCCCCGTTCCCGTTCTTCTTCGGTCAAAGTGCTGATCTTATAGTAAGCGCCCCGCACTTTATAAGCTCCCGTAAACTGCATATTTTCCGGCTTCAGATATACCTTATTTCCCGTCTGTTCGCTTAAGAAATCACTGTATACCAGCTTCGTTTCCAGCGTTACTTCCCCAACAATCCTGCTTGCCTCCTCAAATTTATCCAATGTCAGCATCTTTCTCACTCTCCTGTTCTTTCCTCTATTTTGATCACTGCGCAGTCTCTTCCTCTCTGGAGAACAATGCATTGACAAACTGCTCCGAATCAAATTTCTGCAGATCATCAATGGTTTCACCTACTCCAATGTATTTCACCGGAATGCCCATTTCAGACTGGATGGCAACTGCAATTCCGCCTTTTGCAGTTCCGTCCATTTTAGTCAAAATAATGCCCGTAATATCTGCCACTTCTGAAAACTGTTTCGCCTGTGCCAGAGCATTTTGGCCTGTGGTTCCGTCCAGCACTACAAGGGTCTCCCGGAATGCATCCGGATACTCTTTTTCCAAAATGCGGTGGATTTTCTTAAGCTCCTCCATAAGGTTCTTTTTATTATGCAGCCGCCCCGCCGTATCACAGAGCAGTACATCCGCATTTCTCGCCTTTGCCGCCGCCACAGCATCATAAACCACAGAAGCCGGGTCGGCTCCCTCCTGTCCGCCAATCATTTCCACGCCTGCCCGATTTGCCCACTCACTGAGCTGTTCCCCTGCCGCTGCACGGAAGGTATCTGCCGCTGCAAGCACCACTTTTCTCCCCTGATCCTTAAGTTTCCCGGCAAGCTTGCCCACAGAAGTGGTTTTTCCCACGCCGTTGACCCCGATCACCAATACCACGGATTTCTCCTGTTCGAACCGATATGCAGTTTCTCCCACATCCATCTGTTCCTTAATGCTGGCAATCAAAAGTTCCTTGCAGGCCCCAGGTTCCTTGATATGCTGTTCCTTCACCTTCTGTTTTAAATTCTCAATAATTTCAGTGGCGGCATGGACTCCCAAGTCTCCCATAATCAGAATCTCTTCGATTTCTTCGTAAAACTCTTCGTCAATACTGGAAAACCCGCTGAAAATAGAATCAATGCCTGAAACAATATTGTCTCTTGTCTTGGTGAGTCCCTGAACCAGACGCCTGAAAAATCCCTTCTTTTCTTCTGCCATAATGATACTTCCTTTCTATTGATCTAAATCTTCTTCGATCAGATTTACAGAAACCAGGGTGGAAACTCCCTTCTCCTGCATGGTAATGCCATAGAGGCGGTCAGCCGCCGCCATAGTTCCTCTTCTATGAGTAATCACAATAAACTGGGTGTTCTCTGTCAGTTTGTGCAGATATGCCGCAAAACGTCCTACATTGGAATCGTCCAGCGCCGCTTCAATCTCATCCAGCAGACAGAACGGCGATGGCTTAAGGTTTTGAATGGCAAACAGCAGGGAAATCGCTGTCAGCGATTTTTCACCGCCGGACATCTGCATCATATTCTGCAGCTTCTTTCCCAGTGGCTGAGCAATAATGCGGATTCCGCATTCCAGAATATCTTCCCCCTCCACCAGTTCTAAAGTACCCTTCCCGCCGCCAAACAGTTCTTTGAAGACCTTATTAAATTCTGCCTGTATCTGGGCAAACTTCTCCATAAACTGTTTGCGCATACCTGTATCCAGCTCTTCAATAATCTCCAGAAGGGTTTTTTCTGCTTCCACCAGATCGTCATGCTGGGTCTTCATAAAGACATACCGTTCCGACAGGCTGCGGTAATCCTCAATAGCATTAACATTGACATCCCCCAATTTACGGATTTCGTCCTTAATCTCTGTAATCCTCTTTTTTAGCTCTGCAGGATTATCAAATTCCTGATTCCGAAGCTCCATGGCATTGTGGAAGGTGAGTTCATATTCCTCCCACATGTAATTGCTTTGATTTTCTGCCCGTTCCTGAAGTTTTTCCTTCTGGCTGTTCAGGCGGTACTGCTCCTTGTCCAGATCGTTGATCCGCCTGGAAAATTCCTCTTGTTTCTGGAAAAATCCATGATATTTCTCAGACATTTCCTCCCTGTTTTTCTGGCTTTCTGCAATTTTCCGTTCCAGTTCTTCATAAGCTGTCTTTGACGATAGTATCGTCTTACTGATTTCTTCAATATCCCGCTGCTTTTTTTCCGCGTCCTGCCTGGAATCATCCCGTTCCCTTTTTGCCGATTGATAGTCTTCCTCCAGCTTTCTCAGCTCTCCCTGGACACGGGAAATATTTTCTTTCAGGAAATTTACTTTCTGTATCAGATTTGCCTCCTCCAACTGCACCTGAGAGACAGAATCCTGACTTTCCTTTGCAAGACGGTTCTGCCTGTCTAAAATGCCCTGGAGATTCCGATTCTCTTCTTCAATCTCCTTCTCTCGGCGGTCAGCGGCCTGAATCTCCTGCTGTATCAGACTGCTGTTTTCACCGATCTCCTTTAATTGATATTCCAACTCCCTGCTCTCCATCTGAAGACTGGAAAATTGGCTGTCGTTTTCTTCTTTTTGTTCCCTGGCTCGGTCTAAGTTCATTTTCTCTGTATTCTGGGCAAGCATTGCCTGTTTCAAATCCTCCCGGATTTGTTCCGCCTCCTCTTTCAGAAGCTCTCTTGCAGTACGGATTTCTTCCAGACGGTCCTGGTGCTTTTTCATGGCTTCCTTTACCGTTTCTGTCACGTTCTGCAGCTCTTCAATCTCACGCTTTCTCCCCAGCAGATTGCTGGTATTCCGAAAAGCCCCCCCCGTCATGGAACCTCCAGGGCTTAAGGATTCTCCTTCCAGGGTTACAATCCGTAAACTGTACTGATACTTCCGTGCCAGTGCAACGGCATGGTCAATGGTATCTACAACATAAGTTCTGCCCAGCAGATACGTTTTTAATCCTGTAAATTGACTGTCTGCATGTACCAGCTCACTGCCAACGCCAATAACACCCGGTTCTTTTAATGCCGCCTGATTCACCTGCTGGGCTTTCTTACCTACGCTGGTCAAAGGCAGAAAAGTTGCCCGGCCAAAACGGTTTTTCTTCAGGTATTCTATCATGTTCTTTGCGGTTGCTTCGTCGCTGGTGACAATATTCTGGATACTGCCTCCCAGGGCTGTTTCAATGGCAGTCTCGTATTGTTTCTCCACCTGCATGAAATCCGCCACTACTCCCAGAAGTCCCGGTTCTGTTTCTTTCCTCTCCATTACCCGCCGGATAGCGTTCCCGTAACCGTCATAGCGTTCTGCAATATTTACCAGGGATTCCAGCCTGGACTGCTCCCTGTGATACCTGGCGGTATCCTGTTCCAGGGCTCTTGCCGTCTCTGCCTGCTTCTTATGCCATTCCTGGCTTTTCTGATCCAGCTTCTGTTCTTTGTCCAGCAGCTCCAGGTAATGTTCCTTGGCTTCCTGATATTTGCGCTCACATTCTTCTGCCATATACTGCAGGTCTTCTTCTTCGCTTTTCTGCTCCAGAAACCGTTTGTTAAGCTCTGCCTTACGGATATTTACCTGCTCTTTCATGGTGTCATAACGCTGCTGCTTTGCTTTGGTAGACGCCTTGTTGTTCAGCAGCTCAATCATTTCATTCTTGCCGTCTTCCATTCCCCGGCTGCAGCGGGCAATTTCTTCCTGTATCTCCTGGCAGCGGGCCATAACGCTGCTTTTCTGTTCTTCTACAGACTTTAAAAGTTCATTGGCCTCCTGAAGCTCTTTATGAAAATTCTCTTTCTGTCCTGTGCGCTCTGTTTTATCCCGTTCAATCTCTTCCTGACGTGTCTTGAAATGTTCTTCACTCTGCTGCAGGGCATGAATCTGTTCTTTTAAGACATTGATCTGTCCCTCCAGTTTTCCCTTAAGGACTGTGGTATCTCCAAGTTCCTCTCTAAGAGCCACCAGGGCATCGTCT
This sequence comes from uncultured Lachnospiraceae bacterium, assembly GCA_950097145.1. Lineage (GTDB taxonomy): Bacteria > Bacillota > Clostridia > Lachnospirales > Lachnospiraceae > Petralouisia. Next base: position 24,074 of record CATNCF010000010.1, read on the forward strand.
GCCTCTTTCATATGCTGCTCCATCTGTTCATATTCTGCCTTAATGCTGTGATAAGAACGATTGGATTCTTCGAAATCACGATCCACAATCCGGATCTTCTCTTCCAAATCTTTGGACTGCTCCTGCACCCGCTCCATATCCATCAGGAACATATTTACGTCATAATTCTTTAATGCCTCTCTCTTCTTCAGATAAATTTTCGCCTTCTCGGCCTGCCGTTCCAGCGGTCCCACCTGCTTTTCAAGTTCTGCCAGGATATCGTTGACACGCACCAGATTCTGGCGCTCATCTTCCAGCTTCTTCTGAGCCGCAGCTTTCCTCCGCTTATATTTCACAATTCCTGCGGCCTCGTCAAAAAGCTCCCGCCGTTCTTCCGGCTTCCCGCTTAAAATGCGCTCAATCTGTCCCTGGCCGATAATGGAATATCCTTCCTTGCCGATCCCTGTATCATAAAACAATTCATTGACATCTTTCAAACGGCAGGTTGTGCCATTAATCAGATATTCGCTTTCTCCTGAGCGGTACACCCGCCGGGCTACTGTCACTTCATTGTAATCCACATTAAGCTGCCGGTCGCTGTTATCCAGGGTAATCGCCACATAAGCATAACTCAATGGCTTACGGCTCTCCGTTCCGGAAAATATTACGTCCTGCATACTGGAGCCTCTTAGCTGCTTTGCCCTCTGTTCTCCCAGCACCCAGCGCACAGCGTCTGCCACATTACTCTTACCGCTTCCATTTGGTCCCACAATCCCGGTGATTCCATTATGAAATTCAAAAAGAATCTTATTGGCAAAGGATTTAAAACCATGAACCTCTATACTTTTTAAATACATGAACTCCCTCCGCAGCCCTCAGGTAACTGGTGTTTCAGTTTCATAAGCGTCTGATATGCCGCCTCTTGTTCTGCGCTCTTTTTGGTCCTGCCTGTTCCCTGTCCGTAAATGGTATCCCCGATCCTTGCCTCAACCACAAATTTTTTATCATGGTCAGGCCCTTCCTCTCTCACCAGGAAATACTGCAATTGCTGATTATAGTTTCCCTGTACAAGCTCCTGCAGGATAGTCTTGCTATCAAAAAAGAGCTGTTTATGCTCAATATCATTCAGCACAAACTGAAAAATAAACTCTTTTGCACTAGCAAAACCACCGTCCAGATAAATCGCTCCAATCACTGCTTCCAGGGCGTCTGACAAAATAGATTTCCGTTCCCTGCCTCCCGTTTGATTTTCTCCTTTTCCCAGGAGAAGATACCTGCCCAGATCCAGATCTCTGGTACAGAATGCAAGGGCAGGTTCGCAGACCATGCTTGCCCTAAGTCTGGTTAATTCTCCTTCTGGATAATCTGGATACCGGTGATACAAAAATTCACTGGAGACAATCTCAAGCACCGCATCCCCGAGAAATTCCAGCCGCTCATTATCGGCCTGTTTTCCCATATGACGTTCATTGGCATAGGAACTGTGGGTCAGCGCCTGTTTGAGCAGCCTTCCATCCTGAAAATGATACCCTATCTTTTCTTCAAATTCTTTTTGTAATTTCATAACTATATCCCTTTCCTGGAGCAGCCGCTTACAAAAAAGCGCCTGCATTCAAATAAGGGCAATCTGAAAAAGACATTCAAAAATTCCTTTCAGACACCCTTATCCTTTATAGCTGCCATTCAATTTTCCACTAATTCAGCGCATTTTTAATCTGTTCCACTGCATCGCCCACAGTCACAATTTTCTCTGCTTCTTCGTTGGCAATCTCAATATCAAACTCTTCTTCCAGTCCCATGATAATCTGGAAAATATCCAGAGAATCTGCTCCCAGATCATCTACAAATGTTGTGTCCATTGTGATCTCTTCCACGTCAACGTTTAATACTTCTGCAATGATTTTTTTCACCTTTTCAAATTCCATGATTTCCTCCAATCCATGCGTTTCTCAGCACACACAAACAATTAGCAAAAATATATTCCGCTTATGTTCTTCCCTATTCTCCTTCCACGGGAGATGTTCCAATATTTCTTCTGATTTTTTCATTGATTTCCTGTTCTTTGAAAGTAACACACTGAATAATGGAATTGGTTACTTCCTTTGCCTTGGAACTTCCATGGGTCTTCACTACAAGGCCATTCAGTCCAAGAAGAGGCGCCCCGCCGTACTCACTGGCATCAAAAGCTTTCATGGTTTTCTTCAATGCGGGCTTCACCAGTAATGCCCCCACCTTACTCCTGAGATTTTCAAACATCCCTTTTTTTACCAGGCTTAAGAAGGTAGAGCCCACACCCTCATACAGCTTGAGAATTACATTACCTACAAATGCTTCGCAGACAATCACATCTGCCTCTCCATGGGGAATGTCCCTTGCCTCTATGCTTCCCACAAAATTGATATCGGGACAATTCTTTAACAGTGGAAATGTCTCTTTCACCAATGCATTTCCCTTTTCCTCCTCAGCGCCGATATTGACGATGGCAACCCTTGGATTCTTAACCTGCAGTACGTTTTCCATATAAATAGAACCCATTTTGGCAAACTGTACCAGATGGGATGCCCTGGCATCTACGTTTGCACCACAGTCAATCAACAGGGATACGCCTTGTTCCGTGGGAATCAGCGGTGCCAGCGGAGGGCGTTCCACGCCTTTGATCCTGCCAACAATAACTTGTCCTCCCACCAGAATCGCTCCAGAACTTCCTGCGGACACAAATGCATCTGCTTTCTTCTCTTTCACCATATTCATTCCCACTACAATGGATGACTGCTTCTTCTTGCGAATCGCCATTACCGGCGGTTCTGCTGTCTCGATCACCTCGGGGGCATGAACCACTTCGATCTGCGGACCCTGATACGAATGTTTTGCAAGCTCTTCTTTGATGACATCCTGCCTGCCTATCAGATATACTCTGATATCCTGACGCAGTGTAACAGCATCAATCGCTCCTTTTACCATTTCTGCCGGAGCATAATCCCCGCCCATGGCGTCTACTGCTACCTTTACCATTTCTTCCATGAAATTTCCTCCTTACGGCACAAAAGGCAGAAAAAGATTTTCCTTTTTTTGCTAATGCCTCTCTAAGAATATACTATAAGTACTATCAGAAATCAACCTAAAAATAACATCTTATGAAAGCATTTTTATACCCGATCCAATTCCTCTTCCCTGGTCCGCTCTTCTTCTGTCATGTATTTACGGAAAATCCGCTCAAGAATAAAGCTGGCAGTCAAGGCATGGACCGCTGGCAGGAACACAATGAGCAGCGGCGCCATGTAAAATAAAAAAACCGCAATTAATATCAGCGCCAGCAGTAAAACTGTCATGGGCAAATGTGCCACAACCAGCAGAATTGCATTTTTCATGGATTGTTTTCTTGTATTTTCAAACCGCGCCATATAGGGAAACAAGTAAGAACTCCAAGCCAGCAGTACGGTCATTCCCACAAAAAATACTACTGTCAGTATACTCATAATCGTTTCATCTTTTGTATATTGGCGCATGATATTCCAATCAGCTCCAAGAACCATCCCATTAAGAAGGACCAGCAGCCATATCGGCACTGTCTGCTTGAAATTATCCCGAAATGACGCCAGATAATCCCGGAAAATATACCCTCTGTCCTTACGCAGAACTTTATACACTGTATAATACAATGCTGTAGCAGCCGTACCAATAGTAAAAACAGGAATACAACTTACGAGAAACAGCACACTTAATAACATGCAGTCTGTAAATTTATTGAGCGCTCTCATGATGCCGCTGTCATAATTAAATATACCCATTTTTCAAATTCCTTTCGCGCCAGTGCGCATATTATTTATTCTATAGAATAATAAAGCCTCCCCGGTAATGGAGAGGCTCTTGTGACTAATCCTGAGGAATAATCTCTTTTTTGTTATAGCTTCCGCAGTTCTTGCAGACTCTGTGAGGCATCATTAACTCCCCGCATTTACTGCATTTTACTAAGGTCGGAGCAGTCATTTTCCAGTTTGCTCTTCTCTTATCTCTTCTTCCTTTGGAAGATTTATTTTTTGGACATATAGACATGGTCACACCTCCTTAAATTTGTTAAAAATATCCTGGATTGCTGCCATTCTTGGATCAGGCTCTGTGTTCTGGCACTGACATTCTGTCATATTCAGATTGGCTCCGCACCGCTTACAGATGCCTTTGCAATCTTCCCTGCACAGAACCTTCATTGGCCAACTCACCAAAATTTCTCCAAAAATAAGTTGATCTACATCCAGATTTGTTCCTATCATGTAGCTGAATACTTCCATGCTGTTCTCTTCATCGCTTCCAGTAAGATCAATCTCTTTATCAATCACGATGGAAAAACTGCTGTCCACGTCTTCTAAACAGCGATCACATGGAATTGCAATTGTAACTTTCGTCTTGCCCTGAATAAGCAGCCGCTTATTATTTTCATTGACAAACTTCAGTTCAAAGGGTGCTTTTTTCACAATGGGAAACCGTCCCAATTTGGAATCAAAGGACATCAGTTCCACTTCTACCCGCTTGGACACTTCTTTGTTCTCACTGGTAATTATGTCTGCTAATTCTACTCTCATGGCAGTCTCCTATCCACACTCGATATATTATACATAGCAATCTGCAGTTTGTCAACCAAAATTTACTGTGAAAGTCTCCGACTTTCATAGTAAGGATGGCCATGCTGCCGGACGGCTGGATGAGCACGATGGCAGATTTACTTTGAAAGCTAAAGCTTCGTAAATCCCTCAAACAGCAGAACACATGATAAACATTTATTTTAAAACCAGCGCTTCTGTCTCTCTTGCAATTGCAAGCTCTTCATTGGTAGGCAGGCAAATGACTGTCACCTTGGAATTTGGTGTGGAGATAATTGTCTCCAAGCCATGCACCTCATTTGCCTTTTCATCCAGTTCAACCCCCAGATAACCCAGATAATCACAGATGCCTTTTCTGGTGTTGGGGCCGTTTTCCCCTACCCCTGCGGTAAAACAGATTACATCCACACCGTTCATAGCTGCAGTGTATGCGCCTACATATTTTGCCGCACGATAGATATACGTATTAAGAGCGCGGATTCCTGCGTGGTCATTTTTCTCTGCCGCATCTTCCAAATCCCTGAAATCACTGGAAATATGGGACAATCCCTGTACTCCTGATTTCTTATTCAGTATATCCATCATGCCTTCCAAATCCAGGTTTTCCTTCTTCGCAATATATTCCATAGCTCCAGGGTCAATATCTCCGGAACGTGTTCCCATAATCAGTCCTTCTAAAGGTGTGAGTCCCATGGATGTATCAATGGATTTACCATTTTTCACCGCACAGATCGAAGCTCCGTTGCCAAGATGGCATACAATCGTCTTCAATTCTTCGCAGGGTTTTCCAACAATCTCAGCGGCCCGCTTAGACACGTAACTGTGGGAGGTGCCATGGAATCCATACCTTCTCACTTTATATTTCTCATAGTAATCATAATCAATGCCGTACAGATAAGCTTCCTCCGGCATAGTTTGATGGAATGCGGTATCAAATACTCCCACCATAGGCACATTGGGCATCAATTCCTGACATGCACGGATTCCAATAAGATTTGCCGGATTGTGCAGAGGCGCCAGTTCGTTACATTCTTCAATAACCTTCAGCACTTCTTCATTTAAAATTGTAGATGACGCAAATTTTTCTCCGCCATGAACCACTCTGTGTCCCACTGCCCCAATTTCATCCAGGCTCTTTAATGCGCCGGTCTTAGGGTTTACCAGTGCATCCAGCACCATCTGGATTGCCTGCTTATGCGTGGGCATATCAGCATCCGTAATTTCTTTCTCACCGCCCGCTTTCTGATACACCAGTCTGCCGTCCAGACCGATTCTCTCACAAAGCCCTTTTGCCAGTACTGCCTCCGTATCTGAATCAATCACCTGGTATTTTAAAGATGAGCTTCCACAATTGACTACTAATATATTCATTTTTTTCTCCTTTCCTGTGCTCTTCCTAACAGGATTCTGCAACCTTTTTATCCATTATAAACCAATTTTTTTTTGTGTACAAGGGGATATTTTGAAAAGCCGGCATTCGAAACTGCCTCCGCCAATATTTTTTCCACAAATTGATAAAAGTATTTTTTCTGCTCTGCTTTTCATTGTGATGTTTTTTAAAAAAAAGGTGCAAAGTCTTAATTAATAGTACCTCGCTGCAAGCGCAGTGTATTTACACACTCGCAGCATTCGTCAAACAGCTTGTAAACATGGCTATTTTCCTAAGTGCCCTGCGGATACATTACTCGTGGGAATAAAGACTTTACACCTTAATTTGTTTGATTATTTCGTTGTTTTATTCTTTGATAATATCAATGTCTATTAAATTCACACCTATGACATTTAATAATGCTTTCAAAGAAAGATAATCCGTTTTTAACTCTGCGTATGTTTTTGTCGCGTTTTCTTCCTTTGCAACCATCATATATCGCTGAACTTTTTTAAATTGTTCAATAGCATCTTTTGCTATTTCTGCATTACTTGGCATACAATCACCGTCCTTTTATATGCTCTGTTTCTATGATGATCTCATTATAGCAATAAGGGGTTCTGGTGTAAAGTCTTTATTCAGTTATCAAATATTTTTCCCCACAAGCTATAGAAAAAGCAAAGGATTTAGGCGTAAAACTTTGGGACAGAGATAGACTAAATGAAATAATTGGGTAAGGCAAAATTGCCCCTATAAAACCAACTTCTAAAACAATGCAATAAGGCTTATGATTAAAAAACGGAATGACTTAGGCTATGAGAAGAACCGTAAGGGGGATGGGCAGGCGGCAAAAAGGTGCAAAGCCTTAATAATTCAATAACAACTTTACACCTTTGGTTTTTAGGTTCTTTATGCAGTTATAGCTGACTGTCTGTCAATGGCGGTTTCTGATAAAGTTTGCGCTCAACAAATTTCTTTTCAAGTGCAAGCTGCTTTTTAACCGCTTCAATGTCATTTTCTTCTGTAATCATCTCAAGCCGTTCGATTAGTTCAAGCTGATCCAGTAGATAGCCATTATATTCTTTTTCATTATTTGGCATACAATCACCTGCTTTCTATAGCCTGTTTATATGGTAGTTTTATTATACCAGACACAAGGTTTAGGTGTAAAGTTTTTATTCATATTTTGATGTCAATCGTTACATTTACAAATATATGGGGATTGAGTGTACTATTACATGCAATACTAAATAGCATATTGTATGCATATAAATTACAACTATTCAATGCTACGACAAATTCTAATATATGGTTTATACTTGCCCAGCCGTGACATGATACATTTACCATTGTTTGAACAGATTCAATGAAATTATAGTTTTAAGATACTGGTTTAGAATGTCCCTGTGACGCTCCGTAAGGCGCATACAAGGGTTTATTGTTGATTAGTATAGGAGATAAAATAATGCTGAAAATGATAGATTCAGACACTAAAAAACCCGCAACTGACGAATTGGTTTTATCAGTTATGGACTTTTGATAATGTCCAAATATTTAATTAAATGATGTGAAGGATCATTCCTTTCTTACTGCTCACAAAATAAGAACTTATATTCTGGTTACCTAACTTCTGAAACCCTTATTTTTATCAGCTTTATAAAAGCTGCTGACGGGAATCGGACCCGTGACCTCCGCACTACCAATGCGACGCTCTACCGACTGAGCCACAGCAGCGTTTCCTGTTGTCTGGATATCCAAACGACTTGTTTAATATACTATATTTTTATATAATTGTCAATTATTTTTTACAAATTTTTTCATACTTTTTTAAGAATTTTTCCCCGAATGCGCTGCAGCGCATTGTCAATTGCTTTTGGTTCTTTTTCCAATTCCTCTGCAATCTGCCTGTAGTTCATCCCCCTGAAATATAGCTGCAGCACCTGCTGTTCAAAAGAACTCAAATTCTTTTTCAGCTTCTCCTGGACAGCCCTGGTATTCTCCTGGTCAATCAGAAGCTGTTCCGGATTGGCATTCTCAAAAGATTCCAGGATATCGAGGAGGGTTCCTTCTCCCTCCTGCCCCATCTCTGCATTCAGGGAAACATAAGTATTCAAAGGCTGGTGCTTTTTCCGCTGGGATGCCTCCACCGCGTGATAAATCTGTCTGGTAATACAAAGATCGGCAAAACGATAAAAAGAGACATCACGCTCCATCTGAAAATCCCGGATAGCCTTAAACAGTCCAATCATTCCTTCCTGGATCAAATCATCTGTATCTCCCCCCATCAGAAACATGGCATTGGCACGTTTTCTCACCAGATTCTTATACTTATCCATGATATAGTCTGTAATTTCCTCCTGACCGCAGCGAAGCTGCTCAATCAGGTCTTCATCTTTTATATTCTGATACTCTGTCTCTTTCTGCAAATTGTTTCCCTCGGTATTTATAAATTGATTACAAAGGATAAAGCCGGCATGATATTCACTCCACGAAAGCTGACTTTATCCATTTACTTCGCTTCGCAAATGGATCACAATCTCTGGCGCACAATTTCATAAGCAAGCACCCCCGCCGCCACAGAGGCATTCAAAGAATCAATCTCGCCTGCCATAGGGATCGATGCGGTAAAATCACAATTTTCTTTTACCAGCTTGCTGACTCCTTCCCCCTCACTGCCGATCACCAGCCCGATAGGCCCTTTTAAATCCAGTTCGTACATCGTAGTTCCATCCATATCTGCACAGACAAACCACATCCCCTTCTCTTTCAGCTCCTTAATAGTCTGTGAAAGGTTTGTCACCTTTGCCACAGGAGTATAATTCAATGCGCCCGCTGAAGTCTTTGCCACCGTTGCAGTCAGTCCCACGGCTCTGCGCTTGGGAATAATGACGCCATGGGCGCCGGCGAGGTTTGCAGTACGTATCACAGCCCCCAAGTTATGGGGATCTTCCATATTATCAAGCAAAATCAGAAAAGGCGCCTCATTCTTTTCTTCTGCTGCCCTTAGCATATCCTCTACCTGGGCATATTCATAGGCCGCCGCAAACGCGAGAACTCCCTGATGCTTTTTTGTCTCAGAAAGCTGATCCAAACGCTCCTTTGCCACATAAGTTATAATGGTATCATGCTTTTTAGCCTCCCTGACAATGGACCTGACTGGCCCATCCTGACAGCCGTCTAGCACAAACAGCTTGTCTATCGTTTTACCGGAGCGGAATGCCTCCAGGACAGCATTCCTCCCTTCAATGGTTAATTCCTCGTATCGCACTCCCGTACTCCTTTCCCGATTTTCGCAAGTCCCTCCAAAATCAGCTCCATCATTCGTTCCATCTGGTCTTCCAGATATAAATATCCCATCAGGGCCTCAAATCCTGTGGCTCTGCGGTACTCTCCCACAGTTGCATTCTTGGCTGTCGTGAAAGATTTTGCATTTCTGCCCCGCTTATACACAGCAAGCTCTTCCTCCGTCAATTCCTGCATCAGCGCTCCCGCAAGTTCAGACTGGGTTTGTGCCTTTACAAGCTGGCTCGCCTGCTTATGCAGGCTGTTTACATGGGCGTTTCCTTTTCCCACCACCAATGAACGGATGATAAGTTCGTAAATTCCGTCTCCGATATAGGCAAGTACCAATGGCGAATAACTGCGGATATCCTGGCCTTCCATGCTAAATTTCTCTAAAAAATATGCATTTATGCCCTTTTCCATTTTACCCCTTCTCTGGTATCTTCTAACACAATTCCTTTGTTCAGCAGTATCCCGCGTATTTCATCGGCACGGGCAAAATTCCTTTCTTTTCTTGCTGCCTGACGTTCCTCAATGAGGTTTTCTATCTCTTCATCTAAAATTTCTTCGTTTTTCTCCAATATAATGCCTAAAATATCACAGAGCTGACCCAAACGGTTGTAAAGCCGCTCCAGAAGTTCCACAGAAGTTTCTTCGTTTACCCTGGTATTACTGTATTTTACCAGCTCAAATATGGAAGCTATGGCGTCTGCTGTGTTAAAATCATCGTCCATTGCTTTTTCAAATTTCTCTACAAACGCGCCGCTGCCGTTCCAGATTTCTTCTTCCTCTGCCGTCATGCCCTCATGTTTTGCATTCTTCTTTAAATGTTTCAGATTCTCCGCCGCATTCACAATGCGTTCCAAACTGCTTTTTGCCGCCTCCATCAGTTCCGCACTGAAATTCAAAGGACTTCTGTAATGAGCGCTGAGCATGAAGAAACGAAGTACCTGTAAATCATATTTTTCACTGATCTCTCTTACTGTAAAGAAATTTCCCAGAGACTTTGACATTTTCTTATTATCAATATTCAGAAATCCATTGTGAAGCCAGTATTTAGAAAAGATCTTGCCATTGCATGCCTCGCTCTGGGCAATTTCATTTTCATGGTGGGGGAAAATCAGATCCTCGCCGCCGGCATGGATATCAATTTCTTCTCCCAAGTATTTTTTCGCCATGACGGAACATTCGATATGCCAGCCCGGCCTGCCCTGACACCAGGGAGATTCCCAATAAGGTTCCCCTTCTTTCTTAGGCTTCCACAACACAAAATCCAGAGCGTCCTCCTTCTCCTCTCCCGTAACCTTGATTTCCCGGTGCCCAGCCTGCAGATCATCCAGATTCTTATGGGACAATTTACCGTATTCTTCAAATTTCCGTGTCCGGAAATAAACGGTCCCGTCTTTTGCCGGATAGGCAAACCCTTTGTCAATCAACGTAGAAATCATTTCCAGCATTCCGTCAATTTCCTGAGTGGCAAGCGGATGGAGCGTGGCGGGCTTTACATTCATATCTGCCATGTCCTTTTTACACTCTTCAATATAACGGCTGGAGATTTCCTGAGCCGAAACGCCTTCCTCCACTGCCTTTTTGATAATTTTATCATCCACATCTGTAAAATTTGATACATAGTTCACTTCATAGCCCTTGTATTCCATATAGCGGCGCACCGTATCAAATACAATCATAGGCCGTGCATTTCCAATATGGATAAAATTGTATACAGTGGGACCGCACACGTACATCTTTACCTTTCCTTCTTCCAAAGGCTGAAAGTCTTCCTTTTTTCTGCTTAATGTATTGTAAACCTTCATGTATTCCTCCTGATTTCCTGCCTGTTCTTTTTTTCTGCCAGCGCCTGCTGTTCTTTCAGTTCCCGCAGCTCCTTCTCCAGATCAATCAGCTTATTGCACAATGCTGAATTCTCATGCTGAAGCACAGTGATATCCTCCATCACAGGATCCGGAAGGTGAACCTGGTCCATATCGCTCCTTGGTACCTTAATATTGTCCCTCTTTACGATTCTTCCCGGCACGCCCACCACGGTGCAATTGGGCGGCACCTCTTCTAATACTACGCTTCCAGCTCCGATTTTGCTGTTTTCCCCAATGGTAAAAGAACCTATCACCTTAGCTCCTGCACTTACCATCACATTATCACAGAGAGTTGGGTGGCGTTTCCCAGTCTCCTTGCCAGTACCTCCCAGGGTAACTCCCTGGTAAAGCGTCACATTATCTCCTATAATCGTAGTCTCGCCAATAATCACACCGCTGCCATGATCAATGAAAAAGCCTCTCCCTATGACTGCCCCAGGATGAATCTCAATTCCTGTTTTCCGTGCAGCCTTCTGGGAAATCCTCCTTGCACGGAAGAAATGGCCTTTCAGATACTGCTTATGGGCCTTACGATAACTGAGCATCACCCGGAAGCTGGGATACAAAAGTACTTCTAAGGGAGACTTGATGGATGGATCACGCTCCCGTATGATCTCATACTCTTCTCTGATCTGCTGAAACATTCCCATATCCTGAACGCTTCCTTTCTCATCTACAATGCTGTAACTTATTCAAAGTTAGTTTATGCAGAAACTTTGCTTTTGTCAATAAGAGAGCGAAAAAAGAATTTCGAAGCGCTCCGTATAAAGGGCATATGCTCTCCTTCTTTTATACCCACTCGTTCAAATATACAGAAACATCTTTCCATAATTCCTCTGTCAGTCTGGATATATCCAGTTCTATCGTGGCTTCTTCCTCAGAAATCCGAAAGATTCTTCCTCCATCCCAGTCCAGGATAATCCGGTAACAGCCATTATTGGCTTCTATGACAGAATCCCTCACTTTCACCTGGAACGTGCGGCGCGTCCTGCTTTTCAGCAAAGGCACAGTCTCTGTAAGGCTTGTAATGCGCACCATCATTTGTTCAAAAGGAAAAACTGCCCTGGAAACTGTATTTCCTGCTATTCCCGCTTCCTGCAAAGCTTCCTGGCTGATGATCATGCCTTCCTCCTCTGAGACATACTCATCCAGTAAAAGTTCCTTTATCTCTGCCCTGCCGCTGTCCTCTGGCTGTATGTTCCCGGTATCACTGACTGCAAAGGTAAGCATACCGCATAAAACTCCGCTGTGCAAAAGCAGCAGGATTCCCCCATGTTCTACCTTCGTTTCCTCCAGCAGGCGCTTATAATAATACCCGTCCCGGCTGATCACCAGATCATGACGCCTCATAAGAATCCCATTGGAAAATTCCACCATTGCCGGGATATCACCTTCCGCCGCCTCCTTCCACTTGAAACCTCTTTTTTCCTTCCCATAAGAAAAAGGCGCGTTTGCAGCCTTTACCATTCCCTGTTCTTCTTTCTGGATGCCTGTCCGTTCCATATCTGGAAAAAAAACAAATCCCTGCCCTTGATAATAGGCAGGGTCTGCCGGAAGAAGGAAGGTAAAAGGCATTTTTCTCTGTTCCAGATCCCGCAGAAGATGCCACATGACCCGCCCCATCTTTCCCTGCCTGCGGCAGCCGGGGTCTGCCGCAACTGCCACAAGATAGGGAATCCGTTCCTGTCTTCCATTCATCCAGATCTTATAAGGATTTAAGTGAATCATGACCTGGAAAAAACCATCCTTCACAGATGAGTTTCCTTCCATTACAAGAATCTCGTTATCCCTGGTTTTCCACTGATAATAATAGTCCACAAAAGCATTGGAATCTTCGGGAAAAGCAGTCTCATATAAACTCCTTGTGTTCTGCTTCTCCCACTGTTCCAAATAGTATATCCTGCCATCCATATTACAATTCCTTTTGTTTTGCACATCCGCTGCAGGCGCCGCAGTTTTTGCCGCTGTCAAATGCTGTCATGCTTGCCTCATACAATCCTGCAAGGGAACAAACCGCCTGGGAAGAAATCCCTTCTTCCCTGCCGGTAAATCCAAGTTTCTCCTCTGTGGTCGCCTTAATATTAATCTGATGTCCTGCTATCTGCAGAACCCCCGCAATATTGTGTTCCATCTCATCAATATAGGGGCGCAGCTTTGGCTTCTGGGCAATAATTGTGGCGTCAATATTCTCAATTACATAGCCCTGCCGTCCCACAAGCTCTGACACATGCGCCAGCAGCTTCAGACTGGAAATCCCCCGGTATGCCGGATCTGTATCTGGAAAATGCTTTCCGATGTCCCCAAGCGCCGCTGCCCCAAGCAATGCATCCATCACTGCATGTACCAGCACATCTGCATCAGAGTGTCCGTCTAGACCCATAGTATGGGGAATTTCCACACCGCCCAGAATCAGCTTCCTGCCTGGGGTCAGCCTGTGCACATCATATCCAATTCCAACTCTCATATTCTTTATTTACCTTCATACGTAATCAGGCTGTCTATTTCAAAGCCTTTTAGTCGTTCTCTTCCTTTTAACCCGGCAAGCTCCATGACAAAGCAGATTTTTACCACTTCACCGCCAAGCTGTTCAATCATGCCGATAATCGCCTCGATGGTTCCTCCGGTGGCAATGAGGTCGTCAATGATAACCACCTTCTGGCCTGGCCGGATAGCGTCCTTATGTATCTCAATCGTTGCGCTTCCATATTCCAGGTCATATTCTGCACTCAGTGTCTCACGGGGAAGTTTCCCTTTTTTGCGGACTGGCACAAAGCCCTTATGGGCTTCGTATGCCACCGGAACTCCGAAGATAAATCCTCTGGATTCTGGTCCCACTACCACATCATATTCCACATCTTTCAGGCTTTCCAGAAGTCCGTCAATAGCAAGTTTTAAGCCGTCCGCTTCCTGCAGAATGCTGGTTACATCCCTGAAAATAATTCCCGGTTCTGGGAAATCCGGAATGCTTACTACATATTCTTCTAATTTTTTCATAATTTTATCCTCCGTTTTTATTACTTCAATTGATTAAGACGCTTTTGTCTCCCGAATCTTAATTTAAAAGTTCCCCTGCACACTGTAATGCCGCCTCTACCGTATCGTCCATATCATAATACTTATACTGTCCCAGCCTTCCTCCAAAGACTACATTTCCTTCCTTCCTGGCAAGTTCCTGATATCTTTCATAAAGTTTGGCATTTTTCTCATCGTTCATGGGATAATAAGGCTCGTCCCCCTTCTTCCATTCTTTGGGGTATTCCCGGGTAATCACCGTCTTTTCCTGCGTCCCATACTCAAAATGCTTATGTTCGATGATTCTGGTATAGGGCACTTCATATTCTGTATAATTCACCACCGCATTTCCCTGATAGTTCTCCTGTTCCAGAAGTTCCGTCTCAAAACGCAGGGAACGGTATTCCAGTTCTCCATAACAATAACCGAAATATTCATCAATCATTCCCGTATAAATCACCGTATCTGCCAAATCTTTATACATTTCCTGCTTTTCCAGAAAGTTTTCATTCAGGCGGACTTCTGTTCCCTCCAGCATCCGCTCCACCATCTTGGTGTAGCCGCCCACAGGAATTCCCTGAAACTTGTCATTAAAATAATTATTATCATAAGTAAAACGCACTGGCAGGCGTTTGATAATGAATGCCGGCAGCTCAGCGGCCCGCCTGCCCCACTGTTTCTCTGTATATCCTTTTACTAATTTTGTATAGACATCCGGCCCTACCAGGTTGATTGCCTGTTCTTCTAAATTCTTGGGCTCCGCCACAGAATATTCCCGCTTCTGCTGTTCAATCTTCTCCTGTGCCTCCTTAGGCGTAACCACTCCCCATAATCTGTTAAAGGTGTTCATATTAAAAGGCATATTATAAATCTCGCCCTTATAATTTGCCACCGGGGAATTGGTGTAACGGTTAAATTCTGCAAACCTGCCCACATAGTCCCACACCACTTTGTTTGAAGTATGAAAAATATGGGCGCCGTATTCATGAACCTGTATGCCTTCCACTTCCCTGGTATAAATATTCCCTGCTATGTGATCTCTTTTATCTATCACAAGGCATTTCTTTCCTGCCGCTCTTGCCTCCTGGGCAAATACTGCTCCAAACAACCCTGCTCCCACAATCAAATAATCGTATGTTTTCATCTGCTGCTCCTTATTCTGCTTTTTCATCATATCTGTCTGCATACAAATCTTACAGCATGTATGCTTTGCCTTCCTTATATAGTATAGTATATGCTCTTTTTTTATACAAGTTATTTCTTCGCTCTTATCCATTAATCTATACATTTGTGAATATCCCATCAACAAACATTTTCCTATCTTTTTCGACGGCAGTCTCCTGAATTCTCCATAATAGACCAGCATTCCTGTTTAATTCTTTGCGTTATCTTAACACCAATTTTTCCCATGTTCTGCTATAATATGATTGAGGTGATAAATATGACATCTAATAGTATAGTAAATAATAACGCCATTGAGTTAATGGAACAATTACAAACAGAAAACACCCATTTGATGGAAGAAAACAAAAAGCTGAGTGAAACAGTAGACTGGATGCATGACATGATCTGGAGGCTTGTGCACACACAGCATTCGGAAAACTAACAGTTTACTTGCTGGACAAGTGTCCGGCAAGTCTTTTTTTACCATATTGGCAATCCACCTCAAATACAGCATTTGTATATCTTATCTGCAATTTCATCTGCCTTCGTTATATCTACGGAAGAATAATTCATAACATATATATTTTCCGGCTTCCTAGTCTGCCCATAATAATAGAAAGACAGCGGAACCAGCTTAATTCCCCGGGTTCTGGCACGCTCCAGAAACGACGCTTCTGAAATCTGGGTATGGACAGTCATCAGAAAATGAAGCCCTGCCTCTTCTCCTGAGATGGAAATCATGTCTCTTTGTGTTCTTTTTTGAAGCGCTTCCAATAAACTGTCTCTTTTCCTGCGGTAGTAATTTCTTAAACGGTTGATATGATTTTCAAACTTTCCCTCCTGAATAAATTTTGCAAGGGTATACTGCTCGAAATTGGAGACAGTACAGGAATAAAACGATAATTTTTCATAAAATTGTGATAAAAGCTGTTCTGGCAGTACCATGTAGCTGATTCGGACAGTGGAACAAAGTGTTTTAGTAAAAGTATTCATATAAATCACACTTCCTGACATATCTATACTCTGCAGCGTGGGAATGGGCCTGCCGCTTAACCGCAGCTCACTGTCATAATCATCTTCAATAATAAAACGCCCTTCTTCTCTGGAGGCCCAGCCCAAAAGTTCGTACCGTCTGCTGATAGGCATGATAATCCCAGTGGGATACTGGTGGGACGGCGTAATATGTACAATATCCGCCTGCTGGTTTTCCAGATCAGAAGTACATACGCCTGCCTGATCCATGGCAATCCATCTGCAGGGAACACCGTAACTGCCGTATATCTTCTCAAGTTTGCGGTAACCCGGGTTTTCCACGGCATAAACCTTTTCCCTTCCCAAAAGCTGAATCAGAAGCCCATAAAGGTATTCTGTTCCGGCGCCGATAATAATCTGTTCCGGCTTTACATGCATATCCCGAAACGCTTTCAGATAACCTGCAATACTCTCCCGCAGCGCCAGAATCCCTCCGCAGGCTGAATTGGTCATCAACTGGACGCGGCTGTCATTTAACACCTCCCGGATCACTTTAGACCAGATGGTGAATGGAAAAAGGCCAGTCTCTGTCTGATTGCTGGAAAAATCTGCCAGCCATCCCCCCTCCTCTCCTGTCAGGGAAACCATTTCACTGTGAAGCACAGTGTTCTCCTCCTGTACAGGATATTTAAAATCAGATACATAAAAGCCTTTTTTGGGAATGGAATAAATATATCCTTCCGCCATAAGCTGGGCATATGCGTTTTCTACTGTCATGACACTGACCCCCAGATTTTTTGCAAACTGCCGCTTCGAGGGCAGCTTATCCCCCGCTTTTAAAACCCCCTGGATAATATCATGTTTCATACTTTTGCCCAAAAATTCATATAAAGAATCTGACCCTGAATTTGCTATATTATAAGTAATCATATGTTATTTCTGTCTCAAACTGACCTTTCTGAATATCTTTAAATTGGCTATTTCAACAATGCCACATTTGTATTATACTCTTCACGTTCCATGAAGTAAAGCAAATTTGGAGGTTCAATATGGAAGAACGATATACATTAAACAGGCAGCTTGCCCAAATGCAAAAAGGCGGCGTCATTATGGATGTAACCACGCCGGAACAGGCAAAAATTGCAGAAGAGGCAGGAGCATGTGCCGTCATGGCTTTAGAACGCATTCCCGCTGATATCCGCGCTGCCGGAGGGGTTTCCAGAATGAGTGATCCCAAAATGATCCGGGGCATCCAGAACGCAGTCTCCATTCCGGTTATGGCAAAATGCCGGATCGGACATTTCGCGGAAGCACAGGTGTTAGAGGCAATTGAAATTGACTATATTGATGAAAGCGAAGTGCTCTCTCCGGCAGACGACGTGTACCATATCAATAAAAGAGACTTTAAAGTTCCTTTTGTATGCGGCGCCAGGGACTTAGGGGAAGCGCTGCGCAGGATTAACGAAGGCGCTTCTATGATCCGCACCAAAGGCGAACCCGGAACCGGAGATATTGTGCAGGCAGTCCGCCACATGCGCAGGATGAACAGCGCCATTTCCAGAGTAAAGGCTATGCGTGAAGATGAATTATTTGAGGAAGCAAAAAAACTGCAGGTTCCCTATGAACTGGTGTTATCTGTCCATAAAAACGGAAAGCTTCCTGTGGTAAACTTTGCCGCAGGCGGGATTGCCACTCCGGCAGACGCGGCGCTGATGATGCAGTTAGGGGCGGAAGGCGTATTTGTGGGCTCTGGTATCTTCAAATCCGGAAATCCCCAAAAACGCGCCAATGCTATCGTAAAAGCAGTTACAAATTATGCTGACGCCAGGATGATTGCAGAATTGTCCGAAGATCTTGGAGAAGCTATGGTGGGGATCAATGAACAGGAAATAAAGCTTCTTATGGCAGAAAGAGGCATCTGATGAAAATTGGAATACTAGCTGTCCAGGGAGCGTTTTTGGAACAGGAAGCCGTACTGGATCAATTAAATGTTCCCTGGAAAGAAATACGATGTGAAAAAGATTTAGAAGATCATTTTGACGGCCTGATTTTCCCTGGAGGAGAGAGCACTGTGCAGGGAAAACTTTTGAAAGAACTGCATTTATTTGATCCCCTTCTTACAATGATTCAGAATGATCTTCCTGTGCTTGCCACTTGTGCCGGCATGATCCTGCTTTCTGAAAAAATAGATGGAAAACCTTCTCCCTATTTCAAAACCATTCCCATGGATGTAAAGCGGAACGCCTATGGCCGGCAGCTTGGCAGTTTCCATACAGCGGCAGAATACAAAGAGCTTGGCTGTGTGCCTATGACCTTTATCCGTGCTCCCTATGTCTCAAAGGCCGCAGACAGCGTTTCTATTTTGTCAGTGGTGGACAGTCATATTACAGCCGTACAGTACCGCAATCAGACTGCCCTTTCTTTCCATCCGGAGTTAGATCCGGATTTACGCATTCATCAGAAATTTTTAGATCTGTGTTCGTAAATAGAAAAACTATCTATTAATTTAATCTTCCCGCCTGCGCACCAGAACAATTTTGGTGATTCCATTGCTGGAATCATCTTTTCTGGTCTGCAGTTCCGGGAAAGATTCAATTAGTTTTCCAAACTTATGGAACCCATAATTCCGGCAGTCAAAATCTGAGTACAATTTCTGTATCATATTCCCCAGCTCTGACAAATACATCCATCCGTCCTCATCTGAATTTTCATCAAGCAGGGAAAATACCGTCTCTTTAATGGCACGCAGATTGGTAATAGGCTGCGCATCTTTGGGCTGTTCCCGGGGCAGGGCCCGTTCTGTGGGCACGCATCGGATCTCCTGCTTCCTGATTCTCTCCGGCATGTTCGCCTTTTGTTCCGGATGATGATTTTTATATAAAACGTCCAGTGTCTTAAACTGTTCACATGCCCTTACAAAGGGTTTTGGCGTCTTGCTCTCTCCCATGCCGATGACCCGCTTGCCGGATTCTCTTAAGCGCATGGCAAGTTTGGTGAAATCACTGTCGGAAGATACGATAATAAACCCGTCCACATCATTGGTATATAAAATGTCCATGGCATCAATAATCATGGCTGAATCGGAAGAATTCTTTCCCACGGTATAGCTGTACTGCTGGATAGGGGACAGGGAATTCTCCAAAAGGGAATCCTTCCAGGAATTCTTGGCGCTCGCCGTCCAGTCTCCGTAAATTCTGCGGATTGTAACATTTCCCAGTGTCTGGGCTTCTTTGGTGACAATTTCGATATATTTTGAAGACACATTTTCTGCGTCAATTAACAGGGCGTATTTATTTTCGTCTCTCATGTTCTGTTCCTTTCCCAATGTCTCAAATTCATAAATCAATTACGTACTGCACCCAGCATACAATTATCTGCTTGCTGTATACACAGCTTATACAGTAGATTTATTATACCAATAAGCATTTTGGGTGTAAAGCCTTTATTCAGATTAGATCACTAAAAATCCAAATCAGAAATGGAACCTTGTACATATCTAAAAAGCCGAAGTTCTTTCACGCCTGACTGCATAAAATCTCCCTCATCTCCACATAATATACCGAGGTGATTTTATGGCATCCTATGTAGCGCCTGCTCTGCGGGAAAAATTTGAATCGTTATCTACAGAACTAAAGGATTGTATTCTGGAGCACAATGTACGCCTGAATACCCTCCAGGATTTAATCCAGGTTCTGGAAAAAATCGTGGCAGAGGGCGAGGAATAATCCTCTCTCTGCCGTTACATAACGGCCATATCTCCGAATTAGACAAAAGCCGCACAAATTTTTATCTGTCTGATAGAAAAATCCTGGAAATATCTTGCAAAATTTCTCTTCTTCCTATATATTATGTATATTGAAAGGAGAGATGCATTTGGACTCGAGCGAGGTCATACAATTACTATTTGTTATCATTCTACTATTATTATCTGCCTTTTTTTCCTCTGCGGAGACTGCATTGACCACCTCCAATAAGATCCGCCTGAAAAATCTTGCGGATGAGGGAAATAAGCGGGCACAGCGGGCGCTGGAAATCACCAACGACTCTGGCAAGATGCTGAGCGCCATTCTAATTGGCAACAATATTGTTAATTTATCAGCTTCCTCCATTGCAACGGCCCTTGCCATTCAAATTTTTGGAAACGCCGGCGCTGGAATTGCAACAGGAATCCTTACAGTCCTGGTCCTTATTTTTGGTGAAATTTCACCCAAGACCTATGCCACCATTCACGCAGACAATATTTCCCTTGCTTATTCAGGGATTATTCTGGGGCTTATGAAAATTCTGACTCCCGTAATTTTTATTATCAATAAATTGTCTATGGGATTTTTAATGCTGCTGCGGGTCAATGTCTCCAGTGAACATGGAACACTTACAGAAGCAGAACTAAGGACCATTGTGAATGTGAGCCATCAGGAAGGGGTTATTGAGCCAGAAGAACACGCAATGATTAACAATGTTTTCGATTTCGGTGATTCCCAGGCAAAAGAAATCATGGTTCCCAGAATTGATATGACATTTGCCGATATTAACAGCAGCTACAATGAGCTGATTGAGCTATTCCGGCAGGATAAATTCACACGCCTTCCCATTTACGAGGATTCCATTGACAATGTCATCGGCACCATTAATATGAAAGACCTGCTTTTATACGAAGCCAGCAAGGACAGCTTTTCTGTGCGGGACATTCTGCGCAAGCCCTACTACACCTATGAACACAAGAAAACCGTAGAGCTTTTAATTGAAATGAAGCAGTCTTCGTTCAACATTGCCATCGTCCTTGATGAATACGGCGTCACAGCGGGACTTATTACACTGGAAGATATTTTAGAAGAAATCGTAGGAGAAATCCGCGACGAATACGATATAGACGAAGAAGATCCTATCCAGAAACTAAACGACCGGGAATATATGGTACAAGGTTCTATGAATCTGGAAGATCTGTGCAATAAATTAAACTTAAAACTTTCTTCAGAAGATTACGACACCGTAGGCGGTTACATGATTGAATTTCTGGATCACCTGCCGCAAAAAGGAGAATCCGTCACCACGCCCGAACATGTTTTTCTCCGTGTAGAAGATACCGACAAAAATCGTATCAACAAACTGTTTTTACGACTGCCGGCTGACAACTCCAAAGAAAACTCGTAATAAAAAGCGCCCCTGGATCTGCTGTGTCAGATTCAGGGTCTATTCATTTGTATTTTTCCAGCTCTTCAATATGGCAGCCGGTGGTGATATTACTAAGGCGGTTAAATGTCGAATGAATTTTACGCAGAATAAATTTCTATCTGCAAGGCGGAAGATTGAGCTGTAGCGAGTGCTACAGCGATTGATGACAACGCAGCAGATAAAAATATAGACAAGTAAAAACATCGACATTTAACCGCCTTAGTAATATAATCAGATAAAATGCTGTGATGTTTAGCCGCTGGAGGAATATTACAATCTTATCGTAACAGGGAGATCCAGCCTCATTTCTTCCGGCGTCACCTGACAGTCATAAGCCAGCACTTTTACCCCCTCTCTGCACGCTTCCCGCAGCGCCTCTCCGAACTGTGGATGCGTCCGGTCATTAGGTTCAAAATGCCGGATGCCTTTCATCTGGATCACAAATAAAATGCAGGCTTCGTACCCTTCTGCCACAGCCCTTTGAAGTTCCCGTATATGGCGGATCCCCCGCTCTGTGGGAGCGTCAGGAAAACGTGCAATGCCTTCTTCTTCCAATGTAACGCCTTTCACTTCAAGAAAAATCCTTCGCCCACATTCTGCCTCCACATAAAAATCAATCCTGGATTCTCCATATCTGCACTCTGGCTTTACATATGTAACATTGGAAAACAACTGATTGCCGCCGTCTTTGAGCCACTCTGAAACTGCACGGTTTGGCGCCTGGGAATCCATATTAATGATTCTGTCTCCCTTCCTGACAGACACCAGATCATACGCCGTCTTCCGATTGGGATTGGAACTTTTGTCCAGCCAGACTTCCGTCCCCGGCTGCAGCAATTCCCGGCATCTGCCCGTATTTTTCACATGGCATGTTTCTATCCGTCCGTCCATCTCCACCAAAGCTGTAAAACGATTGGGACGCTCCAGAAAATTTCCTTTCTCTATATGCAAATATTTCATTTCCTTACACGTAACAGTTCAGCCATGGTCAGCATGATGGGTGAATCATGCTGGCATGAATGAGCACATCGTGCTGACCAGGAGCAGAATGCCCCTTAAGCCTCAGACAGAAGCTGCAAAGCAGCGGATAGCCTGTTTTACAGGCGGTCTGTGGCTTGTTTGAGGGACATGGGCTGAACTGTTACCCTTACACCGTCCTTTTCAAATTTTTCCATTGTAAATATCACAAAAATATTGTATCATAATATTTAAACCTTGACACCCCCACTACAAGGATTTATAAAAATGTAAGAGTGAGTGGAAAAACCGTGAAATTATGTTCTGGATGGCTCAAATCAAAAGAGGTGATGACTTTAAATAATGTAATTAAATATCAAGATGCTAAAGCATGAATGCCAAGGAGGAATGAAATATGAAAAGAGTGATAACTTTTATAGTTACCTTATGTCTATGTTTGCAGCCCAATTTTACAGTATTTGCACAAACAGCGCAGACAGCAGTCAGCCAGGATGATGGCGAAGAATCCATCGGCGATTGGGAATTTAAAGTAAATGATGGCAGTGAAACAGTTACAATTACAAAATACGTTGGAAAGGGTTCCAAAGTCAGCGTTCCAAGCTCCATCAATGGAAAAAAAGTAGTTTCCATTGGGGATTCGGCGCTTTCTTGGTGTAACACAATTACCAGCGTACAAGTCCCAGACAGTGTGGTACACATTGGAAAATCGGCATTCTCCCAATGTGTAAAACTAGAAAACGTGACGCTTCCGTCTGGCATCCAGAAGATTGAAGATTACACCTTTTACAGTTCTGGAAAACTGGCGAGCATCAACATCCCGTCCAGTGTGGCAAGCATCGGGGATTATGCATTTTCTGAGTGTTTCGGCCTTACCCATGTCAACATCCCGTCCGGCTTGACAAGTATCGGGGACTATGCATTTTCTGAATGTGAAATGTTGACAGAACTGGAACTGCCATCTGGCGTTCAGAGAATTGGAAGATCTGCATTTTCCTCATGCTGGCGCCTGGAAAAAATAAACATTCCATCTGGCATCAAAAAGATAGAAAATTCTCTGCTGCATGGCTGCGGCAAATTGAAAAGTATTACAATCCCATCCGGGGTGACCAGTATCGAAAGCGAAGCATTTTCCGGCTGCAAACGCCTGAAAAGCATTACCATTCCATCGGGAGTGACAAGTATCGGAGACGGTGCGTTTTCCGGCTGTGGGAATATCACAGAACTTAAACTCCCATCGGAAATTACCAAGATTGGAAACAGTACATTTTCTGGCTGCACTAAATTGAAGAGCCTTAACATTCCATCCGGAGTGAAGGCGATTGGGAATTATGCCTTTTCTAGCTGTAACAGCCTGAAAAGCATTTCCATCCCATCTGGTATTACAAAAATTGAGTATTGTACATTTGCTGGCTGTAAGGAATTAAAAAATATTAAAATTCCAGAAAGCGTGGAAGAGATTGGCTGGGAAGCATTTTATGGATGCAGCGGTATTACAAAGATCAATATCCCCGCAAATGTTAAGAGTATTGGAAAGGAGGCATTTGCAGCCTGCGGCAGTCTGAAAGAAATTAATGTATCTGGTAAAAATAAGTTGTATGACAGCCGGAAAAACTGCAATGCAATTATTGAGAAAAAGACAGATAAATTAATTGCAGGATGTAAGAAGACAAAAATCCCATCCAATGTAAAAAGTATTGGCCCTTCCGCGTTTTCAGGAAGTATCGGTTTGACAAGCATTAAGATTCCAAATAGTGTCAAAACCATTGGCCCCTCTGCTTTTAATGGCTGCAGCAGTTTGAAAAGCATTTCCATCCCTTCCAAAGTAACAAAAATCGAAACCAGTACTTTTTCTGGCTGCAAAAACCTGAAAGACATTAATCTGCCAGCAGGCCTCAAAAATATCAAAGCCTTTGCGTTTAATAACTGTAAAAAATTGAAAAGCATTACAATCCCCTCCAAGGTTACAAACATTGGAAATAGCGTATTCGAGGGCTGCAGCAGTATCAAATCTATCACGCTTCCTTCCAAGGTAACAAGAATTGAAGAATGCACCTTCAAAGATTGTAAGAAATTAAAGACGATCACAATTAAGTCTAAGAAATTAAAATATACTGGGGCTTCTTCCGTATATGGAATTGTGAAAAATGCCAAAATTAGAGTTCCAAAAGGAAAAGCGAAAGCTTATAAGAAACTGTTCGTAAATTCCCGTGATTGGGAAGGGATAACAACTGGTTATGAGAGTACTATGAACTTTGTGGAATTCAAGTAAATCCATAGATGGATATCCTGTTTTGCGGCATATACAAAACAGGGGAACCCAGTATATATGATGTATTCCGTATATAAGAATATAACTAGGGACGCTTTAAAAAGCGTCCCTTTGTCTCTTATGATAATCTCCAGATATCTTTATTATACTCTGCAATGGTTCTGTCGGAAGAGAAAAATCCTGCCTTAGCCGTGTTCACAAGCATTTTTCTCGCCCATGCCGTCCGATCTTGATAATCTTTATAACATTCTTCTCTCTTTGCCGCATAATCCTTATAATCCAACAATGTCATAAACCAGTCTTTATTGAGAAGTTCCTTGTAAAGCCGTTCCAGATTTTCTTTCTGGCCCACCTTCAGAACAGTATCACTCACAATAAAATCCACTGCTTCTTTGATGTCTTCGTCTTTTTCATAATAATCCTTGGAAACATAATCTGCTTTCTCGTAGTGCTCAATTACAGTATCCGAACTTTCACCGAAAATATAAATATTCTCCTTTCCGACTAAATCTGCAATCTCCACATTTGCCCCATCCATGGTTCCAAGGGTTACTGCGCCATTCAGCATAAACTTCATATTTCCAGTTCCAGAAGCCTCTTTGCTGGCCAGGGATATCTGCTGGGAAATATCACATGCCGGAATCAGTTTTTCTGCCTTGGTTACATTGTAGTTTTCCACCATAACCACTTTCAAATAGGGACTTACCTCTGGATCTTTATTAATGATTTCCTGGAGACAGAGAATCAGATGGATAATATCTTTGGCAATCACGTACGCGGGAGCTGCCTTAGCCCCAAAAATGACCGTAATGGGAGTTTCAGGCTTTTTGCCTTTTTTGATCTCCAGATATTTATGAATTACATAAAGCGCATTCATCTGCTGGCGTTTATACTCATGAAGACGCTTAATTTGAATGTCAAAAATAGAATTTTCATCAATTTCCACACTCTGTGTCTCTTTCAGATATGCAGCAAGAGTTCTCTTATTTTCTTTCTTTATATCCAAAAGCTTCTCCAGAACTTTTGCATCATCAGAAAAAGCAAGAAGCTTTTCTAACTCATCTGCATCCTTGTGCCAGCCAGTTCCGATAAGTTCATCCAGATAATGGCTCAGACCCTTGTTACAGTGCATCAGCCAACGGCGGAATGTGATTCCATTTGTCTTGTTATTGAATTTTTCTGGATAAATTTTATAAAAATTATTCAGCTCATTTTTCTTTAAAATCTCTGTGTGCAGATAAGCCACCCCGTTCACACTATATCCATAATGGATATCCATATGCGCCATATGCACACGGCCTGTTTCATCAATAATTGCCACAGATTTATCTGCAAAATTGTCTTTTACCATAGTATCTAGTTCACGGATAATGGGCATTAACTGAGGTACTGCCTTGTTCAGATAATCCATTGGCCATTTTTCCAGCGCTTCTGCCAGAATGGTATGGTTGGTGTACGCACAGGTTTTGGACACGATATCAATGGCATCTTTCATGCGGATTCCCCGCTCCATCAGTAAGCGGATCAATTCCGGAATTACCATACTGGGATGTGTATCATTAATCTGAATTGACGCATATTCCGGTAAATCATACAGATTACACCCTTTTGCCTGGCATTCGTCCAGAATCAGCCTTGCCCCGTTGCTCACCATAAAATACTGCTGGTACACACGCAGCAGCCTCCCTGCCTCGTCCGAGTCATCCGGGTATAGGAACAAGGTAAGGTTTTTACAAATATCTTCTTTGTTAAAATTAATCCCTTCCCCTACCAGCGCTTCATCCACAGTCTCTATATCAAATAAGTGAAGCTTGTTGGTACGGTTGTCATATCCAGTCACATCTAAATCATACATTCTGGACTGAACGGTAAATCCTCCAAACTGAATCGGATACGAAACATCTGTTCTGGTAAGCCAGCTCTCCTTCTCTATCCAAGGATTCTTATTTTCCTTCTGCATATGTTTTTCAAATGTCTGCAGAAACAGTCCAAAGTGATAATTCAGCCCGATGCCGTCTCCATTTAATCCCAAAGACGCCATAGAGTCCAAAAAACATGCTGCAAGCCGTCCCAAACCGCCATTTCCCAGGGAAGGTTCCGGTTCTATCTGCTCAATAAGATTAATATCCTTGCCATACTGTTTCAGCATGTCTGCCACTTCATCATAAATCCCCAAGTTAATCAAGTTATTTGACAACAGTTTTCCAATGAGAAATTCTGCTGAAATATAATAAATTTTCTTCTTTCCTTTACTGCTTTCTTTTTCCTTTGCAAGCTCTTTTACAAGTCCCATAAGTCCATAATAAATTTCTTCATCTGTGCAGGCTGAAATATTATTACAGCATTTCTTTTCTAATAATTCTCTCACATTCACACTCATTTCTGTTCTCCTTTTTATTCTAAGCGTTCCCTTTTTTCTCATTGCTTATTCCCGGAGTTTACTGTTATCCAGGCTGTTATACATTGATTTTTGCTTACAAGAAAATTATATCTGGTTTTTCCATTTTTTTCTTGCTGTATGATAGCAAAATATAGTACAATACTATCAAAATAATAAAAAGGACGTCTTTCTTATGAACATCTCAGAATATGAAAATTCTCAGGAAACAAAATCCCATGGGCATGAGAACTTCCCCTTTAACATTTATCTGTGCAGCATCCCTCTGGATTTTACTCTGGTGCCTGCCCACTGGCACAATGACATGGAAATTATTTATATAAAGAAAGGAAATGGCAGAATTTCTGTGGATCTTGTTCCTTATGAAGTATCTCAGGGAGATATTATCGTTGTGCTTCCTGGCCAGCTTCACGCCATTTACCAGTGTTTTGATGCTTCTATGGAATACGAGAATATCATCTTCCAGCTTTCTATGCTGATGGCCCCCCAGGGCGACTTTTGCACAGAAGAATTTTTCCAGCCGCTTATGCAGGGAAAAATGTTCTTTCAAAGCTGCTATACCACAGACTGTCCCAAACACCCTGCCCTCTCCAGATGCCTAAACGCCCTGGACGAAATCTGTAAAAACTTCTCCCCAGGGTTTCAGCTCGCTGTGAAAGCACAGCTCTTTTCCTTTTTTTATGAACTTGCCTCTTTTGCCAAGACCTCCACGCCCCATCGAACCCATAAATCACTGGGAAGGCTTAAGGACATATTGAAGTATGTAGAGACGAACTACCAGGATAAAATCTCTATCGCTGACGCTGCCGGAATCTGTGGCTTCAGCCAATCGCATTTTATGAAATTTTTCAAGAAAAGCATGTCTGTATCTTTTACAGACTATTTAAATGATTACCGTCTCACCATGGCCTCCAGGCTTCTCGTTTCCTCTGAGGATTCCGTCAGTAATATTGCCTCGGAAACCGGATTTGACAATCTTTCTTATTTTAACCGGATGTTTAAGAAGAAATACCAGTGTACACCCATGCAGTTCCGCTGCAAAAATTAGCTGGCTGTTTTATTTCCGTTTGATTGAAAGCGCCGCTGTTATGAAGAATTCTTTCGGATATCAATCAAACGGAATAAATCGTCATACAACTCTCCCCTATCTTCCAAATCAATCATCAGCCATTTCTGCCCGTTTCCTTCTCTGGTATAGATATCCTGAAGTTCTGCCGCACATTCGGGTAATATTGCCTTAGCAGCCTCTCTTTCCTTTTTCCCTATGACAATCATAACTGTAAAATAAGGTTATACCTTTCCAAAAATAATCGTGACAAAATTCATGACAAAAATAATTACTATTTTTGATAATACCACATGAACACCAGCCATAAATCAAAACAAAAAAGAACCGCCAACCCTTGATTCCTCTGGGAAATCCTCAAGTTCACGGCTCTTATCTATGAGAGCGATAGACGGGGCTCGAACCCGCGGTCTCGACCTTGGCAAGGTCGCGCGTTACCAACTACGCCACTATCGCATACCTTATATATTATGTATCTCTCACACAAATAGAATTCTACTACACTTTTGTTGACTTGTCAATAGCATATTCCATCTTTTTTTTCATATAATAGACCAAAGAGAAATTAAGGAGGAGTTCTGTGAGTTCCAAAACCAAAATCGTTGTTCTGCATTTAAAAGAACTGATCTATACAGCAATCTTTGCAGTATTAGGAATCCTGCTGATTTTACTGCTGATTTTTATGTTCCTGCCAGACAACAAAGACAAAACCACAAAAGAAACCATGAAATATACGGCGGGAGTATACACTTCCTCCATTCAGCTAAATGACAATGCCATCGATGTAGAAGTGATGGTGGACAGTACCCACATCAACTCCATCAGCCTGGTGAACCTGGACGAAACTACTGCTGCCATGTACCCGCTGATGCAGCCTGCACTGGATAACCTCAGTCAGCAGATTTACGAAAAACAGTCACTGGAAAATATCTCCTATGAGGAAGAGAACCAGTATACCTCTATGGTTTTGCTGAAAGCAATCCAGTCGGCGCTGGACAAAGCCAAATTCACAGAAGAATGATACATAGCTGTCTCTTTCAATGTTATTACTCCGGCGGTTAAATATTGATTCATTTTACGCAGTATATGAAAATTTGCCCTGCGCAAGGTGCTTTGATATTTAACTGCCGGAGTGATCTCATGGCCTCCTACACTGCCATGATAATTCCTCCGTCACTGGCATACATGCTGCTAATGCCCGCCGTATCTAGTACAAACACCTCTTTAAAATTCCCCATCTGCTTTACCTTAGCTGCAGCCTCTTTCGCCCGTTTCGGTGCATTGCAGTGAGAAATGGCAAAAATTTTCTCTTGCGGATTCCTGGTTTTTTCCACCAGGTCCGTAATCATTTTATCTATGGCTCGCGCCATTCCTCTTGCCTGGCTTAACTGACAGATGGAACCCTCCGGGGTTGCGCCCATCACCGGCTTAATGTTCAGTGCACTGGCCACAAATGCTTTCATACTACTAAGCCTTCCATTTTTGCGGAGTGTCTCTAACGTTTCAAGTACAAAGGAGGTATTCATCCCTTCAATGTAAGCTTCCACACGTTTCACAATCTCTTGGAAAGAAAGCCTCTCTTCTTCGTATTCCCTGATTTTCATAGCAATCAGAGTCTGCCCTACCGATGCCGATTTCGAGTCAAATACATAAATATCTTTCTCGCCTTTCTCTTCCAGGTATAATTTTCTGCCAAGCTGCGCACTATTGCAGGAACCGCTGAGCTGTGCGGAAAGCGTCACTGCATAGACATGTTCCGCATCACAGTCATAGGCTTCCATATACCGTTCAGGAGAAGGGCAGGTGGATTTCGGGCAATTGGGGCTTTCCCGTACCCTCCGCAAAAACTCTGCCTGATCAAAAGACGCATCGTCAATCATTTGGTAATCATCTACAAATATTTCCAAAGGCACCGACTCAAAATGTCCGTCTCCTTTTAACTTCTCCGGCAATTCTCCGCAACTGTCCACAACAATCTTATAACTCATGTTCTTCCTCCTGAATATTTCTGCAATATAAATCCTGATATATTCTTACTCATCTTCTGTATATAGTATTCTTCTTTGCTATATTTGATTTTCAAAATAACTTCACAAACTACACATCATTATTTTACATAGTTTTAAATACCACTTAATACTAGCATAAATATCCAGATTTGAAAAGCCTTTTTTATTCCTGGTCAAAACAAAAACTAATTTCTTTCCAAAGACTGTCCTCGATATAATTAATCTGCGTTATCCCACCGCAGTAATCTCTAATGTGCCCATCCTGTATGAAATACTGAAATGCCTGCTCCTTTAAGCTGTCATCAGAAAAACGAAGAGTTACCACCTGCTGGTGTTCCCATGCCTGGGAAAGTTTGCCGCCAATGAAATCCAAATCCCATTCTTCTATATAGTTTCCTTCTTTTATATAGTAATTATTCAGCACTGCATTACATTCCGGCAGCTTTAGTTCTGAATCTGGCTGGTGTCCCATCTGCAGTTCCGCAGTAGTCATGGCCATGTAATTATAATCAATAAACGACGTCTCCCTTCCTTCTTGATTGCGGTATCCATTATTGCCCCATGTGGCGTCCATATAATAATATTCTCCATCCAGACGGATCAGGTTCCATGCATGGGGTTCTCCCCGGGCTGTACCCGACACAATGGCGCTCTCAATGCCTAACTGTCCAAGAAGATACTGGACTGCACACGCATAACCCTGACATACTGTTTCTTGGCGTAAAAATACACTCACAATGTTCTGGCTGTCCTCGGCATTCTCCACATACTCTGTGTTTAAAGCCAGCAGCTCATAGACATACTTCGCTTTATCATAATCGGTATCATTAATGGAAATACCAGCAAGCCATGCTTCCACAATTCCATCAATCTGCTTCTGAAGTTCCAGCCGCTGTTCCTTTGTCATCGTATATTTTGGGGAAAATTCCAGGCTCATTAGTTCCTCCCCCTTGGTATATCGGGTAAACACATACCCATCCACCCAGAACAGCCCTCCGTAATCACTGCAGACCGCCTTATAAGCGCGCTGCATCAATTCCGTATCCGTAGTAGAAATCTGTACATCTTTTTCCTGGTCCAGAATCGCAGACAGCATCTCATCATAGACAGTCTGTCCCGCACTGTCAAGCTGCTGATAGGCATATTTCTCCAGAGAAATCCGTTCTGGAGGCAGCTCCTCCTGGTTCTTTGTCTCCAGGTTCTCTGCCGGCTGTTGGTTCTGGCTCTCCAAAATATCTTCTGATTGTTGGTTTTGACCCTCCAAAACACCCTCTGACTGATGATTCTGGAAAAAATAGTTAGATACATCCATCTGGGAACAGCCAGCGCCAAAACTCCACATCAAAACAAACGTTAAAGACGCCGCTAATCTTGTATGGATTTTTTTCTTGGGATTTTTTCCAGTAATCCTTTTCTTCCATTCCATAAAATACCTCATTCTATATTCGAAAATATGCACAGATCAGATCTGTCAAAGCTTTCATATCTCTGGTTCCCATAGTCTCTACCGCCGAATGCATGGCAAGCAGCGGGATTCCTACATCCACCGTTTTCACAGGAAGAAAGCTTGAAGCTATAGTTCCCAGCGTACCGCCCCCCGGCATATCAGAACGATTCACAAATTTCTGATATGGAATATTTTCTTTTCTGCAGATCTGTTCTATCACTGCTACGGCTTCACAGTCTGTAGCATAAGACTGGGAACTTGCTTCCTTAATACACAATCCGCGCCCCAGAACTGGTTTGTTGGTAATATCCATTTTCCCCATTTTATTGGGATGCAGGCCGTGGGCCACATCTACTGACAGGAAAAATGCATGATACAAACATTCCGCCCACTGCGCTGGTGTTTTTCCAAAGCATTCCAGTATATGGTGCAAAAGATTAACGAGCAGCATAGAACCCGCCCCCTGCTTGGTACGGCTGCCTACTTCTTCATGATCAAACAATGCGATTACATTGATACCCTTCTGCCTGCGGCTCTCTATGATTCCTGTCAGTAAAGACTGTACGGAGGTGAGATTATCAAGCCGCGGAGAGAGAATCAATTCTCCGCTTATCCCTGCATATCTGGGGCTCTCTTGACAGTAGACCCACAATTCATAATCCAAAATATTCTCTATCTTACAGTCAAGTTCCTTAGCCAGAAAATGAAGAAAGGGCTGCTCCTTCTCCTCACTGACAAGCCCAAACACAGGCAGAAGATCGGTCTGCTTATTTAATTCTATTCCTTTATTAACATCACGATTCATATGCACAGCAAGATTTGGAATGACTCCCAGCGTCCGTTCCACTGAAATGGGGCGAATCTTTGGATGCATCACATCACTGCCTGCAAGAGCCACACGTCCGGAAATGCTTAAGGGACGATCCAGCCATGTATTTAAAATAGCTCCCCCATATACTTCTACATTTACCTGGGCATATCCCCCTGCCTCCACATCCGGGCTGGGTTTGATCCGAAGGCATGGAAAATCCGTATGGGCCGCTGCAATTCGCATGGCGTCTAATCCCGCCTGCCTGCCGATGGTAAACGCAAACAATGTGGTATCGTGGTGTTTTACATAATATTTTCCATCTTCTGAAATACTCCATGGCCGCCCAAATCCTAATTCTTGAAAACCTGCTGCTAAAAGCTGTTCCTCTGCTTCCTTTACCACCAGAACTGCACTGGTTCCCCTTTCCAGTAAATGAAATAATGCTTCTTCTGACTGTTCCATGCTCTGCCTCCTGTTTGATTCGATAAACTGTATCTGTTTTGATTACTATCTCCCACTACTATACTATAAATACATAGGTTTTACCAGTATTGAAAAATGGAATTGAATGCCATCCAAAAATCTGTTAAGATAAAATCATTATCATAAATCTGCTGAAAATTATAATGATTTTCACAGCAAAAATCTGGAGGTACTTATGACAGCATTAGCCATTTTAAATATAAAAGAATTTATGCATATTTTACTGCGCACGGACACTTTTGACAGCTTCCTTCTGGCAGAAGGTTCCATCACTACCTACATAACATTTGTCCTGGACGGACACTGCCACAGAGATTTTTTCAGTCCTGAAGACGAAGCTTACGAAAAAATCATAGAAGAAGAACACATCCCTTTTTCTCTGGTCCGCCCTGCCTGCTTTGAACTGATAAAAGGAAAACGCACCCCCTCCTCCTTCAAATTTGTATTTCAGCTATCCAGAGAAAACCTGGCGCGCACCCTGGCGTCTCTCGACCATTCTCTCTCTATGGGAGATGTTTCAGGAATGTATTTGAATCTCATTTACCAAAATCAACAGCTCACCTGTACCACAGGCGTTTCCCGCCGCACCTTTTCCATGGACAAGTCCCTGGAACATGCCTGGGATGAAATGATAAAACGCTTTCTGAAAAATCATAAAATTCCTTTTGAACCACTTGTATGATCGCAATTTTATCCACTTAATCCTCTTAAAACATGGGGATTTCACAAATTCCGCAAATTTTCCTTTACTTCTTGGAGAGAATGTGCTATCCTAAATTCATGTCACAAAGTGACATAGATTATATATTGGAGGTACTGACATGCAAGGTACAGTAAAATGGTTTAATAACCAAAAGGGATATGGCTTCATCTCTGATGAATCTGGAAACGACGTATTTGTTCATTATTCTGGATTAAATATGGAGGGCTTCAAATCCTTAGAAGAAGGCGCTGCAGTTGAATTTGACGTAACCGAAGGTTCCAAGGGACCTCAGGCTGTTAATGTAACTGTCGTTCGCTAATTTCATCAGGTTCTCAATGTACCTTTGTCTGAATATAGAATTTCGATTTTTTATTAAGATATAAGATATTTGAAGAAACGCAGGTGATTGCAAAAAGCTGCCAATGGCAGCTTTTTGTTATTTCATAATATGCGCACTGGCACAAGAGGAATGTAATTGCACACTTTACTCTCTATTGCCAACTAATTGTCAGTTTCATACCTTATCTGTTTCTGCACTTCCATATCAGTATCATTCCGCCCAGGAAAATGCATAGGTCTGAAATATTAAAAATAATCCGGTTCAGCCGGTTCCAGGGCGTATGAAAACTAAAATAATCCACCACATAACCCCTGAAAATTCTATCATAGTAATTGCTGGCGCCGCCTCCCAGAAGAAGGCTCAAGCCCAGAATCGTCCCAAAATTTTCCTTCTTTCTCACAAGAATGAACCAGAATATTCCCAATATCAGCAGCATAATTCCACAAGCTGCCTTGAATGTTCCCTGACATTTCTTTAAAATATTCAGCGCTGTACCTGGATTATGGTATCTGCGCAGTAAAATTCTGCCTTTACAGATTTCTCGCTCCTCTCCCAGGTTTAAATGCTTCTCCATATAGTTTTTTAGAAAAAAGTCCCCTCCAAATATGGTTAAAATCACTGCTGTGTATTTCATTCCCTGCTTCCTCCTGACGCTTACTCTTAGCTTTATGTAT
This sequence comes from uncultured Lachnospiraceae bacterium, assembly GCA_950097145.1. Classification (GTDB taxonomy): domain Bacteria; phylum Bacillota; class Clostridia; order Lachnospirales; family Lachnospiraceae; genus Petralouisia. The sequence goes on from CATNCF010000010.1 coordinate 58,671, forward strand.
TTCCCATTCTACCACATTCACTCTCTCTGGTAAATATTTTCTGACAACTCTTCCGGCAACAAATTTACCGAATCCTGATTTCTTCAAATGCACGGTACAGATTCAGTCTGCCCCATCCATATGCCCGATCTGGATAGGTACGTTTTGGATCACGTTCTGCGCTTCGAATCAGCATATTCTTAATATCTACACCTGAAATCGCAGAATAGTTTCCCCGGACAATGCCCCATTCCATCATAAGGGCCACCGCCCCTGCAGTGACTGCCGAAGCCGCGCTGGTACCGCTTCTTGTGACAAACATATCTCCCGGCGCCGCGCCAAACACTTCTACCCCCGGCGCCACAAAATTTGGCTTTATCGTACCATCCGCTGCAAATCCTCTGCCTGACCTGAGGTAAATACTGTTATCCCTGACATCATAAGCGCCTACCGTCATAGGAACTACGGCGGCAGAAGGCACCGTAATGGTAGTATCCGGGTTGGACCGCACAAAAAAGACCTCTCCCGTAAGAAACTCTTCCAGCGGCAGCCACATATGGAAGGAATGCCCAATTTGCCCTTCCTGGTATACCCGGATATTCCACAACCCCTGAGTGGGTTTTTCAAAACGGATATAAATCACCTGAGAACCGTCCAGAATTCCTAAAATCCGGTAATCCACAGATACCTTAGTATCCTCAAATAAAAAGCTATATTCCCGTCCCCCAGAAAGAATATATTCACTGGGCATCCGTTCTCCCGTGGGAGAAATGATATCCACCAAAAACCGCTGGGGAGCCTGCGCCCACATTTCCACATAAAATCCCTGTACGCCCGCGCCAACGTTGATTTCCACATTACGTATGGTTTCTTCCTCTTCCAATTCTCCCAGGAAATGATGGCGGGAATTGCCCTCATTCCCAGCTGCCACTACTACGGCGTGTTCCTTGTACAAAGCCATAAAATTCAACATGGTGGACAAAGGGCTGATTCCGGTGTGGCTGCCAAGATCTGTTCCAAGGCCTACGCAGATTACAAGAGGCATATGACGTTCCTTCGCAAGCCTGCTTAAATATTCCACTCCTGCCATAATATCATTTTCCTGATATGCCGTTGCATCTGGATTGATAAAATAGAACTCTCTCAAATATTCCTTTGCCGGTTTCAGCTTCACCATTGCAATCTTACAATAAGGGGCCGTCCCTGAAAAATTTTTTTCCGGTATTTCACTTCCTGCCGCCACGCTTGCCATATAGGTTCCATGCCCATCTTCATCGGTGACTGGAACAATATCTCTGGGTTTGTCACAATTTAATGCGCGATTAATTTTTTCATCCTGGTATTCTGTTCCATAAAGAAACCCCTCAGGCGGTGTTCCGCTTCGGTCGGTCTGATCCCAGATCGCGGCAATTCTGGTACTGCCGTCGGTGTTTCGGAACACCTGGCTCACGTAATCGATCCCAGAATCCAAAAATCCAATCAGCACCCCCTGTCCTTTCAATCCCAAAGTCGGCTGATTCTGCAGCCTTAGAATACCGCTTACCTCCAAAGCGCTCTCATCCATAGGTGCATAACATCCCGGAATCGAATTAAAGCTATAATTTTTGATACTTAAAGGAGGATTTCCCTCTCTTGGAAGATAGAGTATGCTAAAATTATCATTCAATTTCTGTACACAAGAATCTGCCGGTTCTCTGGTGGCTTCCAGAATGTAGTCCATAATTATATCATAGTAATCATTTGAATAGACAGCTTCTTCACAATCCATATTACTACTCTTTCTTTTTTTATCAGCATATGCCAAAAAAGAGGATTCCATGAACGGAATCCTCTTTCTGTAAGCAGCATACTTCTGCTATTTGACAGTTACCTTAACCTTTTTGGTCTTTTTATTAAAAGTTGTTACTTTAATATAGGCTGTTCCTTTTTTCTTTGCCTTTACAACTCCCTTGGAATTCACAGTTACTACTTTCTTATTAGAAGAAGAATATTTCAGCACATTGCTTGCTGTTCCTTTTGGAAGCGTCACCTTAACTTTACAGGTCTGTCCTTTCTTCAATTTCTTCTTTGAAAGTGTTACTTTGGAAATTTTCTTGGGCTCTTTTTTTATGGTAATCTTGTATTCTGTCACTTGTCTGCCATTCTTATTGACTGCCTGAATGGTTACCGTACCTGTCTTCTTGGAAGATACCACACCCTTGCTGCTTACCGCTGCAATCTTCTTATTGGATGTTATATAGGTGCAGTTCTTTGTCTTTACAGAATACTTCTCTTTTAAGCCTATGGTCGCTTTCTTTTTTGTAACCTTCATTTTCACAAGATTTCCAATAGCCGTCTGCAGATTCTTGTGTGCTTGATCTACCTGGGCCTGTGTAGCATTTTTGTCACTGGCAATTCTTTTCGCCTCACTCAAAGCTGCTGCAAATATGTTCCAGCTCTGTTTTGTATAATCAGCTTTCTTATAATTTTTCTCTGCCAAATTCGCTGCATTTGCCAGATTCTTAATAGAATCCTGGGATACTGGAGGAATTACTTCCCCGGTCTTTCCACTGTAGTTCACCTTTACAACCGTAAGGGACATGGCCGGAACTTCATAGACCAGCTTTCCGCCGCTGATGGTTGTATTAGAAGTAACTGGAGCGATCTTTTTCTGTTCCGTAATGGTATTCATATCCATAGCATTTCCGGACAGGCTGATTAATTCCACCTTTGTCCCTTCTGAAACACTTGGATAATTTAATGTAATCTCTTTGGAGTAATCTGCATGGTTGACCAATTTCGTGTAAATATAATCATCATCTTCCGAAGATACATAATACAGATCTGTCTGATGCCCTTTCTTCTCATCATAGGACGCCGTATCAGAATTGTATTTCTCCAGCGTTGTATTAAGAATGTGCTTTCCGTAATTGTTGGAATACATAGTCTGCACATAATAGCTTGGGGTGCCGTAGCTGCTGTAAGCGTCAAATTTAATCAGGTTATAATCCCAGTCTCTGCAGCCTTCCCGCTCAAAGAGGGGCGCATAAGAAGCATGGCGGACAATGTCGCCGTTGCGCTCAATGCCAGTCATATAAGCCGCCTCACTGATGGCCGTATCCAGCACATTTTCTTTGGTGGAAGTAAGATGCCCTGCATACTCGCCAATAAATACATTGCTGCCGCCTTCATTCAGACGTTTGTAACCGTCATACAGATAATCATCATTCAAAAGCGTATTGCTGCCGTCTCCGGCATAATTAATATAATAATGCTCATCCACCAGCGTCTGCCCTGGCATTTTGCTGTTAATCCAGCCCCACGCTTCTGTATTCTGGCTTCCCTGATAGTAAGGTCCCGTAGAAGAAATTAATGTAATCTTTCTGTCTGGATAATGTTCTTTGACATAGTTCTCCACATAGTTTTTGATCCAAATATAATTGTCATAATAGGTTTTGCCCCAGTTCTCATTGCCGATTCCCAGATAATTTAAATCAAAAGGCTTCTCATGCCCATTTTGTACCCGCTTGGAGGCCCAGAATTTCTGTGTTTCATCGGCGCTTTCAGGACTTCCCCAGCAGTAATCAATAAGGTTTGTTGCATGCTCTGCAAATGGCTTGAGGGCGTCCCCTGTAAAAGGATCTGCCGTTTCGCAGAACTGGCAGAAAATTCCTGCGCTTAAAATCGGGAACGCCTGCGCCCCTAAATCCTCACAGAGCGTCAATATCTCATGATAGCCAAACTGATAGGACATCATGTAGCCATACCTTTCTGTATAATTCACTGATTTCCAGGGACTTCCCCAGTAGCTTCCAATGGCTCTTCTCTCTTCCAGTGGCCCAACGGAATCTTCCCAATTGTAATAGCCATCGGTTCCATAGCTTCCTTCCACCACGCATCCGCCTGGGAAACGGATAAAGCTTGGATTCAATTCCTGAAGTTTTTCTACCAGGTCTTTTCTTAAGCCTTTACCGTAAGAATAGTTTTTATTGCCATAACCGTAACCGTCTGTGGGGATCAGGGATACCATATCAATATACATGGCGTCTGAACTGCCTGCCCCTTCAAAATTCAATACCAATGTACCAAGTTTTGTGTCATTTCCTGTCAATGAAGCCGTAATCTTCTCCCATTTTCCAGTCTTTTTTAATTCCAGCGCAGCTTCATTAGTAAGAGTTGTTCCGGCGTCATCCACCACGTTCAGCTTGACCGTTCCGGCATAAGCGCTGTCCGCCTTCATCCACATGGAAAAATCATATTTCTTGTCTTTCGTGATTGCCATGGCGGATTTATCCATTTTTGCCATCTCTACAAACCCATGGTTGGACAATTTCTGGCTGCCTGTAATTTTTGCATAGTTTTTATTTTTATCATTTAAACCTGCTTCTCTTTCTACGGTAAAATTAGAAGCTGCGCTGCTGTCCCAATGGAGCTTCCAGGATTTCTGATCGCCCTTTACTTCCGGCGCTGTTGCAGAATGTATATTCTGATAATTTTCAAAGGAATTATTCTTTACCAGTTCCGTGGAAAGGCCGCCGTCTGCAGAACTGTTGATATCTTCATAAAATACGCCAAACAATTCCTGGCTGATATCAACGCCTTTATTCTTTTGATCGATGGTCATAGCATATTCTGTCGTTTTATCTGATAATACCAATATCTCAATTTCTTTGTCTTTTTTAATACTCTCGTTAGCTGCCAGCGTACAAGTGGCTGTCATAGTAACCTTTGTATCCCAGGCTGGAGGCGTAATCTTGCCGTCGTCTGAAATTACGGCTGGATTGCTGCTCTTCCAGGTAACGTTTACTTTATCATTCATTGCCTTTGCCGGCAGTGTCAGGCTCTTTCGGATACGGCTTGCCACCCTGCCTTCCTTAACTTCTGGGATTACCAGGGAACTGCCTGCTGATGACACCACAAATTCATCGCTGACATTAGAATGCACCTTCCAGCGGTATACGCCGCAGGAGTCTCCCACAACAGTCATATTCATACGGATAGATTTGGTAGAAATCTCTCCAATTGTAATCTGGTTATATTTATCATACTTTGAAAAATTTCTGCTATTGGAAATCAATTCTGCATCTTTCCATTCCCCTGCCGCATCCTTATATTGGAATCCTACATCGGAGGGAATCTTCATGCCCGCTTCACTTCCATACCAGTACACCTCAAATACTTTCGTGGTTACCGGTTCCTCCCAATCGTACTGAATCCAGCATTTGGTTCCTGCTGCCTGGGGCCAGTTCCCCCAGCCGAGGCCTGTTCCAATGGAAGAACCCGCAGGCTCAAACTCTGCATTATTGATACCGTCCACAGTTTCCCAATCAGAGGTATAATGGGCGCTTGGCTTTGCATAAACGGCTGCATCCGGCAATTTCAAGTCTTCACTGGGCTCTTCTGGTTCTACCGGCGTTGGTTTTGGAAAATCTTCTGGCACATCGCCAAGAAGTTTCCAGTCATTTACTGCAACTGGCATCTTATTATTTCCAGACTTTGCATGTACCATGGTAATACGGATTTTAGAAGTTGTGACTGGCTCAAACTCATAGGTTTTCTCAACGTTGCCTTCAAAAATCCAATCACCTGTTCTAGTTACTTCTGACCATTCGCCTGCTTCTGTTTCATATTCCACCTTGATATCCGCAGGGCAGACTACCCCATTGACATCGTCGTAGAACTTAATGCTGCTTCCTTTAATTTCTGCCTTTCTGTCGCCAAAATCATACATCATCCACTGATCTTTTGCCGCAAGATCTGGATCTCCATGTGCATTCCAAAATGATTCCATATTCTCATCCGCAAAATTATCAGCTCCCATGCCATATCCTACATAACTGACGGAAGGCTTTGCATAATCCCTCAGAGCCGGATTATCCATTTCCTCCCATTTCTCCGCTGCCAGCACAGGAATAGACACTGCTGGTACGGAGGTAAACAACAATGCCGCTGCCAACAGCATACTTGTCACGCCTCTTAATATTTTTAATTTCATATTGTATTCCCCTTTCACTGCATAACAGGGGCGGAATTTTCCGCCCCTGTATGAAATGCTCAATTCATTACTTTACCGTAATCTTAACCTTCTTAGACTTGTTGTTAAAGGTCTTTACAGTAATCACTGCTTTTCCTTTTTTCTTTGCTTTTACTACGCCTGCGGAACTTACCGTTGCAACTTTCTTGTTGGAAGAAGTAAATTTCAACTGATTGCTGGCAGTTCCCTTAGGAAGGGTTACTTTCAGTTTGCAGGTCTTGCCCTTTTTCAAAGTCTTCTTTGCCGGGGTAACTTTGGAAATCTTCGTGGGTTTTTTCTTAACGGTAATCTTGAATTCTGTAATTTCCTTGCCATTCTTATTCACTGCCTGAATGGTAACGGTACCTGTCTTCTTCGTAGATACTACACCCTTGCTGCTTACTGTTGCAATCTTCTTATTGGATGTTACATAGGTGCAGTTCTTAGTCTTAACAGAATACTTCTCGGTTAAGCCGACAGTTGCTTTCTTCTTGATAACCTTTATTTTTTGAAGTCCGCTGATGGCTTTCTTCAAGTTCGTATCTGCAGCGTCTATCTGTGTCTGACTCGCATCCTTATTATTCAGAACACTCTGTGCTGTGGTGAATGCTGTGGTGAATGCCTTCCAGCTTGCTGTGGTGTAGCCTGCTGATTTGTATCTCTTTGCTGTTTCAATCGTTGCAGCAAGTTTTGTCTTGTCTGTCTCAACAGCAACTGGAAGTTTCTTCAACTGTGTCGCCGCATCATCCAGCGCTTTTTTCGCTGTATTTACCATCTCCTGGCTTGCCGTGGTACTATTCATAACATCTTTTGCATTTTTTAATGCCGAAGCCATTACTTCCCAGCTCGCTGTAGTATACTCTGACTCATTATACTTTTCGGCATCACTGATTGCTATGCTTAGAGCCTTCTTATCTGGCTGTGCTTTTAATTTTGCAATAGCGTCATCCAGCATTTTCTGAACAGCATCAATCATCTCCTGGCTTGTTTCTCCGCTGCCCAAAGTATTCTTTGCCGTCTCTAACGCCTGGCTGAACTCTGCCCAGACATCCGGCGCATAATCTGATTCTTTGTAATTCTTGCCTGCATCCTCTATCGCCGTATTTAATTTCGTGGAAGAAGCGCTGTCTGCGTTCTTCACCAGTTTCAATTTTGCGGTATTAAGAGAAGTCATAGCTGCACTGATCATTTTCTCTCCTGGATCTTCACTGTTTGCAATTCCAGTTACTTCTTCCAGAGTATGTTTGAACCGTTTCCAGCTCTCTGCCGTATAATCCGCTTCTTTGTAAGACGCTACTGCTTCTTTCAAATCTGCCACTGCTTTTGCTTCCGCCTTTTTATCCAGCTTAGACACAACGGTTTCTAATGCGCTCTTTGCTTCTGCTACTTCTGTCTGTCCTGGTGCGCCGCTCTTTACAACGGTATCTGCCGCTGCAAAAGCATCTTTAAATTTCGCCCAGCTTGCCGCTGTGTACTCAGCTTCTTTTCCGCTGTATGTATCCACAAGAGCTTTCAAATCATTCACTAACTGTGCATCTGCTCTGGGATCCAGGTTGGCTGCCGCCTCATTAATTGCCTTCTGTGCGTCTTTAAATTCCTGCTTGCCAACACTATCTTTGATTACAGTTTCTGCAGCCGTCAATACCGGCTCAAATACCTTCCAGCTTGTTTCTGAATAATCTTCCTTTTTCGCCTTATAATCATCAACCAGCTTCTGTAATGCATCCACAATTGCGGTATCTGCTTTTCTGTCCAGGGCTGCGTATGCATCTGCAATCGCTTTCTGTGATGCGGCAACTTCTGTGATCAGACCAGCGCCTTCTTTCTCTGCTACTGTCTTAGCTGCTGCAATTGCATCCTGCAGAGCCTTCCACTGTGCCGGAACATAATCTTCTTCCTTCAAACCTGCCAAAATGCTTTCCACATTGGCAATTGCGTCTGACAGCCCTTTCTTCTCCTCTGCTGTTGCGGCAAAGTCGCCTTCCAGTTTCCAGTCATATACAGCGACTGCAACCTTACTGCCGCCTCTTTGCCCATGGGTCATCGTTACGCGGATCTTGGAAGTCTCTACTTCTTCAAACTCAGGTTTAATCTGCCAGGTTACTTCATTTGTGGCCTTAAATGTCCACTCGCCTTTTTTGGTTACTTCTGCCCAGGTGCCGTCTTCTTTCTCGTACTCAACAGTAATTGCAGTCGGAACCATTACTCCGTTGCCGTCGTCATAGAAGCTTATATCAGAACCGGTAAGCTTCACTTTGCTTTCCCCAAAGTCATACATCATCCACTGATCCTTGGTTTCAAGATCTGGATCGTTATGCCCGTTCCAGAATGTACTCATGCTGTCGTCTGCGAATCTGTCAGCGCCTGCTCCCCATCCAACATGATTTACAGAAGGAGTCGCATAGCTGCGCAGCTGCGGTACATTTACAGTAGGAATGCTTGGTTTTCCGTCGTCCGGAGAAACCGTTGGATCGGAATCTGGCTCTGCATCAGCCGCATTGGTCCAAATCAGCATCTTGGTGGAATTATTCTTAGGAGTTTCTAATCCCGGGGTAAATTCTGCATCATCTCCGCGGTTGTTCCATGCATAGTAAGGAACTGCCTGAAGTTTCGCATCAATTACGCCTGTTCCGCTGGCATATTTTACATCGCCAGTAATCTCTACTACACCGTTTAACAAATCTTTGTTATATTCTGCCTTCAGTTCTGCATCTCTTGGAATAATGAAGTTCAGCGGATCAAAATCAGCGATATCTGCATTAAGCTGCGCATTTCCCGCTTTTTCCATACAATATACCACCGGGCCTCTCTGCAGGGCGATCTGTCCCTTGGTTGCATCTACCTTCGGATGGGATTCTGTCTTGCGGATTTCCATAGGCATATCGATAGTTACCACATCATTTGCATTCCATGTCCGGTCAATTGCAATATAGCCTTTTTCTGCTGCAGCAGTTACCGGCGTATTATTTACTTTAACAGTTACTGTTCTATTTTCCTGCTCATTTACCCATCCTGGAACACGGATTTTCATGGTAAATTTCTTAGCTTCCTTGGGGGTAACGGTAAGTTTTACAGCGCCCTCCCATGGGTAATTTGTTTCCTGCTTCAATCCAACCTGTGTACCGCCTACGTTTGCGCTTCCGTCGCTGCCAACGTACATATTAACAAATAAGGTATCGTTATGTACGGTATACATATAACCGCTCAGAGCTGCAATGGTTCTCATCAGGTTTGGCGGGCAGCAGGCGCATGCAAACCATTCAGAACGGGCATTTCCACCGTTTACACGAAGCCTTGTGCTGTAATAGAAACGGTTTCCGTCTAAGTTCGTACCTACCAGAACAGAATTGTAGAGGTTCCGCTCTACCATATCTGCATATTTTGCGTCTTCATGTACCAGATTCATTCTCTGGTTCCAGTTTGCTGCCGCAATGGCTGCACAAGTCTCTGCATAAGACTGATCTGGCGGCAGGTCATAATCTTTGCCATATCCTTCGGAATCACTTCCAGGAGTGGTTGTGCCGATTGCTCCCGTAATATATGTCTTCCTGTTTGTTACAGAATCCCAGATAGTATCCAGGCTGTCAAGGTAAGCGCTCTTGTCGCCGTTCCCGTCTGGCAGCAGTGTTGCAATATCTGTAATTCCAGTGTAGAAATAATTTGCACGCACTGCGTGGCCTACTGCGTTTGTCTCTTCTTTAAACGGAGTCTGATCCTGGGAATAAGTGCCTGCCCAATAACCGCTCTCACGCAGTTCAGAGTCTTCACCACGCCTGTTGATTAAAAGTCTGACTGTATCGTAATAATCCTGGGCAGTTCCCTGTCCTTCATATTCTTCCACCAATTTACCAAACTTCACCATACCAAGCTCAATCTCTTCATGTCCCGGAACCTCATGGCGCGTTCCGAACGGTCCAAATAAAGAAACGATCTCATCGGCAAAACGCTTGCCTGCTATGTACAGTCTGTAATCTGGTTTGCCCATTCCTTCACGGTAACGTGTATAGGCAACCACACTCTCCAGGAAATGTCCTGCATTATACATTTCATGGTTGGAGAAATTCAGCCAGCGATGGGTTCCCGGAGCGCCGCCGCCGCTGGAACTCTGGCTCCTTAAAGTAAAGAAGGTGCCGATATAGCCGTCTGCATACTGTACTTTTTCAATTTTCTGAATCCATCTTTCCAGAGTTTCTTCTAAGAATTTCCTGGTTTCTGCCATTTCCGGATCGGTATCATTCTGGGTTGCAGAAAGGGTATAGGAAATTGCCTCGATACTCTTATAAATATCAGAATCCTGGAATACATAGCCGCTGAATGCGTCATAATCTGTTTCGCCATTCAGCTTCTTGATGGCATTGTCAAAATTGGGTTCTCCGCCTGAAGCTTTGCCAATCTCCGAGATTGCTTTCTTCAGAGAAGATTTTGCATTAATCTCCTGTTTGGGCGCCCAGAAAATATCGTTCAGCTGAACATTTTCAAAAGTCACGCTGCTGTTTGATTCTGGAGCCGCAACTGCATCTTTCACAGATACCATTGCCGTTGCATCATAATTTTTGCCTTTATATTCCACAGTTCCTTTTACAGTAAAGGAAATTCCTTCCTTGCCTTTAGCATAGCTTTCCGGACTTACAGATTCCCATTTTACAGGAACTAATTTTGAATTAAATTCCTCGGCAAAATCAAATTCCGGTTTGGTTTCGCTCTTTAAGGAAGGTGTGGGATCATCAAACTCTAATCCGTTGGCCACTACAGAATCCGGCAGAATCGGAGCTGTCCCTGCCGCCGTGGAAGTTTTATAGATATCAATGCTTTTAATCTTATCTTCACGGACTCTAATATTAAATTCAGTTTCCTTGGTTACGCCGTCCTGGGTAGCCTTAAGGCTCAGCGCTGCTTCCCCTTCAGCCAGCCCTTTTACGGATACTTCATTGGTATTAGCAGAACCCTCGATAACTGCTACGCTGTTCGGGCTTACAGACCACTCGTAAGACGCCGTGGAAGAAAACTCTTCCGGTACCGTTTTTGCTGTGAACTTCTCTGTCTCACCCTTGGTAATTTTGCTGCTGCCAACAATATTAGCTTGGATAAGCTCTTCTTTAATCTTTGTTCCATATACTTCCCACTCGCTGATGCCGACGCCGCTTGATCCCGTAGCATTTCGGCCCACACGCATCCGCAGTGCAGTTGTAGTAATTTCTTTGTCAAAGTTTACATTATTCCAGACGCCATTTTCACCATTGTAGCCGCCGTGATCTGTGCCTGCGTCTGCAATTTCTTTCCACTCTTCGCCATCAAGATACTCTACTTTGGCGTTGGAAGGCCAGATAACGCCGCCTCCGTCTGCCCACCACATCACACGCATGGACGCGATTTTCTGTGGTTCGCTCCATGTAAGAGTGATTGGCATGGGATAACCTGATTCCGGTGCATCCCAGCAATTCCAGCTTGTAGCCGGATCTCCTGTTGCCAATGTCCCGTCGTTGATTGCTCCCGGTCCCGTATTGTTATGGTCCGCACTTGCCGTTGCACTCAGGGCAAGGTTGGTTCCCAGGTTTGCACCCTCTGCCCTTACCGGAGACGCCGGAAGCATAGTGAACACCATAGCCAGGCTTAAAATCCCGGCTAAAATTCTTCGTTTCATACACGTTTCCTCCTTCTTTTTCATGCGCTTTGTGAGACCATTGTAACAACTTTCAGAAAAATATGATATAACACTTTTTTAAGCTTATAGTAAAAATTTAAGGTGTTCCCCATAATGGAAAACACCTTCATTTTTTGTTCTATATTTTTCTTTCGGGAAAACCTGTTCAGACTCCTGCCGCAGTTTTTTCTTCTAAGGAAAGGCAGCCCCTCATACTGATAACAGGCCCTCCTTTATTCTCAATATAATCTTCTGTAATTGTTACTCTTCCTATATTGTCATCCTTTGGAATCTCATACATGATATCCAGCATAAATTCTTCGATAATCGCGCGGAGGGCACGGGCGCCTACATCTTTCTTCTTAGCCTTCTTTGCAATGGCATGAAGGGCCTCATCCTCAAAATCCAGTTTTACTTCATCTATCGAAAGCAGCTTCTGATACTGCTTAACAATCGCGCTTTTTGGCTCTGTGAGAATCCGCACCAACATATCTTCCGTTAATGCGTCCAGGGCAAAAATTACGGGAAGACGGCCAATAAACTCTGGAATCATACCGTATTTGCGGATATCTTCCACTTCCACCCGCTGCAAGAGGTTCTCCTCACCGTCATATTTATCTTTCAGGTCTGCATGGAAGCCCATGGCGGACTGTTTATTGAGCCGCTCTTTGATAATGTCCTCCAGATCCGGGAAGGCGCCTCCGCAGATAAATAAAATATCCTTAGTATTTACTGTGGCAAGAGGCACCATGGCATTCTTGCTGTTGGCTCCCACAGGAACCTCAATCTCAGCTCCCTCCAGAAGCTTCAGCATCCCCTGCTGTACGCTCTCGCCGCTGACGTCCCGCTGGTTGGTAGTCTTTTTCTTGGCGATCTTATCAATTTCATCAATAAAGATTATACCATGTTCGGCACGCTCCACATCATTGTCTGCCGCTGCAAGCAGCTTGGAAACGACACTTTCAATATCGTCGCCGATATACCCTGCTTCCGTCAATGAAGTAGCGTCCGCAATGGCCAGGGGAACGTCCAGAAGCCGCGCCAGCGTCTTCACCATATAAGTCTTGCCGCTTCCAGTAGGACCCAGCATCAGCATATTAGATTTCTCAATCTCTATGCCGTCCAGATTATCACATGTGACCCGCTTGTAATGATTATATACTGCCACCGACATTACTCTCTTGGCATGTTCCTGCCCTACCACATATTCATCCAAGCTTGCCTTAATCTTATGGGGCGCTGGAATAGACTTAATATCCAATACCGGCTGTTTCTTTTCTTTGTCCTCTTTTTCCTTCTTCTTTTTCAGTTTCTGCTTCTTGGGCATCATATTCATATTCGGCAAATCTGACAGATTGATCATGCTGATATTCGGCATAGTTCCAAAGTTCCCCATGTCTCCCATTGGAAACCCCGTATGGTTCATGGTATCAAAGGTTTTCTGCATACAATCTGAACATATGCAGATATTGTTGGGAATCCGGATCATTTTCCCGGCCTTACTCTCCGGCCTTCGGCAGATATAACAGATATCTTCATACCCGTCGTCTCCGTGTTCGTCCTGTGATTCTATATCCTGTCCGCCGTTCTGTAAATCTGTATCCTCAAATCGTTCTTTATCGCTCATCCTGAATTCTCCTTCTTCTGGCTCAGATTCTGCGCCTGAAACCTGATACTATTATAATTCAAGGCCCAAAATAGCACAACCGCTTTTTCAAAGAGTTTCGAAAAATTTAAGAAATAACATATGCGACCCCGAAACCAATAAATTCCAGGACAATACCATACAAAGCCGAACAGATTGAATCCTATTGCGAGACTGCAGTACTTAGCAGAAAACAAAGGACGGGTTATCAGCCGCGAACGTTTATATGAAGCGGTTTGGAAGGAGGACAGCTTCGGATGTGATAATACGGTCATGGTCCATATCCGGCACCTGCGCAAGAAAATCGAAAACGTTCCTAACGTCCCAGGGTATCTTATCACAATGAAAGGCTTAGGCTATAAGCTGGTAAATCCCTATGAAAAGTAAAAAGAATTTCAATCCTTTCTTCCGAATGATCCTGTTCCTGTCAATAATATTATTGTTCGGCGTCATCACAGCAATATATGTTCTCGATCCCGGAACCGGAAGGAATGAGCATCGCTCATTGGCTGCAGACTTTTACAGACAATTTTTCATCCTGGACAGACTATGAGAATGGGAAACTATTACTAAGGCGGTTAAATGTCGAATGAATTTTACGCAGAATAAATTTCTATCTGCAAGGCGGAAGATTGAGCTGCAGCGAGTGCTGCAGCGATTGATGACAACGCAGCAGATAAAAATTTAGACAAGTAAAAACATCGACATTTAACCGCCTTAGTAATATCTATAGAACAAATCGGACTTGACCGGCTGGACAAATACGGTTTATGGATTCAGTTTGTGGATGAATCCGGCCAGGGATTTTCCCGTTTACTCATCCTGCCCCATACTCGTCACATATAACTTTTATTTTCACGGCATATACCTTTCATCCCATCATTTCTCTAATCTCCTCTGATCTCTTTTTGCTTTCCAAAAATAAAAAAGCCGGATAAAGAACAGATTTTTCAATCTGCGCCTTATCCAGCATATTCCTTCCACCGAGCAATATACCCTCCGAGCAAACTATCTGCATTATATAAAAAGCAAAATTATTTGTCAAGGAGATCATGATTTTGAGTTTCTCCATTTTGTAAACTCTCATGTCTCGCAATCAGCTATTTTAAAGTATTCAAACAGGTTATTCCTCGATCCGCCATCGCTCCAGATATACTTTAGTAATGATGTGGCACAGCTTTTTCTTTTCCTGCATTTTCAAGTTGGAAAGCGGCAGCATGGGTTTCTCCCCAAAGCCATATACGACAGTCAAAACCAGTTCTTTTGATGGAAATTCACAAAGCCTTACAGGGATGCAGCTCATCTTACACTGGACGCTCCTGCCTCTTTTATCCTTGAAATCCATACGGTATGCTCCCTTATGCCACAGCGCCACATCCATGATGTTACACGTCTTCCCGTTGTAAATATTACTCCGGCGGTTAAATGTCGACGAATTTTACGAAGAATAAATTTTCATCTGCAAGGCGGAAGAATGAGTTGTAACGAGTGCTGCAACGATTGATGACAACGCGGCAGATGGAAATTTAAGCAAGTAAAAACGTCGACATTTAACCACCGGAGTAATAACATTCCTGTTCTTTTTTGCACGGATGATAAAACGTTCCCCTCGTTTCAGGAAATAGCGGTAATAGTCATTGGCACCAAAACCACGGTCGAGGGCGCGGACGCATTTGGGAGTAAAGTTTTTGGAAAGGGACTCCAGACAGCATAAGTTTTCATATCCTAATCTGCTATAATTAATCATGCAAAAACACTCCTTTGTTTTGTTGTTTTGTGGTGATTCAATTATAACAAAGATACAGTGTTTTTGCATTTTTATTTTATTTAGGAACAAATGAGGATGTTGAAAAAATGGGGAAACTCAAATAATTTTCCTCTTGCAAATGCAGTTCCAATATGGTAGAATATCTCGCAGACAGGCAATCTGCCTGCATGGTATGGCAAGACAAAATTGCATAAGACAGTTCGTGACCATCCTGTCTTTAAACAAAACTAGGGATATGAAAACGGAAGGATTCTGCACAGGCTCCCTGTGCCGGAAAAACCGTTTTTCTGTATGGGCACGTTCTGCGTGCTTTTTTTATTTCATAGGAAAGACCATGTTACTAGGAAATGATGTGGGCTTGCTCACTTTGTTCTTGCATCCAGAACTGATAAACACTGAGATTCATTGTGCATATTTTTAGCTGCACAGAAAGGAAGTCCATGGAAGATTTTAATCCAAACCGCTATGCGGTCATCAATGAAAAAAATCCCCGTGAAATCGTAATGCTGCGGGGCCATGGCTGTTCTTGGAGACGTTGCCGCTTCTGCGACTACCATCTTGATTTTTCCCCAGACAGCAGCGCAAATTTTGCCCTGAACCGGGAACAGCTTGAAAAAGTCACTGGCATCCACCATAAGCTTGAGGTAATTAATTCCGGCAGCTTTGTGGACTTGGATGAGGAAACCCTTGCACTGATTGAAACAGTCTGCAAAGACTGCCATATCACCCAAGTACATTTTGAGTGCCACTGGCGGCACCGGGAGGCAATTCCCCCATTCCGCAAGCGTTTTGCAGCCCATGGGATTGAACTGAAGGTGAAAACCGGGGTAGAAACCTTCGATGCCCTATTCCGGGAAAGCTATCTGGATAAAGGCATTAACGCCCGTTCCCCAGAGGAACTAGCGGAATATTTTGACGAGGTCTGCCTGCTGCAAGGCATCCCCGGCCAGACTGCGGAACGCATGGACAGGGACATCCAAACTGGTCTTGCCTATTTTGAGCGGGTCTGCATCAACATTATGCAGGAAAACAAAAAGCCCATCAAGCCAGACCCCCGTGTCATTGCAAGTTTCACCAAGGAACTTTATCCAAAATACATAGAAAACAGCCGGGTAGATATTTTAATGGAAAATACTGCTTTCGGCGTAGGAGGCGTTGTAGAACATGCAGAATGAAATTCTTTTATTGGTATCCTTATTTCTTACTTTTTCCACAGTCCTGTTCCTATTCTGGCTCTTTCAGGAGCAGGGGCTGTATTTGTGGACTGTGCTGGCTACCATTGCGGCAAATATTGAAGTTTTGATTATGGTAACTGCTTTCGGCATGGAAATGACGCTGGGCAATATCCTGTTTGCCTCAACCTTTCTGGTAACGGACATTTTGAGCGAGCTTTATGGGAAAAAAGCCGCCCAGACTGCGGTTTACCTTGGGATTGCCACTTCAGTCATTTTCATTTTCTTAAGCCAGTCTTGGATGCTGTATGTGCCAAATGAAAATGATTTTGCATCCCCGGCCATCCGCACAGTCTTCTCCAATACCCCCCGCTTAATGGCGGTAGGCATTATTGTATACGTCATTGTCCAGCTTTTCGACGTGTGGGCATACCATAAATGGTGGGCGTTCACCAGAAGCAGGTTCGGGGACTCCAAGAAATTCCTGTGGCTCCGGAACAATGGCTCCACGCTGGTATCCCAGCTTCTAAACACAGTCCTGTTCACGTGGGGCGCATTTTTGGGCACCTATGATACACAGACACTGGTTTCCATTGTTATCGCCAGCTATATTATTTTTGTGGCCACAAGCATTGCGGACACGCCCTTCGTGTATCTGGCACGGTACCTGCACCAGAAAAAACAGGCGGTTCCCACTTACGCAGAAAGCCAAATTTCTACAAAACACAGACAAGAAAAGACTGATAAGATATGAGATTTATTTATGCAGCATATAATATGAAAGTTGGTGACAGGATATTAAAATCTATTGGAATAAGTAAAGCAACTCTAAAAGCCTAATCGGTCAAAAGGTTATGGAACTGCGGACGGAAAGGAAGCTGTCACAGAAAGCCCTTGCCGAGCAGCTCCAGCTTGCCGGATATGAGTTTAGCGTCCTGACCGTTTTACGGATTGAAAAAGGGACAAGGTTCGTCCCGGATTATGAAGTGACGGCTCTGGCAGAGTTCTTCCATGTATGCTGCGAATACCTCTTAGGAGTACAGGACAAAAAATAAGCAGCAATCTGTTTTCACATCACAGACTGCTGCTTAAATTTTTGTTGAACCGATAGCCAATGCCCCATACGCTCTGTATGTAAAGCGGCTTGCCCGGATTGTCCTCTATTTTCTCCCTTATGTGGCGGATATGGCTCATGACAATATTGTAATCACCAGAATACGGCTCCTGCCAGGCAATATCATAGTTCTGCTCTTTGCTGAATATCCTGCCGGGACTCTGCGCCAACAAATACAGTATTTCAAACTCCCTATTGGTAAGCATAACCTCCGCACCATGTATGACCACATTTTTCTCTGCTAAGTTCAGCTTCATTTCTCCGATACTAAGGTGTTTTTCCACTTATAGCACATTACAGTCTTCAAACTGTGGAATTTCACTTATAAACTGTAACATTCTCCGGCAGACATCTTCCTCCTCTTCTGAAAAAGACAAAACTACTATTTTACTCATTAAAATCACCTGCTCAGTACAAACCCCTGTGTATTACGCACAGTATACCTGTCCAAATTTATTTTTGTATGGTAAACCGAAAAAAACATAACAAATCCTAAGAAACACCAAAATACTACCCTGTTTATAATTCGCTTACATTCCCCAACTGTAATATTATGAAGGCACTCAAATTTATCTCCTTCCGTCCACTTGGCAAAGACCGAAATGCTGTACACCTTCTATCGGCAGCGTATTGTATAGTGATTTTTTATCTGCATGGATTTTGTATTGCAGCATAGTTGGCGTATTGGGTAGAACCGTATCGGAAATCAAGTCTTTGTGTATAATAGCGATAACCAATCCGGCAGGCATCAGATTTTTCTGTACGCCGCCAGAAAGCATACCATAATCTGAAACATTCATCGGCTCCGATAAAAAACTGGAAGATATCACTGCTGTCCGGGATATATGAAAAATTATCCACTTCTATTCTGCCACAGCGATAATTTTACTGCTGCCGGAACTGTATCCGCACGATTTTTATAATACGTTCCATATCCTCTTTTGTATTTTTAATATCACTCGGCAGGCAAAGCCCTCTGTTAAAAATATCTTCACTTACGCTTATCCCATCCTCTAGCTGAATAAAATCATATTCTTCAAACACGGGCTGCAAATGCATCGGTTTCCATATTGGTCTTGTTTCAATACCTTCCGCATCTAAAGCATCCATAACCTGCGTTGGTGTAACACTGCTGTCCGCTGAAATCGTCATGCAGGAAAGCCAGTTGTTGTCAACAGCCTCCCTGTTCAACGGATTCATTTCTATCTCTTCTATATCCGAAAAGGCTTCTTTATACGTTTTATAAATTTCGTGTTTCTTCTGTATATGCTCTTCAATATGCTGCATCTGCCCGCATCCGATTCCTGCAACAACATTCGACATCCTGTAATTGT